>JAGVAD010000058.1 GCA_020060465.1 Anaerolineales bacterium
CTCATCCGACTATAGCCTCAAAGGCCCAGGCAGCCAGGCCTACTGCCACCATCTTTGAACAACGCCTTGAAGTTACATAAGATTTGTCAGTCAATCAGCAACACCATTTTCAAGCCATGCTTTTCAGCAAATCGTGCAAGTTCGGGGAATAACAAAAGTTCCATAATCTTTGAGATGACTTTTGTGTCCACCGAAATAGTATAGATGTTCTTGGCTATGTCAATGAAACCCTTAATGATCCAATCGCCGTTCGGCGTGGAAACTGCCGAATTGAACGTCGCGACTTCAGCCTGAAGGACGGCCAAAAATTGCTTTCTATCCATTGCTGTATTGTACCACTTCGGATTTTCTAATGACGAAGGCAGGCTAACTATGGATTAGCCTGCCACGGCCTAATCCCTTATAGACTGCCGCCGTATAACATCCTATTGGCGTTTGGAGATTATACAGTTTTATGTTAAAATTACTTATATAACAAAAGTATATCACCCTATTTGCCGTCATGCCGTCATGTCGACATGCCCCCTCAAAAGTGTTTGTAACATCAGCGGTTGGTGATTTTGGAAAATCAGCCGAAGAAATATGAATTTCTAATCGTCATTGGCTTTACCAATTCAAACCCGAGCCGCTCAACGGGAGGGCAGCCAACATACCTGGCCAGGATTTGTAGCCCCGCACTGTGCGGCTGCGCATTTTCATCCGTCCAATGACCTGCTCCGTAGCATTGTTTGTCCAAGGAACATCCTTGTTCCAGTCAAACACCCGGTAAGAAGCCCAATGTTCGCTCAGGCGGACGAGCAAAGCCCACAATTGGCTAAATGGCGAGAGCGGATGGCTGGTCAGCGATGAGATCAAGATTGATCTGGAGCTGGAGCCTGTCAAACAACCCGAAGCAGTGGCTGCTTGAGGTAGCTTGAGGTCAAGAATGGCGCGACGTTGACGGGCGTTTGTAACTGTAGTAAGCTATAAACGACGGTGGTATTTTGCCCTGGCAACAGCCACATAGCAGCGTGATGCAAAAGGTTGGGTTGGCTTATGCAAATAGTTCGTGACATTTTAAAGACACTGCCGGAGGGCGAAGTGCTGGATGTGCGCATTGGCCTGCACTGGATCGCTGTAGTGATGGAGGTGGGCGGCGTTCAGCGTTGTGGTCTGGCATCTACCCTGTCCGGCGGACATCATCATGATCGCGTAGAAGCGGATGTGCCGCAAGCCGGGCATCTGGAAACTTTGGGCAGCCGCCAATTGGCGGAGATGGCTTTAAGCTGCAACCTGACCCAGGCAAGCATCGGGATCGCAGCCATCAACGCCTTGCTGCCGCCCTGCCCACAGCTTTGGTTCGAAGCCAACGCAGAAGATACGATTGCAGAGCATGGGCAGGGAAAGCGCGTAGTTTTGGTGGGGCGCTTTCCATTCACAGAGCGATTACGCCAGAGGGTGAACGAACTACTGGTTTTGGAACAAAATCCGGGGCCGGGTGATTTACCGGCCTCGGCGGCGCCGGAGGTCCTGCCCAAAGCAGACGTGATCGCCATCACCGGCATGACCTTTGCCAATCATACGCTGGAAGGGCTATTGGCGTTGCGTCCCCCGCATGCCAAAGTGATTATTTTAGGCCCCAGCACGCCGCTCAGTCCAGTGCTATTTGATTATGGGGTGGATATTCTCTCCGGCGCAGTAGTAACCGCCATCGAGCCAGTGCTGCGGACGGTTTCCCAGGGTGGGGATTTTCGGCAGGTGCACCGCGCCGGCGTACGCCTGGTGAACATACATCGGTCAAATATGAACGACCATTGATCTTCAGATAATTTGATTATGAACGTCCCGCAGGTTTCTGAGTAGGGGAATCTGCGGGACGTTCTGCTCCGACGAGATAAACCAATTTCGGTGAATATCATTAGGAGGTTTGTCTGCTTATCTCCTCCGTTGTCGCACCCATTTGAAAAGCTCAACCGCCAGAATGATGACGACGCTAAAACCCAGGCTGATCAGCAGATCCTGCAGGCTGAGCGGAGTAGTAGAAAAAGCCCGGTTCAGGAAAGGCGTGTAAATCACGGCTATTTGCAAGGCAAATGTCAACAATATGGAGCCCAGCATCGCTTTATTAGAGAGCAAGCCGATTTGAAACAGGGTGTCCCTGTTAGAACGTGTGGCGAGAGCATTGCCCATCTGAGCCAGGGTGAGAGTAGTAAAGATAACTGTTTGCCATACTGCTGGAGAAGTGGCCGGATCCATCTGGTAATACAGATAGCCTGCCCCCAGTGAAACCAACCCCATCAAAAGACCAATCCATAAAATGTCGCGCGCCATGCCGCGCCCGAAAATGTTTTCGCGCGGCGGGTAGGGGGGATGCCGCATGACGTCGCGCTCAGCCGGCTCGACAGCCAGGGCCAGACCAGGTAAGCCGTCGGTCACCAGGTTGATCCACAGGATTTGCAGCGAGGTGAGCGGTAAGGGCATGCCGATGAACGGCGCAAGCAGCATCACCCAGATTTCTCCGGCATTTGAGGTGAGGGTGTACTTGATAAATTTGCGGATATTGTCATAAATCCGTCGGCCTTCTTTCACGGCGGCGACGATTGTGGCAAAGTTATCGTCCAACAGGATCATGTCGGCGGCCTCTTTGGAGACATCTGTGCCGGTAATCCCCATGGCGATGCCGATTTCTGCCTTCTTAAGTGCCGGTGCATCGTTGACTCCATCGCCGGTCATGGCGACAATATGGCCGCGATCCTGTAGCGCTTGAATCAGTTTGAGCTTGTGCTCGGGCGAGACGCGGGCGTAAACTGACACTTCTTCTACCACCGCGCGCACTTGTTCGACCGTCATCTGATCCAGATCGCGGCCTGTGAGCGTTTTCTTACTCTCGGCGATGCCCAGCTCTGTGGCGATATAAGCCGCGGTCAATGGGTGATCGCCCGTGATCATCAGCGGGCGAATCCCGGCCGCCTTGGCTTCGCGCACGGCATCCTGTACCTCGGGTCGGGCCGGGTCTATCATTCCCACCAGGCCGATCAGGATCAAATTGCTTTCCAGCGGTTCGGGCGTGTTGCTCTGGCGATAAGCAACGCCCAACACGCGCATACCCTTCTGAGCCAGTTCGTTGTTCGCCTTCAGGATGCGCTCGCGCCAGGTTTCGTCCAATACTTCTGCTTGCCCTTCCCACCAGACGCGGTCAGATACCTCCAGCAAACCGTCCACAGCGCCCTTGGTAACCACCAGGTAATGATCGGGCTCAAAAAAGTCTGGGCGGTGATCCTGATAAGGGTTGAGTACTGCGGGCACCAGCTCTGGAATGGGGCGGTGGACGGTGGTCATGCGCTTGCGCTCCGAATCGAATGGCAGCTCAGCCACCCGCGGAAAAGCCCGATCTAGCTCAGTTTTCCACAGCCCTGCCCTGGCGCTGGCGATCACCAGAGCGCCTTCGGTAGGATCCCCAACGCTGGAAAATGTCCCTGGTTCACCTGCGACTGCCTCAAGCACGGCGTCGTTGCACAAGGCGCCTCCAGCGAGCGTGAAAACGATCGCCGGGCTCTCTTGAAAGAGCATCTCCACCGGATCCTCCCGGCTGACAGTCGGGCTAAAGCTACGCAAACGCTCTTCTATATTGAACGTATGCTCCGCTACGTCCACAATGGTTACGGTCATACGATTTTGGGTGAGCGTGCCAGTTTTATCGGAGCAGATGACGGTGACCGAGCCCAACGTCTCTACAGCAGGCAGTTTGCGGATCAGAGCATTGCGCTTGAGCATGCGCTGTGCGCCGAGCGCCAGCGCGATGGTGACCACGGCTGGCAGCCCTTCGGGTACTGCCGCCACTGCCATGGCAACCGAGACGCGGAACATCTCGATCCAATCCTCGCCGCGCAGCAATCCCAGGACAAAGACGATCGCTACTAGCACCAGCGCCGCCAGCGCCAATCCGCGCGCAAGCTGTTCAAGCCGGCGTTGAAGAGGCGTCTTTTCGACGCCCACCGACTGGAGCATGTCGGCGATTTTGCCCAATTGGGTATTCATGCCTGTTTCAGTTACCAAAGCTACGCCGCGCCCATAGGTGACTACCGTGCCCATATAAAGGGTGTTGATTCGGTCGCCCAGCGGAAGATTTTCCTCAGCCAGGGGCGCCGCGTCCTTCTCAACCGGCTCGGATTCGCCGGTCAGCACTGCTTCTTGGGCACGTAGGTTGACTGCTTCCAGCAGCCGGGCATCAGCAGGGATGCTGTTTCCAGTTTCCAGCAGGATAATATCCCCCGGAACCAGCTCTTGAGCGGTAATTTCCTGCAACTGTCCATCGCGCCGGACGCGCACATGAGGAACGGCCATGCGTTTAAGGGCTGCCATGGCCTGCTCAGCGCGGTATTCCTGGGTAAAGCCGAGGAAGGCATTGAGAACGACGATGATCATGATCACCAGCGCATCGGTGGTTTCCCCCAGGATAACGGACACAACTGCTGAAATCATCAGCATCACAACCATGATGCCTGTAAACTGCTCCAGCAATATTGCCCAGGGACTGATTGTTCCGCGTTCTACCAGCTCGTTCGGCCCATATTCCTTGAGCCGCCGGGCGGCCTCTGCGGTCGTTAATCCATTCTCAGGATCACTGTTGAGTTTCTGGACGGCTTCCAGCGCATTCAACTTATACCAATCGGTCAATTTTCCTCTCCATTTGATCTTAAAATTTCTTGCCGTTAAATTCAGGCTGCTGCGCTACAACAGCCGCAATGATTTTTCTACCAGCATCGTAAGCTTTATCAAACGGCGTGGCAGGCGACCCAGTGGCCAGGCGCAACCTCACGCCATTCGGGTTGAATACGGGAGCATTGATCCATTGCAATCGGGCAACGAGGGTGAAAACGGCAGCCGGGGGGCGGATTGAGTGGGCTGGGCACATCTCCTGCCAGGATGATGCGCTGGCGAGAACGGTCTTTTTTCGGGTCGGGGATGGGAACAGCGGAGAGCAGCGCTTGTGTGTACGGGTGCAGCGGGTGCTCGTAGAGTTCGTCGCGTTCGGCCAATTCAACAATGACGCCCAGATACATCACTGCCACGCGGTCGCAGATGTGGCGCACCATGCTCAGATCGTGGGCGATGAACAAATAGGTGAGGCCGAATTCATCTTGCAGGTCTTCCAGCAAGTTGACCACTTGCGCCTGTATCGAAACATCCAGCGCTGAGATGGGCTCGTCGCACACAATGAACGATGGGTTGGAAGCCAGCGCGCGCGCCACGCCAATGCGCTGCCGTTGACCGCCGGAAAATTCGTGCGGGAAGCGGTTGATTAGCTGTGGACTGAGACCGACGCGTAGCATCAATTCTTTGACGCGCTCGGCGCGCGCCTGTGGGTCGGGCAAAATGTTGTGCACGCGCAACGGCTCGCCGATGATCCCGGCGACTGTCCAACGGGGGTTCAGAGAGGCGTAAGGGTCTTGAAAGATCATTTGAGCTTTACGCCGGAGCATTTTGATCGCTTCTCGGTTGGAGTGATGTACATCAATCCCATCAATCAGCGCCTGGCCGCTGGTAGCTGGATATAAACCCAGGATGGTGCGTCCGGCGGTGGTTTTGCCGCAACCGCTTTCGCCCACCAGCCCCAGTGTCTCCCCTTTGGCGATATCGAAAGTGATGCCATCTACCGCTTTGACCGAGCCGATCTGACGTTCAATTATCAATCCGCGCCGCACGGGGAAATGCTTGCGAAGATCGCGCACCTTAACCAATGGTTGAGAGGTCTGCATTGCATCCTCTGTGGATGGAGCTTGAACAGCGATCATGGGCGCATTCTCCAGCGGGGTTTCATTCGAACGGTTTCCCATTGACGACATCGTACCAGCAGCGCGCCCGATGTTCAATAGCGACGGGCAGCAGAGGCGGCGTTTCTGCGCGACAACGGTCGAAAACAAATTCGCAACGCGGCGCAAAAGGGCAGCCGTGCGGCATAACCAACAGATTAGGCGGCGCGCCGGGGATGGATTTCAAACGGCGGTCGCGCCGGCGGTCAATGCGCGGCAAGGCGGCGAGCAACGCTAATGTATAGGGATGGCGCGGATCGTCATACAATTCGTCCACGCTGGCTTCTTCCACTACCAATCCGGCGTACATAACGATCACACGCTCAGCCAGGCCGGCTACCACTCCCAGATCGTGGGTGATCCAGATCACCGCCATACACAATGCGTCTCTCAGGCGGGTCACCAATTCGATAATTTGCGCCTGAATGGTGACATCCAACGCAGTGGTCGGTTCGTCGGCGATTAGAACGCTGGGGGCGCAAGCCAGAGCCATCGCCAGCATGGCGCGCTGGCGCATGCCGCCGGAGAATTGGTGCGGGTAATCATTCATCCGGTTTTTTGGATCTGGAATGCCCACTTGCTCAAGCAGTTCAATGACGCGTTGCTGAGCAGTAGCGTGATCCATGTTCAGATGAACACGCAGCGGCTCGGAAATCTGCCGCCCAATGGTCAAGACTGGGTTGAGGGCGGTCATGGGATCCTGAAACACCATGGCCAGCTCTTTGCCGCGGATGTGCTCCATTTCCGCCTCGCTCAAAGCCAGCAAGTCCCTGCCGCGATAGAATGCCTGTCCGCTGACGATTTCTCCGGGCGGAACCGGGATCAAACCCATAACCGACAGCATGGTGACGGACTTGCCGCAGCCGCTCTCGCCCACAATGGCGATCGTCTCGCATTCGTGCAAAGTGAGTGAGACGCCATTGACCGCATATACCGTGCCTTCGGCGATGTGGAAACGGGTGCGTAGATCTTTCAGATCCAGGATCACTTGTCTGCGATTCATTGGCTGCGCTCACTCATGATTTAGATTGCCCGGCTGTGCGGATCCAAAGCGTCTCTCAACCCATCGCCCACGAAGTTGATGCTTAAGACGATCAAGGCGATCAGCGCGCCAGGGAAGAACCACAACCACCAGGCGGTTTCGATATAGTTATAAGCGCCTTCGAGCATATTGCCCCAGGTGGCAGTTGGCGGGCGCACGCCTAATCCGAGGAAGCTGATATAGGCTTCCAGGGTGATGGCTGAGGCCACGCTCAGCGTGCCAGAAACAATGATCGGAGCAATGCTATTGGGCAAAATGTGTCGAAAAATGATTTCGGTGGTGGAGGTTCCGGTGGCGCGGGCAGCCAGGATGAAGTCGTTTTCTTTTATCGAAAGAAATTGCGAACGTACAATACGCGCCAGGTAAGGCCAGGTGGTAACGCCGATCACCAGAATGATAACCACCACGCTGCCGCTGAAGGTCCTCCCCAGGATTGTTATATTAGGGATCGAGGCGGCGAAGTATTTTGCCATCACCAGCAGCAAAAAAATCTGCGGTATAACGATCACAGCCTCGGTGATGCGCATCAACAGACTGTCTATCAAGCCGCCAAAGAAGCCTGATATCGCGCCAACCGTGACGCCGATCACCAGTTCAACCAGCATCGCCGTCAGTCCAATCAGGATCGAAATTTGTCCGCCGTAGATGGTGCGCGCCAGAATATCTCTCCCCACGGTATCCGTGCCGAAGGGATGTTCGCGCGAAGGCGCTTGCAGGCGGGCGCCGGTCTCCGTTTTGTTGGCGTAGGCTTCGCTGAAAACAAACGCTCCGCCGAATGCATAAAGCACCAACAAAATGAGCATGATGGCGCCGAAATTCGCCATCTTATGACGGCGAAAACGTCTCCAGGTGAGTTGACCCAGCGAGAGAGGCGGGGTCTCCAGCACGTCTGGCGACAGGTTGGCGATGCTGCCTTTAGATGGAGGGGCGATAGATTCCATGCGCTGCTCTTGAGTCTTTGGCAATTTTGGGACGAAATCCATGCAAGGCTATGTATAGCGAATGCGGGGATCTAACCAGGCGTACAGGATGTCGGCGATGAGCTGGAAGATGACCACGGCTACGGCGATCATCATCAAAATGCCCATGACCACTGGCGTGTCGCCGCGGGAAACATGATCCAGAAACAGGCGTCCCATACCCGGCCAGCCAAAAATGCGTTCGGTGACGATTGCGCCACCCAACAGGAAGGGTAAATCCAATGCAATGATGGTGACAATGGGCAAGGCGGCGTTCTTCAGGGCGTGGATATACACAATCTCTGGCTTGGGAAGGCCCTTGGCTTTTGCGGTTCGCACGTAGTCTTGTCCCATGGCTTCCAGCATGGCGCTGCGGATATAGCGGCTGTAACCGGCGATGAAACCAAAAGAAAGCGTTGCAGTGGGCAAGACCATGTGCCAGGCGACTTGCAGAGGGGTCTTGCCAGCCGTCGGTTCAAACATGCCCACTGTAGGTAAATAGGGCAGCCCCCATTTCTTGAAATTGACGGCGAAGATATACATGGTCACCAGGGCGAAAAAGAATACCGGCATTGAATAGAACAAGAACGTGATCGTCGTGATGATATTATCGAATGTAGAATATTGCTTGAGGGCGGAGTAAATGCCGATCAATAGGGCGAAGATTAATATCATTGCTTCCGCAGTGAGCATCAGCAGCAAGGTATTGGGCAAACGCTCCCAAATCACCTGAGTGACGGGCTTTTTGTTCACCAATGAAAGGCCGAAATCGCCGCGCAAAACCCCGCGGCGGGTGCCAGGCGTCTCGGCGATGCCGTCGCCGTCCAGGTCTGCCTTTGCCCAATCGTTTCCCGCCAGCCAGTAGAGGTATTGCACAATAATGGGCTTATCCAAACCCAACTGGCGTTTCAACCTTTCCCGGTCGGCGCTGCGCGTGACGTTACGCCCGCCCATTGTGGCGATGGGATCGCCCATGTTTTGCATCAGGAAGAACAAAACCAGGCTGATGACAAAAAGGAGCGGAATAGCTTGTAATAAACGGCGAAGGATATAGCGCGTCATCTCAACTGGTTGAGGAGAAGCGCAGACGTTCTATCCGCCTGCGCTCCTCCCTTTTGAACTAGGCTATTGGGCCAGGTCCCATTCCATGATATTGAAGAAGGGGGTGACGCCAGAGATCTTGACGTTTGCCAGGCGGCTGCTGACGCCGAACAGGTCGGGGTCTTGCCACAAGCCCAGCCAGTACACATTCTCGAAGATCATCTTGGTGATCTTGTTGAACGTTTGCACTCGCTCGTTATAGTCCACCTGGGTGGCCTGCAATTTGAACAACGCATCCAGTTCCTCGTCGCACAGCCCTGAAGTATTCACGCCGGTTGGGTTCTCGTCGGAGGGGATTTCGGCGCACAACCAGGCGGAGGTGTCTGGATCAGGGAAGTTGGGCGAATCGGAGTATTCGATCAAATCCAGCGAGAAATTGGCGGAAGCGCCGTTCTCCGCGTAGCTGGCGAAGAAGATGTCCGGGTCAAAGCTTTGCAGATCCA
Source organism: Anaerolineales bacterium (assembly GCA_020060465.1). Classification (GTDB taxonomy): domain Bacteria; phylum Chloroflexota; class Anaerolineae; order Anaerolineales; family UBA4823; genus RBG-16-57-11. The sequence continues at coordinate 9,338 of JAGVAD010000058.1, forward strand.
GCTTGATGCCCACTTCGGCCAGTTGTTGCTGCGCCACGGCCTGGGTATCCTGGCGGATTTCGCGCGTGGTGGTGCCATATTTCAACACCAGCTCTACGCCGTCTTTATCGCGCACGCCATCCCCGTTGCTATCTACCCAGCCAGCTTCGTCCAGCAAGGCTTTCGCCTTTTCGGGATCGTACGGCCAGGGGCTGATGCTGGGATCGTTGTAAGGGGTATTGTCCCAATCGGTGGCGGCAACTTTGGTTCGCCCTAACAGCAGGTCGTCCACCAGCTTCTGGCGATCAAAAGCAAGGGCGATTGCCTGGCGTACCTTCACATCCTTGAGCGCCGGGTGGCCCTTTTCGGCGTGCATGTTGAAGTAAATGCCCTCATTGTAGCCGGAGAACGAGTTGATGATCTTAATCCCCGCGGCTTCCAGCTCAGGCAGGTCGGAATAGGCAAAGAATGTGCCCAGGTCGCCATCGCCAGCTTTTAGCGCCGCAATCTGAGAGGCGTCATCTGGCACGAAGCGGAAGAAAATTTCATCCAGCTTCGGCCGCCCCAGCCAATATTTTTCGTTGGCCACGAAGCGGGTAAAGCTGCCCGATTCCCATTGATCGAAGACAAATGGACCGCAGCCCACCGTCGGCGCTTTGTTCCATTCGGCGGTGTCAATAGTGCCTTCTTGATCAAAAATGGGTTTGAGCACATGCGCCGGCAGCAAACCGCGCCACAGGTTGGCGACCCAGGGGGCGTAAGGCTCTTTGAAGGTGATCACCACTGTACGGGCATCCAGCCCTTCCACCTTTTCCATGAGGTCGTAAGGGTTGCGGGATGCCACCGTGTTGCGGTCAGCCATAATCATCTGGTATGTGAACACAAAGTCTTCAGAGGTGATCGGCGTACCATCCGACCAGACGATGTCATCGCGCAGTTTCATGGTGATGACCTTGCCGTCTGCTGAGAGACCGCCGTTATCCACGCTGGGCAATTCTGTCACCAGTCTGGGTTGGGGTTTGTTCGCCTCATCAAAATCCCACGCCCAGCAGTTATAGAGTTGCTGCGTGACGCTGGAAAACCACATGTTGGTGTAATAGGGATTGAGGGTGTCAAATTCTTGGGTCCAAATGAAAGTAGCTACTTTCCGTTCAGCGGGGGCCTCAGTGGCGGCTGGGGCTTCGGTTACGGAGGGCGCCTCTGTAACGGCTGGCGCTTCAGTGGCGGCAGGCGCTTGGGTAGCGGCTGGCGTGGCGGGTTGAGCGCAGCCTGCCAGAATCATGCTGACAACGACAAGCACGAACAGAAAAAGGCGTGTGCTTTGGCGGATAACCATGGCTTTCTCCTCCTTTGAATAGAAAGCTTGTTTATTATCAATTGCGGCTTTAACCAAATGCAGATCATCCACTCCGCTGATGATGATCAAGCCCTTTCAGACGAGAGCATCTTCAGCCAACAGCAATATATTCTCTTTTGTATGCTGCGTTGTTTTAAGTTGATGTTGGATATTTCGCCTCCTTTCTTGTACTTGATGATTTTTTATTTATGACGTTCTGGCGACTGTTGTTTTATTATTATATCGAAAATAAGCATATTATGAAGATTATTGACCTTCAGATAATTTGGTGACGATCGTCCCGCAAGTTTCTGATCACAGGGCTTGTTTTCAGGGAACCTGCGGGACGTTTTGCGCCGACGAAATAAACCAACTTCGGTGAATATCAATAATAAATTGCCAGCCACCAGACAGTTACACCTCTCCACGGAGCGATGTCATGCGAGGAGTATTACTTGACCCGAAGGATGAAAATATCGCCACCGAGTTCACAGAGATCACAAAGAGACTATTTTCCTTTCAGATGCAGCATACGCAGGGACTTCCTTTCACTTTCTTGCTCTCTGTGCTCTCTGTGGCTCAAAACCGAGTTCACAGAGATCACAGAGAGACTATTTTCCTCTCAGATGCAGCATACGCAGGGACTTCCTTTCATTCTTTCTTGCTCTCTGTGCTCTCTGTGGCTCAAAACCGAGTTCACAGAGGTCACAGAGAGACTATTTTCCTCTCAGACGCAGCATACGCGAAGATGGCTCATTGGGAATTGCCGTTACACCCGCCAGATATGGGGGCGTTTTTTCGAAAACCCGCCGTTTTTACTGCCAGACATGGGATGTGTCACGGCAACTCCCAGAGAACCGCGAAGATTCCCTTCCATTCTCTTACTCTCTGTGCTCTCTGTGGCTCAAATATTGATCCCATTGGTCATCCAACACTATATATTATTAAGGGCTGATATCCCATTCAGCGATGTTGAAGAATGGCGTGACGCCAGACAGGCGCACATTGTGCAAGCGCGGCGTTGCCGCCCAAAGGTCGGGGTCGCTCCACAGCCCCAGGAAATAGACGTTATCGAAGATCATCTTGCTGATCTGATGAAAAGTCTGTTGGCGTTCCTGAAAGTCAATCTGGGTGGCTTGCAATTGAAGCAGCTTATCCAGAGCTTCATCGCACACCCAAGACCAGTTCTCGCCCAGCTCATTGGCGGAGGGAATTTGCGAACAAAGGAAATCATTGGTGCCAGGATCAGGGTAATTTTTGGTGCGCGGGGCGTATTGGAAAATATCCAATTGTCCGGTGGCCGCCGGGCCGCCCTCGTTATACCCCTGGAAAAAGATGCCGGAATCATAATTGAGCAACTCCAGCGTGATGCCCACTTCAGCCAGTTGCGCCTTTGCCAGTTGTTGAATCGCCTGACGGATTTCGTTGGTGGTAGTGCCGTGCGTTAGAACCAGATCCACGCCATCTTTTTCGCGCGTACCGTTTCCGTCGCTGTCTATCCATCCGGCTTGATCTAATAACTGGCGTGCTTTGTCTGGGTCGTAAGACCAGGGCTTTAATCCAGGCGCCATATAGGGCGTGTTATCCCAATAAGTGGCTACCGGTTTCTGACCACCGCCAAGCAAATCTTGAATGATGCGATCTCGATTTAGCGCCATGGCAATTGCCTGGCGCACGTTCACATCCCGCAACGCCGGATGACTGTTGGTTGGGTCGAGGTAGAAAAACCAGCCTTCGCTATAACCGGAGTTCGCCGGGATGAGCGTCAGGCCCGCGTTGCGAATATCCTGCACATATAACGCCGAATTGATCAAAAAGACGGACAGATCCGCCTGCCCGGATTGCAACGCCTGCACTTTAGCTGTATCGTCGGCGACAAAGCGGATCATCACTTCATCCAGCTTGGGGCGACCGAACCAATAGCGCTCGTTGGCGACGAAACGCGCCGATTGCCCGCTCTCCCAGCTTTGGAACACGAAGGGGCCACAGCCGACGGTTGGGGCGCGGTTCCATTCGGCGTTTTGCAACGTTCCCTGCGACTCAAAGACCGGCTGCAGGATGTGCGCTGGCAGCAGGCTATGCCATAGGGCGCTGAGCCAGGCGGCGTATGGTTGTTTGAAGGTCACGACCACCGTGCGCTCATCTGGGGCAGAGACGTTTTCGACCTGGTCATAGGGAATGGTTGAGTTTACACCGTTATCTGGGTCAATGATCATTTGATAGGTGAAGACGAAGTCTTGAGCGGTGATGGGCTGGCCATCCGACCAAAGGATGTCATCGCGCAATTTCATCGTAATCACGCGTCCGTCTGATGAAATGCCGCCGTTTTGGATGGAGGGGATTTCTTTCACCAGCCTGGGCTGCGGGTTATTCTGATCGTCAAAATCCCAGGCGCGACAATTCCAGATTTGTTGGGTGTAAATGGATGAAAGCGCCTGAGCATAAATGGGATTCAAGATGTCAAAGTCTTGTACAAAGGCGATGGTGGCAATTTTGGGCCCACCAGAGGGGATCGAGGTTGGCTGCGCTGGCTCTTGTGTGACGGTTCCGGGGGTCGCCGCAAGCGTTTCTTGAGCTGGCGCCTGCGTCGAGACTGGGGAACCGGTTATGCCAGGTGTTTGCTTGCCGGGAGTGCAGCCAGCTAGAGCCAGGCTGATCATCAGGATATAAATCAAGATCACGCCAGGCGTAAATTTTCGTGTCATCAGATTCTCTCCTTCCACGCGCGATTGCGCCGATGCTGATTGATTGACAAAATTAACAAAAAAGAGGCTTGCCGACAAGCCCAAACCGTGGCAAAGTTAGGTTTCCACACCAAAACAAGCCAGGAGAAGA
>JAGVAD010000032.1 GCA_020060465.1 Anaerolineales bacterium
AAGATATGGGGTGCTGAAAGGCAGGGGCGCTCAATGGACAGAGCGCCTGACTTCGGATCAGACGGTTGTGGGTTCGAATCCTGCCTGGGGCGCTTTTTATGGGGGTATCTTAACGAACTACCTGACGCTCATATTCGATCACGCCTGGTTGGTTTTCTGGAGCGCGCATGTCTGACAAACTTGAAGCTGCGGCTGAATGAGAGCCGATAAACCGCAAGATTTCGCGGTTGACTTGTTCTGCTTTGCCGATATGTGGCTGGTGCCCGCTTCCCGGGATGCTGCAATGGCTGCAATGAGGTAGTAAGTCGGCAAGGATAGAATAATATTTTGGCGCAAGGGTCAGGTCTCGCTCGCCCCAGATCAGCAAGGTTGGGGCCTGGATGCGCTTCAATTGGGGCGTCAGGTCGGGGAGATGGCGGGTGATGTTCAGGATGTGCGGCGAGGCGCGCTTGTAATCTATGGCTATCTGCCGACGGGCTTGAGGCGTCATATTCTCCACTTTGGCAGCGTTCCATGCCAGCGCCCATTCGATCATGTTCAACGGCGCCAGGCGAAGAACCTGGATGCCTACCCCCGGCCTCTGGTGAAACAGCCGTAAAACAGGCGAAATTTGCTTTAACGTGTAAAGCGGGTTGATCAGAGTCAGAGAGCCTACGGATTGAGGGTGCCGTAGTGCATACCAGAGACTCAAATAGCCACCCAAAGAGTGGCCGACCAGGTGAAGGGGCGTCTCCAGATCCAGGCTACGCATCCAATCTTCTAATACCGCGTAAACGGAACGGATGGAATACAGATGCGGCTTATTGGGCTTGGGGCTTGCGCCGTGACCCAGCAAATCTACTGCTAACGCCCGATAACCGGCTTGCGCCAGCGCGGGCGTCAACGTCTGCCAATCGTAAAGGGAGGCCGCCATGCCGTGGATCAAAATCACGGGGATGCCGTGACCTGTTTCGATGTAGTTTAGCAATTACAAATTCTCACTTTCATGTTCTTGAAATAATCGTGCCAGTTCACGCCGTAACACCTTCCCAATGAAGGTGCGTGGAAAATCATCCACAAAGATGACCAGGCGCGGCGTCAATTCAGGCGGCAATCGCCGCTTGCAATAGGCAATCAGCGATTCGGCTGTGGGGCGATCTTTGCCGGCGATTACAAAAGCGATCGGTTGACCGGCGATTGCCACGACAGCCGCTTCTTTTACCTGAGGAACCTCGAACAAAACTTCTTCGACATCCCGCGGAAATGCCGGGTTGCCCGGCTTGCTAGGATACCACAGGTCAGCTTTGCGGGCAATGATACGAAAGTAGCCGTCATGATCCATTTGAGCCACGTCGCCGGTGAGCAGCCAGCCATCTACGGAAAGGACGCGGCGCGTTGCCACTTCGTCGCCCCAATAACCCAACATCACTTGCGGGCCGCGCACCGCCAGCTCGCCAATTTGGCCGATGGGTACAGGCATATCGCTCTTGTTTAGATCAACCACCCGCGCTTGCGTCGAAGGTAAGGGGATGCCGATGCTGCCCACTTTGCGCAAACCCCGCAGCGGGTTGGCGTGCGTCACAGGCGACGCCTCCGTCAGTCCATATCCTTCTACCAATCTGCCGCGGGTAAGTTTTTCGAACGCTTCTTGCACTTCAACAGGCAGCGGCGCCGACCCGCTGATGCAGGCTTTGATCGAGGAAACGCCATATTTGCGTACACCGGGAAAATCCTTGATCGCCACATACATTTGCGGGACACCAGGAAAGATCGTCGGACGATATTTGCGGATCGTTCTCAGCGCGTCTGCGGCTTCGAAGCGGGCTTTCAAGATCAATGTCGCCCCCAGGGCAATCGGTACATTCAAGGCCGCGGTCAGCCCATAGCTATGGGCGAAAGGCAACACACACAAGAATCGTTCCTGCCCTTCCAGGGCTTCGGGAATCCAATGGCGAGTTTGCAACGCGTTCGCCACCAGGTTGGAGTGAGATAGCATCACACCCTTTGGTTGAGCGGTGGTACCGCCGGTGTATTGGATCACGGCGAGATCGCTGGGGGCAATTTCGATTTCCGAGATTTCCGCGCTTTGCTCTTGTAATGCTTTGTATAAGAGATGGGTGTTGGCATCCAATGGGGTACCCAAACGATGTCGCCCATAATCTTTATATGAAAGGCGCAACGCCAGCCGTTTGACGAACGGAAGATAATCCGCAAGCTGCGTGTAGATGACGTGTTGAAGCGGCGAGGCGCCTTCTATCTCCAATTGTTTCTTGATTTCATGGATCAGGTCTTTGGAATGCGTCAGTGCAATCAGCGCGCTGGCACCCGAATTGCGAACCTGGCGCGCCAGCTCCTGCGATTCGGTTGTAGGCAGGGTAAATACAGCCGTTGCGCCAGCTTTTAGCGTTCCGTAAAAAGCGATGACCATTTGAGGCGAATTGGGCAACAACAACATCACCCGATCGCCTTTCATAACCCCCAGGCGTTGTAGAAGATTGGCGAATCGCGCTGCGTCCTGGCTCAGCCTCTGGTAACTGATGCGGCGACCTTCAAATATCAGAGCGGTTTTTCGGCGAAAGCGGCGCGCCGCCGAATCCAGCAAGCTGTGTACTGGCGTACGCGGCACAGCGATTGTGTAGGGTACTTTTTCTTCGTAATAACGCAGCCAGGGGCGTTCTTCAATGAGTTGAGCGCGTAGACGATCCGGCGAGGTTGTGGGAAGGTGGGGTAAGACGGGTTGACTGCGATCAATAAAGCGTTGGATGGCGCGATCCACCGCCTCGCGGCGCTCCAGCATGACCATGTGACCGGACGCTCCCACATCCACTTCTTCAGCGCCAGGGATGGCGCGAGCCACTTCTTCATAATAAGGTCTTTCAAAGACCGCATCCATGTGGCCACGGATGACCAGGGTGGGAACAGACAGGCTGCGAAAAAGATTCCATCCGTTCCAACAGCACAGATTGTCCTCGTACAGCGCTTTTAAAACATGCGGCGGAGCACCTAACCATCGCCGAGTGAAAGGCGTCAGCGCTTTCAGAGACGATTGGGGCAGGCGGAGCAGCAGACGGTACATAGCGTTGAGTTGGTACTCGCCGGCTGTGGCGATCAGGATCAGATGGCTGACGCGCTTGGAGTTAGAGCTGGCGTATTCCGCCGCGATGGCTCCACCAAAGGAATGCCCTATAAGCACGATCGGAGCGGTCGCCCCCAAACGATCCAGAACTGCCCCTAAATCTTCTTGAAGTTGGGGCATGTTGTACCCGACAGCGGGTTTATCGGAGCGGCCATGCCCGCGCAGGTCTGGCGCAATCACCCGGTTTTCGTCTGAAAATTTCCATAGTTGGTATTGCCATTGCGTTGCCCGACCGCCAAAACCATGCAGAAAAACCATCGTGCGCTGGGCGTGATCGGGAGCGATGTCAATGACCGATAAACGCAAGGCTGGCTGAATAGAAACGCGCACGGGCTGGCGGTAAAGCTCGAGGTCAATCTGCATATCAAGAAGTGTACATTATTTACCCAAAATCGTAAAGTTGGTTGCAAGATAAACATGCTTCGAAACGTTTTGGAAATTTTCCTAAAACAAGGCAGAAATTGAGCAAGAATCGGGTGGTATTCGCCGCCAATATCTGTACAATCATTATCAAATATACCGATTTTGATTAAAGCCAGGGTTAACTATTTCTGAGACAGCTTCCAGTCAAAAATTGGACTAAAAGAGTATAATTACTTTGCGCGTAGGGCAGATGACGCCTCGCGAGCCGGGATGAATCTATGTTGGATCGTTCTGCTGTCCGCCGTCTATCTATATTGGAAGGGCTGCCAATCGAGGAGATTGACGGTCTGATTGAGATCGCCCAAATCATTGAATATCCGGCGGGAACGATGCTTTTCTACGAAGGCGATCATTCAGAACACTTTTCGATTATTCTCGAAGGCGAAGTGGAGATCATCAAGTCACTGGGTAAACCAGAAGAAAGCAGCATCGCCATCGTCCGCCCCGGCGACATCTTGGGTGAAATGGGCTTGTTCTTACCCTCACAGTTGCGCATGAAAAGCGCGCGAGCGCGTACGGACGCGGTATGTCTGACGCTATCGAGAAACGATTTTTTGACCTTATTGCAGCGTCAGCCCGAGGTAGCCATTCGCGTGTTGCAAGAGATGAGTCAACGTATCTGGCACAATGAGGCAATCAATGTTGAAAGCCTGCGTGAAAAGAATCGTCAGTTGACTCAGGCTTATCAGGAACTTCAAGCGGCCCAGGCGAGATTGATCGAGCAGGAGAAATTAGAACATGAGTTGATGCTGGCGCGTCGTATTCAGGAAGATCTGCTTCCTAAGGCGATGCCTGAATTGGATGACTGGAGTTTGGATGCATATTGGCAACCGGCGCGGCGGGTCGGCGGTGATTTCTATGATTTTGTCCTGCTACCGGAACGATGTTTGAAACTCTGGATCGCAGATGTCTCTGGCAAGGGGACGCCGGCAGCCCTGGTGATGGCGCAGACGCACAGTATCTTGCGCACTTTGACAGCGCAATTGGCTTCTCCGGCGAGCGTGTTAGCCGCCGCCAATGAGATTCTGTGTCAGGAAATTTCGGGGGCAATGTTCGTCACTTGTTTCTACGCTGCGCTGGATCTAGATTCGGGGAGGATGCGCTTTGCCAATGCCGGGCATAATCCGCCTTTCCATTTGCAGAAAAACGGCCCGGCAAAGGTCTTTGCCGCAGGTATGCCATTAGGGTGGTTGCCTAACCGTCAGTATGATGAACGGGAAACCGGGCTGGCGCCTGGAGAGCGAATGATCTTTTACAGTGATGGGCTGGTTGAGGCGCACAACAGCGACAAGGAAATGTTTGGCGAACAGCGCATGGTTGAGCAGCTTGCCGCCTTGCCCGAAGATCATCCGCCGATAGCCCATCTATTAGCACAACTGAGCGCCTTTGCCGGTCCGAATTGGGAGCAAGAGGACGACCTCACCTTCGTGATTGTCTCTCACCTGACATAGCTTACAACGGCCAGATCATTGGCACTAAGATCATTGCTATGATAAAGATGATCAGAGATAGGATCGAGCCAACTTTCAGGAAATCGCTGAAACGATAGCGCCCTGGCCCGTACACCATCAGACACGCCGGCTCGAGGGGAGTAAGAAATGAACAACTGGCGCCGACTGCGATCATCACCGCGAAGGTGCGCGGATTTACCCCCAGTTTCATCGCGGTTTCCAAAGCGATGGGAACAACCACTGCCGCAGCCGCCTGGTTGGACATGGGTTGAGTCAGCAACATTGTCAGGAGGAAGAAGGCCGCCAGCAACCAGATTGGATTTGCCGATCCGATCCAGGCGACGATGTGGGAGGCGATATATTCAGCCGCGCCCGTGTATTCCAGGGCGGATCCTACCCCCAACATACTCCCAATTAAGATCAACGCTTTCCATTCCACCTTGCGATAGGCCTCTTCTGGGGTGATGCATTGGGTGACAAAGACGATTAACACGCCGATCAGCACCGCTACCGAAAGCGGCGTCAGCTCAAGACTTGAGAGCAGCAGGGGAACAGCAAATGCAGCGACGGCAATTGGCGCCCGTCGCGTGTCCGGTTTTTGCTCTTCCACATGGCTCAGAATATGGATGTTTTCGTCTGCCTCCAGAGCGGCGATGTTCGACATGCGCCCCTGAATGAGCAGGATATCGCCCATTTGAAGCCTGACTTGACTGAGTTTGCGATGAATGGTTTCGCCGTGACGGTTGATCGCCAGCACTTGAATGCCATATTGGTCGCGCAAATGGGCGCCTCGCAACGTTCGGCCGGTCAATCGGGAACGCAACAACACAATGGCTTCAACGATGCGGATATCTTCGGTTTGTAGCTCTTCATCGGAGAATTCGATCTCGGCTTTCAGGTTGACGCCGGCGATATCTTTAATTTTCAGGATGTCGTCGCGTTGACCTTCCACCAGCAAGATGTCTCCGGCTTGCAGGCGCAAACCAGCCTGCGGCGCGAGAAAGCGGTTGCTGCCCCGCTGGACGCGCAGGACGGTTAGATCCAGGTTGCTGCCCAGACCCGATTCGCCTAGCGTTTTGTTCACCAAAGGCGAGTCCGAAAGAATGACTACTTCAGAAAGATATGGCAGGATTTTTTGGGTTTGATCCTTGATTTCCTCTTCGTTTTTGTGTTCAGGAAGCAAACGCCGACCGATGAAGAACATATAAAGAATGCCTAAGATAAGGATCGGTACGCCTACCGGCGTCAATTCGAACATGCCGATCGGCCTCATGTTATGCTGCGTCATGATCCCACTGACCACAATATTGGTCGAAGTGGCGATCAGGGTGACCGAACTGCTCAAGATAGTCGCGAAAGCCAAGGGCATGAGCAATTTAGATGAACTAATCCGTGCCTTACGGGCGATGCCAATCACAACTGGGATGAAAAACGCAGTCGCAGCCGTATTGCTTATCACGGCGCTCACCAGGGCCGGCACAACCATAATAATCGTTAAGATGCGCGTGCCATCGTGACCGGTGCGTTGGATCAACTTGCGTCCAATCACTTCGACCAAACCGGTGCGATTGAGCGCAGCGGTCAGGATCAACAACCCTAATATCATCAATACTGCATCGCTGCCAAATCCGGCGAAGGCTTTTTCGGGTGGCAAGATGCCGGTGATGATGATGAACACCAACACCCCCAACGCAATCACATCCGCTGGCAGGCGTTCGATTGAAAACAACACCAACGACACTGCTATTACGATCAGCAGGAGAAGGATTTCAATGGTCATTGAAAGCAGCCGTTATTAGAAATTGGTTGGAAGAAGTAGCGAAATTCTATCACAGGATATAACGTTGGCGGTTTCAATTGTCGCCCAGCCACGACGGCGCAACAAAACAGCGCTGTTCACGGGTGAACCACCTGTGAACAGCGCCTGCTCCCTTTCGACGAGAGCTGTGCTCAGTCTCGAGTAAACGCCATCTCTATTGCGCCAAACAAACCTCGGCGTAATACAGGCATATCCTGCTCATTGAGGGGTTGGATACCGCTATGGGCAAGCAAGGTATGCCGCGCGGGATCAAGTGAGAGGGATGCGATAAAGACCGCCAGAATGGCTTGAGGATCGTCATCTGCGGCAATGCGATTGATAGATAATTTGCCGCATTCCTGGCATTGATGGATCAGCATCAGTTCACCAGCGTTCCGGGCGCCATATTTCTTGTGGGTCTTCTTGAGGGTTACACCTATCGGTCGCATAATCCCCTTGCACGCCGAGAGGCGGTCGCCTGGTTGTTCTAAATCCAGGTGTCTGGAATGCAGGCAATAGGGGCAGTGGTTGCGATTCTGAACGCCAGAGACCCAAGCCTGGGTCAACACCAGATTACGGCAGTAAGAACAAACGAAGCTTGTTGAGCGTTCTTTACCGCGGGCAACGCAACGCCGCCTGGCGGTTTGAAATTCGAGGGCTTTGTCAACGCAGTACATGGAATTGCTCTCCTAGGCGTTGATCTTCAGGGTCAGATAGCTCTGATAGCGGCGCGGTGGTATGTGACCGGCCAGCACCGCTTTGCGTATAGCGCAACCCGGCTCTTCATCATGTTGGCAATCCAGGCCGAATTTACAGCGCCCAACATAAGGGCGCATCTCTGGAAAGAGCAGCGCAAGGTCATCGTTCTCAATTCCCCACAGGCCAAACTCGCGCATGCCTGGCGTGTCTATGAGAGCGCCGCCCATGTCAAGTGAAAACATTTCCAGGTGGGAAGTGGTGTGACGGCCTTTTCCTGTCACCCGGCTGACCTCGCCGACGCGCAAACCCAGACCGGGCTGCACGGCGTTGAGCAGAGATGTCTTGCCAACACCCGATTTGCCGATGAAGAGCGAGATACGACCTTTGAGCGCAGACTTTAACTCATTCAGACCCTGTCCGGTGAACGAACTGGTCAACACCAGCGGATAACCGATTTGCCGGTATTCTTCGATCACATGCATTAATTCTGCATGGTCTTCTGAGGAGGAATCTTGAATCAGATCCAGTTTGGTGAGGCAGATGAGCGCGGGGATGTTTACAGACTCGGCTGAAACCAGATAGCGATCCAGCAAGCCCCACTTCGGGGCAGGCTGCGCGGCGGCAAAGATCGCCACCATCTGGTCAATGTTGGCTGCAATGACCTGTTCGAAGGCGTGGGCGCCTGGCATGGGCGTAGCAGTCGGTCGCGAGAGCTGGTTGCGCCGCGGCAACACCTGGACGATCAGGCCACTTCCATCCGATGAACGTAGAATACGCACATGGTCGCCAATGGCTATGGGATCGGTGTGTTCGATGGCCTTTACCTGACGCACAACCGGTCTCAAAGAGTGCGGGCTGGCGGTAGGATAAATCAACTGCTTTCGCAGCCGCGAAGAGATTTCGCAGGCGATGAAATGGCCTTCAACGCAAACGATATAGTTTCCGATATTCTTCTTGTAAACGACGCCCTCTTGATATTCGGTGGTGCCATTGCTGAGGGAGTCGGAGGGGTTGTGTGAAGTGGTCATGGTTTATTGTTCCTCTAAAACCATTGAAAATCCTGAACCGATGACCCTGGCTCATCAGCCATGAGCGCGGGGTGAAAAACGAGGCGTAAAGCGTCCTTGACGATAGCAACAATCTGTGAGATGCCATCATGTCTTGACCGCTGAATATTTTCTGGGGTGTGCCATTGGTTTGCATCAAGAGTTCCTCTCTTTCTAAAATTGGATGGTGGTCAAGGATCAACAAAAAAGCCACAGGATCTATTTCCCGTGGCTGACGTTTACACACAAGGCGATTGTCTGCTGTCTTGCTCTAAAGCTGAGCTGAATTGCGCTCTCGGTCTAAGGCGCGACGCAGGGCTGCCTTCACGGCAAACGAACAAAAAAGCCACGGGGCTCCAACGCGCCCGTGGCTGTGCAGATTTACAGAAAGAAAGCTGCTTTTATCCTGCTGGTCGCGGGCGCGCCGATATATCTTGAACTCGATCAAGCGCCGAGATTTTATTGGACATATAACTGCGCGCCTCCTTTGCTGAAAACAGGATTAAACCTGGGTGAGTTTATCATGGTTTTGCCTGGTGTCAAGGGGCGGATGAATAGAAATTTGACAGATGGAGCGGGCGCTGAATTCCAGGATGCCCCTTGACGCCGCCACGGTGCAAAAGTATGATGAGATCATCTTGTTCATCTGGGAGTTACGTTGAAGTCGGAGTATCGTCGCGTTGCTGCGGATGTCATGCGTGAAGGGATGCGCCAATGGGCGACCGGGGTGACCATTGTGACCTCGCTGGATGAAGGTTGGAAGCACGGGATGACCGTGAGTTCATTCACCTCGATCTCTCTGGACCCGCCCCTGGTGTTGGTTTCTTTGTCGCGCCAGGCGCGCACCCATGCTTTGGTCGAAAAGTCCGGCGTATTTGGCGTTACGATACTAAACGATCAACAGGAGATGGTCTCCGATCGCTTTGCCGGACGCATGAGCGAAGACGAGGATCGGTTTGTTGGGCTGGAGATATTTACACTGATTACCGGCGCTCCCTTTTTGGCTGGAGGATTGGCGTTTTTTGATTGCCGCGTAGAAGCTGCTTATGAGGTTGGCGATCACACGTTGTTCCTGGGCGAGGTGATTGCCTCGCGCGCTGAACCGAATGGGAAACCGCTGATTTATTACAATCGTTCTTATCAACGTCTGCAATAAGGCATTTCGGATGGGGTTTTCGCGTAAGGTTATTATCCACGCGACGAGGTGGTAAGAAATGAACGAGCCTTTATCTCCTCAAGAGCGCGCCGTTTTGTTGAAAATTGCTCGCCAGGCGATGGAGAGCGCCGTGCGCGGCGAGCGTCTGCCCGCGCTGGCGTTGGATGAGCTATCGCCGAGATTGCGGCAACCAGGCGCTGCGTTCGTCACGCTGACGCGTCGCGGGCAGTTGCGCGGCTGCATTGGCGCATTGGAGCCACAACAGCCCTTAGCTTTGGACGTGCGCGATCATGCCATTGCCGCTGCGCTGCAAGACTATCGCTTTCCCCCCGTTCAGCCGCATGAACTGAATGATATTCAAATAGAAATATCGGTTCTGACTTTGCCGCAAGAACTGGAATATGAGACGCCGCAGGATTTGTTGCGCGCTTTGCGACCTGGTGTAGATGGAGTGACCTTGATGGATGGCTGGCGGCGGGCTACTTTTTTGCCTCAGGTGTGGGAGAAATTGCCCGATGCAGCAGTTTTCCTCGACCATTTATGCGAGAAAATGGGCGCAGCGCCGGATTTATGGCGCACCAAAAAGCTGAGGGTGCAAACTTATCAGGTGGAAGAGTTTCACGAATAGGTCTTTGCGCGGCCGCCCTTCTGGTAAGGCGATTCAAATCTGGGTGAAGTTCACCACGTTGAGGACAAACAGGGTCGCTCGTTTGGATTCGGGCTCCTGGGCGGGCGATACCGTTTTGCGGATGATCTCGATGGCCTGGTCAACCTTTTCATCCGCCACCCCGATGAGCAGCGTTGTTGAGCCTTTGCGAAAAAAGCCGCCTGTAGAAGCCACGCGGGTCACCCGGAAACCTTCTGTAATCAAGGCGTGAGAAACAGGCTCATTGTCGTTGTCGCTGATAATCGTCAGGATCAGTTTCATTCCACCACCTCATAGTGTTCAACTTCCAGGGTGAAGATTGTCGCGCCGCCCACAGTGACTGGCGTGGTGAGCGGCAGGTGAAACGGCGCCCCCTCCAACGGCGTGGCGACATACTCTACCCGTCGGCGACAGGTTTCGTTCATGATTTTCACTGCTTTCTCTTCCTGTCCCGCCGTCAGGCCGATCAACAATGTGCTGTTTCGGTTGCCCAGAAAGCCTCCGCTGCTGCCGATATGAGTTACCAGAAAGCCAGCTTTGTGAAGCGCCTCGATTGTAGCGTCCACATCCTGGATTTGAATAACTGCGGTCATCAACCGATTGATTGTCATGAATGGCGCCTCCTGAGAGGGAAATTCTCCGCAAAGGTTATTCAAGGGAAATCATGCGCGGCGCAGGGTCGTCCACAGTCACGGTCTGTCCATCGGGGAAGACCACAATGGTTTTGTCTGTTTGGCGCAATATAGATAATCCACGATATTTTACCGTAATTGGGCTTGGAAAGGGATTGAATCCGGCGAGAGCCACGCGCCGCGGCGAAATCAACCGAACGCCCAAAACATTTAAAAACTGTCCCACCGGCGTCAAACCGTTTAGCGCGTTGCGCTCGCCGCATCCTTCGCCGGTATCTGCCTGGTAATAACGGTGAAACGCCCCCTCGCGTTTGAGATTTTGGATGATGGCTTTTATCCAGCGGCTCATCAATTCGGCTGCCTGAGCGCGAAATCCATATTGCAGCAGACCATCGAGGATGAGCACGTTCCAGGGCAAATTCACGCAGTTCAGGATGGCGGCTTCGGGCGTCTCGGGAGATCGCCAAACAGTCGGCAAGCCATACGTTCGCCAGAAGCGCTGTGGATTGAGGATCGTTTCATCCATCAATCTGCGGGCGCGTTCCTGATCTGGAATGCCTGCCCAAAGCGGTAGAAGCTGGCTGCAATCCTGTTGATCGTAGCCTACGCTGGAAACGTGAATGCGATCCTCTGGCTCCAGGCCATGCACCTCGATTCTTTTTAGTGCAGAAAAAACTTGCTGACCGGTCAGCCGCCCCCAGCCAGGAGTCCACTGAAAATGCTCATCCGGGATGCGCACCACACGCGGACGACCGGAAGCGGAGACGCCATGTATAAACACTGTGGGGCGGCGTCGGACAGTTTCGTCTGTAAATATATTAATGAGCAAACGCACCGGTTCTTGAAAATCTTTCTCAATGCGATAGGCGCGCGATCCTTTGCCTTCCACCAACACCTCGCTGTGGGTGCAAAAATGAGTATCGCGATCGCGATCCATGTAAATGGCGGATGCCTCATCCCAGGTCGTTTCTACCAGAGCTTTTAGTCGTTCTGCAAGAGCTTCTACCTGGGGGAGAGCTTCATTGCGCTCCAGGATGCGCGCCATCCGCGCCAGGGTGATGCATTCTCGATATAACATGGCAGCCAAAGCCGGGCATTCTGCCATAGAGATGTCAACGCCGAGCGACCAGGAGCGCCAGGGGGAATAGAGGGGGTGGTCCTCAATGCCCGCCTGCATGGGATGATCCCATTCTGGAAAACCGTCTCCATCTCGGTCGTGATCGGGCGTAAACCAGAGCTGGACGAATTTTCTCAGCGGGTCAAAACTCTCCTCTAAAAAAGCGATATTCTCATTAAATTCATAAATGCGCCAGACCAGGCTGACCAACAAAGGCGTGGCGATGAGTTTGCTGCGCTGGCCGACCAGGCCAGGCTTCCAATCTATAAAACCATCCTCAGCTTGAACCGCCAGAAAATTGCGCGCCAGCCCCTCTGCCAGGTCGGGCGCGATGGGCAGCAATATATCTGCCAGGTAGTATGCCTCCAGGGGCGATTGCCCGTTCCATAAGTGGTTGTAATCGCCGCCATCGCCGCGCCGCGAGTAGCCCTGATCTGGCTGACGGGAAATGACAAATGAGGGGTGTGGCAGGTGTTCTGTGTCAGACATCATCAGTTGGATAGCCTGTTTCTGCGCCAACATCAAGGCTGCATCCCAATCTGGGTCGCCGGTGTAGATTTCAACCTGCCCGCTGTTGAGCAATTCGATGCGCGTCAGCTCGGCGTCCCATTTCTGGCCTGCGACCCGGCGCGCCAACTCAAACGAGGCTTCACGATTCATCGTTGCAGCCAACGCCCAGGTTGTTTGACGCTGTTCGTTGGGAGCCAGATCCATTTTGAGTGCCAGCGAGGGGTAAGACCCCGCCCCGGCTTTTGCGCCGCCGGTCATAAAAAATAAAGGGGCCAACCCGCCGGTTAAACCGCTCAACACGGTCGCCGCTTGTAATTCGAGCGGCGCCATGCGATGCCCCTCGGCGGGCGCCAGTTGGGCGATGAGATCCAACCTGATGGGGCGGTTTGTCTTGCTGTTATTGGTAATTTTGTATTGGCCGGCAATCACGTGCGGTTGCGGAACCCAAATTTCTGCTTCCACGTCTATATTGGCAACAGGCGAAAAAGAAAGCTGAATGAAGTTTGGCAATATCTTTGCAACGGTAGGTGGTTGGGAGAACGTGGCCGGTTCGATGAGGGTCTGATCGCCGATGGTGAACTGTGGAAAAAGCCGCATGGAGCGAGCGCGCAGCCCAAAAGTGGTTTGCAATGATAGCGCAACAGGTTCTCCACCGCTCAGGGAAAGCTCCCAGATCTGATCATCCACGTAGTCGCTTTTTTCGAGGCGCACATCGGTAGCCAGAGTGAGACAAAGCGGATCGCCGGAACGTAATTGCCATTCACGCATGTTTGAATTTTACCCTGATACGTTGTGGACGATGCGACCGATTGTTACGAAAAAAGCAACCACTTTGCAAGTGAGGGGCGTGGGCGTCTGTTTTGTGCTAGAATTCGGAGATTGACGAACCCATTTCCTTCTTCAAGGAGGTTTGAATGAGCCCACTACCTGCCAGCCCACGTGGAATGTATTTCGAAGAGTTTGAAAGCGGCCAGAAAATTCTGACCGCTGGGCGTACAGTGACCGAGGCTGATATTGTCGCATTTGCCGGGCTTTCTGGCGATTTCAACCAAATGCACATGGATGCAGTCTATAGCTCCCAAACCCCCTTTGGTCAACGGGTGGCGCATGGATTGCTGGTGACTTCTATCGTTTCCGGCCTGGCGGTGCAGACGGGGGTGATGGAAGGCACGGTGATGGCTTTTCGCGAGATTAATTCGTGGAAATTCATCAAACCCGTGTTCATCGGCGACACAGTTCATGCCATATTGAATGTGATCGAAACAAAAGAGCTGCGGCGCATCGGCGGCGGAAGCGTTACGATTGATGTGGATGTGAAAAACCAGCACGACGATACAGTGATGCGCGGCGTGTGGATTGTGCTGATCTCTGCAAAACCGAAGTAATATGCCTGATACCGATGCGTCTGGCGCGCCTTTATCCTCAGTTCCTTCTCCTCGTCCAGAAGAGCGGGAAAAAACGTTGGATACTCCAGACGCTTCTTCGTCTATGCTGAATCGGGACGCGTCTCTCGTGCAAAATGGAGCGGCGTTCCCTCAACCATTGCCGGAGGAACCTCCCCCGTCTGAAGAGGATACCGCTCCTCTGACTCCAGGGCAACCAGTAAAACCTCCTGAACCATTTGGCGGAACGCCGCCACAGCCTTCTGCTCCGCCGCGGCCTTCGACGCCAGACACCTCACCGCGCCCGCATTTCGGTCGTCCTCCCTCTGTTTCCTCCCGGCCAGGGCTTCGCTCCATGCCCCTGACGAACGCGGCTGCGCCTGGCAGTTCCGCCCCCGCCGCGCGGCCCAATCCGGTTGACCAGGAAGATCGTGAAGCCACTCACGTTTCCCCGGCGGCTTACGCACAGCCAAATTCAATATCTGCCTCAAAACCCATTCATTCGCCGCAGCCGGCGCGCAAACCGATGGTTCGTCCATCACCATCAACCTCTGGAGCGCCGCCGCAGCGTCCCTCGCCGCCCTCTGGCAGACGCGGAAGCAGTGGGGGAGGCGCCAGGCGGACGCCCGCTCCACGGGTGGTCTATGCCGGGCGGCCGCCCAATCGCTCGCGCGCCGGGCTTGGATGTTTGCTTCGCAGTATATTTATCGCCTTGTTTGGTCTGGCGCTGGTTGCGTTGTGCGGCGTTTCCATTCTATTCCTTCAGTATTATCGCGTGGCGCGCACGCTGCCGGACATTAGCAATCTCAGCCAACGCGCCTCTCAGTTTGAGACAACGCGAATTTTAGACCGCAAAGGAAATGTGTTGTATGAATTGATGGACCCCAGCGCCGGACGGCGGACGTATGTTCCGCTCTCGCGCATCTCTCCATACCTGATTGCAGCCACGATCGCCACCGAAGATAAAGGTTTTTATAGCCATCCAGGGTTTGATGTGTTTGCGATCCTGAGGGCGTTTATCCAAAACTGGCAAAGCGGCGAAACCGTCTCCGGGGCTTCCACCATCACCCAGCAACTGGCGCGAAATCTCCTCTTCACGCCGGAAGAACGCAGCGAGCAAACCTATGCCCGCAAAATGCGCGAGGCCATCCTGGCCTCCGAAATTACGCGGCGTTATTCTAAGGACGAGATCCTGGAAATTTATCTCAATGAGATCTATTATGGCAACCTGGCGTATGGCGTCGAAGCCGCGGCTGAGACCTATTTCAAAACCACCGCTGATCAACTGACCTTAGGGCAGGCGGCTTTCCTGGCAGGGCTGCCGCAAGCGCCGGCGGTGTATGATGTGTACACCAACCCAGAAGCCGCCTTGAATCGCCAACGAGATGTTTTGGCGCTGATGTTCGAGCTGAGTCTGGAGCAGAATTGTATCTATGTAAGCAATGCGCCGCAGAAGATCTGTGTGGACGCCGTCTCTGCCACCCAGGCGGCTAACGAGATCAAAGAGTTTTCGTTTCCCGCGCCAGTGGTGCAAATTCGTTATCCGCATTGGGTGACATACGTGCGTTCGCTGCTGGAGGCGCAATACGATCCACAGACTATCTATCGCCTGGGTTACACCGTCTATACCACGCTGGATCCTGAACTGCAGGACCTGGCGCAAGCCGCGGTGACGGAGCAGGTGCGCTCGATGAGCGCCCAGAATGCTCGCAATGGCGCCTTGATCGCTATTCGACCCTCCACCGGCGAAATCCTGGCTATGGTGGGGTCGGCGGATTTCTATAACGAAGCGATCTCTGGTCAGGTGAACATGACCATCAGCCCGCGGCAGCCGGGCTCGGCGATCAAACCGCTGACCTATCTGGCGGCTTTTGAGAAAGGCTGGACGCCAGCCACGTTAATCTGGGATGTCCCGTCGGAATTTCCTCCTTCCGGGCGGGCAGATGATGCTCGCCCGCCGTATAAGCCGGTCAATTATGATGGTCAATATCATGGCCCGGTCACGGTGCGCGCCGCGCTGGCGAATTCTTATAACATTCCAGCGGTTAAAACTTTACAGTTTGTGGGCATCTACGATGACCCCAACCAGCCCGGCGAAGATGGTTTGATCGCTTTTGCCCGGCGCATGGGCATCACGACCCTGAATCAGCCGGATTATGGTTTGTCGTTGACCCTGGGCGGAGGCGAGGTGACGCTGTTAGAGCTGACATCGGCTTTTTCGACGATTGCCAATAATGGCTTGCGCATGGCGCCAACCGCCATACTGAAGATCGTGGATCATTCGGGAAAGGTGGTCTTCGAATATCAGCCGGAAATCGGCCAGCAAGTTGTTCGCCCGGAGCATGCCTATCTGATTACCTCCATCCTTTCGGATAATCGAGCGCGCACGCCAGCGTTTGGCGCGAACTCTCCCCTGAACCTGCCGTTTCCAGCGGCCGCCAAGACCGGCACCACCAATGATTTTCGCGATAACTGGACGGTGGGGTATACCCCCGATCTGGCGGTAGGTGTTTGGATAGGCAACGCCGATTACACTCCTATGCAAAATACGACTGGTTTGAGCGGCGCGGCGCCGATTTGGAACCGAGTGATGTCAGCGGCTGCGCCGCTCTTGAGCAACGGCAATCCACCCCCATTCTCACGCCCGGCAGGGATCGTTGAAATGGTGATCTGCGAAGTCTCAGGCGCAACGCCTTCGCAATGGTGCCCCAGGCAACGCACCGAGCTATTCGCAATTGATCAGCCTCCTTTACCGGCAGATCAGGATCTGTGGCGGCAGGTGCGTATTGACACCTGGACGGGGCTGCTGGCCTCCCCGGCTTGTTCGGAATTCGCCGAAGAGAAATTTGTGCTGAATGTCACCGATACCTGGGCCAGGCGGTGGGTGCGGCGCGATCCGCAAGGACAGGCCTGGGCGGAAGCAATGGGTTTCCCCCGCCCGGTGATCTTTGCCCCCAACCGCGAATGTCGTTCCGATGATCCTCGACCGACCCTGATCCTGGCTTATCCGCAGGATAATGAAACCATTCGCGACAGCATAGTCAATATTTATGCGCTGATTGATGTGGCGCAAGATTTCGATTTCTGGCGATTGGAGTATGGGTTGGGTGAGAAACCGGTGGTATGGGAAACGCTGGCGCAAGGGCGCAACCGCGTCAAGCAGCCGGACATCATTGCGAGTTGGGATGTGAGCAACTTCCCGCCCGGCGAAGTGGTCACGCTGCGTCTGTATCTTCAAGGGTTGGAAGGCGCTTATGCAGAGAAGCGCGCCCGTTTGCTGATGCTGGTTCCCACCCCGACGCCAACACCCACCCTGACGCCGTCGCCCACACCGATACCCACCGAAACCTCTACGCCGACCCAGACGCCAACCCAGACGCCAAGCGAGACCCCCTCACCGGCGGCGGATCGCTTCCCAAAAGCCACCCAAGCGCCGTAATCCTTTTAGGACTTATGTCCGCTTCAGCGGACTTCGCCAATCCGAGCCGTGGTCTTGAGTCTACGGCGAGCAGGGAGACGGAGCCCCAAAGGCTCACAATAGGGTCATTTGCGGATCGCGGTTTTCCAGTGGATCCAGGCCGAGCATGGCTTCCAGATTTTCACGGTTGAGCAGCGGGTCTTCCGCCAGGCGGCGCACATGGCGAAATTTGATCAGCCGCCAGCCGCTTTGTAAAGCCATCGAAAGGCGCGGGTCGCGCCGCAGTTTGTACTGCACCAGGTTAGCCCGTCCGCCGGGCAACACCACTGCCAGCCGCGTCGGCGCATCGGAATCTGCTTTCGTCTCGGCGCGGCTCAGGATTGCTTGAGCCAGCATTGCGGAAGCGGTTACATAGAAGTGATAATTCGGAACCTGCCTGGCCGCCAGCCAATACACCCACCCCGGCGCGTCGTCGGTTTTCTTAGCTTGAATCTCGAACCCCAACCGCTCTCCAATCGCAATCAGCAATGTTTTGATTTGTGCCAGATCGGCTCGACGGGCGGCTGGCGAGTCCTCGAGACGCAGACGCCATTGATTCGAATCTGGCGCTGTTTGCTCGCCGTAAGAGATCAGGCACTCCTGGACAAATTCGCGCGGCGGCGTCAATAGCTCTGGGAATGCGCGACAGATTGCCTGATCAATATGTTCAAAAGAGCTGCCGGGAGTCTTTTGCAAAAGGCGCACCACTTCCATCTCGATCCGATCTGCCAGAGGTTGTGCGATGGCGCCGCTGTTTTCCTTTCGCGCAGACAGATCCAGCCACCATAACCCTACATCTAAAGAGCGCGGACTGCCGCCAAAACGCACAAATTGTCCAGGGGCGAGGAGGGCGGTTTCGAGAATCGGATGGATTGCTTCCAACATGTGGTCAGCGGTTATTGTGGGATCCGGGATGAGCAGATGAGCTTTTGCCAGCGAGGACAGGACTGCGGCGTGCAGGTCGAGATAAGGCGCTGGTTCGCCGCGCTGTCGAAGATATTCGACAATCGCCTGTTCAACAAAACGAACGCGGTCGCTGACATTGGCAAGCAGCGTGAAACGGGTGGCGGCAGTGGACGAGGCTCTTTGCCACAAGACTTGCGCCAGCCCATCTGCCGGGCGCATGGCTAAACCGGCTAAATCGAAGCCAGCTAATTCGGCGGCGACCAGAGCAGCGGAAAGGAAACCGGGTTCGATCTCACCGATTATCCCCAGGAACGGCGCTCCGGCAGGCAAAATAGCTGCCAGATGATAGAGAGTAGCGTGCAACGCTTCAGTATGCCAGTCCCAATCGTAACGTCGGCGGCGCAACACCGACTTGAATGGCGCGCTGGCTGCGTGCCCCCACAGCCAGCCAGACCACAGCGCGCACAGTGTCCAAAAAGCCTGATTGGGGCGCGGCAGCGCGGCGAGGACCGCTTCTACGGCTGGAAAGGCGGTTGGCTCTGAACGCCGCGTTTGCTCCGCCAATGCCTTGAGCCGTCCTTCGAACAGGCAGACGCCGCCCTCTGCTGGGGGCATTTCGGGCCAGATCGTTACAGGCAGGCTGCTCAGTTCTGTGCCTTGCCTGGGAAGGTTTGCCGTCCATTGGGTCACAGCGTCCTCCAGCGCCAGCCACACGTTGCGCTCTAAGAACCGCGAGGAAATGTTGAGCTGTTTGGGGCGCGCTCGCGAGGATGAAGGCGACCACAAGATATTGGTTTGATCGAACGCTGCCAGGAGCAGAGCTGTCAGACCGCGCCGCCGGGCGGCAGGGAGACCTTCGAGTTTGTTGACCAAAGTAAAAAGTGCATAGACGGTGCGAGGTAGATATACTGCTAACGCTTCTTCCACAAAAACGCGATCGGGATCGTCCAAGGGGGCGACGCGCTCCAGCGCCCGCGCCCGGTGCAGTTCGCTGCCGGAGAAGCGCGCCGCGCGCTCAACATCCGCAGCAGTTGCAGGGTGTTCGCCGCTCTCTTTACAGATCGGGCAAGTATATATGCTCGCCACGGGAACCATCGGTTGGCGTTCCCAAATAAACGCCTGGGCTTCAACTTCGCTGCCGCAATTTTCGCAATGGGTGAGATACAGGCTGCGCAAATGCGGCTCTAAACGCTCGCCAGCCTTTTGAGAGGCTGCCAGATCAGCTAATACGGCGCGCAACTCCGCTTCTGTTAACGGATCGGCGTAAAGTTCAAGGAGAAAGCGGGCGATGGGGTTATTGACCGCGGCGAGCAGGCGATAACCTGCGCGGGCGGCTTCGATTGCTTGGCGTGGGGATGCGCCAAATGGATCCAGCACCCAGGCGCCAACCGGAACGTGCTCTTGCAGCCAGACGGCGGCGACGCCGTCTGGCATCGGCGGCAGAAAACGCCCCAATGGTGCACCCTGGCCTGTGTATTGGCCAGGTATAAAGGCAACCGCGCCAGTCGAGCCGTTCATCTGTCTCAAGTTGTTCAAACCAATTTCTGAGCATGATTATAACCGATTGGCTTTGAATTGCTCGTGCGCATCAACAGGGACGGCAGACCCGCGTCATCAAAATAAATAGGCTGATCTAACTTTCACCGACAGTATGTAGTAAAACCAGGTTGGCTGGCCTGCAGGCGCTCACCGGATAACCACAAATAATGACCACCTGCTGACCGGGTTGTAGCGGCGACGCCTCCATCATGGCTTGATCCACCACGCGGGTCATCTCTTCGATGCTTTCCGCCCGCGACACCAGCGATGGCGTAACGCCCCAAAACAAGTTCAATCGCCGATAAGTTTCTGGATAAGGTGTGAATGCCAGAATGGGGATTTGTGGACGATGTTTGGAAAGCACGCGGGCGGTGCGACCGGTCTCGGTGAAAACAGCTAAGGCAGCCACATTGCGGTCGCGGCCCAACGCTTCAGCGGCGCGAGTTGTAAAGTAAACATCATCTTCACAGGAGCCCGCCTGAGGTAAATCCTCCCAGCGCCCCCATTCGAGCATGTGCGCTTCGGCCTGACGCACAATGGCGTCCATCGTTTTTACCGCTTGAACAGGATACTTCCCTGCCGCGGTTTCGCCGGAGAGCATCACTGCATCGCTGCCATCGAAGATCGCATTCGCCACATCCGAGGCTTCGGCGCGCGTGGGGCGTGGCAGATTAATCATCGATTCGAGCATTTGCGTGGCGGTGATGACCAGCCGGGCGCGCTGATTCGCCAGACGAATGATACGCTTTTGGGCAATGGGGACAGTCTCCGGCAACATTTCGACGCCCAGATCGCCGCGTGCCACCATGACCCCGTCAGCGGCTTCGAGGATCGATTCCAGGTTATCCAGCGCTTCTGGCCGCTCCAGCTTGGCAATCAGCGGCAGATTCTCGCGCTGTGGGGCCAGGCGCTGGATGGCGGCTCGCACACGTTGCACATCTTCAGCCGTGCAAACAAAAGAGATAGCCACAGCATCCACGCCCATCTTTAGCCCAAACTCCAAATCTGTCTCATCTTTCGCCGTCAGGCTGGAAAGGTTAAGCCGGGCATGGGGCAGGTTGACGCCTTTGTTCGACTTCAGCATCCCGCCCACCTTGACCTGCGTTTCCACCTGATCTCCATCAATTCGCACAACGGTCAACTCCAGGTTGCCGTCGTCCAACAGAATTCTGCCGCCAGGATCAACCGCTTGCGTCAGGTCGGGAAAATCCACGGAGACCACTTGCTCATTTCCGAGGATTGGGGCGGCGGTGAGAATGAAGCGCTGGCCGGCGCGCAGCTCCACCTGTTGATTTTGAATCTCGCCGACACGGATTTTGGGCCCCTGCAGATCCTGGAGGATAGTGATGGGCCGGCCCATCTGCTGCGAAACGGCGCGCGCGCGTTGATAAATCCGCAGGTGATCTTCGTGGCTGCCATGCGAGAAGTTCAGCCGAATGACATCTACACCAGCCTCCAGTAAAGCGCGCAGGGTGGTTTCCTCCTGGCTGGCGGGTCCAATCGTGGCGACAATTCTGGCGCGTCTTTCCATCAGAAAGCGTTCGGGAACTCTCCCCACCCCTTTTCCCCCTTTCCCAGTGGGAAGGGGAGGATGGGTAAGAGAGATGGTTTCCGAATATTCTCCATCATTCTATAAGATGCCTTTCAAAGTCATAGAAGCACGGGCGAGGGGATCTCCTCGCCTGCGCTGCGTTTAGATATAGTGAAGCTCACGCGCCTGGCGCGTCAGTTCAGCGCGAAAATCGGGGTGGGCAATATTGATTAATTGGAGAGCGCGCTGGCGAATGCTCTTGCCATAGAGATACGCCACGCCGTATTCAGTGACTACATAATGGACGTGGTTGCGTGTGGTCACCACGCCAGCGCCCTGTTTAAGCATGGCGGTGATGCGGCTGACCACCTGGCGATCGCGCAGGGTGGTGGTGCTGGGCAAGGCGATGATAGGGATGCCACCCTTGGAGCGGGAGGCTCCATAAATGAAATCCAACTGGCCGCCCACGCCGCTGTAGATCTTGGGACCGATGCTGTCGGCGCACACCTGCCCGGTCAGATCCACTTCGATGGCCGAATTGATGGCCACCTGGCGCTCATTTTGGGCAATGACAAAGGGGTCGTTGACATATTCGGTAGGGTGCAGTTCAATCAACGGGTTATCATCCACCCACTGATAGAGCCGGCGGCTACCCAGGATAAAACCGGCGATCATCTTCCCTGGATGGATGCTCTTGCGCGCCCCGGTCAGAACGCCTTCTTCCACCAGTTCGATTACGCCGTCTGAAAACAGCTCGGTGTGGATGCCCAGATCCCTCTTGTTTTTCAGGTATTTAAGCACTGCGTCGGGGATGGCGCCAATGCCCATTTGCATCGTTGCCCCATCGGGGATCAACTCTGCGATATAACTGGCGATACGGTCGGTGTTTTCATCCGGCGCGCCTTCGTTCATCAGGAGTTCGGGCAGCTCATAATCCACCGGGACGATGTAATTCAGGCGGCTGACATGAATGAATGAGTCGCCCAGGGTGCGCGGCATCTTTTGATTGACCTCGGCGATGATGGTTTTGGCCGATTCGGCGGGAGATTTGGTCAGTCCGACTTCAATCCCCAGACTGCAAAATCCATGTTCGTCGGGAGGCGAGCAATGGATCAGGGCTACATCTACCGGCAGGTGTTTGTTCTTGAAGAGCAAGGGAAATTCAGAGAGCAGTACGGGGGTGAAATCAGCACGTCCTTCGTGAACCGCGGCGCGTACATTGGCGCTGACAAACATGGTATTCACCCGCAGATGTCCCTGCATTTCAGGCTTCACATAGTCTGCCGGGCCAATGCTGAGCGCCTGACAAATCTCGACATCTTTCAGATTGGGAGCGTATTCCACCAGCGCGTTCAGGACTTTTTGCGGCACAGAACAGTTGCCGGTCAGGAAGATACGGTTGCCAGATTTGATGTGGCGCACCGCCTCTTCTGCGCTAACCACGCGGGATTGGTAGAGTTTGTTGTAATCTGCCATGAGCATTTACTCCATCTGCGCCAGGGGGGAAAGGCTGGAGATGTGCCTCACTTTCCCTTGATAGGTGCCTACGCCGTGTTCGATAGCCGGGTTTTCAGCAATGGCTCGGTCAACGCCTTTCTCAACTATTTCTTCGATAAAGGGCATGGCTGCATTGAGGAAGGCGTAGGTCGAAGTGCGCGCCACCACGCTGGGTATGTTCGGCACACAATAATGGATGATCCCCTCTTCGATGAAGGTGGGCTTTTCATTGGTGGTGGGGCGCGAGGTCTCCACACAGCCGCCTTCGTCTATGCTGATATCCATGATGATCGAGCGCGGCTTCATATTGCGAAGCATCTGGCGCGTGATAATAATCGGCGGTCGTTCACCAGGCACCAGGATTGCTGCCACCACAATATCAGCGTAAGCGCAGGCGCGCTCGATATTGATGGGGTTCGAAATCATGGTCACCACGCCTGGCAATGTGTTGTAGATGGTCTCTAAAGCACTGATATTGGTATCCAGCACCGTCACATGAGCGCCCATACGCAGGAACGCTTTGGCTGCGCCGCTGCCGGCGATCCCCGCTCCAATAACCACCACCTCGGCTGGCGGAATGCCCGGCATCCCGCCAATCAAGATGCCCTTGCCGCCTTCGTTGCTTTGCAACAGGCGGGCGCCAATTTGCGCTGCCAGGATGCCGCCGATTGCACTGAGCGGTTTACGAATCGGCACTGTACCGTCCGGGAGCTGGATTTGTTCATAGGCAATGGCGGTGATCTCTTTTTCGACTAACTTTTCGATTTTGTTTTTACGCGCCGAACCGAGGTGCAATAAGCCAGCGATTGCAGAGCCGGGCCGCAGCCAATCTATTTCTTCCTCCGTAGGGCGAGCCACCTTCAACAACAAATCTGCACGCCCGAAGACTTCGTGCGGCGTGTAAGCGATTCTTGCCCCGGCGTTCATGTACTCTTGATCGCTAAAACCGGCGCCCAGTCCGGCGTCGTGTTCCACATAGCAGGTGTGACCCAGTTGGGTGAGCATTTTTACGCCTGCTGGGAACAATCCGACCCGATATTCAAAAGCTCTGGTTTCTTTTGGAATGCCGATGTTCATAAATGCTCCTTATACTGCTTCCATTCATTTTCTATCTTTTGATCAAAGGCGTTTGGGTACTCATCTGTGGTGAGAGGCATCTACAAACAGAATCGCGAATACCCGAATAAAAGCTACCCGATGACGTTACAGAGTCAACAGCACCTCGCGTATTTTGGGCAGCGCCCAGTCTATCGTTTCCTGGTCAATAATGAGCGGCGGCGCAAAGCGGATGACGTGCTGATGGGTCTCTTTTGCCAGGATGCCGCGGTCTTTTAATGCTTCGCAGAAACGGCGAGCGTCGCCAGCTTCAGGCTTCAGTTCCACGCCGATCAGCAAACCTTTTCCGCGCACTTCTTTCACATGCGGGCTGGGGATTTCTGCCAACTGTTCAAGGAAATATTCGCCCATACGAGCAGAATTGGCGATCAGGTCTTCGTCACGCAGCACGCGCAGCGCAGCGCGCGCCACTGCTGCGCCCAAAGGATTCCCGCCAAAGGTCGAGCCGTGTTCTCCCGGTTGGAACAGCCCCATGATTTTTTTATCGGCCAGCACGGCTGACACCGGATAGAAACCGCCAGAAAGCGCCTTGCCGATGACCATCATATCTGGACGCACCCCTTCATGATCGCAGGCGAACAACTTGCCGGTGCGCCCCAGACCGGTCTGGATTTCATCGGCGATGAGCAAAACATTGCGCTCATCCGCCAGGTGGCGCACACCGCGCAGGAAACCTTCCGGCGGCACGATCACACCAGCCTCCCCCTGGATCGGTTCCACGCAGATAGCGGCGGTATTGGGGGTGATAGCTTGCTTCACTGCGTTCAGATTGCCATAGGGAAGCGACACAAAACCGGGCGTGAAGGGGCCAAAATCGTCTTTATACAACGGTTCTGACGAGAACGAGATGATCGAAATGGTGCGCCCATGAAAGTTATTTTCAAAGGTGATAATCTCCGCTTGGTGGCGGGGCACGCCCTTGACGCGATAAGCCCATTTGCGCGCCAGCTTCAGAGCCGTCTCGACGGCTTCTGCGCCGCTATTCATGGGCAGCGCCATTTCATAGCCAGTCAACGCGGCTAATTCCTGATACAACAGCGGCAATTGGTCATTGCGGAAAGCGCGCGAAGTCAGAGTGACTTTTTGCGCCTGGTCAATCAGCGCCTGGAGGATTCGTGGGTGGACGTGTCCCTGGTTCAGCGCTGAATAGGCGCTCAGGCAATCCAAATAGCGGTTGCCCTCCACATCATAAACCCAGACGCCTTCACCGCGGGTGATAACCACGTCGAGTGGATGATAATTGTGGGCGCCATAATTTTCTTCGAGTTGGATGTATTCTTGTGTCTTCATCGGTTGTCCTTGGTGTGTTGCTCGCGATTTGATTCGTAGAAAACGAACAGCACGCTGCCGTAATGACGCTGGTCGAATTCCATCAAGTTTTTCAGGGTCAAATCTTGATACTCGATGGGGTGGATTTGAACAATGACCCAGGCATCCTCGGCCAGCCATGCGGGGTTTGCATCCAACGCAGACAGGGCGCGCTTCCATAGCTCTTTATATTGCGGTGGGGCGATAAAAATATAGTCGAAGGCGCGATCTGGGGCGCTTCCTAGTAAATCGAAGGCGTCCTGACGCCGAACATCCGCCCCCGCTTTCAAATCGGTCAGCGACAAATTCTGACGGATGGTTTCGATAGCTTGCTGTTGGATATCCAGAAAGCGCGCATATTCTGCGCCGCGGCTCAGCGCCTCAATGCCAACGCTGCCGGTGCCGGCGAAGAGATCGAGGAAAGATGCGCCAATGATGTCTGCGCCGATGATGTTAAAGAGCGATTCCTTCGCCCGATCTGTGATCGGGCGCGTGGCCTCGCCGGGCACAGATCGTAAACGACGGCCACGCGCTTTGCCAGAGATCACCCGGAGTCCACTCATAGAATGCTCATTGGCGGTGAAATAGCCCGCTTATATGCCGATCAACTCTCAACACTCTGGCGCAAAGCCAGGATGTTGCCCAGCGGCGCGATGATCGGCGTAACGCAGCCGGTGCCCAGGATCACTCGCTGGCCGCCTGTGGCTTGGATTGCCTCCAGAGCCTCGCTGCGTATCTGATCTGGCGCGCCGTACACCAGCGTTTCGCGCAATACGCCACCGCATACTGCGCCTTTGAAGAGAGAGAGGCCGGCGCCCAGGGAAGGGTAAGTCTCCCGGTCGTGCCAGTTGATGATGTTGACCGGATAATCTAAGAACAGGTTGAACATCACCTCCGAGCCGTGCAAGTGGAGCATCTTCAGCCACATGGAGCTGGCGGCTTCCAGTATCTGTAAGTCATAGGCGCGGCCAAAGGCGAAATATTCCGCCTCCGATAGCAATCCATATTGGGCATGCTGTACGGCATAAAAGATGCCGGCGACGCCGCTGTCTTGCAGCGCCTGGATAAAGCGTTGGGTGCTTTCCGTGATGGTTTTCAAGCCGGCGTGCAATTGCTGTGGAAAGCGGCGCATGTGCACCAGCAGTTGCTCGCCGCCTGCCAGATTTTTGGCTTGCGATAATGGGTTGAAGATGGTTTGGATCATCGGGGTTGTCTGCCCCAGCTCTTGCGAAAGGATGCGCAGGCATTCAAGCTCAGCCGCCAGATGTCCGCGTTTTGGATCCAAGACGGGCAAGCGTTCCCAATCGTCGGGGTGCTGAATGACTCGTTGCGTATAATCTCGCGTGCCTTCCGGGTTGCCGCGCCATTCATCCTTCACGCCCCAATCCTTAAGGCAATAAGAAGACGCGGGGGTGACTTTGACCAAATCAAAGTCGAATGTGCGTTGGAACATTAAGACAGAAGAAGCCAATCCCGAAGGCGTTTGATCATCCACCGGGAAATGCCGCCAGAGCGCCACGGGTGGACGGTCGAGGATTTCGGCGTTTAGACAGGCTTCAATTCGGTCGCGATGTGTAATCATGATTCGCCTCGGTTGTTGATCTGATGTTCCAGCACATTTTGGATTTCCGTTTCTTCGACTTGCTGGCTGGCAAAGAATTCAAGCATGAAATTTGAACGGCGGGCGCGCAAGGCCATCGGCGCCACTTCGTAGAGATCTTGCGGCTTGATTTGTAAGCGGCCGTCGGCGGCGGCGTAGGCGCGGGCGGCTTCAAACAGGGTGATTTCCGCGCGCAGCGAATCGATTTGCAACTCGCGCACAATTGCCAAACCCCGCTCAGCGACATCTTCGGGCAAAATGACCTGGCTCAGGGTGTCCCGCGCAGCCTGGATTTCTTCCCGCAGCATGGCGGTCTCTGTTGTATATTGAGCGACTGTCTTGCGAGGGTTTGTCTGGTAAGCGTGCACCCGACGATAAGCCTCCAAACGCTCTTCGGCTTCTGATAGTCCACGCACCACCACGCGTAAGCCAAAGCGATCCATGATCTGTGGACGCAAACGACCCTCCTCAGGGTTCATAGAGCCGATCAAGGTGAAGCGCGAGCGATAGGTGGCTGTAATCGGACCGCGGCGCACGGTATATCGCCCCTGAGCAGCAGCATCGAGGATGGCGTCGGTGATTTCGTCATCGAGCAGATTCACCTCGTCTATATAAAGCAGGTTGCGATCCGCCTGCGCCAGCAAACCACGACGGATGCGCAGCCGTTCGTGCGCCGCGGCGCGTTCATCCAGTCCACCAATCACATCTTCCATGCGCGCATTGAGCGGCAGCTCGATCAGCCGCACGCTATCCAGGCGAGCTAATGGCTCGCCTCGCCCGTATTTTTGCGCGCACTCCGGGCAGACTGCGTCAATGCCGCCGGCTTCGATGTCCTCCGGCATGCAGCCGTAGTAACACAGACTGCGGGGGACTTCGGGAAGCAAGTCCACCAGGCTGCGCACTGCGGTGGTTTTCCCTGTGCCGCGTGGCCCAATCAATAATACGCCGCCCACCGCAGGATTGATTAACGCCAGGATCAGCGCCAGTTTCATTTCCCTCTGTCCAACGAGCGCCAGGAAGGGGAACGGCAGCGTTTCCAGAATGCCAGCCTCTTCTGCCGCCAGTTGAGCGTGGAAACCCCGCCCGGAAACGCGGTCAATCAATTCACGCAGCGAACGCGGCCCGCCTGCGCTCGCCCCGGTGGGTTCAGGGGTGGGGGAGGCGGTTGTTTCTGGCGGAGGAAATGTTTCTTGAGTGGTTTTCGGCTCGTCAGTCATCTGATTAAGACAGGGAAACAGGTTCTTTAGAAACCGGCAAAGTGTTTTATCATCTGGTCTGAGGCGCGTGGCGAATTTTTCGCGCGTCTATCCAATGGCGAATCAGTCCATATCCTCGCGCAGTTCACCCCAGTCTATCGGCGGCAATAAGTCCGGGGCTTCTTCCAGCACGTCAATCATATTAAGTGGCACTTCGGCCAGCGGCGGCGCTAACGGCACGTGCGCTGGCGGGCGGATGGGTGGCGGCGCGGGCGGAGGAATACGCCTGGCGAGGGCGTTTCCCCACTCCCGTTTGCGCAAGATGCGCGGTTCTTTGGTCAATATGCCAACATAGTGGCCATGCACCGAAAAAACCGTGCGGTCTGCTTCGACCCAACCAATCCACTCACCTTCTGGATTGTACAGATAGGGAAAAACCAGGAATGCGCCGGCGTCGCCGTGCGAGGTATAAATGGGGATCAACCTGGAACGACCATGCATAACCCAATTATACCTAATGGTTTGTCGGGCGAAAAAACTGGTCGGCGCGTGGCTGTTCGCTATTACTCTACATCGCTATAAGTCCAGTAACGATTGACGAAAAAATTCCAGAACATAACCACAATGACCGCAAGAGCCAGGGTCAAATTGTCGCCTATGGTCTTGGATGAGAGATATGGCAAGAATTGCAGGCCCAGCCGCGCCGTCAGGCTTTCCATAGGCGGTTCGACGAATTTCAAAATCGGCACGCGGATGGCCAGCCCGATCACGCTGACGATGAAAAATTGGATCAGTTGTTGTGAGATTGGTTTGGAGCGCGAATCTGGGTAAGTCCAATACCGGTTCCAGATAAAATTGCTCAGAATGGCCAGGATGAAAGAGATCGTGCCGGCCAGCACCAATGGGGCGTGAAATACGATGACCAGCAGGTTGGCAACGCCAAAATCCACCACTGCGCCAATGACGCCCACGACAGCAAAACGCAGAAAGCGACTACGCTCACGTTGATTAGAGATCAAGACGGTCATAAATGATGTGATAAGGTAATGATGGATATCGTTTTATCAGCGCTTCAGCGCGGCGATCATCTGGCGGATGATGGCCTATTCTTTCCCCAATTCTTGCTTGAAGTAGGGTATGGTGCGCATCAGCCCTTCTTCCAGACCGACCTGCGGCTCCCAACCCAGAATCTGGCGCGCCCGGGTGATGTCTGGTTGTCGGCGTTGCGGGTCTCCCTCGCTGCGCAAGCTGGCTTTGTACACAATCCCGGCCGGGTTGCCGGTTAACCGGTTGATGATATGAGCGAATTCCAGGATCGTAGTCTCCTGAGGATTGCCAATATTGACCGGGTTATGTTCATCGGAAAGCAACAGTCGGTAAATGCCCTCGATCAAGTCATCCACATAACAAAAGCTGCGCGTTTGTGATCCATCCCCATAGACCGTCAAGGGTTCCTGGCAGATGGCTTGCTTCAGGAAGTTGGGCACCACGCGGCCGTCATCTACCTGCATGCGTGGACCGTATGTATTGAAGATGCGCACGATGCGGGTATCAATGCCGTGAAAACGATGGTAGGCCATGGTCAACGCCTCGGCGAACCGTTTGGCTTCATCATAAACGGAGCGCAGACCGTTGGGGTCTACATGCCCCCAATAAGTTTCTTTTTGCGGGTGTTCGAGCGGATCGCCATAGATCTCGCTGGTGGAGGCCAGCAAAAAGCGTGCTTTATTGGCCCGCGCCACGCCCAGCGTGTTGTGCGTGCCTAGCGCGCCAGCCTTCATGGTTTGGATGGGCAAATTTACATACCCATAAGGCGAATGCGCGTTGGGGCTGGCTGGCGAAGCGAAATGCAAAACTGCGTCCAGTTTGCCGGGGACAAAGATGAAGTTCGAAACATCGTGCCGAATAAATGAAAACCTGGGGTGACCTGCCAGGTGGGCCAGGTTTTGTGGACGACCGGTGATGAAATTATCCATCCCCACCACTTCATGGCCTTCTCGTAAAAGTCTATCGCAAAGGTGTGAGCCTAAGAAACCTGCGGCTCCTGTAACC
Source organism: Anaerolineales bacterium (assembly GCA_020060465.1). Taxonomy (GTDB): domain Bacteria; phylum Chloroflexota; class Anaerolineae; order Anaerolineales; family UBA4823; genus RBG-16-57-11. Next base: position 30,178 of record JAGVAD010000032.1, read on the forward strand.
AATATACGCACTGTATCCTCCCGTTCCTTTTCTGTTTGACTTTAGCGCCAGACGACGCGCGTGGTGAGTCCATCGCCAGTTACCTGGGCGGCTTCTCCCGTTTGCGCGTTGACCAGCCATAGATTACCCTGATAGATTATGGCAATGTAATAGCTTTCGCTCTCTGGCATTGGGGCCGGCGACCAGGCGCCCCAAAATTGCTGCGGCTCAAGCCCTGGGCGGTCATCCGGGGGAAATAGTGTGCGCCGGTTAGAACCATCCCGATCCATGACCACCAGGCGATAGCGGCTGGTCTGGCTTTGCTCAGGGTACTGCGCCTGTAAGTAGGCGATCTGATAATCCACATCGCCCGCCCCCTGCTCTTGTAAGGGCGAAGCAAGCGGATAAGCGAACATGCCGGTTTGAGAGACCAGTCGCAAAGCGCTGTTGGAGCCCGAAAGCAGCGCAGATAAATCGAACCCTGGCGACTCTTCAGCAGAGACTGCACTGTTGACGGCAGTATGTTCGACAACATAGATAGCCTTCCCGTCCGGTCCCCAGGCGATCCCTGCTACCCAGGCCCAATCGCTGAAGGTTTGGAACGGGATGATGTCCAGCGTCTTGGTGATGACGCCGGTTTTGTAATCCACCACACCAATGCTGTCCGGTCGGGCGTAAGCTAACTGACGATAATCTGCATCCCAGAAGTATTGAGTACCCCACCAGCCGTAGACGCCGCCGGAGTTGGCTTCAATGATGGTCGTCCAACGGGTTGTCCAGCCATTGGGGCTGAAAGTGAGGGATTGGAGATCGTTATTCGCTTGCCAGCCGGGGGCGGTGGGGCGTGGTTCAACGGTGGAAAAGAATATTTTGGTGTTCGAGCCGGGCGCCCAATCCGCGAAGTGGACGACGTTATCAACGCCCAAATCCACCAAGGCGGTTTCGCGGTCGGTTAGCGGCGCGGTGGTTAGATCGGTTTCCCCAATATAGGCTGCCCACAGCTCGTTGATTTTTCCTTCGACTGTGGAGCGTCGGGTGAACAACACCCAGTCACCGTCGCTGGAGATGGATAAGATGCGCCCATCCATATCGCCGGTGGTGATCACTGCCCGCCGATTGCTGGTGCTTTCCTGAATCCGCCACAGGTTGCCGTCGCGCAAATAATACAACTGGCCGACGATCTTGACCGGCGCGAAGGGCGCCTGCACGCCGATCATGCGAATTTCCGGCAAGGGCTCTTCAAGGATTACTGAATTGACCGGGATGGGTTGACTGGAAACCTCCACGCCGTCTTCAAAGACGCGCCGGTAGGTAATCTCTTGCAAGCCGTTTTTTCCGCTTTGGATCAGGACCTCTTTTTCGACCGGCAACGATTCGTTGCGCAGAGTACGCCGCTCGTAGGGCAGAACCACCTGTTCTACATCAAATTCTTCGGTAACGCGGATCAAGCGGATATTAGCCGCCTCGCTCAAGACGGTGTAAGCGGGTGGCTCGGTGCGATCGAGCGCGTTCAGACGTAATCCAGCCTGATCCAGAGCCTGTTGCACAGTGCTGCCGACCGGCATTTGTATGTTGAAGGTTCTTCCATCGGCGGTAATGTCCACATCAATCATCTGTTGGGTGGCTTGCGGCGACGCGCAGGCGGAAAAGGACAGAATAACTGCCAACGCTGTGAGCAAGACTCCAACGTGAGACAAATTTCGTATCCCGGCTGGGGTTGACCGGGATACGGTTATGCTTCGGCGGCAATGGTATAATCGCATCCTATCGGGTATGAGCCACGATGGTTATTTTACCATCCGTGATGGTGATGCTGTCAATTAATACGCTGCTTCCATTCCCATTGGAGCTGATTTCTGCCAGCACCATTTGGTTGAAGCGGCTGGTGAGTTCGCTGGTCATGCTCTCAGGGAGCGGCAGCGGGCCAATCGTGGCTTTGACGATTTCGGTTTGCGGCAGACCTTGCGCGTTGGCGGTCAGGCGCAGCGTGGCACTAAATGGGAGGCTGAAACCGTCTTGATTGGCTCTTCCCGTAATGATGATTTGACCTTCGCGCAGCCTCACCTCAACGTCCTGCACGCGGGTTTCGCCTTGGCTTTGCAGTTCCAGCGCAGCCGCAGAGGTAAGCTGTTGCTCGGTCATCTCCAGGACGATGGGACCACCGCTGACGGCTGTTGCAGCAGCGCCCGCGATCTGGGTCGCCAGGTCTTCAACGGCCTGGCTGGAGACCGGTATGGATTCTGGAGTGGCCTGGTTTTGCCTGCCGGGCAGGTTACATGCCAGGATAGAAATCACCAGCGCCAGGATTGCTGATACCAGTAAGAGAGTACGCTTCGATTGAAAAGTCATCTGACTGAACTCCTTTTGTATGAGCCGGTTTTAGAAACCGACCGGGTTGAATTTTATCACAGCCTGACCAACCGTCTTGGATGTCTCATTGTTAGTTTATTTTGCTTATGACGGACGCTTCTTTCTCAGATTCGAATTACACCCAAGACGGCGACTCTCTACCGTTCGTTCCCCCTTCAGGCAAACGAAGTGGAACGGGAAATGGCAACCCTCCCAAACCATTGTTGGCTCACCTGGAGGCGCTGCTTTTCGTCGCTCCTGGCCCAACGACGCCAGCGCAACTGGCTGCCGCTCTGGATGTATCGGTTGGAGAGTTGGAAGCGGCTTTGCAGGCGCTTGAGAAACGCTACCTGGATGACGAAATGGGCTGCGGCATCCGGTTGCAGCGTTATCGTGGCCGCGTCCAGTTGACGACTGCCCCAGAGAGCGCGGTGTTTGTCGAACGTTTTCTTGGTCTGGAGACCAGCGGTCGCTTGAGCCGGGCAGCGCTTGAAACACTGGCAATCATACTCTATCGTCAGCCAATCACCCGACCGCAGATTGACGCCATCCGCGGGGTGAACAGCGACGGGGTGCTGAAAGGCTTGCTTTTGAAAGGGCTGGTGCAGGAAGTGGGGCGCGCCGAGTTACCCGGCCGTCCGATACTCTACAGCGCCACGCCGGAGTGTTTGCAATATTTTGGATTGAATTCGTTGGCAGAGTTGCCCCCATTGGAACTGGATGAGCCGTCTGCTTCTGTCAGTTCCACAGAAGACGAGGATCAAGAAGGGTTATAATTGTCTGCTATGGAAGATCGTCTTCAAAAGCTGATGTCACATGCCGGGCTGGGCTCGCGCCGTGCCTGCGAAGAAATCATTGCGGCCGGGCGGGTTACCGTCAACGGTCATGTGGCTGTTTTGGGCGAAAAGGCTGACCCAGTCAAAGATCGCATTTTGGTAGATGGTCAACCGCTGAAATTGCCTGAAGCCAACATTTATGTTGCCATCTATAAGCCTCGCGGCGTGCTTTCAGCAGTCAGCGGCCAAGATCCGCGACCAAAGGTGCGCGATCTGGTGGATATCCCAGGGCATTTGTACCCGGTGGGACGCCTGGATTTGGACAGCGAAGGGTTGATCTTGCTGACCGATGACGGAGATCTTGCCAATCGCCTGACGCATCCACGCTACGGGCATGAAAAAGAATATCGTGTGTTGGTCGCTCGGCGCCCGGATGAAGAACAGTTGCAAGCGTGGCGGCGCGGCGTCGTTTTGGAGGACGGTTATCGCACTGCGCCAGCCGAAGTTCAATTTGTCGAGCCGTTTGGAAAGGGCGCCTGGCTGCGGGTGATCATGCGCGAGGGGCGGAAGCGGCAAATTCGAGAAACCGGCGCCCAGATCGGTCTGCCGGTGGTCAAAATCATCCGCACGCGCATTGGCAGCCTGACTTTGGGGCGGCTTAAACCTGGCGAATGGCGTTATCTGACCTCGCAAGAGGTACTGGCGCTGAAACAGCCCGCCGGGAAGCAGGGAAAAGCTGTCTCCGAACGCGCGTCGCAGCGTTTTGTGAGCACAGCCGCGGCTGCCTCTCCAACCAGATCCCCTTCGGGTCGCGGGCGGGAAGCCGATCGCTCAGAACGCAGGGGCGCGCCAGCGAGGCGACCAACGGCAAAGACAGGCCGCAGTGGCCCTTCAAGTGAAAAGACAGGCGTGAAGAAAAACGTCCCAGGCGATCGGCCATTTGCTGGCAAGCCGCTGGGCAGCACATCTCCAGCGGGGAAGCCGGCGAAAGAAAAGCCTCGCCCCGGAGCGAAGGGCGGCCGCCCATCCTCGGTGGGCAAGCCCTCGAATGCTGTCCTCAAGCGCAAAAAGAACCCGAAAAATCCAGGCAGGGGTTGATTGTAGATTTGGAAACCGTCTGGCCAGGTTGCCTCTCTCTGGTTCGCCGCCAGCGACGTTCTGAAATCCAAGAACAACTACGTATCACAAGGAATTTGCATGCAAGCCACAGTTGAAAAACGCTCTCACTGGTTAGACCGCCCCCTTTTCCCCAGCCCCCATATCTCTATGGAGGCGGTTCTTTATACCATCATCCTCATTCTGGCGATTTTCAGCCGCTTTTACATCCTGGGCGCCAGGGTAATGAGCCACGACGAGAATTCGCACGTCTATTATTCGTGGCGCTTTGCACAGGGGCAGGGGTTTGCGCATGATCCGTTGATGCACGGACCACTGCAATTCCACTTGTTGGCGCTATCGTACTTTATGTTTGGCGACAACGATTTCACTGCCCGCATCCCGGCAGCTTTGTTCAGCGTGGCAGCGGTGGGTTTTCTGTGGTATTACCGCCGTTACCTGGGGCGAACTGGGGCATTGGTGGGCGCGGTGATGATGTTGATTTCGCCCTATATGTTGTACTATGGCCGGTATGCGCGCAACGAAGCCTTTATCGAGTTGTTCGGCGTGGTTATGATTTGGGCGATTCTGCGCTACCTGGAAAGTGGTTTGCCTCGGTATTTGTACTGGCTGACGCTGGCCACAGTCTTGCATTTCACCGCCAAAGAGACCTCGTTTATCTACACTGCCCAGGCGATGTTGTTTCTGGGTCTCTATTTCATCTACCGGGTGTCGCAGGCGCGTTGGCCACATACCGAAGACCGCAAGCGATTTTTGATCGCGCTTTTGGCGGCTATGCTGTTTTTGGCTGCGCTGGTCGGTTATTTAATAGTGGATCGGCTTTTCAATCAACCGCCTTTGCCTCCTGCTGCAACTGGGCAGGAGACACCGTTGCAACCATTCAGCGCGCCCTCACCGGTTGTGGCCGTCTTTCTCACATTGACGGCATTAGCTTCAATCTCTGGTCTCTTCTTCCTGGCGCGCGGTTATACACTGGAGAAATTGCGCGCCGACCGCGCCCTCAGCATGGTCATCTTGCTGGGTACGCTGGTGTTGCCGCAGCTTGCCGCCTTCCCCATCCGCTGGGTGGGTTGGAAAGTGCCGACCAATGCTTCGGAAGTGATGGCTTTGACCATGACGGATATCTTCCACGTGGCGGTATTCCTGACACCGCTGGCGTTGCTTTCGATCCTGATTGGCTTGTTGTGGAATTCGAAGCAGTGGCTGATTAATGCGGCCATCTGGTATGGGGTGTTTACCGTCTTTTATACTTCGATGTTCACCAACGGCGCTGGGTTTTTTACCGGTATGATTGGTTCGCTGGGTTATTGGCTTGAACAGCAGGGCGTGCAGCGCGGCAACCAGCCCTGGTATTACTATGGCTTGATTCAGGTGCCGGTGTACGAATATCTGGCAGCGTTAGGCACTTGGCTGGCTTTTGGTTACGCCGCGCTGGACGCCGTAAAAGCGCGTCTGAAATTAGCTCAAAATGAAGTAGCCGAGCCGTTGACCGATGCCTTAGCAGTAGATGCAAAATCTCAAACGGATGAAACGTTCTCCGTGGATGTCAGCGCGACGGAGTATGCTGCCAGCCTCAGCGCGGAAAATGATCAGCCTGATCGAGGTTATACCATCGTGGCGGATTACAGCCCGGCGGACGATGAAAGCGCCTGGTTGGCGGCCAGTGAAAACGATGCAGAGATTTTGCAACCTGGCGCGCCAGAGGATGCTCCGGTATTCCCTTTGTTGGGTTTCTGGGCGGTTACCAGTCTGATCGCTTACACCATCGCCGGCGAAAAAATGCCCTGGCTGACGGTGCATATTGCCCTGCCGGCGATCTTGTGCGCAGCCTGGTCGTTTGGCCGTCTGATCGATTCCATCAATTGGAGCTTGCTGCGCCAACAAAAGGGATGGCTGGTCATTTTATTAATCCCGGTTTTCCTTTTGAGCATGTTTGCCTCCCTGGGTTCGTTGCTGGGTCCCAACCCGCCTTTCCAGGGTCAGGAATTATCTCAATTGCAAGCCACCAGCCAGTTTATGACCAGCTTCCTGTTCGCTCTGGCGGCTGGAGTCGGGCTATTTTATTCGGTGAGAGACTGGGAGGCGGATCAATTCATCCGTATAATTACCCTCTCGGTAGTAACGCTGTTGGGTTTCTTGACTGCCAGAACCGCTATTCAAGCTAACTACTATAACTATGATCAGGCCAATGAGCTATTGGTGTACGCTCATTCCGCCCCTGGGGTCAAGACCGCCCTTAAGCAGATCGAGGAAATTTCCGAACGCACGACCGACGGGCTGGCGATAAAAGTGGCGTATGATAATGAGACATCTTATCCTTACTGGTGGTATCTGCGCAACTATCCCAATGCTCAATACTATGGCTCCACGCCCTCTCGCTCGCTGCGCGAAGCGCCGGTTATTTTGGTGGGAGATGCCAATTTCGGCAAGATCGAGCCCGTGGTCGCCAATCTATATGACCGGTTTGACTATATCCGCTTATGGTGGCCCAATCAGGATTATTACGATTTGACCTGGGAACGCATCCGCAACGCCTTTACCGATGCAACCATGCGTCAAGCCTTATTCCAGATCTGGCTCAACCGCGACTATACGGAGTACGGCAAAGCCCTTGGGCGGGATTTTAGCCTGCCGAACTGGTCGCCTTCGGCGCGCATGCGATTGTATATTCGCAAAGATATAGCCAGCAAGCTCTGGAATTACGGTTCGGCGCCGGCGCCGGAAATTGGGCTGGCCGATCCGTTTGAAGGACGCCACATTACCTTGAACGCAGAGCGCATCCTCGGTGCGCCGGGTTCGGAGCCAGGTCAATTCCAGCACCCGCGCGATATAGCAATTGCCGTGGACGGCAGTTTGTACGTGGTGGATTCGGACAATCACCGCATCCAACATCTCTCGCCCACTGGCGAGACGCTCCAGGTATGGGGTAGTTTCGGCGACGTGACCAGCGGGAGCGCGCCAGGCGGTATGTTCAATCAACCCTGGGGCATTGGGCTGGGGCCGGATGGTTCTGTGTATGTGGCGGATACCTGGAATCATCGCGTGCAGAAATTCACTGCAGATGGCAAATTCTTAACCACCTGGGGTTACTTTGGCCAGGCGGAGCAGCCAGAAGCTTTCTGGGGGCCGCGAGATGTGGCTGTGGATGCTAAGGGTCGGGTGTTTGTGACCGATACGGGCAACAAGCGAGTGGTTGTTTTTGATAGCGATGGACGTTATATCACCCAATTTGGCGGCGGCGGATTTGGCCCCGGCCAACTGGATGAACCGGTCGGCCTGGCGATTGATCAGGAGGGATTAATTTATGTCGCCGATACCTGGAATCAGCGCATCCAGGTCTTTCAAGAAAGCGAAGAAAACTTGTTCACGCCGTTCCGCTCCTGGGAGTTGCAGGCCTGGTATGGTCAGTCTTTAGATAATAAACCGTACCTTGCTGTTGATCCGCGCGGCTTTGTATTCGCTGCCGACCCAGAAGGTTATCGCGTGATGCAATTCACCCTCACCGGAGAGGCAGTGCGCTCTTGGGGAGATTATGGCGTAGGCAACGACTCCTTTGGACTACCCGCCTCGGCGGCTGTCGCCCCGGATGGTAGTGTGTGGGTGGTTGACGCCGGGAACAGCCGGCTGATGCTGTTCATTCTTCCGCAAGAGTAAAATAAATAATTGCCAGGGGATGCACTGGAACCAAATATGCTGCATCCCCTGGAAAGTTCTATCAGGCGGCGAGCAACTTCATGCGACGGCGCATGATCATACCCTCTGCCCAAAGAAAAATCAAAGCTGCCCAGATCAGGCTGAAGCCGATCAGGCGCGCCTGGGTGAAGGGTTCGTGATAAACCAACACGCCGATCAAAAATTGGCAGGTGGGCGCAATATACTGGAGCAGGCCCATTAAAGAGAGCGGGATGCTGCGCACCGCTGCGCCGAAAAGCAGCAAGGGCAGGACAGTAACGATCGCCGTCCCGGCTAAGAGCAGGTTAATCAGCAAGGTGGTATGCCCCATAGAGCCGACCCCTTGTTGTTCGGCGAACAAGAGAAATAGCAAAGCGGGTATGAACAAGAGGGCTGTCTCAAGGGTCAGCCCGTGCAGCGAGTTCAGCGACGCCACTTTTTTTACCAGACCATACAAACCAAAGCTGAACGCCAGCACCAGTGCAATCCAGGGCAACTGACCATAGCTGATGGTCATATACGCCACACCTAGCGCAGCCAGACCAATTGGCACCCACTGGATGGGGCGCAGCCGCTCTCGCAGAAAGACGACGCCCAGCAGGACGTTCACCAACGGATTAATGAAATAGCCCAGACTGCTTTCGACAATATATCCTGCATTGACCGCCCAAACATACGTGCCCCAATTGACGGCTAACAGAAGAGCGGCGGCTGTATAGACCAGCAAGGTCTTTTTGTGGATGGCTGCAGCGCGAAAATTCCCCCACTCTTGACGCAATGCGAGAATGCCAAGCAGCAAGACAAACGACCATACAATGCGATGACCCAGGATCTGCAGCGCCGGCGTTGACTGAATGAGCTTGAAATAGATCGGAATCATCCCCCATAGCAAGTAAGCCAAGATTCCATATAATACTCCCTTATTCATTCCGTAGTTTCCTCAGACATTGGTGGAGATTGACAATAAGCTATAATCATACCACCAAAAAAGGCGAGGCGCTGTTTCCAGCCGCCTCGCCAAATCCTAACTTGCGTCTCAGCCTGGGTTTATCCGTTTGGTTGCTAGAACAGACCACGAAAAATGAGCAGGAAACCGATGATAAATAGCGGCACGCCGACAATTGCGCCGATCACCGTCAGGCTGAGCAAGACGCCCACGATCATTAAAATCAACCCCAGGATGACTGCGACTACCCGACCGGTCAGTTGCAGAATAATTTCCACCAGACGCCAAACAGCCCAGAACGGCCATAGAAACCAGGGTACCTTCTTGCTGCGATTTTCGGCAGACATGTGAACCTCCTCGTTAATTCCAACGAAAAAATTTGCTCAATCACTTACGTTTACGCAATCGCTGGAAAAAAGTTGCAGGTCAGCCTGGTTGGCGTCAACTGTGTTCGCGCTTGATCTCCTCGTACACCTCAACCGGCAGACCTTTCGCTCCTTCCAGGTTGGCGTAGAGCAGGTTGGCGTTTTTCAGCTTGGCGCGCCAGAAATTGGCGCGCACCAACACCGCGCCGCGCAGATTGGCGCTGCGCAGGTCAGCTTCGCGTAAGTCGGCGTCGGTCAGATCTGCCGCTCGCAGGTCCGCGCCGACCAGGCTGGCGCCGCGCAGACTCGCGCCTTGCAGGTTCGCCTCGCTGAAATCGGCGTAATCCAGGCTGGCGCTGTCCATATTTGCCCGCGATAAATCGCACTGGGTGAGGTTGGCGGCATTGAGACGCGCCAGCGACAAATTGGCTTCCGATAAGCAGAGGTTGCGCAAATCCACGGAAGCCAGATCAACGCCGCGCAGAGCCAGGCCGCGGCCGGAGTTCATGGCGATTAAATAGATGATCTGTTCACGGGTGAGGTCCGCCATCATGTTGCTCCTGCTTCAAATCCAACGTAAGGCCTCTGGTTTGCGCCGCTTTGAAATCACGGCTGCTGATTTGGGGCTGGAGTGAAAAATCGTATCTGAAGCTTCCCGGTTGCATCGTAAGCATAATGCGCCGAAAAAGGCGCATCGGTGGGCGATGCAGCCAGCGCCCGAGGCAGCAAAACCTGGAGGTCTTCGACCAGGGGCAAGGTTGCCAGATCCTGGCGGCGCACCCATTCCAGCTCACCTTCAGCGGAGGGGGTCGCCTCTCCGAATGGACATTCGCCGCGCAGGACGAACACCACCACACCGTTCTCTTGTGCGGCGTCAATGGTGATGACGCCGCACAAGCGTAAATCTGGGACAATCAGGCCGGTTTCTTCATAAAGCTCGCGGTGGGCGGCGCTCAGGATGTCCTCGCCGCGCTCGACATGCCCGCCAATGCCGTTATAGCGCCCTGCCCACAGGCGTTTGTGCGCTGCGCCTTTGAGCAGCAGCACGCGTTCGCCGCGCGTCAGAAAAATCAGCGTACGGGGGACCAACGCGTATCGGTCGGTAAGCGTTCCTTGATCGGAGGCGGGCGTCATCATACCCCTGCGGCTATGAGGTTAATCAGCCAGATCAGACACATCCTCCTCGGCTGCTGCTTCGCCTAGATAATATTTGAGACTGGGTTTGACAGCGACCGGTCGGATCGTTTGCTCGATATATTTGCGGGAGTCAGCCAATCCAAGCAGTTGGAACAACTTGCTGAACTGCTCTTCCCAGGCTTTGCCAATTTCGGCTTTCTTTTCCGCCGGCAGGTTCCAGGTATCTTTCTTGAAGGGGCCAATGGCGTTCTTGCGCGTTTTGTAATAGAACTGCTCATCGGTCATACCCGGTTTACGTTCGGAAGCGTTCTTCTCCTCCAGATAAGCGTACATCCTGGCGCGCAATTCCTGCGGCAGGCGGTCGAAGAGCATATTCTGGAAATTGGTCGCCAGATGCACTTCCACAGCTTCTGATTCGACGAATTTACCGAAGGCGTCTTCCGGCAACGTGGAAGCGCCATGCTGCACCGCGCCGCCCAGCCCATAATCCTTGCGGGCAACCCGGCTGAGTCGCAGCAGGGTGTCGAAATCTACATTCACTTTGGCAATCGAACCGTCGGGCAGAACGACGCCGCCGTGGGAAGTGCCGGTCTGGATGCTGATTTTGCTGATGCCGCAGGCGTCCGGCGCGAGCTTGCTCAGCGCTTCAACATAGCCATCCATATAGGCGCGCAGCTCCTCCTCGGTGGAATTGTGGCCCCCGACCTCGCCGATCTCGCCGCCAACGGAGATGAAACATCCCTTTGGCTCCAGCGAACGGATGAAGGCGGTGAACATGGCCGAGAGGCTGGTGTTTAGATATTGTTGCTCTGGAATGCTGCTTTTGCTCAGATCAACCAATGTAGAGGTGTCAATATCTATATTGTAAAAACCTGCCCCAATGGCTTCCACGATCAAATCTTTGACCGCTTGGATTTCCGCTTCAGGATCTGCGGCGTAACGTTTGGCGGATACCTGGAAATGATCGCCCTGAATGAATACTGGGCCGGTGTACCCTTCGGCGATGGCTGCTGCCAGGACGCTGGTGACGTATTCCGCCGGGCGTTGGTCGGTGTAGCCCATTTCAGAGCGGGCGATCTCGAAGATCACGGCAGCCGCGTTGATCGGCAGGGCGGCGCGGAAGACAGCGCGAGCAGCGTCAAAAGACAGAGCGCGCAGATTGATAGCCGGGACGGTGAAGTTCGTCGGAACTTCTCCGCGCCCGCGCGCCAGGTAAAGATCGTTGATGGAAGCCGGATAAATTCCCGCTTCCAGGGCGATCAACCGCGTTAGATAGCGCGCCACCCCCTGACGTGCGCCGCTCTCCAGCGCCGAAACCTGCGCCAGTTTATGGATCGTGGTGCGTAATTTCCTTGGGTCTCGAATTTCAGCTTTACCGTCTGTCAGCGCAACACTATTCTCTAGCAACATCAAGACATCTTGCATTTCCTGGATATTCATGAGAGGGACTCCTTAATGTTTTGGGATTAATAATGGCGGCAGTATGAACATCGTGCAGTAGCTAAAAAATTATAACACTCGACAACCAAATTACCTCTTCTGCGTATATAATTTGAGAGGTTGTAAAACGCATTAACCAGGGCTATAATCAGTCAGGGAAATAGAACTGGGTGTTCAAGCAAGTGCCGATTCTGAGAAGGAGTTTGCAATGAGTGATCAAATATTTGGAAAAATCGCCTCGGATATGGATCCGTTCAAGAAAATTTTGAGCTATATCCCCGGTTTTAAGGGATATGTGGAACGGCAAAACCGGCGCGATGCAGACAAACTGCTGCGAGAGACAATTGCCGAGCGTTTTGAACAACAATGGGGTCGGATATCCGCTATCCAGCGCGAATTTATCAGCTCCGGAGATATTGCTTATGTGGATGATCTGGAGGCAGCAGCCATCAAGTTGCGCACGTTTGCCGACCGTGTGCGCCGAGCGACGCGCGGCTATTCCGGCTTATTCGATGCAGTAAAGATTAATGAGCAAGAGCTGACGCAGTTATACGCTTATGATGCGACGATGTTGGGCCTGGCCGATGAAGTGGGGCGGGCGGTGGACAACGTCGAAGCCTCGGTGGGCGGCGATGGATTGCCGGCCGCATTGCGCAATTTGAGAAACATCTCGCAGCAGTGCATTGATGTATTCGATCGGCGAGAAGAAGTGTTCTTGGGGTCTGGACAATCGCAATCCTGAGAGAGAAATTGCTGGTTTGGGGTTTGATGCTGGGCGCGAAGCGCACCATGAATTTGATCTTTGACAGTGAAAGGAAACAGGAGTATAAGCAATGACCCGTATCATTGATTTAATCGAATATCCGAATGAAATGCGCGATGAGATTGTGCATCGCTTCCCTGAAGTGGGGCAGGGTTCCTATCGCATCGGCTCGCAACTGGTGGTGCGCGAATCGCAAACGGCAGTCTTCTTCCGCGATGGCAACGCCCTGGATGTCTTTGGTCCTGGCCGTCATACCATTACCACCTATAACATCCCACTGCTGGTTGATCTGATCGGTAAACTGTTCAATGAGCGCACGCCGTTCCCGGCGGAGGTGTACTTTGTCTCCATGCGCGAGTTCGCCGACCGTAAATGGGGCACGCCGCAGCCGATCATTGTGCGCAACCCGAACATGGGCCTGGGGGTAGCCTTGTTGCAGGGCTTTGGCACTTACAGCTTCCAGGTGAAAGACCCTCAACAACTGGTCACTCAACTGGTCGGCCAGCAGGGCGTTTACCGCACCACAGATATTGAGAGCCGTTTGCGCTCGATGTTGCTCTCTAAGCTGCAAGACTTGCTGGGCGAGACCGCAGCCAAGCATAGTGTGCCGGAACTGATCGGTCTGACCGAAGAGCTGGGCGCCGGGGTGCGCGCCAAGGCGCAGGATGATTTCCTGGCGTTGGGTTTGACGCTTAAGTCGTTCTATATTGAGAACTTGAAGCCCTCCACCAAATCGGCGGAGGAGCTGCGGGCGATGGGTATGCTGGACATGCAGACCTACACGCAGTTGCAGGCAGCAGACGCGCTACGCGACGCTGCGCAAAACCCCAGCGGCGGGGCTGGCCTGACCGCCGGCATTGGCGCGGGTATGGGCATTGGCAATGTGTTGGGCGGCGCATTGCAGGGCATGACCGGACAGCAGCAACAGGGCGGCGCAGCCGCCGGCGCCGGTTCGACGTCATCCGGGCCAAGCACGCCTCCCGGCGGATTCCCGTCGGTGATGACCCCGGCGGAGGCTGCACAATATTTGCGCGTTTCCGAAGAGGATGTGATCGCGGCCATTACCTCCGGTGAGTTGAAGGCGAAGAAGATCGGCAACGCCTACCGCATCAGCAAAGAGGCGCTGGACGCCTTCCTGGCCGGGTGATGGATCAGGGCTGAGAACAAGAGCTGCCTAAAAAGCTTGCTTTTTAGGCAGCTCTTTCACTTTAAATTTCGGGTATCCAAGCTTCTTGCTATTTTCTGAACGGATCCTCTCCCTCGCGCTAACCAAACGCTAATACAAATGATAATAAATTTCTAACAAATGTTTGGTATAGATAGCGACTGAATCGCCAGGTGTGGTTGGATGCGTCTGGCAAAAAAACCTCAAAACAAACCATCTCATCTCAATGCAAAAAATTGGAGGAGTAGACCATGTATCGCTATAAAGTCTATTCGCTAATTGGCTTGCTTGCGATTTTCGCCCTGGTATTTGCCATGCCGGCGGCCGCTCAGGAGGGCTCGTCGGCAACCCCTACCCCCACGCCTCAAAGGCTGACCATTTACACCGATTACCCCAGCCAATTGATTGGGTTTGGCGAGGTGGTAACCGTCCCGCTCAAGCTGCGTTCCGGCGTGGCCCAAAGGGTAAATCTCGAAGTAAAAGATCTTCCTGAAGGTTGGAACGCCACCTTCCGCGGTGGTTCGCGCATCATTGAAGCGGTATATCTGGATGGCTCGAAAGACGTTTCTGTGGATTTGCGGCTGGAGCCACCCGCCGAGGTGAAAGCCGGTAAATATGAGTTCACCGTGATCGCCAAAGGCGAGAATCAAGCGGCGGAATTTCTGCTGAGCTTTACCATCAAAGAGAAATTGCCACCGCGCCTGTCGCTGAAAGCGGAAGGCTTACCCACCCAGCGCGGCGAACCTACAGCCACGTTCCGCTTCACCGCCACTTTAAAGAATGAAGGCGGCGAAGACTTGCTGGTGACCCTCACCGCCGATCAACCCGAAAATACGCGCGTGACCATCGAATCGGCTGGCCAACAAGTGAACGAGCTGCAACTGGCTGCCAATGAGAGCAAGACCTTGACGGTTAAGGTTGACCCGTTGATCACTTTGCAAGCGGGGAAATATCCGTTCGCCATTCATGCCCGAGCGGGGGATGTGAGCGCAGATCTCACCCTGACCGTGGAAGTGGTTGGCGAAGGGCGGCTGTCAATCTCTGCGCCCGATGGTCGGCTCTCTGGCGAGGCGGTAGCCGGTAAAGAAACGCCGTTGAAGATCGTGCTTCAGAATAACGGCACTGCGCCATTGAGCGGTGTGGAATTGTCTTCCAGCGAACCCTCCGGTTGGTCGGTGACTTTCGATCAGAAGAAAATCGCCGAAATTCCCGCCGGCGGCAAGGTGGAAGTGACAGCCAATATTAAGCCGGACGAAAAAGCCGTGGCAGGCGATTATGTTCTCACGATCAACGCTCGCCCGCTGGACAGCAAACAAGAATCGGCTGAGTTCCGTATCACGGTAAAGACCTCCACGTTGTGGGGCGTCGCCGGGATCGGGTTGATCGCGATCGCGGTCGGCGCAGTCAGCCTGGCGGTGTCTCGCTTCGGACGGCGTTAGTTCTTGGCTGCTCCGGCATGGGAAAGGAGGCGAAATATGAGCGCCCCCATTATCCAGACCCATGAATTGACCAAAAAATACGGTAACTTTACGGCTGTTGACCGGCTGAATCTGTCGGTCCATGCAGGGGAAGTGTTCGGTTTGCTGGGTCCCAATGGCGCCGGCAAGACCACCACGATCCTGATGCTGCTGGGCTTGACCGAGCCGACCTCTGGCAGCGTCCACGTGCTGGGGTTGGATCCCTCTCGTCAACCGCTCAAGGTGAAGTCGCGCGTGGGATATATGCCCGATCAGGTCGGATTTTATGATGAGTTGACTGCTTATGAGAATCTGGCATACATTGCCCGATTGAATAGCATCGCCGGCGATCAGATCAAAAAGCGCATTGACGAAGCGCTGGCGCGCGTCGGGTTGGAACAAGTGGCGCGCAAGCGGGTGGGTACATTCTCTCGCGGTATGCGTCAACGGCTGGGCGTGGCGGAAGTGCTGATCAAGCAGCCACAGCTTATCATCATGGATGAGCCTACCTCCGGTCTGGATCCAGAAGCATCGCATGAGCTTTTGGACATGATCCGCAGCTTGAAAGAAGAAGGCATCACCTTGCTGCTCTCTTCGCACTTGCTCCATCAGGTGCAGGCGGTATGCGACCGGGTGGGGCTGTTCAGCCACGGCAAGATGGTGCTGGAAGGTGCGGTAGATGAGCTGGCGCAGCAAGTGTTGGGCGGCGCTTACCGCATTCAGATCAGCGCCGATGGAGCCCAGTCAGAAATCCTGAAGGCGCTGAAAAACGTACCTGGCCTGGCGCATATTCGTGCGGTGAATAGCCGCCTGTACGAAATGGAAGCCGCGCGCGACTTGCGTCCAGAAGCGGCTCAGGCAGTGCTATCTGCTGGCGGACGGCTCTACAAGCTGGATGTGCAAGCTCAAAGCCTGGACGACATCTATACAGCTTATTTCAAGGAGGTGGAACATGACGCAAGCCGTGTCCCAACCGCAAGTTAAACGGCAGGCGCAGGGCGTCGCAGCCAGGCGCGTTCGTGAAGGCTCGCCCTGGACGGGAATGTGGGCGGTGGTGGCGAAGGAGATGGCCGATCACCTATCCAGTGTGCGCATGGCCATCCTTGAGGCTCTGATTGTGTTGACCGCCATTGGGACGATGTATGTGGCGACCCAAGACATCCAGCAGAGGATCAGCCGCGACGAGTTCCTTTACTTGCGTTTGTTCACCAATGCGCGCGATCCATTGCCGGCGTTTATCGGTTTGCTGGCGTTTTTCATCCCTTTGGTGGCCATCGCGCTGGGTTTTGACTCGGTGAACGGGGAATTTAACCGCCGCACCATGCCGCGCATTCTGGCGCAGCCCATCTACCGCGATGCGCTCTTGCTAGGCAAATTCCTGGCCGGGCTGTTCACCCTGGCGCTGGTTTGCACCGCCGTATGGCTGCTGATCTTCGGTATGGGCGTCCTGCGTTTGGGTGTGGCGCCGGGCGGCGAGGAAGTGGGGCGCGCCCTGTTATTCTTGTTAGCCACGATCTTCTTCGGTGGCATTTGGTTGGCGTTGGCTATGGTGTTTTCCATTCTCTTTCGCCAGCCAGCCACTGCGGCGTTGGCCTCGATTGCTGCCTGGTTGTTCTTCATCGTGTTTTGGGGCATGATCGCCGGTCTGCTTGCTCAAGCGCTCAGTCCAATACGCTTTGGTTTTGCTGAGGAATATATCGCTCAGGCGAACCTGCAACTGGCGCTGGGGCGTTTCTCCCCAAACACTCTGTACGCCGAAACGATGGTGGCATTACTCCGCCCAGAGATTCGCTCATTGGGCATCTTGATGCCTAGCCAGATGGAGGGCGCAATCCTGGGCGCGCCGCTGCCATTGTCTGAGTCGTTGGTGCTGATCTGGCCGCAGCTTACAGGCTTGATTGCGGGGACGATCGTGCTGTTTGCTCTGGCGTATGTGTTGTTCCAGCGCCAGGAGATCCGCCCATAGTCGCCATACGCGATTCGGGGTCAGCCGTAGACACCTTGCGTCACGGCTGACCCCAGATAGATGGTACACATTTTAGCCAGCAGTCAAGATGGCGTCTTCAATCAGGCGGATTTTTTCCGGCGGAAGCGTCTTCCCTTTGGCGGGTTTGCCGATTAATTTTTTCAGGTCGGCGAGGGTCACCGTCTCGGCTGGCGGCGATTCATCTGGCGGGATGTCAATCTTCGCCTGAGGATGGGTGAAAACCAGCGCAGCCTGGATGGGTGGCAGGCTCTCTTCGGGCAAATGTTTGGATAAATACTTGCGCAAAGCTTCGATCTCGCCGTTCACTTCCAGGTCGGGCCGCCCTAGGCTTTCTTGAGCAAAGATCTTCAGATACTGATAGAGCAGGCCGCCGCCTTTTTGCCGCCAGCGACCTTTGGCATAAGTAATCACGCCGCGTTGATAGTAGGGCAACAAGACCCATACACCCGAAGGGCCCACCAGCAGGTGCGAAACCGGCGAGACGTAGTGGAACAGGGTGTATTTTCTATCCAGCCCTTTGAGCGACTTATCCAGCAACTCATCGGGGCGCGGCTTACGCCCCCAGCGGTTCAGGTAATAGATGCCAACTTGCGAAAGAATGAAGCCGAGCAGCAACGCGCCCAGAGAGAGCCCCACTTGCTCAGGATAACGGAAGGAGACGAACATGCCGCCAGCCAGAACCGCCAGCCCGGCAAACATGGTGAACTGGGCGATACGGGCGTTGCGTTTGATCAGGGTTTCATTGCGATGGATATTCATACGGTCCCTTTATTATCTGAAATAAATCCATGCGGGGGCGTCAACCTTGTGAATGCGACGCATCAGACGTATTTCTTCAGCACCAGGCAGGCGTTCTGCCCTCCCAATCCAAATGAATTGGATAATGCGACATTGACCTGTGCCCGACGCGCCTGGTTGGGTACATAATCCAGGTCGCACTCTGGGTCTGCCTCCTCAAGGTTGATGGTTGGAGGCAGCCAGCCGCGATAAAGAGCCAGGATGCAAGCCAGCGCTTCCAGGGCGCCGGCGGCGCCCATCGGGTGACCGATCATGGATTTGGTGGAGCTGACAGCCAGGTTATAGGCATGTTCGCCAAACAGCATCTTAATTGCTTTGGTCTCGGTCACGTCGTTGATGGGGGTGGAACTGCCGTGGGCATTGATATAATCTACCGCCTCCAGGGGCAAACCAGCATCTTGAAGCGCCCAGCGCATGGCGCGGATGGGGCCGCGTCCTTCCGGGTCGGGCGCGGCGATGTGATAGGCGTCCGCCGATGAAGCATGCCCAGCCACTTCAGCGTAGATGCGTACCCCCCGCGCCTGGGCATGTTCCAGGCTCTCTAACACTAAAGCTGCCGCCCCTTCTGAAAAGACAAACCCCTCGCGCCTGACATCGAAGGGTCGCGATGCCCGCGCAGGTTCGTCGTTGAAGTTTACCGGCAAGGCGCGCATGGCGCAGAAACCGGCGATTGCCCAATCGGCGATCAGGGCTTCCGTTCCGCCAGTGATGACAATGTCCGCCGCGCCCCTGCGGATCAGCTCAGCCGCTTCGCCAATAGACTGCGTGCCTGTTGCACAGGCAGTGGAGATGGTGCTATTGGGCCCTAATGCCTGAAAGTGATGAGCAATCATGAAAGAGGGGATGTTGGGGATGCCGGTGGGCAGCATGAAAGGGCTTACTTTGCTCGGACCGTGATTTCGTAAGGCAGCCACGCCTTCCTCCAGCTTATCCGCCCCGCCCATGACCGTGCCGAACAACACGCCCGTTCGTTCCGGTTCGGGCATTTGCTCTGGCAATCCTGCGTCTCGAACCGCCTGAATGGCGGCTGCCAGGGCGATCTGGCAGGCGCGCGCGGTGCGGCGCGCTTCTTTACGCTCCATATAATCCTCGACGTTGAAGTCAGGGATCTCGCCCGCGATCTGGCATGGCAAATCGCTGGGGTCGAATTGCGTGATGCGCCGAATGCCGGAACGACCCTGCACCAGACCGTCCCAGTATTGCTCCAACGACGCCCCCAGCGGCGAAATGGCCCCCAAGCCGGTGATGACGACCCGGGCGCGATGATTGGTATTTATCATTAAATTTCCTCAACTTTATCCGTTGGAATATGAATTTGCTCCAGACGTTCCTGTATTGCGCCGCGCAACGCGCCCAGCAAATCTGCTTCGATTGCCTGCCGGGCGGTGCGGATAGCGCTGACCAGGGCGCGCGCATCGGATCGGCCATGACCAACAAAGACCAGGCCATTGATGCCTAACAGCGGCGCCGCGCCCACTTCTCCTGGATCCAGCATTTTTTTGATGTTTGCGAAGGCTGGTTTAGCTAACAACGCCCCGATTTTGGTTCGAGTGGAAGCGGTTAGCTCCTGGCGCAACACATCGGTGATCAGCTTGGCGACTGCCTCGCTGGATTTGAGCAGGATGTTGCCGGTAAAGCCGTCGGTCACGACGACATCCGCTTCGCCGCCGAACAGCTCTTTGCCTTCGACATTGCCAATGAAATTTAAACCGCTGTCTTCCAACAAAGGAAAAGAACCCTTGACCAATTCATTGCCTTTGCCGGCCTCTTCGCCGTTGGAGAGCAGCCCCACGCGTGGGTTGGCGACGCCGCGCACCCGTTGGGCGTACACGGCGCCCATCACTGCGAATTGAAGGATATGTTCAGGCTTACACTCGGGGTTGGCGCCAATATCCAGGACGACGCAATAGCCGCCTTTGACAGGAAACAAGCCCGTCAGGGCAGGGCGTTCTACGCCGGGGATCACACCGAGGCGATAATAAGCAGTAGCCAGTGCGCCGCCGGTGTTGCCAGCGGTGACAAAGGCGTCTGCTTCGCCGTTGAGCATCAGATCCATCCCCACTGCCATGGAGGTTTTGGAGCCCTTGCGTTTGGCTTTGAGGGCTAATTTCAGCCCTTTATCTTCCATTGTGATGGTGTCCTGTGCATCTACCAGGCGCACTTTGACGTTTGCTCCGCCCGCCTCGGCGAGCATCGGCGTCAGGCGGTCAGCCGGGCCAACCAAGATAATTTCATCGCCGAACTGCTGACCAGCCTGGACGGCGGCCTGCACCTCGGGGACGGGACACAGATCGCTCCCCATGGCGTCGAGTACGATACGCATACCCTTCTCCTTAAAAGTTAGGATAGCTTGACAATGTTGTAGAGCCGATTATAATACTTTTGCTCTGGCGCTGGTGCTGGAACTGGCAGACAGGCATGGTTGAGGGCCATGTGCCGAAAGGCGTGTGGGTTCAACTCCCACCCAGCGCATTCTGAGTAAGGTGTGGTAGCCGTCCTGAAGGAATTGCTTTGGGACGGCGTTGTTATTCCTGAAAATTACGCAATAAATATAGGGTAGACATCATCTTCAGAATGTAGTAGACTATTTTAACCCCACACCGGCTTGTATTACCTGACATTCACGTTCAAATGGAGGAAGGAAAATGAAACGCCCGATATACGTTCTATTTGTTGTACTGCTTCTGGCTAGCCTGACGCTTGCTGCTTGCGGCGGCGCGGCGAAGCAAAAAGTTCGTGTGGCCACAGACGCTACCTGGCCGCCATTTGAAAGCGTAGATGAGTCTACCAAGCAGATCGTTGGTTTCGATATTGACCTGATGAACGCCATCGCTGAGAAGGCTGGTTTGGAGATCGAATACAACAATGTGCCCTGGGACTCTCTGCTGGCAGGCATGGCGCAGTGTCAATATGACGCCTCCATCTCTGCCATGACCATTACCCCGGAGCGCGCCCAACAGTTCGCCTTCTCCGACCCGTATTTTGCCGCAGGTCAGGTGGTGACGGTGCGCAGCGACAACACCGACATTCAGAGCAAAGATGATCTCTCCGGCAAGACCGTCGGCGTTCAACTCGGTACGACTGGCGACATTGAAGCTCAGAAGATCCCCGGAGTCAATCTAAAATCCTACGATGACATTGGTCTGGCGTTCCAGGACCTGATCAACGGACAGATTGACGCAGTCATCGCAGATAACCCTCTAGCGCTGGGCTACATCGGCCAGAACCCAGGCAAACTCAAGACCGTGGGCGAAGTGTTCACCGATGAGTTCTACGGCATCGCAGTATGCAAGACCAACACGGAACTGTTGGCCAAGATTAACAAAGCCCTGGCGGAAGTAAAAGCCGAAGGCAAAATTGACGAATTGACCGCCAAGTGGATCACCAGCGGTCAATAGACCGTTCAAACTGAAGACTCTGCGAGGCCAGGGGAGGCCTCGCAGAGTTTAACCGTATAGATCGCATCTTTCTGGATGAATTGGGATGGCTGATGGAAAGCAAAGCGAAAGATCCTCCTGTTGAAGCCACTAAAGCTCGCCTGATCCCGGCTGAAATTGGCTCCCGCGTTGACGCCTGGTGGGGGTTGTTCATTGCCGTGGTGATCCTGACGGTCGTGTTGGTAACCACCTCGCCAGATCCATATCGAAAAATCCTGGTTTTCGTTACCGATGGCATTTTGGTGACAATCTGGGTCACCGTGGCTGCATTTGCTCTCACCCTGGTTTTTGGTTTATTCGGCGGTCTGGGGCGTTTGTCGAAAAATCCGATTATCTTTGGTATTTCCAGTCTATATGTGGAATTAGTGCGGGGCATTCCACTGCTGGTGCAGTTGATCTGGTGGTATTTTGCTTTCCCGGTGGTGTTGCAAAGTTTTGGCCGCAGCATTGGCAACGCGGCATTGGCTTCTTATCAGGCGAATGCGATTGCCATGTCCATTTTGGGTTTAACTTTTTGTTACGGCGCGTATATGAGCGAGATCTACCGCGCCGGCATCCAAAGCATACCCAAAGGTCAGATGGAGGCAGCGCTCAGCCTGGGGATGAATTACGTCCAGGCTATGCGCTATGTGATTTTGCCACAGGCCATCCGGGTCATTTTGCCGCCCGTGGGCAATGAGTTCATCGCCTTGTTGAAAGATTCTTCGCTGGTCAGCGCGGTGGCAGTCGCCGATCTGACCCGCCGCGGCAGAGAATTCATGTCGCAGAACTTCAACCCGATCGAGACCTGGACAATGGTGGCGCTGATCTATCTGGTCATGACGTTGTTTTCCTCACGCGTGGCCTCCTATATCGAGCGCAAAGTGAAGGTCGCAGAGCGGTAAGGAGTTGTAATGATTGAAGGCAAATCAGGCCGAGAAAGCACGCTGATGATCGCAGAGGCGTGCTTTATTCGTTAGAGAAGACGAACAGGCGATAGATATGGCAATATTTCCAACCGAACAATGGCTCGTCGCTCTGATGGAAAAGCTGAACAATGACGAACGCTATGCTCAAATCGCGCGTCAATGGGAAGGCGATATGGTTTTTATCATCCAGCCGGGTCAAAATTTGGCCGAAGAAATCCGCTGGTATTTCGATTTGTGGCACGGCAAATGCCGCGCTGCATACGTGTTGCGCAAGGATCAAGAAGTAAAACCGACTTTTACCTTGCGTGCCCCTTACGATCAATATGTGCGCTTGTTGAAAGGCGAGGTTGAACCCATGCAGGCGTTACTGACGCGCAAAATTGGTGTGCAGGGCAATATGGCGGTGTTGATGCGCAACGTGCCTACCGTATTGGATTTTGTGCGCTGCTGCCGCGAAGTCACCGATCGTTACGTGTAATCCATTGCCTGAGGGCGAGCAAGCAGTTGGCTTTTTCAGGGAATGACGATGCCGCGTCTACGTGAGCTGGGCTTGCGCGTGGGAGAGCTAACGCCGGGGAGTTGGAACGCAATCACCGACGTGCCGGATGTGCTGGTCGGTCATCGAAGTGTTGTCATTGGCGAGGGGGCGTTGCAGCCTGGTTTTGGCCCGGCGCGCACCGGCGTGACCGTCATCTTGCCGCATTCGGGTAATCTCTATTTGGAGAAAGTCCCGGCGGCGGTGCACACGCTGAACGGTTACGGCAAGGCGGCGGGTTTTGAACAGGTGCGCGAATTGGGCGTGCTCGAAGCGCCTGTTGCCTTCACCAACACCCTGAATGTAGGTCTGACGTTGGATGCTCTGGTTCAATATATGATCCGCCAAAATCCGCAAATTGGCGTGCGCAGCGATAGCGCCAGCGTCAACATCGTGGTTGGTGAAACCAATGATAGCTATCTGAACGATATTCAAGGCCGTCACGTGCGGGCTGAAGATGTCTGGGTGGCGTTGGAGAACGCCCGCGGCGGCGCGGTGAGCGAAGGGAATGTGGGCGCGGGTACAGGGACGGTTTGTTATGGATGGAAAGGCGGGATTGGAACGTCCAGCCGTATCTTGCCGCCCGTTTTGGGCAGCTTTACGCTGGGTGCGTTGGTTCAATCCAATTTCGGCAGCCGGCAAGACCTGACCATCTTGGGCGCGCCGGTCGGCAAACAGCTCAATCTGCCCGCTGACCCGCCGCAATCGCCGCCGGGTTCGATCATGATCGCCCTGGCGACGGATGCGCCGCTGTCTTCTCGGCAACTTCAACGCCTGTGCGCAAGAGCCGCCATTGGCTTAGGGCGCACCGGGGCGCGTATGCAGCATGGCAGCGGCGACTTCGTCATCGCTTTCAGTGTGGCGCATCGCATTCCGCATCATGCCGCAGAATTGATCGCCTTACGACCTGCCCTGGCAGACGAGGGGAAGGTCATGAATGGTTTGTTTCAGGCAGTCATTGAATGCGTCGAAGAGGCGGTGTTGAATTCCCTGTTTTGCGCCGAGACTCTGGTTGGTCGGGATGGTCACATCGCTTATGCGTTGCCGGTGGACGAGGCACTGCGCCTGATCCAACGCGATTAAGGGAAGAAATGGACAAAATTTTCATCCGGGGTTTACGAGCGCGGGGCGTGATTGGCGTTTATGATTGGGAGCGCGAAAAACCACAAGAGATCGTCATGGATGTGACTCTGTTTGCCGATTTAGAAGCCGCTGGCGAGTCCGATGATCTCGGTCAGAGCATAGACTATTCTGCGCTGGCAGAACGGTTGTTGGCTCATGCCGAGACGGCAGAGCGCCTCACCGTAGAGGCATTGGCGCGTGATCTGGCTCGTATTTGTTTGGAAGCGCCTGGTGTTGTTAAAGCGGTGGTGAGGGTGGAAAAGCCCGCCGCTGTGCCTTTCGCCCAATCGGTGGGTGTGGAGATCGAGCGAGTCGCTGGTTCGTTTCCTGAGAATGCGGAAGTTTAGATGCTGCCGCGGAATAGAGGACTATTTCTGGTCGGGCTGGCGACTGTATGCTTGCTGACAGCGCTGTTTTCTGTGGGTTGTTTACCCAGCGCCTCGAACCGGCCTGATGCTTCCATCTTGACCCAACGCCTGGATGCGTTGATCCCTGCTCGTATGCGCGCCACAGGCACGCCGGGGGTGGCGGTAGCTCTGATCCATGGCGGGGAAGTGGTGTGGTCAAAAGGTTATGGCGTCGCAGATCTTTCCAGCGGCAAACCCGTGACGCCAGATAGCGTCTTTGGCGTGGCTTCGATCTCCAAAACGGCGACCGCCTGGGGCGTGATGAAGCTGGTCGAAAGCGGACGAGTTGATTTGGACGCGCCAGTGGAAGATTATTTGACCCGTTGGCGCGTACCCGGCGATGATGGCGGTCAGGTCACGATCCGACGCTTGCTCAGCCATAGCGCGGGTTTAAACACGCCAGAATACCTGGGGCGCTTGCCTGGGGAAACATTGCCTCGCATTGAAGACGTGCTGACCTTCGGTTCCGGAAAGGCTGGCGGGGTGCGGCTGGAGCGGACGCCGGGCAGCCGTTTCGCCTACTCGGACGGGGGTTACTTGATCTTGCAACTGCTGATCGAAGAAGTCAGCGGCGAAGATTTCAGCCAATATATGCAGCGCGAAATATTGACGCCTCTGGGAATGTCCGCCAGCAGCTTTCAATGGCGCCCGGATATTCAATCACAAATCGTCACCAGCTATAGCGAAACCGGAAAGCCCTTTCCCCATTATCTATTTATCGAAAAGGCGCCGGCTGGTCTATATACCACCGCGCCGGATCTGGCAAGGTTGGTCGCGGCAGGGATGAAGGGGTCAGATGGGCAACCGCCCGGCCGAGGTATTCTACAACCCGCCACCGTAGAGCAAATGATGACCCCGGCAATTGAGATCCGCGGCTTTGAGCGCTTGATCTACGCGCAAGGGTATGGATTGGGATATTTTATCGAGACTTTGCCCGATGGCCGTCGCCTGGTTTCGCACATGGGCGGAAATTTGAATGGCGTGACCGAGTTTGCCGCCATTCCTGCCAGCGGCGAGGGCATCATTGTGCTGACCACCAGCATCGCCGGCCATGAACTGTTCGCGGATGTGCTGCATGCCTGGACAGACTGGCTGGGCAGTGGAGATGTGACGTTGCCGCGGGCGATCCGCTTTGCCCGGCGGGTTCTTTTCTCCGCCGCAGCAGTGTTTGGCCTGGTCGCGGCGCTGATTCTCATCCGGCTTGCGGCGGCGCTGCGGCGCAGGAAACGCGTTTGGGGTTTGCCTGACAATCGCCTCGCCTGGCTGCGGAAAACCCTGGCGGCGGGCTTATTAATGACCGGCGTTCTACTCTTCGTGGGGGTAGTTTATCCCTATCTGCATATTTCCATGCCTAGCGCAGCGCTTCTCTTCACCACCAATGGGGTGGGGCTATGTCTGACGGCGTTGGGCTGGCAGTTCACTAAAGCGCGTTCGATGTCCTGATTCGCCGATGATCAGGGCGATGGTGTTGGAACGACAGGCACGGCGGCTGCCTCTCCGCTGAAATCCACCAACTCAGCGAACACCCAGCCGGTCTTTCCATCCATTTCGATTTGCCACCAGTCTCCCTCCTGGTTTTTCCCAACGACTCGAGCCATCTGCTTCGGGGTGAGCGCGGCGATGATATCATACATTGTAGAAGGCCCGCTGCGTACATTGACCAGATCAATCCCGGGTTTGACAGAGAGTTGCGGCGCGTCGGATGGCAGGGCCGGCTGTAGGGTAGCCAGGGTGGGCAGATCGGGGCTATTCAGATCAAAGACTTCCGCTGGCATGGCGTTGTCGAATTCGATGAAATTGAACACAATCTCTGAATTCGGTGTTGTGCTGCTTTCTTTGCCATAGTTCTGTTGCCGTAAGATGACGCCGGTCTGTGTATCCACCCAAAAGCGATCTATGAGCTGACCCGGCGCACGGCCCCATTCGACGACATACGTCTGACGTCCGGCGAGGGCTTCCTTGCCGGTCAGACGGTATTCGCCGCCTCGCTGCGCCAACCCCGCAGGAAAGATCAGGTCGCTGACAGGGGTGCCCAACATTCCTCCAAGCGGGTGGAGATACACGGTATCCGAAGGAACATCCGGCGGGTTAAACGGTTGGTTCAGGTTAGCTGGCAATGGCTGCGCTGGTTCCGAGTTCCAGCGCGCATTTATCCCGTCGCTGATGAAAATATGGGTGGGCGCGCTCTGCGGCGGGGCGACGATTACTTTGGCTTGATTGGGTTGTTCGATCCAGATTTGGGCTATGGTGATTTGCGCCTCCGCTGTCACACCTGGCGGAGGGTAAAGCGTTACGGTTGCGCTGCCTCGCAGCGATTTCCATCGGTTGTGGCTGCTCAGCAATAATTGTTGGATGGCTGTATCGCCGCTCAGCTCTGGAGGAAGTATGGGCGTTGGCGTTGGCGTGAAAATAGATGCTGGCGCACATGAAACCAGAACGATTGAAAGAATGACTGTGAGTAATGTTTTTGCTTTCATATTTTCTCTCGTGTCTCGATTAGAAGACAAACGCCTAACGAATCTGTCGAAAAATCCCTTTTCGCGGAGCGAAACCGCTCTCCGGCAGGCCGTCAGACTGCGTTTGGCGGCATCCATCCGCCCAGCAGGGACTTACTTGCCCCTGATTCGGCGATTATCGCGCCCCGAAGATACGAATTTTGCCGATGTTATATACCATCGCAAACAACCTCCATATGTACATCCACCTTTCGTTTGCTGCGAAGGGTAAATTTGTTCATACGTTTGTGGATACAGATTTTCGCAAACACCGGCTCGACAGCCAGGGCCAGTCCGGGTAAGCCGTCGGTCACCAGGTTGATCCACAGGATTTGCAGCGAGGTGAGCGGTAAGGGCATGCCGATGAACGGCATTATCGCGTGCAGCAGATCAAGTATCTCAAAAGGAAAGCCGCCAAGTTTGGCTTACAACTCGAGCCGATTATGGCTGTTTCTTAGGACGCTTTGTTCGACGCCGTTCATTTCACTCAGAACCAACATATACATCACAGAAACAACAATCTCGAAAGCCCAAACGATAATAAACATTGTGTCCTGCTGGAGAAGAAGCCAATACTGCCGATTTGTAGCCAAGTTCTTTTGCTGTTTCCAGGGCGGCTATTGTGATTTCAGCGCCATAACCATGACCCCTTGCTGATGGAATGGTCGCTACATGGAAAATCCCCGCAACGCCGTTTGCGAAAAACAGGCGCACACACGTTGTCGGTTTTTCATCAACCATTCCAACAAACAGTTTCCATGGCAATTGAGACTCAAACCCTGTGCTCTTAAACAATTCAAAATATGCGTTGATAACCGAATCAGATAGACCAAAGCCTTCTTTGCCAGGAATTATCCATTGGGATAATTGTTCTACGTTTGATACTTGTATAATTTTATGCGGGCTGTCATCTTTTTTTGTGTTTTCAAACTTTTCCAAATCAAGGAACATTCCTAGGCTTCTAAAAGCCAGTTTGAATCCTTTGGACTCCAATACTTTCGACAGGTTTATTGGCTCACAGGCAGGAGTAACAAACCAAGTCATTGGGAGTTTACTTCTTGATGCGAAAAAAGATACAATTTCATCTACTCTTTTCTCAACATTGTCAGGAGAAAAATGCGCGTCATAAACAGCGTTGTAAAAAACATCGTAACTTGATTGCATACCACGCCAATCGGTTTCTTCTGTAACCTGGATGCCAGGCATATAGGAATACATCAACGGGAGTTGAGCATTCATGGTCGCAATCAGGGAAGTAACAATTTTATCTATTTCATTCTCCCATCTTCAAATTGGGTTTTGTAACCCATCGCGCAATTGACTTGCGAGACTAGCCAACTCCTCCAACTCGGATTCATTCAGACTCGACCACGGCGCGAAGAAAAGACGTTCCGTCTCCGCTTCGACCTCCGCCCGCACCTGCTTTCCCGCTGATGTGATTTGGTACACGCCCGAACCTTCCTCCACCCACCCGCGCCCGACGAGCTCCCTCACATCCTCGGCATGGACTTCGCGCGTCACGCCGCGCCTGCTGGTTTTATCGTGCAAGTCATTGAAGGTCAGCGCTTCGCCGCGCGAAAGGAAGTCGAGCAAATCCCACGCGTGACCTTCGACTCGATGTGTCCTCCAGGTCTCAATGTAGCAGTCGTCGCGGTGTCCCTCCAGTTCCAGGCAGTGAGCGACAAAGCCCGCCAGCGACTCTATCATTCCCATTCGCCGATACAATTCCCGTTTGTGCGTCAAAATAAAATGCGACGGCGGTTCGGGCATTCCAAACGATGCATCCGACAGGCGGGCAAGAAGATTGACCAATCTCTCCAATGCCTCTTCGGGCATGGGACGCAGGGGGGCAATGCCATCGTTTGCCGCGCGGAAGGGGCGCGTCGCGGCGATCATTCCCCTCTCAGTGGCTTGATAACTTTCCCGACCAGCGGATGTTAAATATCCGTCTCGAATTGCGGAAGAGAAACGCGCCTCATTCGCCCGTGAAAGCCCGTATGGAAATATCCGCATGTATTGTGCGATGGTGAACGGTTCCGCGCCGAATAGCCAGATTGCCGCCACCCACGTGAAATAATCTGGCGGAAGCGACAGTTCCGCGGCGATTTTGTCCATGGCGGGATAGGCGTAGTCGTCGCCCAAAATTTCCGAACTTTCTTCGAGCGCAGACCAAGAGGATTTTACGGACATAAGAACCTCCATAAATATTTGGATGCGAGACAGCCGCCGAATGGTTTGCGTTACTGGCGGTGGGGCGGGCGGCGGAACGCCGTCCGACTGGGAAAATGCTGAGGCGTAGAAAAATGCTTGGAATCGCGCCAGAATCCCCAGCGTCGGGTGCACGCTTTGTTGGGCCGCGTTTTAAGAACCTTGATTTGAGTTTCGCTTTTTCATAAACATAAAAAGTACAACAATGCTTATTAACATCAAACATAGACCACCAACAAATACCCAACTACCCCAAGTTGTCCAATTGTAATCCTGCGAAGATAGAATTGAAGCAATTAGGATTAATAAGATTGAAAACCCTTGCGACTGGAGAATGAGAGTTGCGGCACTCCATCGCTTATCAAAGGCTATTCCAAGTCCGACAAGTCCAGGAAGTGCAAACATTGCGCCCATAACCCGTGCGGTTAACGGAGTTAATTTCCAGAACCATAGACTAATCATCGTACTTGGTTGTGTAAATAGAAACAAGCTAATGATTAGTGTGACTGTGCCAAATAATCCCATAATCAGACGAGCCATATATGGGATTATCGTGTCGGTATCGTCTAAATTCCCTGTATCTTGATGGCGATTGCGAAGCCACACAAACGAGACGATAAAGGGTGTAGTGAAATACAAACCAGTCCATGCAAAAAATGAAACATGACTATGGTTAAATTTATCCCAATGCAAGATAGTAGCTATTCCTAATAGAGATGCGAAAGCTATTACAGGTAAGAAACCTACCTTGACTTGATGCCATTGTTTGCTCCGCAATACCCCTGCAAAGAAGTATATTCCGCCTGCGTATGCAGAGCCTAACATCATGGCGGACATTGATGGCTGGATTTTCCAAGCGAATAACATTTCTGTCTGATAGGGGAATATGAACAAAATAACAAAGGCTACTACAAGAAATGGAATAACTAATGCTGCAATCCAACGGGTTTCCAATAAAATTTGGTTATCAAGATGATTTATTTTCATATTTTCCTTCTTGTTAAGATATTATGCGTTTAGCAGCCCAACGGCCTGCGCTTCACCTGCGCCGCGAAGCGCAGCGGAGCGGCGTCAGGTGGAAGCGCGTGTTAGCCTGCCTGTTCGTGCAAGGCAAGTACCAGTTGGATTGGTTTAGCTGACATTGTAGTTTCGACAGGTAGTGTTTCGTAACCAGGTTTTATCAACAAGGCTTCTTCCATCGCATTTCTTAGATTCTCGGTTGAGCCTACGTGATAAAAATGTGTAAAAGTTCTTTCCACCAGCCCATCCCAGTAACGGCCAAGATGTTCGTTCAGGCGGTACTTATTTTCCTTCCACATAGATAATGCAAAACCACAAGGTAAGTTTTGGGCAAGTCTTGCTAGTTCTGCCGCATCATTTTCTGACCATTGCTGATAGTAATCTGTATGTCTGCCTATATACGGGGGGTCAAGGTAAACAAAATCATCTGCTGTTACATTCTCAAGACATTCTCGCCAATCTCCAACGCGGAATTCCCAATCCTTGCCCTGCATTATTTTCCGTATTTGGGAAATCTGATTGACTATCTTGGTCACGTATGCCTGACGAAAACGGTCTGGTTTACGGCAAAATGGGACGTTGAACTCACCTTTGCTGTTGAAACGCATCACCCCATTGAAACACGATCTATTCAGAAAAATAAAATCTAAAGGATTACCAGTTTGGTTGAAACGCTCTCGAACTAGATAATAATACTCTTCCCCATTCGACAACAGTTTTTTACCTTCTGCCGAAAGGTATGCCCTGACTTCTTCAGACGATAAACTCCCATCGTAAATCATTTGGTACAGTCTGATGATATGAGGATTAATGTCATTTACTAAAGCACGTTCTGGCTGAACATTGAACAAAACCACACCTGATCCCAAAAACGGCTCGATCCATCGGCCCTTCCCACTCCAAGAAATGTTGCTCAAAATGAATTTAACAAGCTTGGTCTTAATCCCCTGACATTTTATCGGGGGAACAATCACATGTTTCGTAACCCGTGGCAAGCTTTGAGTAATCACTTTGCTAACCCTTTGTATTTTAGATAACTACGCAGGTTGGTGTAAGGAGGTCGCTTAAGTTCTGCCGCTCTTGCCATATCTTTGGTCAAATAATACATCCAGTAATCATCGAAAACATCTTCCCCTAGTGATGCAAACGGACCAGAGCCGCTTATAAGTTTATCAATCTCTGTAACTGAGCCAATATTCTTGGTGTTTCCACTACCAGGGCGGTCAGACGCAATGTGATACTTCTCCTGAGCGAAGAACTGAAAATCTCTGATTACAGATGTGATGCGTTCAAGTTCCTCAAGATTATATCTTCTTCGTTCGTCAATCAAGCCATCTGTCTTTGAATAAATTACGCCAAGAACAAAATGGCCGCTGTAAGAACCGTAAGGAAAAGTGATGTTTTTTGTACTGTTCCTTTCTCGGAAATACCCTGTAAAGGCACCAAGTGTCATACCATTCACACGATTACCATCAACCCTGTAGGTACTCTTCAAGTCGAGTGCAAAACGATGACCTTCGTCGTCAACAAAGCTTATGTCTGGATAAAAGTTCTGTTGTTCTGACAACACCATCTGATTGATTGACAAAATTAACAAAAAAGAGGCTTGCCGACAAGCCCAAACCGTGGCAAAGTTAGGTTTCCACACCAAAACAAGCCAGGAGAAGAACTA
>JAGVAD010000054.1 GCA_020060465.1 Anaerolineales bacterium
AAACGAAAATGACGAAGAAGGGGATCAGGCCTTTTGAGCGAATTGCTCGCCTTGTTTCTGAATAATCTATTCCCTGTATTCCTTATCGCCGGCGCCGGCTATTTGTTGGGGCGTCTCACCGGCATGAATCCTCGTCCCTTTTCCCAGGTGGTGTTCTACGTCTTCACACCTTGCCTGCTTTTCTCATTGCTCACCCAAAACCAGGTCAGCAGCGGTGAAATTTTGCGTGTGATCTCCCTGGCTGCTGCCACCACCCTGCTCCTGGGAGCGCTCACCTGGATCATCGCCCGCCTGCTGCGCATCCAACGCAATATGCTCTCCGGCGTGTTGCTGACCAGTATGTTCATGAACGCCGGGAATTTTGGCCTGCCGGTAGTGTATTTCGCCTTCGGGTCGCTGGCTTTGAGTTACGCCAGCCTATACTTTGTCTCCACCACCATACTGACTTACACGCTCGGAGTGGTGATCGCCTCAATGGGTTCGCAGAGTTTCCTGCGAGCGACGATGAACCTAGTCCGCGTCCCTGCTCTGTATGGCCTGATTCTTGCAATGCTATTCATCGCAACAGGTTGGCAGGTGCCGGCGCCGCTGGAACGATCCATCAGGCTGCTGGCTGACGCTACCATTCCGAGTATGTTGATCTTGCTTGGGCTGCTATTGCAAACGGCCTCCTGGTCGGATCATCCTGTACCCATGACGCTGGCGAGTGGGATGCGTCTGTTGGCAGGACCCTTGCTGACTCTCGCCCTGCTGCCGCTCTTTGGTTTGAGCGGCGCGGCGCGCCAGGCGATTGTGCTGGAAGCCGCCATGCCGACCGCGGTAACCACCACGCTGCTGGCTACCGAGTTTAACGCCGAGCCGTCGTTCGTCTCCGCGGTAGTATTTGTCACCACGATTTTGACGCCTCTCACTCTCACCCCTTTGCTGGCTTACCTGGGCGCTTGATATGCGTCGCCTGGCGATCGTTTCTCTGCTAATCAACTTCTCTCTCGCATTGTTGGTGTTTTATCCGGCGAGCGCCCAGGCACAGTTTGTCGAGTCCTGGGCGGAATACCGCTTTAACGAAGAGATCGTCTTTTATGCACGCCTCCGTGCGGACGCTCCGCCTACGTCGGCGCATGTTTTCTTCCAGGCGCACGCCGATACGCGCACGGTGGTGGGCGAAGCGCAAATCCAGGCGCAAGAGGACGACGTGTATTTGCTCAGTTATACCCATTTGCTGGCCGACTATCACCTGCGCGCCTTCTCTCAGGTGAATTTCCGTTGGGAAATCGTGGCTGCGGATGGCGAAAAGGTGAACAGCCCGGCTTATGAGTTTTTCTACGAAGATAACCGTTACCAGTGGAATTCCCTGGAAGAGAGCCCATTTCGTGTGCATTGGTTTGAAGGCGATGTGCCTTATGCGCAAAGCATCATAGATGCCGCCGAAAAGGGTTTCTTCCAGGCGCAAACGCTGCTGCCGATCCCCAAACCGCAATTTATGGAGATTTATATCTATCCCGATTCGAACTCGCTGCAAGCTGCGCTTCAGCCGCATAGCCGCGATTGGGTGGCCGGGCACGCCGAACCGGACCTGGGGGTAATCGTCGCTGCGCTGCCGTCGGGCCCCGACCAGGAGATATTGATCCAGCAGCGCATCCCGCATGAGCTGATGCACATTCTGCTTTATCAGTATATCGGCGGCGGGTATGATAACCTTCCTGTCTGGCTCAGCGAGGGGTTGGCCTCGCTGACCGAGCTGTATCCCAATGCGGATTACGAGTTGCTGTTGAAGGACGCGGTGGGGCGAAAGGCGCTTATCCCCATGGCTGCATTGTGCCAGACCTTCCCGCGCGACGCCTCGAACGCCCTATTGGCGTATGCGCAATCTACATCATTCACCCGTTATCTACACGGCGTCTATGGCGTCAGCGGCATGCATGATCTTGTCGCCGCCTATGCCAATGGGCTGAGTTGCGAGCGCGGCGTACAGAAGGCGTTGGGGCGCAGCCTGTCTCAACTGGAGCGCAACTGGCGCAGCGAAACCCTGGCGGAGGATATGAACGCCGCAGCCTTAGATAATCTCCGCCCGTGGTGGATATTGCTCGGCGTCGTGCTGATCGCGCCGCTGATCCTGGTTGCCGCGCGCTGGCTGCAATTGCGGCTCTCGCCAAATTCCAATATCGAGCAGACCAGCGGTTGAGACGCTCCTCGGCGCGGCAGGAGGTGCAATGATGACGGATGCAAACGAAAACAGCGACCTGGCGCAACTACACGCCCATGTTCGAGGCAGAGTTCAAGGCGTTGGGTTTCGCGCCTTTGTCGAGCAATGCGCTCATAACTTGAGACTCAGCGGCTGGGTGCGCAACCGCTGGGATGGCTCGGTGGAAGTGTTGGCCGAAGGGCCGCGGCAGGATTTGGAGCGCCTGCTGGTGGAACTGCGCCGCGGGCCGCGCGCCGCGCATGTGACCGATGTTCTGTTCGAGTGGCTGCCTGCCAGCGGGGAATTTACCCGTTTCTATGTACGCATGACAGGATGAGAATTTCATTTGCCCCAATCTCAGGTACAATTGCCCCTGGTATTTTTAACTAAATGAAAGGCTCCGACAATGATGGATAAACTCAAATGGATCCATGAAATGGCCGTGGACAACGGCTCAAAAATTATCTTACTGGTCATGGACGGTCTGGGCGGGCTGCCGCTCCAGCCGGGCGGGCCGACCGAGCTGGAAGCCGCCCGCACACCCAACATGGACAGCCTGACCGGACGGGCTGCGCTGGGCATGAGCGATGTGGTTGCTCCCGGATTCAGCCCAGGCAGCGGTCCCGGGCACATGGCGCTCTTCGGCTATGATCCGCTGGAGGTGTTGATCGGGCGCGGCGTGCTCGAGGCGATGGGCATCGGCTTCCCGCTCACGCCCAACGATGTGGCCATCCGCGCCAACTTCTGCACGGTGGACTCTGAAGGCAAGATCACCGACCGGCGGGCGGGTCGCATCCCCACCGAAGAGTGCGCCAAACGCGTGGAAATTCTGCGCCAGATCCAAATCCCCGGCGTCGAGATATTCGTCGAGCCGGTCAAAGAGTATCGTTTTGTGCTGGTGTTGCGCGGTGAGGGACTGGGCGCCAACATCCCGGATAATGATCCGCAACTGACCGGCGTTCCTGCGCTGCCTATCCGCGCCGAGGATGCCGCCTCTGAAAAGACCGCAGAAATTTTACGCCAGTGGTGGGCGCAAGCCAACCGCCTGCTGGCGGATCACCCGCCTGCCAATAGCTGCCTGTTGCGCGGCATCTCCAAAGATCCCGGCATGCCGCGCTTCCCAGAGGTCTTCAAGATGCGTTCCGCCGCAGTGGCGGTGTACCCCATGTACAAAGGCGTGGCGCGCCTGGTGGGCATGGATGTCATCGAGCATCGCGCCGAGACGCCCGCCGAAGAATTCCAGGTAGTCAGGCAACACTGGGATGAATATGATTTCTTCTTCGTCCACATCAAGAAGACCGACAGTTACGGCGAGGATGGCAAATTCGACGAGCGCGTGCATGTGATCGAGACGGTGGACGAGGCGCTGCCCATCTTGCTCGAGTTGAAGCCGGATGTACTGGTGATCACCGGCGACCACTCCACGCCAGCCAAGCTGATGCGGCATAGCTGGCATCCGGTGCCGGTGATGATCGTTTCAGATGCGGCGCGCTTTGGCAAAGCGGGCAAATTCGGCGAATCGTTATGCGCTGGAGGCTCGCTGGGTTTCATCCGCCATGTGGATCTCATCCCCCTGGCGCTGGCGCACGCTATGCGGCTGGGGAAATACGGCGCATAAAATGCGGCGCATAATAATCCTGGGGGTTGCTCGCTCAAAGGCGCGATGGGGTGAACCAATGGGTCAGGTCTGCCCCGCCTGATCCTGGCTGGACGAGGGCGGCGGTTGGATTGGTTGTCGAAATTGCGCTGCCGCCGCCCCAAAACCGGCCAGCGCCAGACCCACCCATTTTTGCGGCGAGAGGCTTTCGCCCAGAAAAACCCATGCCAGCAGTGCAATCTGAATGAGCATGGCGCTGTTGATTAGCGTGGACTCCATGGCGGATAAATAACGCAAGGTGTGGTTCCATAGCGTGAAGGCAAACGCGGTGTTCATCAGCGCCAGCCAGAGGATGATGGCGAGGCCTTTGCCATCCAGGCGCGGAATTTCCTGAAACAACCCGCCCAACAGCACCAACAAACCGCCGCCAATTCCCATGCTGATGGTAGTCACAAGAATTGGCGAAAGGTTCTCATAGGCGTTGATTCTGCGTCCCAACACCGCCGCTGCGGCGTTTGCCAACATGCCGATGACGGCGACCAGCAAGCCAAAGACCTGACCCGTTGGCAGCGAAAAAGGATAGAAATACACTCCTCCCCCGAATATGGACAAGACAACACCCGCCCACCCCAAAGGCGTGGGGCGCTCTTGCAGCCAGAGAATGCCCATCACAGCCACCACGAGCGAGGTGAAGTTTAGCGTCAGGCTGACCATGTTGGCAGGCAGATAAGCTAGCCCTACGAATTGCGCCCCCTGTACGATGGTGTAATAGATGATCCCCAGCGCGATCAGGAATAACCACTGCCGCGGCGTGATGCGCTGCGGCGCTGAACGCCGAATGTGGCGCACGGCAAAAGGCAGCAGACAGAGGAATGCCAGGCTGTAGCGCATGCCGGCGAATGTGAGCGCTGGAATATCGGTCAAGCCGATTTTGATCAGCACCCA
Source organism: Anaerolineales bacterium (assembly GCA_020060465.1). Taxonomy (GTDB): domain Bacteria; phylum Chloroflexota; class Anaerolineae; order Anaerolineales; family UBA4823; genus RBG-16-57-11. Next base: position 4,725 of record JAGVAD010000054.1, read on the forward strand.
AGAGGTGGACCAGAGAAAAGTGACCAGCAGCGCCTGGAGCGCGGCCAGTGTATGAGCTTTGCGTGAAGGAAGCGAAATTGCAGACGCCATGTTGCGCATGCCGGTTCGTTGAAGCGTAGAGATGAATTATAATAGGCGCGCGCCCCTGGGCCAGGGCGGGTTCCGATCCAGTTTTCTATATCCCATTACGTCGGCCTCAACGTAGATCAAATATCGCATGAGCGTATTCCCCTTTCTTACCAACATTTGGACGATTCTCAAAGAGGCAGATTTAGGACCATTGCGCCAGAGAGCGCTGCGCGGCGTGCGGATTGCAGTGGTTGGCGAGCCGGGCAGCGGGCGCAAGACCTTGCTGGATCACATGCGGCGCGATCCGGCGCGTCCCAATTTGGCGACGGATACGCCAGCCCTGGTCTTACGCCTGGACGAGGCCGATCAGGCATTAGACGCCGATCTCATTATCTTGATAATAGATGCTCGCAAGACGGATACCCAGGCTGAACAGGAACTGGTCAAGACGTGGCACAACGCCTCCAAAACGGTGCTGGTTTTCATCAACCAATTTGCATCGCCTGCCGAACCGGAGGCTGGCGGGAGATCCGCAGAGGCTTCAGCGATTGAGCTGCGCGCCGCAAGTGAGAAGCCAATGCCTTCGGCGCCTCGCGGCGCGGCGGCTGCTGGTCGCGACCGCCGACGTGGCGTGGTTTCGGGTTCGGCGCTGGATGTGCAATTCCTGTCGCAGCATTTCGCGCCAGCAGTGATCGAATTGATCCCCGAACATTTGCTGGCGCTGGGGCGCTATTTCCCCTTCTTTCGTCTGCCGATTGCTCAATATCTGATCCAGGATACCTGTTATACCAATGCTGCTTTTTCGTTGAGCAGCGGGCTGGCCGAAGCATTTCCGCCGCTCAGTTTGCCGGTAGTGCTGACAGACATGGTCATCCTGACGAAAAATCAGCTTTTTCTGGTTTATAAACTGGGGCTGGCGCTTGGTTACTCCACCCGCTGGCAAGACTATGCGGCGGAATTTGGCGGTGTGCTGGGGAGCGGGTTTGTCTGGCGTCAGCTTGCCCGTACGTTGGTGGGTCTCATCCCGGTATGGGGCATCGCCCCAAAGGTGGCAGTTGCTTACGCTGGCACTTATGTGGTGGGAAATGCAGTCTTGCAATGGTATCTGACTGGCCGACATCTTTCCCGTCAACAGATGCGACAGTTGTATTCCCAGGCGCAGGCGCGCGGCAAAGCGCTGGCGCAAACCCTGCTTAGCAAAGCGCCGCGCCTGCGTTTGCCAGCGCTGCGTTTCCCCCGAATCAAGCTGCCCAGAGCGCGCCTGGCGCTGCCGCGCTTGCCTGGGCGCAAATCGCCCCGCTCTCGACTTCCAACAGATGGACTGTCCTGTCCACAATGCGGGCGCTCCAACGCGACAGACGCCCGTTTTTGCGCCTACTGCGGCCACCCCTTTGAAACCTTCTCGGATTGATCGGCGTTCGTAAAAAATTTCTTGATCCGTCGGGCGTCTGAATCTCAGAACGAGCGCGCACAGCGAAAACCCACGTCATCGCGCGCATCGTCCAGCATCAGCCAATCCCGCTGAGTGGCGCGAACTGCATAGCGGCTGTAGCTTTTCCAAGAGCCGCCGCGCAATTCGTGCATCAGGGAACTTTGATAATCGGTAGCCGTCCATTCCCAGACGTTGCCGGCCATATCCAACAGGCCGTAAGGGCTGACGCCTTCGCGATAACGATCCACCGGCGTCGTCCCGTTATTTTGCGCTTCCCAGTTGTTGCAAAATTTGCCGTCTTCCCAACCCTCGCCCCAGGGATAGGTGCGGCCATCTTCGCCGCGGGCGGCTTTCTCCCATTCCTCGGCTGTGGGCAACCGACAGCCCAGCCATTGACAGAAAGCTGATGCATCCTGATAGCTGACGCCGGTAACCGGATGACGGGCTTTGCCCATTGGGAATTCTCGCCCGCGCCAGTGCGCCGGCGCGGGGTGCTGCGAGTTCGCTAATAAGAAATAGCGGTATTGCTCGTTGGTGACCGGCGTTCGCCCGATCTGAAAGGCTGGCAAGTAAAGGCGTTGTTTCTCTTCTCCGAATAAGAATTCGCCCTCTGGGATGGTCACCCAATCCATGTTGACGGCGGTCTTATAGGAGGGTCGGTCGGCTTTGGGCGTCGCCCGCCGGGAAATCGTAGCGGTCAGTGGGCGGGCAGTAATTCCGTTTGGCGGCGTGGGCGGAAGGCGATGGGATTGCGATGCGCCGACCGATTGGGCTTCGAGCAAAGCCTGGCGAAACCTGGCGACAGAATCGTAGCGGTTGGCAGCCATCAGTTCCATCGCTCGCAGGATCACGCGTTCTACTGCCGGGTTGATAGCGGGGTTGAGCTGGCGCGGGGCAGGTAACGGCTCGCCGTTGGCGAGATCTATACTTTCCGGTGGTCGGCGCGCGGTGAGCAGAGTGTAGAGCGTGGCGCCCAATGCATAAACATCGGCGCGGACATCAGTCGTCCCCTGACCGTATTGTTCGAAGGGGGAAAAGCCGGGCGTCACGCCGCGTGCGCCGATGGTCGTCTTTGCGTCTGGGTTATAACGCTTGGCCAATCCGAAATCAACCAGCATGATTCTTCCAGAGGGCGTCAAGCGGATGTTGGCCGGCTTTACGTCTCGATGGATGATGGGCGGTTTTTGGCTGTGCAGATAAACCAACGCATCGCAGACCTGATCTATCCACAGGATCACCTGTTTTTCGAGCAACGGCTGGCCGACGCGATCAATGATCTCCTGTAAGTCGCGGCCTTCGACGAAATCCATCACCAGGTATTGTCCCTGCGCCGGTACCGTGAAATAATCCGTCACTCGCGGCAGGTTGGGGTGGCGCAAGCTTGCCAGAATCAGCGCCTCTTGCTCAAACTGGCGTTGCGCTTCCTCCCAATAATCCAGATTTTCTTTAAGCGCACATTGGGTTTTCAGGCTCAAATCTTCGGCGCGGTAAATTGCACCGAAACCTCCCTGGCTGAGCGGCTGAATGATCTGATAACGATTGTTGACAATTTCGCCCGGCCGAAGAGACATGTTGCCCTCAATGCGCCTGAGCCCCGTTTCAGCTCACCTTTACCACAATCACGCTGATGTTATCTTCGCCGCCCGCCTGGTTGGCGGCTTCTACCAGGTTGCGGCAGGCTTCTTCCGGGTCGCAAGCTTTTTCGATCAACTCGACCAAGATTTTTGAATCTTGAATCATCTCCCATAAACCATCCGAACAAAGTAGCACGAAATCGCTGGGTTGCAAGATGTCGTGATAGATGTCCGGTTGAACCAGCCCTTTTTGCCCCAGGTAGCGGTAGATAACGTTGCGTTGTGGATGAGTGTAAACTTCATCGGGCGAGATTTGCCCTTCCGTGACCAGGCTAGCGACCAGCGAGTGATCGCGCGTGATCTGGGTGATCTGGCCTTCTCGTATGCGGTACAAACGGCTATCGCCGGCGTTGGCGATCACCGCCTGTTCGCCACGCGTCACCATCAGGGTGATGGTTGTGCCGGCGTTGGCCGCTTTCTCCGGTCGGTGGTTGGCGTATTCATACACCACACGATTGGCTTTCTGAATCGCCGCGTAGGTCAGGTCTTCTAAATCAATATCCGGCGGCGGGGAAGGGGTAATCAGTTCGCCGGCGCGCACCCTTTCGATGTCTTCGTCTGTCAGCACCAGCGTTGCGCGTGGGTCCTTCTCGACGAATAGATCGGCGAACTCACGCCGCACGGCTTCCACCGCCCAATAGCTGGCGTACTTGCCGCCCATGTGTCCACCCATACCGTCGCAAACGACGAACAATCCTACAGGCTCTTTTTGAGGTGGATGATAAACCTGCGCCCAGAGATAATCCTCGTTTTCCTCCCTTTGACGGCCGGTATCCGAGAGCGACGCTGCGGTGAGTTGGATCATAATTTGCCTCTCGAAGTTTTATAATTCATAATGAAATTGTTTTTCTTGCATAGCCAAAGGCGTTCATTCTGATAGGCGAAAGCGGTTCATCCAGTTGACATTCATCGTCATATTAACTATGGCGCATTTCCTCCGGCATAAACACCACTTCTTCCTTACCCATCAACTTCTCTTCTACTTTGCTGACGATCAAATCCAGATGCGCTGGATAAGCCACGTAGTTTAAATCATCCGCTGGCACGGTCAGCACCGGGCACAGGCGGAAATTCTCAATCCATTCTTCGTATAAGTCGTTGAGTTGTCCTAAATAGGCGGCGGTGATTTGACGTTCATAATCTCGCCCGCGCAATTGGATGCGATCCACCAAGGTGGCAACGGAGGCGCGCAGGTAGATCACCAGATCCGGGGGCGGCAGAAATTCCGCCAGCACCTGGTACAACTCACGATAGGAGATGTAATCCCGTTCGTCCAGCAGCCCCTGGCGGTAGAGGTTTTGGGCGAAGACCTCGGCGTCCTCATATACGCTGCGATCCTGGATGGCAGAGGTGGGGTGATCTAACAACTGGCGGTGAATGCGCAGCCGCCGCGTGAGGAAGAAGATTTGCGAATGGAATGACCAGGCGCGCATGTCGCGGTAGAAATCAGCCAGGTAGGGGTTCTCCGACACGGGCTCGTAAAACGGCTTCCAGCCTAAACGTTCTGCAAGCAGCCCCACCAACGTGGATTTGCCCACGCCAATATTGCCAGCAACGGCGATAAAACGTTTCATGAATCCTTCTCCAAATAAGCCGCCGACTGCCCGGCGTCGTCGTCCATTACTAACTCGATATGATAACCTGGACGATAACTGGCGACCGAAATCAATCGTAAACAATCTTCCCAAACCCGTTGATCGGGCAAAAAATGCTTTAGATGGTTTGGAGTTTCGTAAAAGAACTTGCGGTTAAAGACGACGTCCGGATCGTCCAGATAGATCGCCAATGGATAGATATCCGATTCAACCAGGTCTTGAAAGAAGTGCGTGCCAAAAGATGCCTCGGGGGCTGTGCCAATCCCCTGACCGGTCAACTCGATCAAGGCGCGGGCATTGTAAATGTCGGCATAGCCAACCTTGACCCCCAGATCAGGTGTGGAAGTCCCCCAGCGCCCTGGTCCAACGCAGATAAAGGTCTCGTATTTCAATGCAGCGTTGAGCAGCCCCACCACCCGCCCTAATTCGGCGCGGGCGGCGGCGGTGGGCAGGGCGTAATAGTTTTCTGGCGTGACGAACAGGACATAGCGCACATCGCTCACCCGACCTTCGGGCGCCATGCGTCGGGTGAAGAAAATGATGTCCTCTTCGGGGATTTGCTGCGGCAAGCGGGCGTTGGTTTCCTTCATGTGACTTTGCGGGCGGCACTGGAGAAGCGAGATTTCCACCTCTGGATGCACGCTGGAAGGATTCACGATCCGCACCGTAAATTCGGTATCCACCGGAGAATGATAATGTTTCTCCAGGGTTTGCAACATGCGGGTGAGGCGGCTGGCGAGCGGAGTGCGGCGGAACAATTCGTCGAAGGTCAGCACCAGGTTCTTGCTTTCCGATCCGCGCAGCATGACGCGCACCGGCGATAGATAATCGCCCTGGTCAATTTGCGCCAGATAGCGCAGCACAGGGTAGTCCTGTTCCAGCACCTCATGCACCGGTCGGGTTTCGAATGCATTGGTTTCCAGGTTGATCAAATCTACGTAGCGCTGCGAATAGCGGCGGATGACCTTGGCCGAGGCCTCTGGATGCAGCAGCGGGTGACTGAGCGCCACCAGGCGGGGATAATCGTTGCCCACGCGGTCCACCGCACGCGTCCCCAATCCCCACACCAGGCGGACGAACCCGTCTTCGCGGCGTATTTGAGGCGACCAACGATACAGGTTGCGGCTGAAAGCCACCCCCGCTGCGTGAGGCAAGAAGTAGCCTTTGTAATAATCGCCCCGCACCACCTGAATAAGCAACGCCATGCGTTCATCATAATCCTGCAAGCCTTTTGCCCGCCGGTAGAGCAACGCGTCCGGGTTGAGCATACTGGCATAGATGCGAATAATTGCTCGCGTCAAATCGCGCAAGTTTTCTTCAGGCGTTCCCTGGTTAGGACAGAAATAACTATCATATTTACCGGCGAAAGAAGTGCCGAAATTGTCTTCCAGCAGGCTTGAAGAGCGCACAATCAGCGGCTGTCGCCCCACCTGATCCAGTAAAGCGCGAAATTTATCCAGAATGTCCGCCGGGAACTCGCCTTTCAGGAATTCCTCCTGAATGCGCGGATAGTCGGCGCGAATTTGCTCCTCGAGTTTATATTTTTGGTCGCCCCATTGCATCAAACCGTTCAGCGCCATGAAGGTGTAAGTCAGGTCAGCGCCGACGAAGTAGGATTCAGGCAACCTCAAATTGGCGCGCACATCTTCGTCGCCAACTTCTTTCAAGATGCGCGCCGCCAGCAGCATCCCGGCAGCTTTGCCGCCGATCTTCCCCTGGCCGATCTTGTGCGTACGGATCTCGTTCAGATCTGCAATGGTAAACCAGTCTTTCGCAATTTTGACGTAAGCCAGTTGATCGCTGATCATGGTGCGGATCAGCACCACGATGATCTCGCGCAAGCGCGCCTCGTGCTGCGCCTTTTCGGCAGGCGGCATCTTTTCGATGCGGAACGCCTGTTCAAAGAGCATGGTCTGCGGCGCAAGCTCTGGATTGAAGGAGACCTGCAGATCGGCTGGGCCAGCCCCGCGCTCGGTCAGTGTATCCAGCACAATCTGTTCAAACAGGTCGTAGGGCAGGTTATAGGCGAAATAAAAATCCGTCAGGTGGTCGCGCACGCGCATCAGGCGCAATTCCCAAATATCGGCGGGTTCCTCCGAAAAAGGATCGTGCAGCCCTTCCAGGGCTTGCGAGCGAATGGCTTTTTCGCGCACTTCTGCCTCAAACGCCTGCGGCGTGATGACGCCTCGATTGAACAATTCTCGGCGCATGCGCGCCCGTATTTGCGCGCTCAAAATTGGATATTGAGCCAGAGATAGGTAAATATGGAGCGTGCGGTCGGAAGCAGCAGGCGGGAGGGTCATCGCGCAGGTTGAGCGAATCAGATGGGAGGTGACTCAACTTCCCAGGTGCATCGGCATAATGACGTGTAGAAACTCGCTCTGGTCGTCTTGAGATTCAACCGGGCGGATCACGCCAGGCAGGTTATTGGCTGTGGTCTCCAGCGCAACGTTGGGGGTGCGGATTACATCCAAAACTTCGCGCAGGAAACGTACATTAAAGGCGATTAGTAAGCCGGGGCCTTCGATGTTGGCGTCCACAATGTTCTGATTCGAACCGGTCTCTTCCGATTGACCGGTGATTTCGACCACGCCCGGTTTTAGTTCGCCGCCCGGTTGGATGTTGAGCTTGGCGATGTGCGATCCTTCGCGGGCAAAGATTTCGGCCTGTTTACATGCTTTCAAGAACGCAGAGGTCGAGAGGACGGCGCGGGTGTCGCAGCGGCGCGGGATGATTTGCTCATAGTCGGGGAACATCCCGTCAATGAGTTGAGAGACCAGTTCCACATCTCCCACTCTAAAAATTACCTGCGCTCTGCCGGGAGGCGTAATCATGGTCAGGGTTTTGTCGCCATCGCTGGCGATGCGAGCTAATTCGCTCAAGGCGCGCGCAGGGATGACTGCGCTGAGGGGACGCGCAACTGGAGAAGACAGGCGCGCTTTGCGCACCGACAGCCGAAATCCGTCCGCTGCCGCCAGGGTGATCGTATCGCCCTTGACGGTGACCAACACGCCAGTTAAGATCGGCCGGGCGTCATCCGTCGAAGCCGCAAAGACCACCTGTTGGATCATCTCTTTGAAATCCATGACGTTCAATTCCAGGCCCTGGCTGACATCCGAGACGGGCATGGGAGGAAATTCTTGGGCGTCAATGCATTTTAGATCTGTGTTGGATGCGCCGCAACGCACGTTCAGGGTTTGCGTGCGAACCGTGAGCGACATCTCCACCTGATTGCCGCCTGGCAGCGTGGCGACAAGATCCGAGAAGGTGCGCGCCGGTACGGTGGTGGAGCCTTCATCCTGTATTTTTGCGCCGATCCAGCAGGTGATGCCCAGCTCCAGATTGGTGGCCGAGAGGCGTAAGCGACCTTCATCGGTCGCGACCAACACATTCGCAAGAACGGGCAAGGTGCTGCGTGGAGAAACCGCGCGCGAGACAATGCTCAGGCCGCGAGCCAAATTCTCTTGCAAAACAGAAACTCTCATAGCAGCGTTCCTCTCTTCGTTTGGGGTTTGATAGAGGAATTATAAACGAGAAGGGCGCTTTCTGGCATCCAATCGCCAGAAAACGCCCCATCGCTGAGCGAATATCAACGCGTTTAAATCCAGCCGCGCAATTCCATGGCGGTTACCACTCGCTTAATGGCCACCATGTAGGCTGCATCGCGCATAAACACGCCCTCTCCAGCAGACATTTCCAACACACTCTGAAACGCCTGGGTCATCTTGGTATCCAGCCGCTCCAGCACCTCACCCTTTGTCCAATAATAGTTCATATCGTTCTGGACGCCTTCGAAATACGAGACAGTGACCCCGCCGGCGTTGCACAGAAAATCGGGGATCACGAAGACATTGTTTTTCTTAAAGACCTCATCCGCCTCAGGCGTGGTTGGGCCATTTGCGCCTTCCGCCACCAGGCGCACGCGGCTGCTGACTCGTTTGACTGTCTCGGCGTTGATCTGGCCTTCCAGCGCGCCAGGGATCAATACATCTACATCTTTAGCGATCCATGCGTCGCCTTCTTCGATGACATAACCGGCTTTCACTGCCTGATCTTTGTCAATGGTGCCATATTGATCGGTGATGGATTGTAGATAACGCGGATCAATGCCGTTGGGGTGAGAGACGGTGTACGCGGCGCGATCGGCGCGATCCCAATACGATACACAAACCACCTTGCCGCCCAACAATTCCGTGAAACCAATGGCGGCATATTGCGATACATTACCGAAACCCTGAACGGCTGCCAGCGAGCGGGTGGGGTCGAGCTTGAGGTGCTTCATCGCTTCCCGAACCGTGTAAATGACGCCGAACCCTGTGGCTTCGGTGCGGCCAAGCGACCCGCCGCCACCCACCGGCTTGCCGGTGATGACGCCGGGTGTGTACTGACCCACCAGTTTAGAATATTCATCCATCATCCAGCCCATCATTTGCGGGGTGGTGCCGACATCCGGCGCGGGGACATCCTGGCGCGGGCCAATGTTGCGCCACATCTGTTGCACCCAGCCGCGGCACAGTCGCTCCTTCTCGGTGACGGAGAGTGTGGCCGGATCCACCGGTACGCCGCCTTTGCCGCCGCCCAGCGGGATGTCGGCCACGGCGGTCTTCCAGGTCATCCACATGGCCAGGGCGCGCACGGTATCCAGCGTTTCGGAGGGGTGGAAGCGAATGCCGCCTTTATTGGGGCCGCGAGCGTCGTTGTGCTGCACGCGGTAGCCGAAAAACAGGCGGATAGACCCATCGTCCATGCGCACCGGGATTTCGAATTTAAATTCGCGCGCCGGCCAGCGTAAGATTTCCGCTACCTGGGGGTCCAGGTTTAATTGGTTTGCGACGTGATCGAATTGTCTCTGAGCCATCTGGAAAGCATTAATTAATTCTGTCATTCACATCTCTCCTGGTCGTTTACGATTTGAAGTTACGGGAAAACATAAGCGGACGCCACGGTATGGCGCCCGCTGAACATGGAAATGATCTATGGCGGCTCAATAAGCTCATAAGAGATCATCCACAACGCCATCCTCTAAGATGGCTTTGTCTGCAACTGCCCTGAGGGTAGCAGAGACGGGGGAGATCGTCAATGGAAGAGCAACATATTTCGCGCGTGATTTTATTCACTTTCACTGCACAAATTCGCCCTGTTTGGCGGCGCAGGGTCACAGTTGTCAAAATATGGGGCCGGCGAAACACAACTCATGGCGCATCTGGCGGCTGGCGAGCGTTGAGTTGTTTTTCCAGCTCTTCCTGGATCGTTTGCGGGTTGGCGCGCCCTTTCGCCAGGCGCATCACCTGACCAAATAACCATTTCGCCAGCGTGGCTTTACCCTTGTAATAGGCGGCTACCTGTTCGGGGTTTTCGTTCAGGACGCGCTGCACCCATTGCGCAATTTGATCGGCATCGGAGATCTGACGCAGGCCGCGAGCAACAACGATGGTTTGCGCCGTTTCGCCGCCGACGAACATTTCGACGAGAGTGGTTTTTGCTGCGTTTTGATTGATCTCGCCGCGCGCAACCATATCAATCAGCTCTGCTAACGCCGTCGGCGATACTGGCGAGGCCTCGATCTCCAGTCCAGCCTGGTTGAGCAGCCCAAACAACTCTCCGCTGATCCAGTTGGCGGCCATTTTGGCGCTGGCTGCCTGGCAGGCGCGCGCAGTTTGTTCAAAAAACTCAGCAACGGCCGGCTCCGCGGTCAGCACACCCGCGCTGTAGGCGTTAAGACCATACTGCAATTGGAAACGCTGTAATTTGGCTGCGGGCAGCTCTGGCAAGGAAGCGCGTATCTCGGCAATCAACTTCTCATCAACGATCAAAGGAGGTAGGTCGGGTTCGGGAAAATAGCGATAGTCTTCGGCCTCCTCTTTGGTCCGCTGCACAAAGGTTTTGCCCTGCGCCTCGTCCCAGCCGCGCGTTTCCTGGATCACCTCTTCGCCGCGGCTCAAAATTTCGCTCTGGCGTTGGATTTCGTAGGCTACGGCGCGCTCCAGGGCACGAAAGCTGTTCAGATTCTTGATTTCAGTGCGCACTCCCAGGGTTGGGCTGTCTGACAGGCGGACAGAAATGTTGGGTTCCACGCGCATCACACCCTTTTGCATATCGCCGGAGTTCACCCCCAGGTAGCGCAGCAGCGAACGCAGAGCCATAGCGTACAGACGTACTTCTTCGGCGGTATGCAAATCCGGTTCAGAGACGATCTCCAATAATGGGATGCCGGCGCGGTTCAAGTCCACCAGGGAGTAGCTTTCGCCGTTGACCTGGCAATGGGTTAACTTGCCGGTATCTTCTTCCAGGTGCACACGGCGAATGCGGATGGTCCGCTCGCCTTGTGAGGTCTGGATGATCAGACGTCCGTTGCGCGCCAGCGGCTGTTCGTATTGTGAGATTTGATACCCCTTGGGCAGATCGGGATAGAAGTAGTTCTTGCGCGCAAAGATGCTCATCGGCGCGACTTCGCATTCCAAAGCCAGCGCCACGCGCAGTCCATACTCCACTGCCCGGCGGTTGAGAACCGGCAGCGTACCCGGCATACCCGCGCATACCGGGCATACGGCGCTGTTCGGTTCGGCCTGGGTGGAATCAACCACCGGGCAGGCGCAGAACATCTTGGATTGTGTGGCAAGTTCGGCGTGGACTTCCAGGCCGATGACAGGTTTAAACTGCATGGCGCTTATCCGTGGCGCTGCATGAATCTCTCCATGCGATGCAGCGCCTCCTCGATCTTTTCATAAGCCGTGGCGTAGGAGCAGCGCACAAATCCCTCGCCGCCGGCGCCAAAAGCAGTACCCGGCACCACGGCTACCCGCTCCTCTTCGAGAAGCTTCTGTGAAAATGTCTCGTCGTCCATGCCGGTAACGCTGATCTTCGGGAAAGCGTAGAAAGCGCCCCGTGGCTCGAACGTAGGCAGCCCCAAATGGTTCAAACCGCCGACGATCAACTGCCGCCGACGATTGTATTCCGCCAGCATCTCTTGAACATAGGGCTCGCCGCTGCGCAGCGCCACCAGCGCGGCCGCCTGCGCCGTGGTCGGTGCAGACATGATGGTGTATTGATGGATGCGCAGCAACCCTTTGAGCGTTTCGGCTGGCGCGGCGGCGTAACCAATGCGCCAGCCGGTCATGGCATAATCTTTTGAAAAACCGCCTAGCGTGATGGTGCGCTCGCGCGCCCCGGGCAATGCGGCAAAGCAAACGTGCGGGATGCCGTACACCAGACGGTCATAAATCTCATCTGAAATGACCACCAGGTCATGCCGCTCGGCAATACGCAGAACTTCGAGCAGCGTCTCGCGCGAGGCCACCGCGCCGGTAGGGTTGTTGGGATAGCCGATGAGAATGGCTTTGGTGCGCGACGTCACTGCGGAAGCCAGCGCCTCCAGGTTGGGCTGGAAATTGTCCTCCATCCGACTGGGAATCTCCACCGGTACGCCGCCCGCCAGGATCACCTCCGATTGATAGGCGACAAAGCACGGCGTTGGGATGAGCACCTCTTCGCCCGGCTCCAAGATGGCAGTCAGCGCCAGGTATAGCGCCTCCGAGACGCCCACCGTGATGAGCATCTCGCTGACAGGATCGTAAGAGACGCCATACATGCGCTGAATGTGTTGGGAGAGTTCCTGGCGCAATTCCAGGATTCCGGCGTTGCTGGTGTAATGCGTCTCGCCGCGCTTCAACGATTCGATGCCCGCTTTCAGGATTGGGTCTGGCGTATCGAAATCCGGCTCGCCGATGCCCAGGGAAATAACATCTTTCATTGTAGCAACGATGTCGAAGAATTTGCGGATCCCGGAGGGTTTTAGCGTTGCTACCCGGTGTGCAAGATAGCTTTTGGTCATTGCGGCTCCTTTATTGCGTATTGCGGAACGGATGAGTTGAAAGATTTTTCGGATTTTTCGATGTTGCAATCATCTGGCGCTGCGAAATTTCCCACCGATCCTCCAGCTCCAGATAAACCAGCTCGAAGAGATGATCGTCTTCCGTCTGAACCAGATACCCTTTGCCCTGTGGGGAACGCCAGGTGTCTATCAGGCGCGTGACCGCCAGACGCTGTCCCTGCCAATGCACAGCCAGCGGTCTCCCTGCATAATCTTGATCCGAACGGCATTCGACCTGATCGTTCATGAAGCGGCTCAGAGCAGAACTTCTGTATTATCGCCGGCGTTGATCACGCCAGCGCGGCGGCTTACCCGCGCTCTTCTGCCCAGAATGGATTTTTCCAGGATGGCGCCGTTCACTTCGGCTTCGTCTTCGAGGATCGAGTCCTGGATGATGCTGTGTTCGATGCGGCAGCCAGCGCCGAGAGATACATAGGGGCCAATGATGGAACAATGAATGTAAGCCGTGGGATGGATGTAGACCGGGGGGACAATGACCACCTCAGGACGTTGATGCACTTCTTTGCAGTTATCCCTGCCATGAGACAGCAAATAACGATTGGTTTCCAACAGCGCCTCTGGCGTGCCGGCGTCCAGCCAGACCTCCACCTGTTTGGTGCGCATCCGCAGCCCTTTTTGCAACATCAAATTAATGGCGTCAACCAAATAGAACTCACCTTTGAGCTGCAGGTTCTTATTCATTTGCTCGTCAATGGCCGACAATAAGTCTTTGGCTTCTTGGAAATAATAGAAGCCCACCACTGCCAGGTTGTTGCTCATCTCCTCCGGCTTTTCAATCAGCCGCTTCACCCAACCGTCCTGATTTAGCTCAGCCACGCCAAAGCGGCGCGGGTCGGGAACGGGCTGCACCCAGGCCAGCGCGTCGGCGCTTTCCTCAAACAAGGTGGAGAGGTCCGTCTTGATCAGCGTGTCGGCGAACACGATCATCATCGGCCCAGAGAGATATTCCTCTGCCAGTTTCACCGCGTGGGACTGTCCGCGCGGGTTATCCTGAGTGACGAAGCGCGCTTTCAGGCTGGGGTAGTGGGTTTGGATATGTTCCTCAATCTGTTCGCCTAAATAGCCCACAATGGCGATCAGTTCGATGTTTTCTGGTTCTGGCAGCGAATCCAGGCTGTCCATCAGATGGTCGAGAACGGTTTTGCCCGCCACACTCACCAATTGCTTCGGTTTGCTCCAGGTGTGCGGACGCAGCCGAGTCCCTAATCCGGCCATCGGAATGACGATTTTGAGCGGAGGTCTGGTTGTCATGAATATCCCTTCTTTGATTGGGTTGATGCACAACGCCTGGAGACAATTATAACCTCACTGGTTTGCGGCAAACCAGCAGTCCTTTGCCGATAGGGACAATCAACGCATCCACGCGTGCATCGGACATGGCGCTTTGGAGAAAATCCTGAAGCTGATCTTGATGGCTGATAACATTGTCGGCCACAAAGATCCCGCCAGGAACCAGATTGGGGACGACCAACTCGTAACATGGCGGGTATAAATCCTTCTCGACATCCAGAAAACAGAATGCCACTGCTTGAAACTTCCCTAATTGGTTGCGGGCGTCGTCCTGGATCACCTGCACCATTTCTGAGACCCCGGCGATGGCAAAAGTTTCATTCGCCAGGCGCACTTTGTTTGGATCCACCTCGAAGGTGATCAGTTGATCGCCGCGTTCTTTGCAGGCCAACGTCAGCCACAAGCTGGAATAACCGCCGCTGGCGCCAATCTCTAACACCTGACCGGCAGGGGCGCTCGCCGCCAGCAGCGCCAGAAATCGCCCGGTTTCTGGCGGAATCTGGCGCAAACGTTGCGCTTTGGGCGTCCCGTCCTGACGGTCGCGGGAGTCCACAGCTTCCAAATGCGCCAGGCGTTCGAGGATAGAGGAGGGAATGTTGTGAAACATATTAGCTGTGTCCTAAGATGGGGTGAGGTTGATATAACGCTTCTAAATATTGCATCTCTTCGCTGGAAAGATCGATCTCCAGCGCGGCGACGGCTTCTTCCAGATGGTGCATTTTGCTCGCTCCGATGATTGGCGCAACCACACCGGGCTTGTGCAACAACCACGCCAGGGCAATCTGCGCCGTGGTCACGCCGCGGCGCTTTGCCAGTTCCGCCGCCCGCTCCACGATAGCAAAATCTTCCTCTTTGAAATACATGCTTTGGGCAAAATCATCCGTCTGAGCGCGCAGGGTTTCGCCCCAATCTTCCCGCTTGCGGCTGCCGGTGAGGAAGCCACGCGCCAGCGGACTCCAGGGGATCAGCCCAATGCCTTCCGCCAGACAGAGCGGGATCATCTCGCGCTCTTCTTCGCGATAGATCAGGTTGTAGTGGTTTTGCATCGAAACAAAGCGCGTCCAGCCGTGTTGATCGGCGCGATAAAGCGCCTGGGCAAATTGCCAGGCGTACATGCTGGAAGCGCCAATATAGCGCGCCTTGCCAGATTTGACGACATCCTGCAGCGCCTCCAGCGTTTCCTCGATGGGCGTGTCGGGGTCGTAGCGGTGGATCTGATACAAGTCCACGTAATCCACGCCCAGCCGCCGCAAGGAAGCATCAATGGCGTTGAGGATATGCACGCGGGAAAGGCCGCGTTGATTGGGACCCGAGCCCATGGGGAAGAAGACTTTGGTGGCGATGACCACTTCCTCACGGCGCGCGATCTCTCGCAGCACACGCCCGGTGATTTCTTCGCTCAGCCCGTTGGAATACATATCCGCGGTGTCAAAGAAATTGACGCCCAACTCCAGCGCGCGGATGAAAAAGGGGCGGCTCTCTGCTTCGTCCAGCACCCAACGCCGCCAGGTTGATGAGCCATAAGTCATAGTCCCCAGGCAAATGCGAGAGACTTTCAAACCGCTGCGACCTAAATTCATGTATTCCATGCCGTCTCCTCAGCAAGAAATCATTGCACGGTTTGCATGCTTTGCAGCATGTCTTCGATCAAGCGCACCGCCTCGCCCAACGTTTCGGCGTCGAAAGCCAGGCGCGCGCCGGCTGCTTCATACAGTTCGGGTAGAGTAACCATGCCGCCCAGGCTTAGCGCGCGGCGGTATTGTTGCAGCGCCCGCTTGGGATCCTTGAGCGAATTGCGCCACACCTGCACAGCGCCCAGTTGCGCCAGACCATATTCTACATAGTAAAAAGGCGAGCGATGAATATGCTGTTTGCGCTGCCAACCGGTCATTGCTTCGTCTTCCAACCCGCTCCAGTCCACGCCAGGCATGAAGCGCTGCCACAATTCCAACCATTTGGCGTCGCAGTTCGAGGCCTCTATCGCTTCGGCTTCATGGGTGTACGCCCAATGTTGGAAAGCGTCCACAACCGCCATGTACGGCCAGAACGCCAGCAAATGCTCCAAATGGGCGATACGGAAACGAGGCGCGTCCGCAGGGGAATAAAATCCATCAGGTTGAGCGTCCAGGTATGGCGAAGCCAGCAGCTCCATTGCCATCGAAGCCACTTCGGCGAACTCCAGGCCGGGGATGCGCTGCTGGGCGTAGGGCAGGCGAAAACGCTCAAAGTTATGAAAGGCATGTCCCGATTCATGTAAAATGGTGCGCACATCCGCAGCCAGGCCAACTGCGTTCATGAAAATAAAGGGTCTCTTCAGCACAGGATAAGCCGTGCAATAGGCGCCGGGCGCTTTCCCTTTATGGTTGTCCAGATCGAGCAGGTTCTCCGCGCGTAAAGTATGGAAGTAGTCTCCCAATTGTGGATCCACACGGCGAAAGGCCGCCTCGGCTTTGACTGCCAGGTCTTCCACATCTCCATACCCCGGCAGCGGCGGCAAATCCAGCGGATACAAGTCCAAATCCAAATCCCAGGGGCGCAGACGATCCAGCCCCATGCGCTGGCGGCGACGTTCGTACATACGCGTGGCGGCTGGAACAACTTCCTGCTCGATGGCGCGCTGGAATTGGAGGCAATCCTCTACTGAATAATCCAGCCGCAGCATTTGCATCCAGCGGTAGGCGCGATAGTCGGACATGCCTGCGTTTTGCGCCAGGCGGCGACGTAATTCGAATAACTTTCCCCATAACTCGTTGATGCTCTGACGGTCAGCCAACTGCCGCTCGGCGGCCAGTCGCCAGGCTTTTTCACGCACCTCCCGTTCGGGACGTTGCATCTCGCGGCGCAGTTGCTGCAAGGTTGTCTCTTCGCCTTCCCAGATGACGGTTTGTGCGCCGATGATCTTGTTATATTCTGAGGAAAGTTTACGCTCTTGAGTGAGCAGCGGCAGATTCTCTTCGCGGAAGAGCTGCGCCTCGGCGCGCATCTTTCGCAAAGGGATTTCGAAGCCCATCGGCTGCAACCCACTGGCAAGCAGTTTCTCTTTGAGCTGCTGATCGGCTGCCTGTACGTTGGGATAGATTTGATCCAAAAAAGCGTTATAGGCGGCTTCTGCCTGCGCGTCGGTGGTGTCTATCGTGACCGCCACATTCAAACGAGCATAGACTTCGCTAATCAAGTCGCTCAGGCGGGACCAATCTGTTAACCATTTATCAACGTTATCGGCAGATAAACGCTGTTCACGTAGCTCCTGAAAATAGGGTTCGATCTCCCGCCAACTCCATTTTGAAAATTCGATGGCGGATTGCGGCAAAGGATCAAGCATGGATTTGCTCCAATTCATGAATGGTTTGTAAAGCCAGATCTACGGCTTCCTTCAACGCCAGCTCGTCAAAGGCTAACCTCGCCCCGGCGGCACGATACAAATCTGGTAACGTGGCTGAGCCGCCGAGAGATAACGCCCGGCGATATGCGGCGACCGCTCCTGGGGCGTCTTTCAGCGAATTGCGCCACACCTGAAACGCTCCCAATTGAGCCAATCCATACTCGATATAATAAAATGGCGATTGAAGAATATGTAATTTGCGCTGCCAGCCAGTCGCCATTTCCTCTTCCATGTCGCTCCAATCCACCCCGATCATGAAACGCCGCCATAGCTCACTCCATTTTTGGTCGCAGTTCGACGGATCAAGGGCTTCAGATGCGTTCTCATAAACCCAATGTTGAAAAGCATCCACGACGGCCATATACGGCCAGAAAGCAAGCGTTTCTTCCAGGTGGGCAATGCGGGCACGCGCCGCTTCTGCTGGCGAATAAAAGCCGCCAGGGTTTGTGAGGAATTGCGCCCCCAGGTATTCCATGCTGGTCGAAGCGACTTCGGCGAACTCCAGCCCCACTTCTTTTTGCTGTGCATAGGGCAAGTGGGCGCTCTCAAAAACGTGGAAGCTGTGGCCGCCTTCATGAAGCAGCGTTTGCACATCGTCGTGGATGCCCACGGCGTTCATGAAGATAAATGGCCGCCGCGAGGCGGGAAAGTCTGTGCAATAACCGCCCGGCGCTTTCCCTTTGCGGTTCTCTAAATCCAATAAGCCTTCACGGCGCATGATGTCGAAATATGCGCCTAGCTGCGGATCAATGGCTTGAATGATTGCCGCCACGCCCTGTTCTAACTGGCTGACGTCCTGAAAAGGTCGCAGCGGCGGACGCGATTGAGGGTCCACCTCCAGGTCCCAGGGGCGCAGCGTCTTCACGCCCAGCCACCGACGCCGTTTCTCGTATAAATGTTGCACGGCTGGAACAACCACCTTTTCAATAGCCTGGTGAAAGCGAGCGCAGTCTTGGGGCGTGTAATCAAAGCGCAGCATCTGCTTCCAGCGATAATCTCGATAGTTGGAAAAACCGGCGTTCTGCGCCAGTTGCATCCTTACCTCAAGCAGTTGACGCCAAAGTTCGTTGATCGCCTGGCGGTCGGCAAGCTGTCTCCCAATGGTCATGCGCCAGGCACGCTCGCGCACTGCTCGCTCCGTTTCCTGGAACAGAGGGCGCGCCTGCAAAATAGTAATTTCTTTGCCATTCCAGGGAATGGTCTGAGCGCCAATTATGCGATCATATTCAGCGCTCAGCTTAAGCTCTCGAGCAATGAGCGGCAAATTGTCAGAGCGATAGATCTCCGCCTGGGCACGCAGGTTGCGCAAAGGAATTGCAAAACCCGCCGGCTCCAAGCCGCTGGCGATCAACTTTTCTTTGAGCTTCTGTTCGGCGGCCTGCGCCTGGGGTTGAATTTCATCCACAAAATGATCGTAGCGCTTTTTAGCCGCTTCGTTGGTCGTATCTACAGTAATAGCGACATAATGGCGCTGATAGGTTTCATAGATCAATTCGGCAATGCGCGACCAGTCCGCCAGCCAGGCATCTACGTGGTCGGCGTCCAATCGCCGGTTTTCCAGTTCTTGGTAGTATGGCTCAATTTGCGGCCAATCCCAATCCATAAATTCGATGGCGCTTGTGGGTAAAGGAGCAATCATCTGGTCTGCCTGTTTCTCTAACGAGGTTTTGAAAGCGTGGGTTGATGCAAATGCCAGTCGGCGACAAGCTGATAGGCGTGAGCTACTTGTAAAAGGCGCTCCTCCTGAAAATGCGCGCCCATTAATTGCATTCCGATGGGCAACCCCTGATGGTCAAAACCCACTGGAAAAGTCACCGCGGGGATGCCAGCCAGATTTGCTGGCAGGGTGAAAATATCTTCCAGGTACATGGAAAGCGGATCGTCAACATGCTCACCAATGCGGAAAGCCGTGGTGGGGGTCGTCGGCGCGGCGATCACATCAACAGATTGAAAGGCATGTTCAAATTCTTCTTTGATAAGGGTGCGCACCTTCTGCGCCTGGCCATAATAGGCCTCATAATAACCAGCCGAGAGAGCGTAGGTGCCGAGCATGATCCTGCGTTTGACTTCCGCGCCAAATTTCTCTCCGCGGGTTTTGTAGAAAACTTCCCACATGCTGGAGGCGGTTTCTGCGCGCGCGCCGTAGCGCACACCGTCATAGCGCGCCAGGTTCGCCGAGGCTTCGGCCGGGGCGATCAGATAGTAAACCGGCAGCGCGTAGGGTGTATGCTTCAGATGAATGATTTCGACGGTCGCTCCGAGGGATTCTATCTGCGCGATGGCCTGGCGGATGGAGGTTTCAACTTCGGGCTGAATACCTGAACCCGGAACGCCGGTATGGAAATATTCGTCTGGGATTCCAATGCGCAACCCTTTCAGCGCAGATTCTGGCGTTTGATCCAGCTCGATGGATTTCACCGGCAAATTCACGCAGGTTGAGTCTTTGGGGTCGTAACCGGCAATGCGCTGATATACCAGAGCTACCTCGGCAACTGTCCGTCCAAAAACGCCCACCGTATCCAAAGAGGAGCCAAAAGCTACCAGTCCATAACGCGACACGCGCCCATAAGTTGGTTTAAGTCCAACGACGCCGCAATAGGAAGCCGGTTGACGCACGCTGCCGCCGGTGTCGGTACCTAGGGCGGCGGGCGCCATGCGCGCCGCCACTGCGGCCGCGCTG
>JAGVAD010000064.1 GCA_020060465.1 Anaerolineales bacterium
CATCCGACTATAGCCTCAAAGGCCCAGGCAGCCAGGCCTACTGCCACCATCTTTGAACAACGCCTTGAAGTTACATAAGATTTGTCAGTCAATCAGGATATAGAAATCAAGATCGAATCAATCACCTCCTTAACTCGAACAACCAGGCAAACAGAGCAGCGATGAGCGCGGCGGTGTGAATTGGTTATGAACGAGGAACAACCTTCTCCCCCACTTTTAATTCTCGCGAATTTGAATTCGAAAAGAAAGTGAGAATCGTCACCCGCGATAAAGGATGTTTGTCATGTCGAAAGAATTTATTGTGGAAAGGGAAAAGGCGAAAGCGGAGGAAATAGCGAGCAACCCGGACTACGTTGATCCAGCTATTGTCAGCAGAACGCCGTTGTGTGAAGGGTCGTAGAGGAGCAGGCCCTGTTCGGTTTGCTGAAGGGGGAGGCGCGCTTCGTCCAGGCGGGTGAGCACTTCCTCCAGCGCGGCTTGGGCGGGCAACTCGATTGAAAAATAGCGCAAGCCCAGGGCGTCGGGCGGCGGCGGGGGCGCGCCTTCGCCTTGCCAGGTGTTCAAGCCAATGTGGTGGTGATAGCCGCCCGCGGAGACGAAAGCCATGCGATGCATGGGGGCAGCGCCCATTACATCGAAGCCCAGCCGGCGGTGATAAAATTCGAGCGCTGCACCCAGGTCGTGGACGTGCAGATGCACATGGCCGAGGCGGGTTTGCGGTGGGACGGGGACATCCAGGCGATCCTCCTGGCTGAGCAAGCTGAATAGGGCTGGCAGGTCGAGCGGCTCACGCCCATCACTCAGTGTACCATCGGCGCGGCGGGCGATGAACTCGCCGCCAGACATTGACCAGCTCCCGTCTTCGGGCGATTCGGCGTATAACTCAATGCCGTTGCCTTCGGGATCGTCCAGATAGGTGCTTTTGGTCAGGATATGATCGGTGGGATAGTTGGGATAATGCAAGGCAAACAAACGAGCAACGGCGCGCGCCAGTTCACGGCGGTTGGGGAACAAGACGGCAAAGTGATATAAGCCGGTCACGCGGCGGTAACGGCGGGCGGTGGGTTTTTCGACCAACTGTACCAAATCCTCGCCGCCGGCGCCTAAGCCAGCCTGGCCAGATTCACGCCAGTGCAGGTGCAGTCCCAGGGTCTGCTGATAGAAGGCAATCTGATTTTCCAGATCGGCGACGACGAGAGATACATGCCCAATACGCGTGTCGGGATGGATGGAGGAAGTATTTGAAGCCAGGATTTGATGGGAAGTATTCATGAGATAAACCTGTTCAAAAAGAAAGAACCCGAAAGATTCGTACACACCGTTAATGCGAGTTAATTGGTCTTCTTATTTTACTTCAAAAAGGCGGTGAAGATGCGTCCATTGTCGGCCAAGATCAGTTATAATGGATTGTTAATTCCTGCACGAAAGGCTGTTCAAATGATGATCGAACGAGAACTTCCACCCGCCACGGATTTCATCCGTGAAGCTATCAACGAAGACTTGCGCTCCGGGCGTTTTGATCATGTGCATACCCGTTTCCCGCCTGAGCCAAACGGCTACCTGCACATTGGCCACGCCAAAGCCTTCACCATTGACTTTGGCATCGCCCGCGATTACGGCGGCAAGTGCAACCTGCGCTTCGACGACACCAATCCGGTCAAAGAAGATGTCGAGTACGTCGAATCCATCAAAGAGGATATTCACTGGCTGGGTTTCGACTGGGAAGACCGCGAGTATTACGCCTCAGATTATTTTGAACAGCTTTATCAGTATGCAGTCAAGTTAATCAAAAAGGGTCTGGCGTACGTGGATAATCTGAGCGCTGAGGAAATCCGCCAGTACCGCGGCACGCTCACCGAGCCGGGCAAAGAAAGCCCATACCGCAACCGCAGTGTAGAGGAAAACCTGGAGCTTTTTGAGCGTATGCGGCGCGGCGAGTTCCCCGATGGCGCCTGCGTGCTGCGCGCCAAAATTGACATGGCCTCCGGCAACATGAACCTGCGCGATCCGGTGATGTACCGCATTATCCACGAACCCCCGCATCACCGCACCGGAAAGACCTGGTGCATTTACCCGATGTACGATTTTGCGCATGGTCAGTGCGATTCCATCGAAGGCATCACCCATTCGCTGTGTTCGTTGGAATACGAAGACCACCGTCCGCTGTATGAGTGGTTCCTGAAGCAGTTAGAGATCTACGAGCCGCGCCAGATCGAGTTTGCCCGCCTGAACCTGAGCTATACCGTGCTCAGCAAGCGCAAGCTGGTGCGCCTGGTGAAAGAAGGCTATGTGCGCGGTTGGGATGACCCGCGCATGCCCACCCTCTCCGGGTTGCGCCGCCGCGGCTATACCCCGGAGGCCATCCTGGATTTCATTGAGCGGGTAGGCGTAGCCAAGAACGACAGCATTGTGGATGTCGCTTTGCTGGAGCATTGCATCCGCGAAGACCTGAATCGACGCGCGTTGCGCAAGATGGCGGTTCTGCGCCCGCTCAAAGTGGTGATTGACAACTATCCTGATGACCTGGTGGAGGAAATGGAAGCCACCAACAACCCGGAGGATATATCGGCGGGAACGCGCAAAGTGCCCTTCTCCAAAATTCTGTATATTGAACAGGACGACTTTCGCGTCGATCCGCCGCCTAAATACTACCGACTGGCTCCCGGGCGAGAGGTGCGTTTCCGCTACGCCTATTTCATCAAGTGCGTGGATTATGTGACCGACGAAACCGGCAACGTGGTCGAACTGCATTGTACCTACGACCCGGCCACGCGCGGCGGCGATGCGCCCGACGGACGCAAGGTGAAATCCACCATTCACTGGGTTTCGGCGGCGCACGCCGTACCCGCCGAGGTGCGCCTGTATGACCGGCTGTTCAATAAGCCGACGCCCGACGATGTGGATGACGAAAGCCAGGATTTCATTGCGAACATCAATCCCAATTCCCTGGAAACGCTTTACCCTTGCTATCTTGAGCCGAGCCTGGCGGCAGCCGCGGTTGGGGAACGTTTCCAGTTCGAGCGCCTGGGCTATTTTTGTGTGGATAAAGACTCGACGCCGGATCGGCTGGTCTTTAATCGCACTGTATCGCTCAAAGACACCTGGGCGAAGATCGCCAGCTCTGAAGCAGCCTCATGACGCCTGGCGCTGCCTCCCTGGTGAGCAAACTCCGGCTGGCTGCTGAACAGCAGGCGTTGCTGCTCAACGCGCCAGCCGGCTATCTTCAGAGCTTGGGTGAGCTGCCAACGGGCGTCCAATTTGACTTCCAGGCTGATGGAGTTTACGATTTCGTGCAACTATTTGTGCGCAACCAGGCTGAGTTGGAGCAGTTAGGTCATGTGGCTTTCCAGGCAGTTCAATATGACGGTCTGCTATGGGTATGCTACCCCAAGCAGGCTGCCAAAGTCGAAACCGACTTGAATCGAGATCGTCTTTGGAAACTGATTGAACCCAGCGGCCTGCGCCCGGTAACCCAAATTGCTCTGGATGCAACCTGGTCGGCGTTGTGCTTTCGCCCGGCGGAGAAAGTTGGAAAATAATAAGGCGGCGAAAACCGTTACGACAATTTGTCCAATAAGGAGATCGCGTTTCGCAGACGTTGCAGCACTTTCTCTTTGCCGATAATCTCCATGCTCTCGAATAGCGGCGGGCTGACCTTCTGACCGGTCACCGCCACGCGCAGAATGCCGAATAATTGCCCGGCTTGTAGACCCAACTCTTCGGCCAGGGCGCGCATCGGCGGCTCGGCCAGTTCCAGGGTCAACCTCGGCAAACCCTCCAACACAGCCAGCGCCCGTCGGGCAGCCTGGGCGGATTCCTGGGCGGTCATCTTTGCGCCCACCAATTCCTGCGGGATGGGGGTAACGTCTTCCTGGAAAAAGAAGCCTACCCATTGCGGCACTTCATCCAGCGTCACCAACCGCTCCTGCACCAGCGGGGCGATCTGGATC
>JAGVAD010000007.1 GCA_020060465.1 Anaerolineales bacterium
AACCAATCGTTGGTTACGTTGGGACAGGCAGAGCTGTGCGGTTGGTTACGCCTCGGTGACGTTGGAACGTAACCAACGTTTTGGTTGGTCTAACCCTCCCGTCAGGGTATTAAGACCTAGACGTCACCTGACATGGGCGATCCCCACCACTGTGGTAAGAATCATTCAATGCCCGTCAGGGTATTAAGACGTGTAATACCATAGACTCTGAAAATCCCTCCTGTCCAGTTGAAATACATTCAATGCCCGTAAGGGTATTAAGACCTCTTCGGTCGGCGTCACTTCCTCGGTGGGGGTGACTTGTTGAAATACATTCAATGCCCGTAAGGGTATTAAGACATTATCCTGTTTGTGCTGGTGGTCATGTACCTGGTCGTGTAAGAATCATTCAATGCCCGTCAGGGTATTAAGACCGTCTAAGTCCCCGTTGCTACCGTCGGGCAGCGAGCGGTATTCAGTAAGAATCATTCAATGCCCGTCAGGGTATTAAGACTCACCAAATTCCCCGCGTGTCCTGCGGGGTTCGGTTTCGTAAGAATCATTCAATGCCCGTCAGGGTATTAAGACAAGAGGCGGCGGGGGCGGGGTTGCCACCCAGCACGTAAGAATCATTCAATGCCCGTCAGGGTATTAAGACAGACCTCGCGCAGGTCTCCGCCAGCGCATACGATGTAGGTAAGAATCATTCAATGCCCGTCAGGGTATTAAGACCTAATGGCTCGCCTTCTTATGATTACCCTGACCGGGGTTCCGTAAGAATCATTCAATGCCCGTCAGGGTATTAAGACCGAGGCCAGCTTTGCAACTTTCGCTCTCTCGTCCATCTTTTTGTAAGAATCATTCAATGCCCGTCAGGGTATTAAGCTGTAGCACAGGCTTAAGCCTGTGCTACGAATGCAGGTAACGTAGGAATCATTCAATGCCCGTCCCGCAGGTTCCCCAACCTGCGGGACGTTTTGCAATATCGCACCCAAGAGACCGATGCCCGCTGATGGCGGGCTTTGTAACCCGAGGCTGGCCTGAGTCGCAGCGCGGTTGCCCCATCAGTGAATGCAAATGAGTGATACAATTTCCACCACGGATGGATCCCGCGTGCATCTCAAAGACATCGTACACCAGGAAGGAGGGTACTATCATGGAAAAACGCTATACTGCTCTGCGCGTCATCGGCACAATTTATAAGGTCATCGGCTTGCTGGTTGGGGCGTTGACGATCCTGTCTGTGCTGGGCATCTGCGCTGCCAGCGTCTTGGGCGGGGCGGCGATGGAGCAGTTGTCGCAACAATTTGGCGATGGTTCGGGCGGCGGTCTAGCTGGTGGGTTGTTCGGCGGATTGCTGCTCAGCCTGGCTGCTCTGATCTACGGCGGCGGGCTGTCGGTCACCCTCTATGCTTTCGGCGAAGGGGTGTACCTCTTCCTGGCTATCGAGGAGAACACACGGGCAACGACTGAATTGTTGCGCTCGCAAATCCGCGCCTGATCGGCGCGCCTTTAATAACCTTATTAACCCCTCCACTTTCCGGCTATGGTATCATACGCCGGTAATCATCTTTGATGAAGTGGAGCAGGTATGTCTTCCTATAATCGTCGCTCGGTGGCGCCGTTAATCCTGGTCGCACTAGGAGTGGTGTTAATTTTGGGTTCGATCCTGTGGATCATGGGTGCGGCGCAGACCGCGCCCCAAACAGCGGCCCCCATCTTTTCGTCGCCGGCGCTCACCCCGCGCATCCCCTACCCTAATATTCAGCGCATCAGCCTGGCGGACGCCAAAGCGGCTTTTGAATTGAAGCAGGCGGTGTTCATTGATACGCGCGGCGAGCCTTATTATTCCGCCGGACACATCCCAGGCTCCATTTCGATGACCGAGGAAGAAGCCCGCTCCCGCATGGGAGAACTGGATCGGAATGCCTGGATCATCACCTATTGCACCTGACCGGCGGAGGAAACCAGCGCCAGTTTGGCGCAATTCTTGTTACAGAATGGTTTTCGCCAGGTAACGCCGATCCAGGGTGGTTTGGAAGCCTGGGTAGAAGCGGGTTATCCGATCGAAACTTCGCAATGAGGCTTAACCGATGACCGAGACGCCCGAACGCCTGGTCGCCCGCTTGCAGGGCGAAGGCGAAAAAACCCTGGAATTTTTCCGCCGCCTGACGCCGCAGCAATGGGAGTTGCCCGTCTATAGCGACGGCGGCTGCTGGAGCGTGCGACAAATCCTGGCGCACTTTGTCGCCGCAGAGCGGGGTATCTATAAACTGATTCAAAATGTGTTGGATGGCGGCGAGGGCGCTCCGGCGGACTTCGACTTGAACGCTTATAACGAACGCAAGGTATCTCAGATGGAGGGGGAATCTATCCCCTCTTTATTGGAACAATTCGCCGCTCAGCGGCAGGCTTCCGTCCAGCTTGTGGCGCGCCTGTCGGCGCAGGATTTGTTGCGCCAGGGCCGACACCCCTGGCTGGGCGTGGCTGCGCTGGAAGAGATCATCCAACTGCTGTACCGTCACAACCAGATCCATCAGCGCGAAATCCGCAGGGCGCTGAGCGGAGAGTGAAGCATGTCTGAGCAACCTGCGCAGAAAAAAGGCTTACAAAACCTGCGCTGGTTCATCCAGCTCTCCCGTCCGCTGTTTCTGCTCGGCCTCCTGCTGGTGTACGCCCTGGGGGCGGGCATGGCGCGCTATTTGGGGGCGACGATCAACTGGAGCGCCTACTGGCTGGGGCAGATCTGGGTGACGCTGTTGCAGCTCAGTGTGCATTATCTGAACGAATATTTCAACGCCCCCGCCGATCTGGATAACCCCAACCGCACCTTTCTAACCGGTGGAAGCAACGCCCTGGCGCCAGGTCGCTTGCCGCGCCGAACTGCGTTGCTGGCTGCTCTGGCTTGCCTGGCGTTTCTGGCCTCGCTGACAGTGCTGATCATCGCTCAGCTTAACCCTGCACCGGCCGCCTATCTGATCATGGGGCTGGCGTTTCTGGGTGCTTTCTTCTATTCTGTGCCGCCGGTGCGCCTGGAGGCTTCCGGTTACGGCGAATTAACCACCTCGGTGTTGGTGGCGTTCCTGGTGCCGGCTTATGCTTTCATCCTGCAAACCGGCGCCATGCACCGCCTGGTGGCGATGAGCGCCTTCCCGTTGACCGCGGCGCACCTGGCTATGCTACTGGCTTTTACCCTGCCCGATTATTTCACCGACCTCAAGCACGGCAAGCATACCCTGATGATCCGTCTGGGCTGGCAGAACGGCATGTTGCTGCACAATGCGCTCATTCTCACCGTTTATCTACTGTTGCTGATCGCCCGCGCCTTCGGCTATCCTGGCTTCGCTGCCCTGGCCGGGTTGTTTTCCCTCCCCATCGGAGGGTTTCAAATCTGGCAGATGCGCGCCATTGCTAACGGCGCCAAACCCAACTGGAATGCCCTCACCATTGGCGCGTTGGCGTTTTTTGGCGTGCTGGTCTATTTGCTGACCTTTGCCTTTTGGACAAACTGAGTTATCATCCTGGATAGCGCTGACCTGGTTTCTTGAACGGCGCTGAACAATTGTCGCTAGATTGACGTATGCCCGAATTCCTGGAATTATTGCCGCCAGCGGAAGCCTTGCAATTGTTGCTGGCTCAACTCTCCCCCCAACCGCGTGCAGAGATAATTGCCTCCAGCGACGCCCTGGGGCGGGTGACCGCGGAAGCAGTCAGCGCGCCGCACCCGTTGCCTTCCTTCGCCCGCGCCGCGGTGGATGGCTACGCGGTGCGCGCCGCGGATACCTTCGGCGCAAGCGAGTCCTTGCCTGCCTATCTGCAACTGGTGGGTGAGATCCCGATGGGCGCCGTCGCCGACCTGCGCCTGGACACCGCGCAGTGCGCTTTGATCCATACCGGCGGCATGCTGCCTGCCAGCGCTGACGCGGTGGTGATGCTGGAATATACGCAGAGCGCTCGCCCGGATGAAGTGGAAGTGCTGCGGGCGGTTGCGCCGGGCGAAAATGTGCTCAAGGTGGGCGAGGATGTGGCGGCCGGCGAAGTGGTCATCCCCGCCGGAGTCCGCCTGCGCCCGGCGGAGATCGGCGGTTTGATGGCGCTGGGCATCACCCGCCTGGCGGTTGTGCAACGCCCGCGGGTGGGCATCCTCTCCAGCGGCGACGAGGTAGTTGCGCCGGAAAGCGACATCCGCCCTGGCCAGGTGCGCGACGTGAACTCCTACAGCTTGAGCGCCCTGGTGGAAGCCTCCGGCGGACAGCCAGTGCGTTATGGCATCCTGCCCGATGACGCCGAAGCGCTGCGCAACGCGGCGCAGCGCGCCTTGCAGGAATGCGACATGCTGGTCATCACCGCCGGTTCATCGGCCAGCGCCCGCGATTTGACCGCCCAGGTGATCCACTCCTTGGGCGAGCCCGGCGTGCTGGCGCATGGGCTGAACGTGCGTCCCGGCAAACCCACCATCCTGGCGGCGTGCCAGGGGAAAGCGGTCATTGGGCTGCCGGGCAACCCGGTCAGCGCGTTGGTCATCGCCGGGCTGTTTGTGAGGCCCATCTTGCAGCGCCTGCTCGGCGTGCGGGTGAGCCGACCGGCGCCCGTTGTCTCCGCCCGGCTGACGTTGAATCTCCCCTCCCAGGCCGGGCGGGAAGATTGGGTGGCGGCGCGTCTGGTCGCCTCGCCGCAGGGATATTTGGCGGAACCGGTGTTCGGCAAGAGCAACCTCATCTTCACCCTGGCCCGCGCTGATGGCTTGGTGCGCATTCCGCCCGACGCCGTGGGGTTGGAAGCTGGAGCGATCGTCGAAGTCTATCTGTTATGAATCCGCCTTCTGATCTGACCCTCATGATCCTGCCGGAGCGTTACGCGGTTTGCCGCCTGGCGGCGGAGGCCGATTTTCCGGAGTGGGCGCGCCCAAGCGACCTGCTTGCCTTGCTGCGCACCCGTGATGAATTGAGCGTGGTGTGCGCGGAGCGTTTTGCGCCGCCGGAAGCGCGCGCCGAGCGCGGCTGGCGGGTTTTGCAAGTACATGGTCGGCTGGATTTTGCCCTGGTGGGTGTTTTGGCGTCCATTGCTGCACCCCTGGCGCGCGCCGGCGTCAGCATTTTTGCTCTATCTACGTTCGATACCGACTATGTTTTAGTAAAGGAAGTCTCTCTGGAGCGCGCCGTGGCTGCGCTCACCCAGGAGGGATTTTTGGTGTTGGATCATGGCCGTCTATCTGCATGATATTCCTCTCCCCGAAGCTTTGGACCGTTTCAATCAGGCGCTGCGCCAGGGTGGCTGCGATGGCTTGCTGGGGGTGGAAGAACTGCCCCTGGACGAGCGGCTGGTCGGGCGCGTGCTGGCTGAGCCGGTGTGGGCGCGCCTGTCTTCGCCGCACTATCACGCTTCGGCGATGGATGGTTTCGCCGTGCGCGCCGCGGCGACGGCTGAAGCCATGCTCAATCAGCCTGTGACGCTGATCTGCGCCGCCTCCGCTGGTGAGAAACAAGCTGCATATTTGGATACCGGCGATCCGTTGCCGGATTGGGCCGACGCGGTCATCCCTATCGAAAACGTCGAGCCGCTGGATGAGGCCGGCCTGCCTGCCGCCAATCCGCGCCGTCCGCAGGTGATCCGCATTCGCGCCTCGGTCACGCCGTGGAGCAATGTGCGCCCCATGGGCGAGGACATCGTGGCGACGCAGCTAGTCTTGCCCGCCGGTCACGTTCTGCGCCCGGTGGATCTGGGCGCAGCGGCTGCCTGCGGGCATACCCACCTGCGCCTGGCGCGCCGCCCGCGTGTCGCTATCTTGCCTACCGGCAGCGAATTGGTGGAAATAGGTCAACCGGTGCGCCCTGGCGACATCATCGAATTCAACTCTTTGGTGTTGGCTGCTCAGGTGAACCAATGGGGCGGCGAGGCGAAGCGCTTTCCCATCACCCCCGACCGCTTCGAAGACATCCACCGGCGGGTGCAAGAAGCCGCCGCAGAGCATGACCTGGTGTTGCTCAACGCGGGTTCTTCCGCCGGTTCGGAGGATTTTTCCGCCCGCGTGATTGCCTCGCTGGGCGAGGTGTTGGTGCATGGGGTGGCAGTGCGTCCCGGGCATCCGGTGATCTTGGGGATGGTTCGGCGCAGCCCAACGGTCTCGATTCCCGTGATCGGCGTGCCTGGCTATCCGGTATCCGCGGCGCTGACCGGAGAGATTTTCGTGGAGCCGCTGCTGGCGCGCTGGCTGGGGCGTCCACCGCAGGAGCCGCTGACGGTGGAGGCGACGCTGACGCGCAAGGTGACTTCACCGGCGGGTGACGACGACTATATGCGTGTAGCTGTGGGGCGCGTGGGCGATAAACTGCTGGCAGCGCCGCTATCTCGCGGCGCGGGGGTGATCACTTCGCTGGTGCGCGCCGATGGCATTGCCATCCTGCCGCGCGGCTCGCAGGGTTTACCGGCCGGCGCGCCGCTGACGGTGCGTCTGTACCGT
Organism: Anaerolineales bacterium; assembly: GCA_020060465.1. Classification (GTDB taxonomy): domain Bacteria; phylum Chloroflexota; class Anaerolineae; order Anaerolineales; family UBA4823; genus RBG-16-57-11. Next base: position 6,440 of record JAGVAD010000007.1, read on the forward strand.
CATCCGGCGGAATTGGAACGCACCATCTTCGCCATTGGCTCGCACGACATGACTCTGGATTTGCTGGCTCAGTTTCTGGCCGGGCGCGGCCGCCGTTTGGCTTCAGCAAACGTGGGCAGCCAGGGCGGGTTGGTGGCTTTGCGCCGTGGCGAGGCGCACCTGGCGGGTTCGCACCTGCTGGACCCACAAACCGGCGAATATAACCTCAGCGCCATCCGCCAATATCTGCCTGGCAGGGCGGTGAAAGTAGTCGCTCTGGTGGGTCGCCAGCAGGGGTTGATCACGGCGCGCGGCAATCCGAAGGACATCCGCTCGTTACAAGACCTGGCGCGCCCGGAGGTGACCTTTGTCAACCGCCAGCGCGGCGCGGGCACGCGCGTTCTGCTCGATTATCAGTTATCTCGGTTGGGGATTGCGCCGGAAGCCATTCGGGGCTATACTCAAGAAGAGTACACCCACTTAGCTGTGGCAGCCGCGGTCGCTTCGGGGCGGGCGGATTGTGGGCTGGGCATCGCCGCCGCCGCGCAGGCGCTGGATCTGGATTTCATCCCGCTCTATGATGAGCATTACGAGCTGGTGATCCCCGATGAAATCTATCACAGCGAGCTGTTAGCGCCCCTCTTCGAAGTCTTGAGCGAGCCGGCTTTTCGTCAGGCGGTTGCTGCGCTGCCCGGATATGATGTCTCCCGCATGGGGGAATTGGTTGCTGAGGTGAGTTAGCCATGGTCACTGCCCTTGTGATAGACGACAACCGTGAATCGGCTGATGTGGTCGTCGAAATGCTCGCGCTGCTGAATGTGCAGGCTCAGGCAGCTTATGGGCCGCGCGCCGCCATGCTGGTGCTTAAAGATTTCACCCCGGATATTGTCTTTTTGGACATCAATATGCCTGGCGTGGACGGCTTCGAGGTGCTGTCTTACCTGCGCCGCTTCCCGCGCATGCAGGATGTGCCGATTGTGTTTATCACCTCTGACGACCAGCCGGAGACGGCCGGCAAAGTGCGTAAAACCGGCGCTTTGTTGGTCATCATCAAGCCAGCAACCATTGAATCGTTAGAGCAAGCATTGCTCAAAGCAGGTATTATGTCATAGTTCAATCAGGAGATGGATATGCCTATTCCTGCCGGAAACCCTGCCCCTGATTTTATCCTTCCCGATGAGACGGGCGCGCTGCGCCGTCTGTCCGATTTTCGCGGTCAGCCGGTGGTGCTGTATTTTTATCCGAAAGATGACACCCCAGGTTGCACCACCGAAGCCTGCAATTTCCGCGATGGCTATGGCGACTATCAGCGCGCTGGCGTGGTCATTCTAGGCGTCAGCCCCGATTCGCCTAAAAAGCACGCTAAATTCAAAGAGAAGTACGGTTTGCCGTTCACCCTGCTGGCGGACGAGGCGCATCAGGTGTGCGCTCTCTACGGAGTGTGGGGACCGAAGAAGTTTATGGGGCGTCAATACGAAGGCGTGTATCGCACCACTTTCTTGGTAGATGCCCAGGGGAAAATTGTAAAAGTCTTTGAAAACGTCAAACCTGACGGCCACAGCGCCGAAGTTTTGGCGGCGCTCCAGACCAATACATAGAATTCATCATCCATACATACAGGAACACCGATGCGGAAAAATCCAACGCTTTTCACATTGCTCATCGCTATCTGGCTGGTTGCATTCCTGGCTGCTTGCGCTGGCTCGCCGCAGCCAACTGTGGTCAGCGACCAGGCAAAGCCCACCGTCCCGCCGGATTACGCCGGGAAGAGCAATCCTCTGGCTGGCGACGCAGCCGCCATCGAAGCCGGAAAGCAACTCTACGCTGCTAACTGTGCAGCCTGTCACGGCGCAAGCGGCATGGGCGATGGCCCGGCGTCGCAATCCCTGAACCCCAAGCCCCAGCCGCTGGCGAAAGAAATGTCCTCTTTGCAGGATGACTATATCTTATGGCGCATTGCCGAGGGCGGGGCGATGTCGCCGTTCCATTCCGCCATGCCAGCCTGGAAGATGATCTTCTCTCAAGAGCAGATCTGGCAGGTAATGGCGTTCCTGCGCACGCTGAAATAGGCGTTTAAATCCTTGCTTGGCGGTGTCGTTTAATTTAGCATTCTGCCTGCGTTATATAGTCTCAAATCCATCACAGGCAGTAAGCGATCTGACCAACTTGTGTCGTTGATAATCATTTCTAAAGCAGCTTGGTAGCTGCCGTGGTTCAGGCGCATTTGCCGCAAGGCGCGGCGACTGAGTGAGTCGGCTGGGCGATTATGTTTGCGTGGCGTCCACGACCATTGTATGTTCGGCAGGCGGCTGGCGAGCTGCATAGCTCTCCGGTATAAAGGTTTTATGCTGGCCGCGTTAACCAGAGCTTTGCCGCACATCTGGTCAATTACGCTTTTGGCATCTCCGCATACTTCAACCAATTCGTTCTCTATTCCCAGGTCAAGCAAAGCGTCCAGCCCTTCAATGAGCGCCAAATATTCAGCAATATTTGAAGAGGCGTTTTTGCTGTGGGCAAATGCGCCGTGTCCATGAGCAATCCGCAGCCCCTGACGAGTGATGATCCATCCATAACACATGAAGCCAGCATGCGTCTGCTGGGTAAGGTGGGCGGCTACACTGCGAAACAATCCATCAAAGCACAATGTGAGCATCGTTAGTCCCTTGAAAATTAGATTATTCCCAGGTTAATAGAACCGACCGACGATAAATCCCCATCGCCGGTCGGCCCTACTTAGGAGAAGGAAGAGATGGAACGGATAATTGCTTAACGGTTGCGCTCTCTTTGGATCAGGAGAATGGTTATAGCGACGCATTTGAGGGCGGTTTTTTTCTGCGTTTTACCTGATCTGTCTAATCATGGCAGGTTATCTCTATAAGATCAATAAAACGAACGCCAAAGTGATGCACATGCCTGCCAAGGAGCCGGCTACAGTCTGTGCAATCGTGTGACGTTGGATGCGTACACGCGCCCATGCAACCAATGGGATAGCTAACAGAGCTGGGGCTGCCGCTGCTCCGTAAAGACTCCATAAGAACACTGCCAGGCTGCCGATCGCCGCACCATGCCCGCTGATCTTCCAGCGAAGCGTGACAAGCAATAAAAAGCCTACTTGAATAACACCCATCGTCCCAAAAACTAGTAGGGTTTTCGGCGCGCCACCTATCCAAATGCTTAACAAAGCGGTAATCGTACATGCCAGGGTGAACAGCATAGGGCGAATGCGCTGTTCGCGTACATACATGTGAAAATCGTTGATTTCTTTGCGGTGCAGCTTCCATATCAGATACATCACCGGTACGATCACCGTCAGGGTCAGATAATAAATTATCCACCACCGGCTGATGGCTGTATTGGTCGTTTGCAGTACCAGCAGGATACCAATCACTGCCAGCAGGGGTGGGCTGAACAGGTCGGAAATCCAATGCGCCAGACGCTCATCCCAGTCCAATGAGCTTCTACTACTGAAATAGACCATAGAGTCGTTCAATTCGGTATGACTTTCCACAAATTTGTCCTCAATAGCATTTTAGAGGACACCGATTAACATGCTTTCAAAAGCGGGTTAACGTTATGTCAAAATCTTGATAAAAAACGACATCAATCATGGTGCCAGGGTAGGAAATATTAATCAATTGCTAGCAAATCTAAAACTAAACATTAAAGGGTCATTGAACTGCCCTTAATAGCGGCTCGTTATACTGAGTGCGAAAAGCTCTATATTCATAGAGTTACCAATGATTAATTGTTTTTCCACAGGAGTTTTAATACATGGGCCTCGCAGATTTGCACATTCATACGAACTATAGTTGGGATAGTACGTGTACTGTTTCAGCGATCTTGAAATATACGGCTGAATTTACCAATTTGAATTTAATTGCAATTACCGATCACGACCAAATCACGGGCGCGCTGGAAGCTGTCCAGCGTGCTCCCTTTTATGGCGTAGAAGTTATCCCTGGCATCGAGATTACTACTGCGGACGGGCATTTGATTGCCTTGTTTGTGAACGAGATCATTCCTGCTGGAATGTCGCTGACAAAAACTGTACTCAGGGTAGGCGAGTTAGGTGGCTTGTGCATTGCTCCCCACCCGATGGCGATGTGGGCCTGCGCGCTAAGCGAAAAGTCCATCCGCGAAGCTTTGAAAGTGCCTGGCGTAGCTGAGGTATTGGTGGGCATTGAGGCTTATAACGCAGGGCTGATCTATCGCCGCAGCAATAAACGGGCGACGGCGCTTTCTAGAGAACTGCCGCTGGCTTCCGTGGGCAGCAGCGACTCTCATATGTTGATTACCCTGGGTAGCGGAGCCACCGAATTTCCTGGAGGCTCTGCTACCGACTTACGCCGCGCTCTTGAGACGCGCCAGACACAGGTTTGCATAAACTCTGATCGTACTGGATTGCACATCTTGGTCAATTGGGCGCCACGCATGATGCTGCGCAAGGCGGGCTGGATCGCCTGGAATGAGCATCCTTCTGCACCCATTCGCTTCAGCCGCATGAAGCGGGTGCTTATTAGCAGTCAACATTACTTGGCGAGTCATTCTTGATTTGGTGATTTCCTGAACCGGAGAGAAATCTCGATGACCACAAATGTACTCTTTGTTTGCGGCTCATTGAATCAAACCACTATGATGCATGCAATCTCGCGTCAAATGAGCGAGTTCAATTGCTATTTCACTCCTTTCTATGCAGATGGCTTACTGGGTCTGTTGAGTAAATTGGGTTTGCTAAATTTCACCATTTTGGGCGGTGCGCACCGACGCGCTACGGAACGTTATCTAAGAGAAAATCACTTAGCGATGGATTTCGGCGGTAAGGCTCATTCGTATGACCTGGTCGTTACTTGTACAGATACGCTTATTCAAAGAAATCTCTTAGGCAAACGGATTGTTTTGATCCAGGAGGGAATGACCGAGCCGGAAGGGCCGGCTTATCATCTGGTGCGAACACTCCGCCTGCCGCGTTACCTGGCGAATACTGCGGCCACGGGTCTTTCTGATGCCTATGAAGTGTTCTGTGTTGCATCCCCAGGTTACCGCGATTTGTTCATTCGCAAGGGCGTGAAACCCGAGAAAATCGCTGTAACTGGCATTCCTAATTTCGACAATGCTATTTCTTATTTGAAGAATGATTTTCCTTACCGGGGCTATGTTTTAGCAGCCACTACCTGCGCGCGGGAAAACTTTAAACCTGACGACCGCCCAACTTTTATTCGTAAATGCCTGAAAATCGCCGCTGGGCGGCAGTTGATCTTTAAACTCCATCCCAACGAGAATTTTGAGCGCGCACGCCGTGAGATCGAGCAATATGCACCGGGCGCTTTAATTTTCACTGATGGCAATGTTCATGAGATGATTGCCAATTGCGATGTTTTGATCACCCAATATTCATCGGTGGTCTATACCGGGATTGCCCTGGGAAAAGAAGTACATTCCTATTTCGATCTTGACGAATTGAAACGGCTGGCCCCGATGCAGAACAACGGTGCTTCTGCTGGCCGCATTGCTGATGTTTGCCGGCGGTTATTGAATCAACCCCAGCCAAAACGGGCACGTCAGCCTGTCCCCAAACTCTTCCCTGAAAGCTGGTTCCGCTGGTAAAAGGACGCCTTCATGCTGCCCTTTCTGGATGGAAAGACAGCGCCTCTCGTTATGTTCGTTGACTTTTGCTGAAAGAACTTATCCTAAATTAACCAGGCTGCGGGTCCGCCAACGCGCCTGATGCAGCGCCATGAGCTGATGAGCCTGGGTGATGATGGTGGGTAAGAAGCGCTCTGCGCTGCCCACACCGCGATCTATCTGACTGGCAGGCAGCGGCTGAGAAAATGTGATCCACGGGCGTAACCCTAACCTTGTTCCCCAAATGACTTGCTGGATGATTTGCAAAAACTCCGCCACGCGCTGGCGGTCGCGCCGATTCTTGCGCAGCCATACCAATGGGCTGCGCACAAAATGGTGGTTCAGCACACCGCTGACAATGGTCACCAATACCTGCGTCTGCGGTGCTTTTCTGAGCATGATCTCCAGGCTGGCCGACCAGTTCTTCAGTGAGTAAGGCGCGCCCGTCAGCGTCGCCGGGTCGGGGTCAATGCCGCCGCTGGGAAAGATTAACACCGCATGGCCCTCCTCCAACAGGCGGATGATTTTACGCAGAACAGTCATTCGCTGCTGCGGCTCTCTTGTGGCGTAGATCAGGTGATTGTGCGTGCTGTAGGGTAGGGCAAAGGTGAAAGGGATGCCGGTTATAACGATTTTTAAGTCGTCGCGTGGCAGGTTTGCAGCAATCGCCAGCGCGTCGAAAACGCCCGGATGGTTTGAAACGATCAGCAGAGGCTCTTTGTTTGGGATCGTTTCTGCTCCTTGAACTTCCATTCCTTCGGCGAAACGCTCAACCGCCCACTTGGCTGCAGCGGCAAAGCCAAACTGGCTGACCTGCTCATCGAAGGCGGCAGCCAGGCGGGCAAAGTGCTGCGCCGGCAACCAGAAGAGCGGGCCAAATAGACGGCGACTCAGGCTGCCTGGTGGAATCCCCAGCGCTTTAAAGATCTCATCGGTGATCATGCACCGCAGCCGTTTGACGTAGTCACCTGTTGTGGGGAGAATAGAGCCTTCCATGCTGCGCGGGAAGGATAATACAGAATGGATTTCCTGAAAAGGTTCCTCATTCATCTTCCTGCTCTCCCTTCCTTAGGGATGTGGTATTCGAGGTTAGTATAATCAAGACGTATTAAGGGAGATTTATCGGCCGGTTAATGTTATGTCGCAAGAAGCGTCTTCTGTGACCCTTCTTGTTAACGCAAAGATGAGCGGCTATCAGCCGCTCATCTTGCCCACCCGAATAATATACCAATAAAAACCGCAGGGCGTCCGACGTCAGGGCGTCACGGTCAGAACGCCTTTCATGTTCTGCTCCATGTGGCCGGGCGTGCCGCACACCACTTGATACTCGCCTGGCTCACTGGGGGCAGTGAACTCTACGGTAACGCTTTGTTTCGCCTCTAATTCAGCCTCCCAATAAATGTTGCCCTCATCGTCTTCGTTGAAGGGCAGGGTGGCTTCTTTCCCAAGCACCATGATGACATATTCATGCTCCAACGTGCCGGTGTTCTTCAGATTCAGAGTCACCTTTGCCCCGGCCGGTACGGTAAAGTGGTCAGGAATGAAGGCGAACTCCTTCATCTCCACGTCTAAAGTGACGGATTTTGGTCCGCAAGCGCTCAACAGCAGGCTGGCGGAGACAACAAAGATTATTAACCCAAACAAGCTTGCCTTTTTCAATTCCTGACCTCCTTCTACATTGCAACGAAACCCATAAAATTGGATGCTTTCCTTCAGGTTGAAAGACATTCAATCTCCATCCCCAAACGATATTGATTTTATTCCTCGCTTATCAGGCTGTCATCATCCTTATGGGTGATCGCGGCCCGGCGTTGGGTATGATTTCAGTTAACCCTCATGGGGGAAGAATATCTCGTTGAGTCGCATTTAATCTATGTGTTGTCATCAATTATTTATTAAGCGCTTTGCGTTTAAGGGTAAAATGGTGGTTGTGAGTTCACTGAAGCAACGCCTCGGACGTGTATTTCAATCTTCTTGGCTGCTCTGGATTCTGTCAGGCGTCGCCTTGCTGGTGATCGGCTTGCAGATCGTCGGCGCAGTCAAATCACCGGCAAGCTTTCCAATCGTCGGGCAGATCGCCCCTCTGGCGTTATTGGCAGTTGGGGCGCTGGTCGTATATCTGACCTTTAATCGGCTGCACGAATTGCTGGAGGAACGTCGCCAACTGGAACAGCGTCTGGCGCAGACCGAACTACGCCTCAAAGAGGCGTATGAGCGCATGGAAGCCCTGTTCCGCTTGAGCCGCAGTTTTGTGGATGCCAGCGACGAGAACCAAATTATCCAGCCGGTGTTGAAACTGATGGTTGAGTTGAGCGGCGCGACAGGCGCCTCCTTCGTCCCCATTGATGAACATGGTCAGCCGCAGACCGCGCTCAGCCATGGCGAATTGCCCTTCCCAATCATGGAAGCCTGGCTGGATTATCTTACCACGCCTGGTGTGGTAGACCGTTGCCGCGAGTGCGAGGCGCGCGAGCCGTTGGAATTGCCCGGCGATTGCCCGCTGCTGCGCGGTCCGTTCGCCAATGCCTCCGGTTTGCTGTGCCTTTCGGTGCGCCGCGGCGAGCGTGAGTTCGGCGTGCTGAATCTGTTTTTACCTCATCCAGCGCCGCTTGACCCCCAGACGCGTAGCCTGATCGGCGCCTTGCTAGATGAGGCCGCGCTGGGGCTGGAAGGCGTCTATCTGCGCCGCCGCGAGCTTGCGGCGCTGCGTCAGCTTCAATTTCTGCGCCAGAAAACGGATCTGAGCGCCCAACTCAACGGACTGCTAGGCAATGTTTATCGCACCTTGGGGGCAGATTTCGCTGTGCTTACCGTTTCTGGCTCGCGCCTCGCCTCACAGGGCATCGAGCTGGTGGAGGGCGAGCTACCGCCCCAGGCGCGCCCCTTCGTGGACGCCTTGTTGCAAGGGGTGATGACTTCCCGTGAGCCGGTTCTGCTCGGCGACCTGGCTGGCGATCCGCAGGGCGAGCCGATCCCTCGCCCTTATCTCAAGTCGCTGGTGGCGGCGCCGCTCATCTCCCCTGAGAGCGGCGTGTTGGGCGCCATCCTGGTTGGCAATCAGCGGGCGCGTGGCTTCCAGCCACGCCAACTGGCTTTGCTACAAACCATTGCAGGTCAAGTGGCGTTGGTGGTACAAAACGCCAATCTGATGGCCGAGCTAGAATATAAGACCATGCTGCAAGAGCGCGCTCGCCTGGCGCGCGAAATCCATGATGGACTGGCGCAAACCATTGGTTTTCTCAAGTTACAAGCCGCTCAGTTGCGCACCTATCTGGCGCGCAACGACATTGCCCGCGCCCAGCGTAGCGCAGAAGTTTTTTATTCCACGCTTAGCGAGGCGTATCAGGACGCCCGCCAGGCGATTGACGGGCTGCGCATCTCGCCGGATGAATGCGGTTTGCAGGGTTGGCTGTCGCAGACGGCTGAGGAATTCCAGGAGCTAAGCGGGCTGGAGGTGAGCCTGGAAGAAATGGAAGTCGCCGTCAACCTCTCCCCGGAAGTACAGGCGCAATTGATCCGTATTGTGCAGGAGGCGCTCAGCAATGTGCGCAAGCATGCCCAGGCCAGCCGAGTGTGGCTCGCCTGCCGCCAGAGCAGCGACGATCTGGTGTTGGAGGTGCGCGATGATGGACGCGGTTTCGCTCCCGAAGACATCACCACCCCCTCACAACATGGACTGCGTGGGATGCGTGAGCGCGCCGAATTGATCGGCGCTGATTTCCAGATCATCAGCCGTCCACAGCAGGGCGCAACGGTGCGCATCCGCTTGCCGCTCAAGGGGGTAGAGGAGATGAAGAGATGAGTAAAGTGCGCCTGGCGGTGGTAGACGATCACGCTTTGTTCCGCGCTGGCCTGATCAGTTTGTTGGGCGAGATGGGCGAATTTCAGGTGATAGGCGAAGCTGGCGATGGCCCCGCGGCGATCGAGATGGCGCGCCGCTTGCACCCGGACATCCTGTTGTTAGATGTAAATATGCCCGGCATGAGCGGCGTGGAAGTGGTGCGCCAGTTGCGCAGCCAGCCAGGGAGCGCTTCGCTGCGCATCCTGATGCTTACCATCTCGAAGAACGAAGAAGATCTGCTGGGCGCAATCGCTGCTGGCGCGGATGGTTACCTGTTGAAGAGCGCCGAGCCGGACGAATTGCGCCGCGCCATTCTGTTGGTCTCTGAGGGGCTGTCGGTACTCTCGCCGCAGGTGACGCGCCAGGTGTTGCAGGCTGCGGTAGCCGGCGATATGGGTCGCGCTGCTGAAAGTGGTCTTTCCAGCCGCGAAATGGAAGTGCTTCGTTGCCTGGCGCTGGGCAAAACCACTGCGCAGATCGCCGCCGAGTTATTTATTTCTGAGAATACCGTCAAGACGCATGTGCGCCATATATTGGAAAAGCTTGATGCTTCGAATCGCGCAGAGGCGGTGAGTAAAGCTGCCCAGTTGGGTTTGATCGGCGGCAATTTATTGGTGGAATGAGGATGAGCTTAGAGTAAAGGAGATAAGCGTGGCTGAACTAAAGACGAAACCGACCGATGAGGGTGTGACAACTTTTCTAAACGGCGTAGAAGATATAAAGAAGCGCCAGGATTGTTTTGCGCTGCTGCAGCTAATGAGAGAGGCAGCCGGTGTCGAACCCAAAATGTGGGGCGACAGCGTGGTGGGCTTTGGCAGCTATCACTATCAATATGCCTCCGGGCGTGAGGGAGATTGGTTCTTGACCGGCTTCTCGCCGCGCAAACAAAACCTCACCTTATATATTATGGCGGGGTTCGATCAATATGAGCATTTGCTAAGCCGTCTGGGTAAGTACAAGACCGGCAAAGCGTGTCTCTATATCAAAAAGCTTGAAGATGTGGATGTCGCTGTCTTGCGTGAGTTAGTGCAACAATCCGTTGAACATATGCGTCGCACCAATCCGAGCGCCTAGCCAGCCAGCGACACCACCAGCGCGTCGTAATATGTACCCGCTCCAAAGCCATCAATTAGCACATGGTCGAGAGGTTCCATGCGCGGCAAGCGGCGGAGGAAGGCGATCATGTTCGACGCCGCGCTGACGTTGCCGAATTCGCTCAACAGCCAGGGCATATCCAAAACGATACCCTGATCTCGCAGGTGTTTTTCCTTCAGTTTGTTGATTTTGTAGTTGGCGTGATGCACAATCGCCACGGAGATCTTCTTGCTGGCGGCGATGCCCTGGTTGATCCGCTCCTGGTAAGCCTGATATACCTCACGTACTACCTGAACGCCGCTGCGCACAAACAGCTTGACCATGCCCATGGGGCCAGCCATAGAGACGGGTTCTCCATCGCGTGGCTCATTCATCAGCCCGGCCACTCGGATATGACTCTTTCCCTCCTGGCTCACTTCCAGGTTCGATCCCCCTTCGTGTCGCTGGCGGGTGTGCGGGTAATACATGTGCACTGCCAGGACGCCCTGTTCGTCGAAGACTTCATGAGATTTCCCAACAATGAATTCGATGTTCTCGCCGGGGATCACGCCGATCACGCCTGCGCCGTTGCCGAAAAGTTGCAGGGCGTTTTTATCGCGCGAAGCCTGTACGAAGCGGCTTAACCCTTCAATACCGCCAACCAGCACTTTTTTGCCCCGCAACTCTTCCGCCAGGTTTCTCTGCATTTGTCCGCCAAAACCCAGTTCGGGGTTCAACGCCAGGTGCAGCCCGCCTACTGAGCCATCGCAGGCTTTGTGCACGCTGACTTTCAGCGCCTCCTCCGGAATGCCGGCTTGATCGGCGATGCGCAGCGTATAATCTTCCGAGGCTGGCCCACTGGCGCCGATCAGCACGGCTTGTACTTCTGACGGCTCCCAACCGCAGGCGTGCGCCGCGGCGCGCAGAAAATGCGCTCCCACTGTCACCTCGACATCCAGATGCTCTTGCGGCGAGAGGCTGCAAATATGGTGGCGATAATTAAAGCCCAAGGATGCCAGGTCCATCGTTTCGCTTTCCAACAAGGGCGCTCCCAGTCGGCGCTCGATAAACGCCTTCAAGCTCTCGTTGTCGTATGCCTCTCCCCATGCGCCGTATGCGCCTCCGATCCCCAACTGAGGATTGAAGACCTGTTGGCTGCCCAGCGGAACGCCGGGCCCGATCGGAATCTCTATCTTATCAACCTGCGGTTGGTCAAAGAAAGGCGCTGCCGCCAGGTTTATAGTTTCATGAACTGTATCTTCCATCTTTCTCGCTCTATCTAAAAAATGATTTGACCTCGATGCAGGTTGCCGCGTATGCGGTCAATGATAACATGTTAACACCCGCTCAAGTGCAGCGTTACGCCGCGAACCCTGAGAAATATCTAAGGAAAATACTCGCCCAAAGAAATAATTACGCACTTTTTCGGAATGAGCATCTTAACCAGGGTCAGAATTATTCTCCTCCAAATTCCTTCAGAATGCGCGTCATGTGCCGGGCGTGCTTCAAATAAAGATCCAGGCGGATGTTCTCATTAGGAGCGTGCGCCAGCGTGCCGGGGTAACCGGCGCCGGCGGTGACCACTGGCAGCTTGAGCGTATGCACGAACGGGTAGTTGGGACCGGAGCCGCCCACCATAGGCACAATCTGCATTGGCGCGCCATAGACTGGCTCGGCGGTGCGCACCACCAGATCTACGAAGGGGTGATCCGGGTCGGTGCGCGCCGGCGGTTCGCCGCCCAGATCGGTGATGTGCACATCGCTGAAGCCCTCCGCATCCAGGTGCGCCCGCAGCAATTCTAAAACACGTTCCGGACGCTGGTCAGGCACCAGGCGGAAATCCACTTTGGCTGATGCGCGCGCTGGCAGCACGGTCTTCGAACCAGGGCCTTGATAGCCGGAGGTCAGCCCGCAGATGGTGCAGGTTGGTTCGAACACCTCAGCCAATTGAAGCTCCACGCCGCCGGTCAGCCCTTTCAGGAAGGTTTTGACGCCATAGCGTTGTTTATATTCTTCGGCTACTTCCGGCAACGCCGACATCAGCTCGATGTCGCGTGGGCTGGGCGGGCGCACATCCTCGTAAAAACCAGGGATGCGTATGCGCTCATCAGACCCTTTGAGCGAGTTCAGCGCCCACACCAACCGCCAGGCGGCATTGGGGAAGATTGAGCCACCCAATCCAGAGTGAGCGTCGGTTTTAGCCGTCTCTACCCAAAGCTCCACATAACAGATGCCGCGCAGCCCTAGATATTGCATGGGAATTTCGCGATGATCTACGCCGCCGAACTCCCACAAGCAGGCATCGGCTTTCAACAACTCTTGGTGGTTTTCTACGAAGGCAAACAAATGCTCGCTGCTGGTTTCCTCTTCGCCTTCCACGATGAACTTAATCGTGCAGGGCAGCTCGCCATCCAGGGCTAAAAGGGCGTCAATGGCGTGCAGGCGGGCGGTAAATTGGCCTTTGTCATCGCTCACCCCGCGTCCGTAGAGCTTGCCGTCGCGCACCTGTGGCTCGAAGGGTGGGCTGTCCCACAGCTCCAGCGGCTCCGGCGGCTGCACATCGTAGTGATTGTAGATCAGTAAGGTCTTGTCGCTGCGTCCGCGGCGTTCGCCATATACGATTGGCGCGCCGCCGCTGGGCAGCACCTGTACAGTGAAACCGCGCCGGTGCAGCATCTCCGCCACCAAGGAGGCGCATTCCTCCAAACCCCAGTTCTGCGCCCCCACGCTGGGCTGTGCAACCAAACGGCTCAATTCGGCGATGCTCTCATCCAAATGTTGTTCCAGATAGTGATCAATGGCGGCAAAATCGGTCATCATCTCTCCTTCAAAACGATTTGAAAATAGAACCAACATGAAGCGCCCCATATTTCATCGAGCGGGGCGCTTCAATACCCCAAAATGTTTCCCACAGACTAAAATCCCTAACCGAACACCTCTTGGAGCGACTGGCGAAAGATCTCCAGCCCGTGGTTGATCTGCTCGGCGTTGACGATCAGCGGCGGAATCCAGCGGATCGTGTTATCCCACGGGCCACAGGTGAGCAGCATCAGGCGGCGCTCCAGGGCCGCGTGGACGACGGCTTTGGCGGCGGCTTTATCCGGCTGGCGTTTGGCGTCGCGGAACTCTGCGCCCACCATTAAACCCAGGCCGCGCACATCGCCGATGGCTGGATATTCCTCTTGCAGATGACGCAACCCACTGATCAATTGTTCGCCGCGCTGGCGGGCGTTTTCCAGCAGACTCTCCTCACGGATGGCTTGAATGGTGGCGACGCCTGCGGCGCAAGCCACGGCGTTGCCGCCAAACGTCCCGCCGTGCGAGCCAGGGATCCATTTTTCCATCAGCTCCAACCGGCTGAATACTCCGCTTAAAGGCAAGCCGGAGGCGATGCCCTTCGCCACGGTCATGATGTCGGGTATCAGATCAAAGTGCTCTTGGGCGAACCATTTCCCCGTGCGCCCGAAGCCGCTCTGGATCTCGTCGGCGATCAGCAGGATGCCATGTTGGTCGCAGATTTGACGCAGACCGCGCAGGAAACTGGTCGGCGGGACGACGTACCCCCCTTCGCCCATCACGGGTTCCACCAGTATAGCTGCCGTCTCCCAGGGCGCGGTTTGAGAGAGGAGCAGGAATTCCAATTCCTCCAGACACCAGCGGCTGGTCGTTTCCTCATCCCAGCCGTAGCGGTAGGCATAGGGATAGGGAGCGACGAACACGCCCGGCGTCAATGGCTGGTAACCGGCGCGGTAGATGGTCTTAGAGGTGGTCAATGCCATGGTAGCGTTGGTGCGCCCGTGGAAACTGCCTTGAAAGACGATCACATTTGGTCGGCCGGTGGCGTGGCGCGCCAGCTTGATGGCGCCTTCCACCGCTTCTGCCCCCGAGTTGGTGAAGAAGTAGCCATCTAATGAGGGGTGCACAATCTGGCGCAGCTCATGCACCAGCTCCAACATTGGCTCGTGCACCACGATGTTGATCTGTCCATGCAGCAGCAGACCAGCCTGCTTGCGAATGGCTTCTACCACGCGTGGGTGGCAGTGACCGGTGTTGGTCACGGCGATGCCGCAGGTGAAATCCAGGTAAGCTTCGCCATTCTGGTCATATACATAGCAACCTTCTGCCCGCGAGGCAATGATGGGGGTGTAATGCGGCCAGACCGGCGAGAGATATTTGTAAGAATCGAGGTGGGCAGTCATAAAGATTCTCTCTTCTAAGCCGGTAAATGTTCCGCTGCCCATTCAATACCCAAATCCGCCAGGCTGGCGCGGGTGGGAACGCCGTCGCTCGTCCATCCGTTGAGCTGGTAGTACAGGTCGAGAGCAGCTTCAATCTCGGCTGGGTCGAGCGCCACGCCGGCGGTAGGACCTTCGCCCTGCAGCGGCTGGAAGAATTTCTTAGGCAGCCGGTCATCCTTGCGGGTGAAGCCCTCGCGGGCGTTGAACACCCGCAGCAGGTTCAGCCGTCGTTGACCGACCTTCATCAATTCATACAAGCTCACCCGCCAGCCGGTGACGGCGCGCACCATTTCCACCGTTTCGCTGGGACCGTAGAGCGTCCATGCCGGACCCCACACAAACTGGCACAGTTCAAGGGTATCCAGCAGCGAATAGAAGATTTGTGTATAAGTGGCGAAGCGCACCTTCTCTGCGCTCAGGCTATAGGCCGGGGTGGGGTCTTTCAGGTCCAATTCATACAAGCGGTGCAGGTTCAAATCCGCCACCCCTTCTTCATAGTAGGGGTCATGCTCGCTGGATTGATGGTCAGCGCCGAAAGGATTGACGGCGTAAATGAGGGCCAGGGAGCGTTTGGCTTGCGGCATATGCGCCGGCGCCTCCTGGTTCTTCACGGTGATCAAGCAATCTTCAGCCGCTTTGCCCCACAGCCTGGCTGCCCGCGCTGAACCTTGCGCCAACGCCTGCCCCAGAGGTCCCTGATTGTTCACCATCAGGCGCAGCGCCTCCAGCATGGCGTCGGCATCGCCAAAGCGCAGCTCCAGTCCGCCGGTGTGTTGCGAACCGATGATGCCTTTCTCGTAACATTCCATGGCGAAGGCGATAGTCGCGCCGGCGGAGATGGTGTCCACGCCGTATTGGTTGCAGATTTGGTTGGCCTCGGCGATGGCAGCCAGGTCGCTCACTCCACAATACGAGCCGAAGGTGCTTAAGGTCTCATATTCGGGACCGCCGTACAGAGGATCAGCTTTGTAGCGTCCTTCGGTCACCTGCACCACCCGTTTACAGCGCACAATACAGGCGTGGCAGGTATCGCGATCCTTCAAGATCGTATCGTACATTACTTCGCCGCTGATCGGTTCAGCGCCGGCAAACTGGCCTTGATTGTAGTTGAAGGTGGGTAAGCTGCCGATGGCATTCTGGAACATGACTACGCTGGCGGTGCCGTACTGCGCCAGGCCGGGCATATCCGGGTTATCCGGCAGAATTTTGGGGCCGAGTCTGCTCAGCGCCGTCAGGGCTTTCGGGTCAGCGACAGATACGCCACCCTTGCCTTTCACAACGATCGCTTTCAGGTTCTTACTGGCCATTACCAGTCCCATGCCGGTGCGCCCGTTATTGCGGTTAGCCATCGAGACCAGGCTGGAGAACAGCACGCCATTTTCCGCGGCGGGGCCATATTGCAACACCTCTGCCTTCGCTTCGCCCATTTCTTCGCGCAGCAGAGCCTCCACTTCACCGGTAAGCTTGCCTGTTAGATGGCTGGCGTCGTGCAAAGCGGCCTCGCCGTTCAAGATGGACAGATAGACCGGCTTGGGGGAGCGGCCGCGGATCACGATGCCGTCAAAGCCAGCGAATTTTAGCTCGGCGGGGAAGAAGCCGCCGGATTGCGAGTCGCCGATGGCGCCGGTGAGCGGCGACTTGGCGTTGGCGTTCAGTCGGCTCTGGCCCGAGATCGGCGCGCCGGTCAGCACGCTGACCATCAGCGCCAGCACGTTCTCTGGCGAAAGCGCATCCACGCCACGCGGGGTCTCTCGCAAGACGTAATATAGCCCCATGGCGCTGCCGCCCATGTACTTGCGGTAGAAGGTCTCCGGCGGCTCTTCTACGTTCAGACTCCCTTCTGTCAGATTGACGTGCAGGATTTTTCCGTTATAACCGTATGGCATCTGATCTCTCCTCTCAGGTCTATACAAAGTCAGCTACATCTCTTTTATCCGATACGGAAAACCATATTCAGCCATCTTTTCCATGAATGGCAGCGGATCAAAGGCTTCTGGCCCTAACACGCCGACGCCCTTCCACACACCATGTTCCAATAAGTCCCAGCCAATCAGTGGGTTAAAGGCGGTTTGCGCCACCACCGCCTGGCAGCCCCATTTGCGCATACATTCTTCGTTATCCGCCGCCTGGTAGATATATACCTGGCGCGGCTTGCCATCTTTGACGCCCTTCACCCAGGTTCCGGCGCAGGTTTTGCCGAACATGCGGTCGCCCAGGCGCGCCGGGTTGGGCAGGCAGGCGGCGACCACATCGCGCGGCGCCACCATCACATCTTTAACCTTGATCGGCTCTTTGCTGTCCAGGCCAAGCATGTGCAGCGTTTTCAGCACGCTGATGAACTTGTCCCCCAGCCCATACTTGAAGGTAACACGTTTGCATTTAACCCATCGCGGCACAAGCAATACCTCTTCGTGTTCCACATTGACCACCTCAAGTTTGCCAATGCCTTCCGGGAATTCAAAGACCTCTGCTTCGGAAAAGGGCGGCGTGGTGTACCAGCCGCGTTCTTTCTCCCAGATAATCGGCGGATTCAGGCATTCTTCGATGGTCGTCCAGATGGAAAAACTGGGCGCGAATTCGTAGCCGCGCACCTCCAGGTTAGAGCCATCTCGCACACCGATTTCTTCAATCTCGTCGAACAGATAGTCTTGAGCGTAGCGGGCAAACACATCTGCCATGCCCGGCTCCACGCCCAATCCAACCAGGGCGAGTAGCCCTTTCTTTTCCCAAAGGGGGGCGCGTTCAAACTGGTAATCGCCCAGCTTCACCCCGCACTGATTGTAAGGGTCCTCAGGGTGCGGCTCCGAAAGAGTCATCGCCAGATCCATATAGGTCTTGCCGGTGTTATAAGCCGCCTCGAAGATGGGTACATTATACAGTGGGTCGGCGGCGTTCATAATCAGGTCAACCTGATATTTATTTGCCAGCTCTTCAACCATGTTTTGTTGGGCAGCGTCTACGAACTCGGCGGGAAAACGCGTCGCATCGTTCAGCCGCGCCTGCACTTCTTTAGCCCGCTCCAGGTTGTAATCTGCCAGCACGATTTGCTCCACCCAGGATTTGGATTGAGCCATGATCGCAATTGCTTCTCCTACGCCTCCAACGCCTACGAGCAAGACTTTCATAAAGCACTCTCCGTGTTTTCGCCCGGCTTGCCAGCCGCTTGGTTTCGCTGTCAGGCAGCCCAAATAGATGGGCTAAACTGATAAGCCCATTTATAGGGCTGCCCGGCGACAAATCAAGGTTTGGATTGAACCTGTTTTTGCTCTGTCAGATAGGTTATTCACCTCCCTTGACTTCGGTCCAAATTCGATCCCAAAGGGCGGTTGCCTCGCCAATGTCCTTGATCGGCGCAGTCCGTTTCAGATCTTCATCGGAGGGATTGGTAGCGGGGAAGGACATATAAGCCTCGTACAGCGCCGGGTCTTCCGTCTTGAGCAGTTCCAGGGCGGCTTTGTTGGGGTTGGAGTAAGGGAACTCTTTGGTGATCAGGATGCTATTTTTGGCGTCTAACACATAGTTGATAAAGGTGAGTGCTGCATCTATGTGCGGCGCGCCCTTCGGAATGGCAAGGTTGTCGAACCAGATGGTGCAACCTTCCTCTGGGAAAATATACTGAATGGCTTCGTTCTCGCTATGCGCGATGGAGGCTTCGCCGTTCCAGGTTTGCCCCAGCCAGACTTCACCCGCCAGTAGCGCTTGCTTGGGGTTATCGCTGTCGAACAGTTTGACGTTCGCCATCAGCTCACTCAGTTTGGCTTTGGCCTCCTCCAATTGAGCTGGGTCGGTGGAGTTTTTATCATACCCCAGGACGGCCAGCACCATCCCCAACACTTCCCGCACGTCATCCAGCAGCACAACCTTGCCGGCAAATTCCGGATCCCATAAATCCGCCCATTTTGTGATCGGCCGGGAAACCTTGCTGGTATCCACCACCAGGCAGCTCGTTCCCCATTGATAAGGCACCGTATATTCGTTGCCAGGATCGTATTCCAGGTTCCTGAAGCGCTCGTCAATGTTTTTGATGTTGGGGATCTGAGATAGATCGAGCTTTTCCAGCAGGTTCTGCTTCTTCAGGATCGTAATCATATAGTCGCTAGGGACAATCACGTCATAGCCGGAAGCGCCAGCCTGCAACTTCGCCTGGAGTTCTTCGTTGGACGAATAGGTGTCGTAATTTACCTTGATGCCGGTCTCGGCGGTGAAGTTATCCAACATCGCTTGTGGAATGTACTCCGACCAGGCGTACAGGTTCAGCTCGGTGGACTTGACGGCGGGTTTTTGCCCACCGCCGCAAGCAGCGATCAGCATCGCAAAAACAACAAATACAGCGGCAATTCGAAAAGTTTTCATCTGTCTCTCTCCTCTTGGCATAGAATGGTAGATCTTTTAGCGTGTCTGCTGCGGCGATTGACTGCGTTGGGCGATCTGCCCGATCAGCAGAACAATGAACACAGTCAGCACCCACAAAGTTGACAGGGCGTTCACCTCTGGGGTCACCGCAAAGCGCACCATCGAAAAGATGCGCAGCGGCAGGGTGGTGGAGCCTGGCCCGGCGGTGAAATAGGTGATGACATAATCATCCAACGAGAGCGTAAAAGCCAGCAGCGCGCCTGAAAGCACGCCGGGCATGATGGTGGGCAGCGTTACCCGCCAGAAGGTGGTTAGTTCGTTGGCGCCCAAATCCATTGCTGCCTCTTCGATGGATTTATCGAAGCCGTGCAGACGAGCGCGCACCACCAGGGTCACGAAGGGGATATTAAAAGCGATGTGCGAAAGCGTGATAGTGCCCAGACCTAAAGTCAACCCGATCGAAGCGAAAAAAGCCAGCAGCGAAATGCCCATCACCACTTCGGGGATGATGACCGGTACATACAGCAGCGACTCAGCCGCGCCATATCCAGGAAAGCGATACCGTTGCAGCGCCAGAGCCGCCAATGTACCGATGACAGTGGAAATAATTGTAGAGGTGAAAGCAATGATCAGCGTATTGCGCGTGGCCAGGATCACATTCTGGTCGTTGAATAGCACCTTATACCATTGTAGTGTAAAACCTTCCCAACGCACGTTGATCTTCTGCGTGTTAAACGAGAAGATGATTAATATCAGGATGGGGAAATAAATATAAGCATAAGCCAAAAGAGCGTAGATTCGCAGCCAAAGGGCGGGTTTCTTTTCGCTCATACCAGCAGCTCCTCGCCGAAGCCGGCGCGCCGGGTGTAGAACAGGGTGAAGATCAACGTCAGTATGAGCAGCAGCATAGATGCAGCCGCCCCAAAAGGCCAATCGCGGGCGGTGAGAAACTGGTTGCGAATCAGGTTGCCCACCAGGATGGTCTTGGCGCCACCCATCAGGTCAGGCACAACGAACATGCCCATAGCCGGGATGAACACCAGGATTGAGCCGGCGATCATGCCGGGCAGACTAAGCGGCAACGTGACGCGCAGGAAGGCCATGAATGGCCGCGCTCCCAGATCGGCGGCGGCTTCCAACTGCGCAGGTTCGATCTTTTCCAACGAAGTGTACAGCGGCAGTACCATGAAAGGTAAGAATTCATATACCATGCCAATCAACACCGCCGTCGGTGTGTAGAGGATGTCCAGCGGCGCCTGGATGAAGCCAATCTTGAGCAGAAAGGAATTGAGCAACCCTTCTGTACGCAGGATCATGATCCAGGCGTAGATGCGGATGATGAAGTTGGTCCAGAAGGGCACCAGGATCAGGAATAAATAGACCGACCGCTGGCGCGGCGGTGTGCGGGCGATGTAATAAGCCAGCGGGTAGCCGATCAAGATCGTCCCTACGGTCGTCAATGCGGCTGTCAGCAATGAATAGCCCAAAATACGCAGGTAGAGCGTATCCATCAAGCGGGTGTAATTGCCCAAATTCACCCGATAGATGATATTTCCATACGGCCCACGCGTCATGAAGCTGAGAACCACCACCAGCAGCAACGGCAGCACCAGGGTGAACAGCAGATAAATCAGCGTGGGTGAGATCAGAGCAAGGCCCTGCGCGTGGGGGCTTTCACGCAGCTGGCGGATCAAAGAGAAACGCGGGGCTGGAGATACAGAGCTGGTTTCAGCGGCCATGGCTCACTCTTCCTGTGGCAGGATCAAAACATTCTCCGGGCGCATGGTCACCCATAGCTCCTGACCAGGAGCGTAATAAGCGAGAGTATCCAACGTGGAGAGATGATTTTGTTCCCAGACTTTCAATTGCGTCCCACCGCCGAAGTCAATCACGATGCGGGTGTCCGATCCGATATACATGGTGTTGATAATACGAATAGGAAAACAATTGGGCTGGTTCGGAGTTACACCGATCTTCAGCGGTGTGTCGTCAAAGATGCGCATTTTCTCTGGTCGCACCGAAACCACAACTTCTTGACCTGAATAAAATTTACCCAATGGAATGCCAACCAGCTCTCGTTCGCTGCCATGCAAGCTGACGATGACAAAATCAGGGTCAATGGCTTTGACTTTGCCGAATAGAAAGTTCGTCTCGCCAATGAAATCGGCCACAAAGCGGCAGTTTGGCCGTTCATAGATTTCGACGGGCGCTCCAATTTGCAGCACATTGCCTTTGTTCATCACTGCGATGCGATCTGACATGGTCAGCGCTTCTTCCTGGTCGTGCGTGACATAAATGAAAGTAATGCCCACTTGTTCTTGCAGCGCTTTGAGTTCAAGCTGCATCTCTTTACGCAGTTTAAGATCCAGCGCCCCTAATGGTTCATCTAAAAGCAGTACAGCTGGCCGTTTCACCAGGGCGCGCGCCAGAGCGACGCGCTGCTGTTGGCCGCCGGAGAGCTGGCGTGGTTTGCGCGACCCCATCCCGGTCAACTGTACCATCTCCAGGGCGGCCTCCACGCGCCGACGGGTCTCTTCTCGCGAGACACCCTCCATCTCCAAACCAAAAGCCACATTTTGAAAGATGGTCATGTGTTGAAACAGAGCATAACTCTGAAAGACAGTGTTGACTGGGCGAAGGAAGGGCGGGGTGCGCCCCATGGGCTTTCCGTCAATAAAAATTTCTCCGGAGGTCGGCCATTCAAAGCCGGCGACCATGCGCAGCGAGGTGGTTTTGCCGCAGCCGGAAGGGCCCAGCAAGGAAAAGAACTCGCCGTGATTGATTTGCAGTGTGGCATGGTTGACGGCGGTGATTTCGCCGCCCCCTGGATTTGGGAAGCGCTTGACGACATCCCGTAATTCAACAGCAAATTGACTCATCAACTCCTTCTCCAATGGCGATGGATTACAAGGTCTTGTTGACCTCGATCAAGGTATCTTCCAGGCGGTCTAGCACGGCGTCCAACTGCTCATAGCTGATGATGAGAGGCGGTTCGATGCGGATGGTTTGGGCGCTGGTGAGTGTGCCAGCCACCAGCACACCGCGCTTAAATAAGCCGGCAGCGACTTTATAACCGATTTCGGGGCTATGGAAATGCATTCCGATGAGTAAGCCTTTCCCGGTGATGCGGGTGAAAATTTGCGGGTATCGTTCGGCCAGTTTGCTCAGCCTGGGGATCAGATATTCGCCTTTGGCTGCCGCCTGTTCCCACAAACGATCGCGCAGCGTCACGTGGATAGCGGCGATGGCTGCGCTGCAGGCCAGCGCCCCGCCGCCGGTGGTAGTGGTCTGGATGAACGGGTTCGGATACATCATTGGTTGCCAGATCTCCTCGGTGGAACAGACCGCCCCGACGGGCATCACCCCACCGCCCAGCGACTTGGCAGCGGCGATGATGTCTGGGACTACGTCCCAATGCTCCACTCCCCATAGCTTGCCGGTGCGCCCCATGCCGGTCTGCACCTCGTCGGCGATGAGCAACGCGCCGTAACGCCGAGTGGCGGCGCGTACGCGCGGCCAAAAGTCATCCGGCGGCACAATCCCGCCAGCTTCGCCCTGGATCGGCTCGAACAGACAGGCGGCAATGTCAATCCCTACCTTATCGCAAATCTCCAATTGCTGTTCGACTGCCCCTGCGTCGCCAAACGGAACGTGATAGACTGGGCCGCCGTATAGCGTCCCCAGCGGCTGGCGGTAATCGGCTTTGCCCATCATGCTTAATGAGCCCATCGTCTTGCCGTGAAAGGCTTTCACCGCAACGATGAAACCGTTGCGTTTGGTGTACAGCTTGGCGATCTTGATGGCGGCTTCGATGGCTTCGGTTCCAGAGGCGCAGAACCAACTGTATTTCAAGTCTCCTGGGGTGATCTCGGCCAGCAGGCGCGCCAGAACGCCGCGCAAGGGGTCAATCAGCTCCTGGCTGGGCATAGGCGTGCGTTCCAGTTGGGCGCGCACTGCGGCGATCACTTCAGGGTGTGACCAGCCCAGGTCGAGCAGGCCATAGCCGCCCAGGCAATCAATATACTCGCGCCCCAGCGCGTCGCAGAACACCGCTCCGCGGCCAGTCCACTCCACTGCCGCCCAATCGCCGGCTTCCGTCACCGACTTGCGATAATCCAGCCAGCCTTTGTTGAAGTGTTCGGCAAAATTATATTTGGATTCTTCGATGATCGTTTTGGCTTCAGTTTCGGCAAGGCTGGGTTTGCGAATAATATCTAACCAGCGTTCTGCATACCTGACGGCGTTTTCCAGAGATTGGGGCATAAGGAACTTCTCCTCTCGGTTGGATCATTCAATAGGATTGGGTGATTGATCAACGGTAAACAAATCTTTCTTCCCTCGCAGGGCTTCTTTAGAATTTGCGCGTCCACTCCTTTGGCCAGCGCTCGATGACGACCTTCTTCTGGGTGAAAAATTCCACTGCATCCCAGCCTTGACCGTGCATATCGCCGAAGAAGCTCTCCTTCCAGCCGCTGAACGGGAAGAATGCCATTGGAGCAGCAACGCCGATGTTGATGCCTACATTACCGGCCTCCACCTCGTAGCGGAATTTGCGCGCTGCGCCGCCGTCGCGGGTGAAGATACAAGCCATATTGCCATAGGCGCGCTGATTGACCAACGCAATCGCTTCGTCCAGGCTGGCGACGTGCATCAAGCCCAACACCGGCCCGAAGACTTCCGTGCGCGCCAGCTCCGAGGCAGGTGGAACCTCGGTAATCACGGTGGGTCTGACGAAATTGCCTTGTTCATAGCGGGGAATGACCGCCCCGCGACCATCCACCAGGACGGAGCCGCCTTCGCTTGCCCCTTTGCCGATCAACCCTTCGATGCGTTGACGGGACTGAGGGCTGATCACCGGCCCCATTTGCACCCCTGGCTCCAGACCATATCCCACCACGCGGCTGGCGGCTGCCTCGCAGATGGATTCGGTGAACCAGCCGCGCGCTTCAGCCACGGTAATGGCAACCGAAGCCGCCAGACAGCGCTGCCCGGCTGAGCCAAAGGCGCTATCGGCGACGATTTGGGTGCACATCTCGGCATCCGCGTCGGGCATGATGACGATGGGATTTTTCGCCCCACCCTGCGCCTGGACGCGTTTGCCATTCTGCGCCGCGCGGGCGTAAATATGGCGGGCGGTGGGGGTTGAGCCGACAAAGGTCACGCCTTTGACGAGCGGATGATCCAGCAGCGCGTCAACGGCCTGCTTGGATCCGTTGACCAGATTGACCACGCCCCTGGGCAAACCGGTTTGCTCCAGCAGGCGAAAGATTTTTTGCATGGTGAGCGGCACGCGTTCGGAGGGCTTAATCACATACGTATTGCCAGCGGCAATTGCGTAGGGCATGAACCAGAATGGGATCATCGCCGGGAAGTTGAAGGGGGCAATGGTGACGCACACCCCCAACGGCTGGCGGATCATCGTTTCGTCTATTCCCGCGGCGATGTCCTCGCTGTTGTAACCTTGCATCAGAATGGGCATTCCCGCAGCAACTTCGATGTTTTCGACCACACGGCGCATCTCTCCGCGGGCTTCCTCCAGCGTCTTGCCGTTCTCGATGGTGATCGTGCGGGATAAATCCTCGAAGTTTTCTTCCACCAGATGCTTAAGTTTGAACAGATATTGCACCCTTTCAGCTACAGGCGTCCGCCGCCAGGCAGGGAAAGCTGCTTCAGCCGCGCAAGCGGCGGCGTCAACTTCCATTGGGCCGCATAAAGGAGTCTCCGCCAACAGTTCAGCCGTGGCCGGGTTGTGAACCGGGTAGGTTTCAGCGCTCTGTGCTGCTTGCCATTCGCCGTTGATATAGTTGAGGATTTTCTCCATCGTTAGCTCACCATCCTGTCAGTTGTGTTTGTCAGGGCAGTTTCGATGATCTTTAGCCCTTCGTTGAGTTGTTCTTTGGTGATGCACAACGGCGGGACGATAAAGACGATACTGCCCATGGTGTTGCTCATAATGAACGTGAACAGCCCGTTTTGACGCAGGCTCTTGCCAACTTCAGCCATAACCGCTGGTGGAAACACCTCTTTCGTCTGGCGATCTTTGACCAATTCAATGGCGGAGAACAAACCGATATAACGCACATCCCCCACGGATGGGTGGCGGGCTTTGATCTCTTCCAGCGCCTCGCCCAGGTATTCGCCGAGCGCGGCGGCGTTTTCAATTAAACCGTCTTCCTCATATACCTCGATGGTAGCCAGACCCGCGGCGCAAGCCAGGGCGTGTCCGCTATACGTGAGGCCAGCGTAAAGATATTTGTTATCGAAGTAGGAGGCGATTTCCTCAGAAACGATCACCGCTCCCAGGGGTATGTAACCAGAGGTAAGCCCTTTGGCGGTAGTGATCATATCTGGGACCACCCCCCAGTTATCCACGGCTAACCATTTGCCGGTGCGCCCCCAGCCAGACATGACTTCGTCGGAGATGAGCAGGATGTCATAGCGGTTGCAGATTTCGCGCACGCGTGGCCAGTAATCTTCAGGCGGGACGATCAAGCCGTTTGAACCGGTCACGCCTTCCATGATAATGGCAGCAATTCGTTCTGGCCCCTCGTAGCGGATCACCTCCTCGACGTGGTCAATGCACTGGCGTTTGCAGGTCTGCGGGGTCAAACCAAAGGGACAACGATAGCAGAAGGGGTCAAGGAAATGCACCGCCCCCGGCATCGCCGGTTCAACCGGCAGGCGGCGGTAATCGCCGGTCAGGGCGATGGCGCCGTGCGTCGCGCCGTGATAGGAACGGTAACGCGCCATGATCTTGTGACGCCCGGTATAGAAGCGCGCCAGTTTGATGGCGTTCTCGTTGGCCTCCGCGCCCCCTAAACAGAAAAAGGTCTTCTTGAGGTTGCCAGGCGTAACCTCGGCCAACCGCTTGCCCAGCAGACCGCGCGGTTCGGTCGCATTGCTCGGATGTACAAAGCAGAGCTTTGCAGCCTGCTCTTGAATGGCTTTCACCACCTTTGGATGCTGATGTCCGATATTGGTGTTCATCAACTGGGATGAGAAGTCGAGGTAACGCTTTCCATCGGCGTCCCAAAAATACACGCCTTCCGCTTTGGCGACCGGGATTGGGTTGACCTGTTCCTGCACCGACCACGAGAAGAAGGTGTATTGGCGGTTTAGCTGCACAATTTCCTGTGAAGTAAGCGCTGACATAGAATCTCCTGGCGGGTATTGATAGCAAAAGTTTTGCTTAATGACGTTTGACCATTTTGACAACGTCAGCGTAAATGTTTAGCGTTTCGTCAATATCTGCGTCGCTGTGGCTGTAGGATAAAAACCACGGTTCGCGTGGATCGTGGTCTGGCATTACGCCGCGTTCGATAGCAGCTTCGACCAGGCGCAGGTAATATTCTTTATCGCTCAAGCTCCAATCACGCTGGCAGGTTACCTTGTCCACCCCCAGCGCGAATGAGAACATGGCTGGATGACCGCTGAAAAACGCCTGAATGCCGTTTTCCTCGAAAATCTCTTTCAAGCCCTCCATCAGCCGCCGACCGCGCTGGGCGATCGTCTTCAGAATGGGTTTCTCTCGCAGCAATGTTAATGTGGCATAGGCGGCCGCAACGCCAGGTTTGTTATTGTTAAACGTACCGCCCTGCGCTACGCCCTGACCAATGACGCTCATGATCTCTTTTTTCCCGCCAAAAGCTGCAATGGGATAACCGTTGCCCAGCGCTTTGGCGTAGGTAGCCATGTCTGGCATTATCTTGTAATGCTCCTGCGCCCCGCCGTTGGCGATACGGAAACCCGTCTTGACTTCGTCGAGGATAAAGACAATTCCGTATTTGTCACACTGCTGGCGAATAAATTCCAGAAAGCCCGCCTGCGGCTCGATTGCGCCGCAGTTGCCCTGACATGGCTCGGTGATGATGGCGGCAATTTGTTCTCCAAAACTGCGCAGGGTTCGTTCGAGCGCCTCGAAATCGTTGAATGGCAGCGTGAAGATTAAATCGCGCAGATTGCGCGGGATGCCAGAGGAGGATGGCACTGGGATGGGGCTCAATCGGTTGCCGTATGCTTCGGCCGGCGCGTAGGTGGACCAAAGGGTGTAATCTTGAAAGCCGTGGTAGTTGCCTTCGAATTTCAGCAACACGTCGCGTCCGGTGTAGGCACGCGCTACCCGCACTGCGTGCATGGTTGCCTCGGTGCCGGAGCATGCCAGGCGGGCCATCTCTACCGCCGGACACATACTCACGATCAATTCCATCAGCGCTACTTCCAATTCGCTGGTCATCGCGCTCAGCGCGCCTCTCCTTATCTCTTCAATGACTTTTTGGTCTACCTCGTCGTATGCATGACCGAGGATAATGGGGCCAAAAGCCAGGCGATAATCAATATAGCGATTTCCATCTACATCCCAAAGATACGCTCCCAGGGCGCGCTCCATATAGGGTGTGATCCCATCTCCCCAAAAGCGGAAATTGGAATTCACCCCCAAAGGCATCACTTGATAAGCTCTCTGTTGCAAGGCGATATTTTTCGCGTGGGTGAGGGTCATAAGTTTTTCTCCTGCTACGAACAGGGATCATCGTCTTTGCAAGTCACTCGTGACCTGTATTGTCGGATGGGATACGCCACTGATAAACATCCTTTAGCTTGACCGGCACAATCGAGGTGGTAGTCTTACGCACGCCGGGCAGACGACCGATAACCTCGGTGGCAAACTGGTAAATTTCGGTGTTGTTATGGGCGATAATCTGAGCGCTGACATCCCGCTCGCCGATGGAGCAGGCTACATAGCTCACCATTTCATGTTCTGCTAAAAATTTGGCGACTTCCTCGATGCGTCCGGGTTCCACCTCTACGAAAACATCTGCCACCACTTGGTAACCCAGGGCTTGCGGGTTGACGATGGCGCTGATTGAAATCAGATTGGCTTTGACCATTTGCTCAATGCGATAACGCACCATGCGCTCCGTGATGTCCCCCCCGATGCGGCGTGCAATCTCAGCGGCGGGCATGCGCCCATCTTCGATGAGCAAATTGACGATTTCCCGGTCTATCTTGTCGATTTTATACATGATTATCTGGAAACCCCGTCGAATACGACAAATACCGATTTCTGTTTATATCGCCAAAACTCCAAAAAGTCAAGTGCCAATTGGAAGTTCAGCCCAACTGGCGCCTGTTCATTCGTGTATGCAAAGTCGTCTGTCGGCGATCAGGAGGCGATTTTGCGCTGTGGCTTGATCCTGAAATATTCCAACAGTAGATTCTCTTCCCCTGAATTCACGGCTACCACAGCGGTAAAAGCTGTGGCAAGACTCCCCGCGCCTGGGTAGATAAGGTAACGCGGCGACCAAATGGGTTGAAATTTCTCTTTGTACTCGTGCAGCCCTTTGAAGTTGTAAAACTGGTTGATGTGCTGGTAGATAAAGTGCATCGCCCGTTCCACCGCTGGATCGTCTGGATGCTCGCCTATTCCGGCCAGCGCGCTTAACCCCAAATTGAAGCTGGCATGACCCTGTTCCTTCGCCCATAGCAGCAGATTAGCAAACAGATAATCCATCGTTCCGGGTTCTACATCCCGTCGGCGGCGCATCAAATCAATGGTGATTTCATTCGCCTGGTACTCTGAGACGACATTGGCAAAGGCGGTCACCAACCCTTTGGGGTCGTGCACTGCCGCGATGGGAGAGCTGCGAATGTATTCATCGTCAAACCAACCCAGAGAGAAACGCTTCTCTGAGCCGTGCATCATCGTCAACCATTCATCGCTGATGGCCCGCAATTCAGCCAATGTTTTATAATCCAGCGGCGGCGGGTGGACGGCGAAGTGATACCCGCTGCGTTCCATACGATGGATGGCGGTGCGAAACTGCTTGCGCGCGCCGCCTTCCAGGGTGAAATGTTCTAGTTTGACAATCGCTTCATGCCCGATGCACACTGCCTCGAATCCTGCTTGTCGGTATATTGCCAGGGTATCTGGCATCGTCTGGTAGAAAACGGGCGTCCAATCGTTCATGGCGCAGAACTGTTGAAATCCGGCGATAGCTGTCGAAAGGGCGTCTGGCGGCCCAATCGGGTCACCGAGCGCTACGGCCACGCCGCGGTGCTGGACGAACGCGATCACTGATCCAGAGGGGGCAAAATAATAATGTTTATCATTGAATAAGGCAGCATGCGCCAATGAAGTTCGCCCATAGCGCTCCACAATCGCGCGTACCCGTTGGCGTTCCTCCGGCGTTGCAGGAGGATGACTCAAAATTGGACGCAGGAACAACAACGCTGAGTAACCAAGTGTGACCGCTCCGATGATGTAAATCGAGTCGGCGAAATATCTGCCAAAACCGGTAACAGGTTGCAAGCCTGGGTCATAGAACTGAGTGAACATCACGATTGTCTGGCGTAAAGCTTGCAAGAAATTGAAATGGACGCTGTAATGCCGGTCGAGCAAATAAAAGCCCAGCGTCCCATAAGCCAGCGTGAATATGGCGGATGTTGCCAACACCCAAACCGCCTGGCGCATCGAAGGCGGGTCGGAGCGGGCATGGAAATGGCGGCGATTGAGCCACATCAGTAGCATCAGGCCCAGGGCAAGCAACGCTTCTTCGTAATCCAATCCTTTTATCAGGTGGCTGAAGGTTGAGATTGCCAGGGTAATCATCGCTGCCAGCCAGGCTGTGCGCTTGCGCCGCCATAAGCCACGCCCCAGGATCAGCAACGCGAAACCGGCCAAAGCGGCTGTCAAATGTCCGCCGTGTCTCACCGCCAACGGGGAAATGCTTTCCAGCAGGCGCAGTCGCTCGATCAGGGCTGGCTGCACCGCCGAAAGCATGTTGATGCAGCCCATCAGCGCCGTTAAAACAGCAATGACTCTCACGCTCCAGGTCTCTTCCAGGGTATGCTCTTCGGCGCCAAAGGTTTTTGAACGACGCAACAACAAGAAACCTAACCCTAAGGGTAACCAAAACCCCAACCCACGATACACCAATGCCACCGCGGCTGCAGCGGCGCTGGGAACGCCCAATGAGGTATAAACCAGCGTCATTACCCCTTCGACTACCCCGATGCCCATCGGTGTGATCGAAACAACCAAAAAGAGAAAACCCATGGCATAGCCAGCGACGAGCGAGCCAAACAGTATACGCTGGTTGAAGGCAAGAAATAGAAGATACAGACTGATGATGCTGATCCCATGCGCTGTGAACGCCATACTCACAGCCCGCGCCAGCCGTTTCGGCCGATGGATGATCGTCTCTGCCGCCTGGCTAAACTCGGCGGCGTTGCGCTCCGCCCAATCATCGGCCAGGGTGGATGGGCTGCGCAGGAAACCAAACAACCCGTTCAGAAAGTGTTGCACCCAGAGCAACAGGCCATGCAGCAAGCGGGGTTGCCAGAGGCTGAGCAACAGCGCGCTGCTCAACGCGGCTGTGGCGGCGAAGAGCACAATCGCCGCGATGACTTCGTACATCTCCAGATCGTGCTGCATAAACAAATAGACCAGCCCGAAAATCAGGATCAGCATGAAGGAAACGAAAACACAAATGAGCTGTAAGAAAACGCCCACTGCAGCCCGCGCCGGCGACTGCCCTCGTCGGTTCAGGTCATCCACAAAGAGCGCCGCACCTGCGGCGCCTCCGCTAGGAGCCACCACATTGATAAACAGCGAGCTTAGCGTAATGGGTGTCAGATCGCGAACGCGGCTGGAAACATCTACGGCAGCAAACGCCGCCTGATAAGTTGCAGCCATCGCGATGTAATAAGCTATCTGCGCAGCAGCAGCCAGCAACAGCCACCCCCAATTGCCTTGCGCCAGGACCTGGCGCAATTGTTGAGCTTCGGAGTAACGGCTGACGACAACCCAGATAAATCCAACAGCCAGAATCCAGAGAATCCAGCGGCGGTTAATTTTGGTATAGCCCATAGATCCAGTTCAGCCCCAGGCGTCCGGCGTAGGCAAACGCCAGCATCTTGAGAATGCTTCCCAACATGCAGAATACAAGAAAACGCCATAGAGGAATTTTTAGCGTTCCCGCAGCGATGCCAGCCAGATCAAAGAAGGGGTTAGGAATGGCAGCTAAGATCAGGATCATCAGATCGGACAGACGCCGGTTACGCTCCATCCAGTTCAGCAGCCGCGTGTAACGCACCGAGCGTTCGGCTAGCCCCTGGCCGCTAAACCCCACCAGATAGCCGGAGAGCTCGCCTATCGCTGCGCCCATGCCGGCGAACAAAGCGATAAAGAACGGCTGAAACACGCCCCCCATTGCAAATACCACCATCACCCCTGGAACAGGCAGGAACACCGTGGCATTGGATAGCATGGTGATTAGAAAGATTCCAAAATAGCCAAGATGATATAACTCTTGGATGCGCTCGCGGTTTAGATAAATGCCGACGATCAGAGCGATAACGAATACCAGAGTGAACAGGCGCAACAGCGCCATGCGACGTTCTGGCTTCATGAGGCTGCCTCACGGCGAGGGCCGTAATTGCCTGAACTTGATGGCGCAATCGTCCACCGTGGTGATCTCATGCGCTCCTGCCATGAAGGCTTTGCCGCCTCAGGCTTCTGTGATCTCGATGGATAGGATCTTAACGCCAGGGTATTCGGGGCGCATCGGGTCGCGCGGCGGAATGGCCATCAGCACATCCATGCCTTTCGTCACCTGACCAAAGACGCTGTGCTTGCCGTCCAGCCAGGGGGTTGGGACGTGAGTGATGAAGAATTGCGAACCATTGGTGTTGGGTCCAGCATTGGCCATGGAGAGCACGCCGGGTTTATCGTGGCGCAGTGAGGGGTGGAACTCGTCGTCGAAACGATAGCCGGGGCCGCCGCGCCCGCTGCCGGTGGGGTCGCCGCCTTGCGCCATGAAATCGGCGATCACGCGGTGGAAAATCGTCCCATCGTAAAAGCCTTCCTTTGCCAGAAAGACAAAATTGTTCACGGTGCGCGGGGTTTTATCCGCGAAGAGTTGGATGGTCATATCGCCTTTGTCGGTGTGGATTACGGCGGTGTATTGCTTCTTGACATCTATCGTCATGGCGGGCGGTTTTGCCCATTGCTTGGGGGAGTTGGAGGTCATGAATTTACCTTTCTGTATGAGAGAATGTGACGTTTATTCGCCAGACTGCCTGGGTTCGTCAGCGACAGCCTGGGGCGTCATCACGTGGTCTGCGCTCTCGCGCAGCAAAGCCTCCAGCCGCGCCACCACCATTTCCATGGCGACTTCGTTCATGCCGCCTTCCGGCACGATCACATCGGCATAGCGTTTGGATGGTTCGACAAATTCCAGGTGCATGGGGCGTACAGTGGTCAGGTACTGTGTCACTACCATTTCGGTGGTGCGACCGCGCTCGCGAATATCTCGCTCCAGTCTGCGAATTAATCGTATATCGGCGTCGGTATCCACGAATATTTTGACATCCAGCAGTTTGCGCAGGTCCGGGTCAGCGAAGATCAAAATGCCTTCCACCATAATGACGCCGCGCGGCTCCACGCGGCGCGTCTCTTGGGTGCGGGTGTGGGTCTTGAAATCATACACCGGCAGATCCACCGGCTGATAGTTGCGCAGTTGCAATACGTGCTGAATAAGCAATTCGGTGTCCAACGAGTCGGGGTGATCGAAATTGACCGACATGCGTTGGTTGGGCGGCAGGTCGCTGAGGTCTTTATAATACGCGTCGTGGGGCAGGTAAGCGATGCGATCTTCACCCACGCGCTGTAAGATCAGGCGCGCCAGGGTGGTCTTGCCGGAGCCGCTGCCGCCGGCGATGCCGATAACCAGGGGAGGCGGGCGATGGAGCATAAAAGAATTATACTTTAAATACGCCCCGGTCAGTTGAGGATTGATAATAAAAAAAGGGCGCGTGAGAGGCGCGCCCTGTCGGCAGTTATAAAGGAATGAACGGTTAATTCAGCAATCGAGCAAGAATATCGCTACTCTCCATCAGCAGGTACTCGCTTCCGTCATATTTTACTTCCGTGCCTGAATACTTGGCGTAAAGCACTTTGTCATTCACTTGCACTTTGATCTCTTCGTCATCGCCAATAGCGACGACTATACCGGTTTGCGGTTTCTCTTTGGCGGTCTCAGGTACATAGATACCTGCGGTGGTGCGGCTCTCTTGTTCCAGAGGTTTGATCAGAACGCGAGCGCCAAGCGGTTGGATTGCGGGGGTTGAACTATTGTTTTCCATTTGAACGAACTCCTTCTCTTACTTGATACCAAGCAGTTGATTGATTTTCTGTCGGTCAAAACCAACAATGATCTTTCCTCCAATGTCAATCACCGGCACGCCCTGTTGTCCAGAGCGGCGGATCATATCGCGGGCGGCAGCCGCATCGCGGCTTACGTCAATGTCTTTGAATTTGATGCCTTTTCGCGAAAATAGCGCTTTGCTTGATTGCAGAACGCGCAGGTGGGCGTCGTAAAGATGAGGACTCGCGGTTGAGGTTTCTGCGTATCAGGCATATAAATCTCCTAAAAATAGAACTGGCTTAACGATGGCTATGAATTCTGCGTGGGTCCGATTCTAGTTTCCCGGCTTGAAATGCATCCAAAGCATTGGTGATGCTTTTCTCACTGCTCAAGACGACCTGCAAGCCCGTGGATATTGCATGTTGATAAGCTGGTTGACCCATTCCGCCGGAAATCAGCACTTGACAATCAGCAATTGGTTCTAACATCTTTTGTCCCAAACCATTTTCGCCGTGCCCGGAATGCTCGTGATGCCCTTCCTCATGCACCTGATGGTAAGGCTTGGGGCGTTGTTCAAGAGCGATGCCTGTTTCGCTGATCTGCGCGACCACGTAATATCGCGCTTGCCCCAAATGCCGACTGATGGTTTCACCATCATCAGTTGGAAATGCAACTTTGATCATCTTCCTGACTACCTCTTTATCTAAGATGGAGAAGATACTCGGATATTTAGATGCGCACCTTCCCTGAAAGTTACACATCGAGCAACGCACATTTGAGTTGCTATCAGGTTCAGTTGGGGTGATCAACAACCAATAAATCCATCACTGCCCAATGGATCGTCAATATTGCAACTCGCCCGGCAGCCCCGTCTGGCAACACAATTACGATGAACACATCATCCGCGATGAACTCTCCCTAAAACGGATGCGGCGAGTCGTATGACAATGAAAGTGAAATATTGGATTTAGATCAACGATTGCCAGAGTTTAAGCAAGTGTTTCATCATAACATGCAGGTTCAACCAGTATTCCCCTTTCCACCCTTTGGAGTGAAGACCATAATATAAATTCTAACCGTCAATGTTGACACAAAAGACAGTTTCAAATGGGATAAAATAACCAGAGCCGCCGAAGGGAATCGAACCCTTGACCCGCCGCTTACGAAGCGGCTGCTCTGCCGGCTGAGCTACGGCGGCTGACAGCGCCGGACATTATACATAAGATCATCGTTTCACACAAGGTGTAATCATGCGCATCGCCATGCTCTCTTATCACACCTGCCCGCTGGCGACTCTGGGAGGCAAAGATACCGGCGGGATGAATGTGTACGTGCGCGAGCTGACCCGCCAGTTGGGCCGCCTGGGCGCGCATGTGGATGTCTTCACCCGTTCGCAGGATGAGCACGTGCCGCATGTGCTGCACGACCTGGGCTATGGCAATCGCGTCGTGCATGTGCCTGCCGGGCCAGAGGTGCCCCTGCCCAAGCAAGAGTTGATTGACTTCATCCCGGATTTTGTGCACGGCATCCAAGAGTTCGCGCGAACGAAGGGTCTGTGCTATGACCTGATCCACAGCCATTACTGGATGTCTGGTGTGGCGGCGTTGGAGTTGAAGCGCTCCTGGAACCTGCCCATCGTTCACATGTTCCACACCCTGGGCTTGATGAAGCAGCGTGTGGCGCGCCAGCCGGATGAAGCGGACGGCGAAAGTCGTCTGCAAGGCGAACGTCAGATAATTCAGCAGGTCGAGCGCATCGTGGCGGCTACCCCTGCCGAGCTGGCGCAATTGCAGTGGTTATATCAAGCGGATACGCGCAAGATCGTCATCATCCCGCCTGGGGTGGACACCAGCCATTTCTACCCCATCTCTGGGGATGAGGCGAAAGAAGCCATTGGCATTCCGCTTTGCGAGCGTATGTTGCTCTTTGTGGGGCGCATTGAGCCACTCAAAGGAATTGATATTCTGATCCAGGCCATTGCTTTGTTGCGCCAGCGGAATATCTATGTGTGCCTGGCGGTGATCGGCGGCGACCCGGATAGCAGCCCACAAGCTCAGAGTTCTGAGATGGCGCGCCTGAAGATGCTGCGCGAGCAGGCTGGCCTCACCGACCTGGTCACCTTTCTGGGCAAGCGCGGTCAGGATACCCTGCCTTACTATTACTCCGCCGCTGAAGCAGTCGTTGTACCGTCGCATTATGAATCCTTCGGCATGGTCGCTCTGGAAGCCATGGCCTGCGGAACGCCGGTGGTTGCCTCGCAGGTGGGTGGACTGGCCTTTCTGGTGCAAGATGGCGTGACGGGTTTCACCGTGCCGGTAGACGAACCTCAGGCCCTGGCCGACCGATTGGCCTTACTGATTAACGACCGCGCATTGCGTCAAAAGTTGGGCGAGCAGGCGCACGCCGTCGCTCAACAATACGCCTGGGAGAATATCGCCGCCAGGGTGCTGGCGCTATATGGACAGGTGATGGTGAGCGGATGAGAAGAATTGATCGTTTTCGAATATCTGAATCAGCGTCATTGGGCTTGATTGCCATACTGGTTGGGTTGGGAAGCGGCGCGGGCGTCTGGTTATTTAAGGGGCTGATTGATCTTGTGCACGAATTGTTTTATACAAAAGCGACAGCGCTGATCCCCTTGATTGAAAGCCGAGGTATGTTTCTATTGCCGATAAGCGGCGGGCTGGTTGTTGGGTTGATGTTGCACTTTTTCATCGGCGAGGAGCGCCATCATGGGGTTGCGGGAATTATTGAGGCTGTGGCGCTGGCTGGTGGACGTTTACGTTACCGCAGAATGCCGATGAAAGCTATAGCGGCAGCGATATCCATAGGCAGCGGAGCTTCGGTTGGCCCGGAAGATCCTTCGGTGCAGATCGGCGCAAACCTGGGTTCGTTAGCTGGTCAGCGGCTTCGCCTCTCAGACGAGCGAACTCGTTCTCTTGTTGCTGCTGGGACGGCTGGTGCGATTGCGGCAGCCTTTAATGCCCCTATCGCAGGTGTGTTTTTCGCGCTGGAAATTATTCTAGGGGATTTCAGCAGTTCATCGGTGGGTATGATTGTGATCTCGGCGGTGGCTTCATCCACTTTTACCCAAGCGGTTTCTGGCGCTCAGCCGGCTTTCCGTGTGCCGGCTTATGCGTTCCATTCCGCCTGGGAGTTGCCGCTATACCTGATTTTAGGACTGTTAGCAGGGACAATTGCTGCATTCTATGTGCGTTTGCTCTATTATGCTCATGATATGTTCGCGCGATGGTTGCCGCAGCGCTGGCTCAGACCGGTGATTGCTGGAGCGATAACAGGCGTTGTGGGCATCTTTATTCCTCAGGTCCTGGGCGTTGGTTACGAAACGATTGAAAAAATCTTATATGGTGTTGATCTGGGAATAATGTTTCTGCTTATTCTTATGATAGTCAAGTTAACCATGACCTCTATCTGCATCGGCGGCGGCTTCCCTGGCGGCATGTTCGCCCCGGCTTTGTTTATTGGTGCAGCATTTGGCGCAGCATACGGGGAGATGATGGCTGCGGCGTTTCCGGCGTTGAATCTCGATCCGCCCGCTTTTGCGATGGCGGGGATGGCGACAGTGCTTGCCGGATCAATTCATGCGCCATTTACTGCCATCCTTTTGTTATTTGAAATGACGCGTGATTACCGCGTCATCTTGCCTTTAATGTTTGCGGTGATGATCGGGATGTTAATCTCGCAGCGTATTGACCGGGATTCGGTGTATCAACGTAGCCTATCCCGCAAAGGCATTCGCCTGGAGCGTGGCCGTGACGTGGAGATCTTGGAAGGGATTCGGGTAAATGAAGTGATGCAACGGGAATTGCTGACATTGCAAGAGGACGAACTATTGGATACGGCGATCTGGGTATTCGAACAGACCCGCCACCACGGTTTGCCAGTAGTGAACCGCCAGGGTGAATTGACAGGCATCCTTACCTTGCAGGATATTGATCGTATTGAGCCAGAATATCGGAAAAACGCCCGCATCGGCGACGTCTGTTCGCGCAATGTGATTACAGTCTTCGAAGATGAAACTATCGCTGAGGCGTTACGTTATATGGGAGCATTCGACATCGGTAGACTGGCAGTAGTGGAACGCGGTAATCCGAAGCATTTAGTCGGCTGGCTACGCCGTTCAGATGTCATCCGGGCCTACGATCAGGCGTTGACCCGCCGAGCGGCGATGCGTCATCGAGTGCAGCAGGCACGCTTGGGTGTTTTTCAGGGCGACGATGCAGGTATACGTGAATGGGTCATTGAGCCAGGCGCTCCTAGCATAGGTAAGCGAATTCGTGAGATTCATTGGCCAAAAGAATGTATTGTGGCCAGTTTACGCCGCGGCAGACATCTTATGGTGCCGCGGGGCGAAACGATTCTGCAGGCGGGAGATGTTATTGTAACGGTGTCCAACGATAGCGCTTATCTGGAGATCGAGAAAATTTGTTCTCGCGCCGAATCGAGAACAACGGACGATTGAAATCTGCTTCAACAATCAAGTCCCCCAGCCATCGGTTGAGATGCGAGACGTCCCCAGCCAGCTCAGAAAGCCGCCGCCTCCGCCGCGGCGCGAATGCGTACGATCCAACGCCACCAGTGCCAGACTGATCACCAGCAAGACCGCGCCAATCCATTGCGCGGCGCTGAAACGCTCGCCCAACAACAAGTGGGCAAACAGCAACGTCACCAGCAATTCGCCCAGCCCCAACAGAGCGGTTTGCATTCCGCCCAGGTGTTTCACCCCCAAAAACAGCGTGAGGCGAGAGAGGAAAGTCACCAATGTCAGGCCAAGCACCGGCAGCCAGTAGCGGCTGACGCCGTTCGCCGCTGCGCTTGCCAGGCCATCTGCGCTGCTGCTTTGCAAACTGAACGCTCCGGAAAATAGATAAGTGGGTACCACCATGGCGCTCATGGCGATCAATGTATAGAGCGTCACAGTCGGGGCGGGCATGTCATAAAGCACGCGCTGATTGAAGGGCAAATGCAGGGCGTAGAGGGCGGAGGCCAGCAACATTTCAGCCACGCCGATCAGGTCAACGCCCCTGCCGCCGTTGACTTGCACCAACAGGAAGATAGCCGGCAACGCCAGCCCCAGCCGCAGCCAGGTCAGACGGGTGGGCGGCTGGTTATCCAGCGCCAGCCACAGCGCCAGAAAGAGCGGATACAGAGAATACAGCAATTGTCCCAGGCCAGCGTCAATACGCCCCAACGCCGAATAGTAGAACAGCGAGCCTAAGCCATTAATCCAACCCGCCAGTAGACAGCCCAACAAACCTGCGGGGTAGATGAATAGATATTTGCGCCAGAAAAAGAATATGACGCCCAGCAGCAATAATGCCGCCAGGCTGGTGCGGATTGCCACCACTGCCAGCGGAGGCATTCCCAGCAAGATCGCTTGCCGCCCGAAGACCGGCGCCATCCCCAGGAAGAACGCCGAAGCCAGCGCGGCGTATAATCCGGTGGGGTTGGCCTGTATTTTCTTCGCCGACGCGGCAACCTTGCGTTCCTCAGTTCGCTCCATGATATAGTCTCTTTGCAGGCGCGACTTGTATGACCGGGCTGCGCCTCATCGAATCAGTGCGCGCACTTCCTCTTGAAGTTCATCGCTCATAAACTCGCCTTTTTGCAGCAGCGTTTGCACCTGACCGCGCAGACGTTCCTTCTCTTCAGGGGTGAGTTCCTTGGCGGTGACCACAATCACCGGTATGGGCGCGGTGGCGGTGTCGGCTTTGAGCGCATCCAGCACGGCAAACCCATCCATTTCGGGCATCATCAGATCCAGGATGACCAGGTCCGGTAGTTCCTTGCGCGCAATCTCTAGCGCCTGCCGCCCGTTAGCCGCCTCATGGAGAGTGTAATTGCCCTGCGCCTGCAAGATGCGCCGGATCAGCCGCCGCGCTTCCTCTGTGTCATCCACAATCAGTACTGTGGGGAAACGATCATCGGTGACTTTGCTTAAGGCGGCCAGCAAGCCCTCCTGTGGGAATTCTGCCGCCTGGCTCGAAAGCACAACATTGCGCGCCCAACCCTCGCCCAGGATGAGGCGTTCGATGGGCATGGTATGCCCGGTGCAGTTGACGACAATCACTTCGTCCGGGCGGATTGAACCGTTACGCGCCAGTTTGATCAGACCAGCGAAAGCCACCGCCGCGGCCGGTTCCACCGAAAGCCCTTCCATTTTCGCCAGAATGTGCATGGCGCGAAAAGTTTCTTCGTCGCTCACACTTTCGAAGAGACCGCCGCCGTTGCTCAACATGCGTTGCCGCAGCAGGGTATAGGTGCGCCCTGGGTCGCCGGTGGAGAGCGTGGCAATGTGCGTGCGCGGCGAGGTCACTGGTTCGGCGGTGTCGCGTCCTTCTTTCCAGGCATGCACCATTGGCGCGCAGCCTTCGGTTTGGATGCCCGCAATCGCCGGCGTCTTCTCGATCAACCCCATTCGGAACAGTTCATGAAAGCCTTTCTGCACCCCTAATGGTCCCAGCCCGCCGCTGACGGATTGAAAATACCAATCTGGGGCGCGGAAACCTACCAACTGGTCGCCGCGCTCTGCCTCCGGTTGCTGCTGCCAGAGCTGCTCGCAGATTTCGAAGGCGATGGTCTTCATCGCTTCCACTGAAGGGATGGAACGCGCCCCGCGCTCCAGGTACAGATTTCGTTGGCGGGCGTATTCCGCTGCTACTTTCTTCGCCTGGTCATAGGAAGCGGTCACTTTGACCACTTGCGTGCCATAAAGCGCCACTTCACGCATCTTCTCGGCTGGCACCAGGCTGGTGAGAAACGCCCATAGTTTGATGCCTGCCCGCGCGGCATAGGCGGAATAAGCCATGGCAACATTGCCGGTGGAGGCTAACACCACTTCGGTGACGCCAGCCTCCTTCAGGGCGGCGATGTTCACCGCGCCCTGGCGGTCTTTGAATGACGCCGTTGGTCCCTGGCGCTCATCTTTGATATAGATATTGGGGCAACCCAGCATCATGCCCAGGTTGACCGCCCGGATGAGCGGTGTGCCGCCCTCGCCCATAGAGAGATCGGGGTTGTAGCGCAGCGTGGGCAAGAGCTCACGATAGCGCCATAGCTCAAATGGCCGACGGGCGAGAATCTTCGGCCATTTGGCTGCAATCATCTCGTAATCGTAGCGCGCCTCTAACCACTGGCTTTGGCAAGCCGGACAATTAAGCAGGCTCGGTGCGTAGGGGGTGTTCTGGCCGCAATCCAGACACACAGCTTGAATACTCATAAAATATGACGCGTCTCCTTATTTGACAATTGTTTTCATTACCCGAATGCGCCGCTCAGAATCCTCTGGCGGCGGCTGTTTGATCTCCAACAGCAGATCATGAATAGATCAGCGCACTCACGCCTGGCTACGCAAACGCTCCAGCGCCTGCACCAGATCGTCTTCCAGGATGGGCTTGAGCAAATAGTCAGCCGCGCCCAATTGGAAAGCGCGCTCTTGTTCGGCAGCCAGGCTACAAACGATCACCGGAATATGGCGCGTATCTGGGTCGGCTTTCAAGGCTTCCAACACTTGCCAGCCGTTGATTTCGACGAGCTGATCGTTGCCATTCTCCTTCTCTGGCGGCTTGCCTGACCGTTTCGTGCTGGCGACATCGAGTGTGATGGCGAAGGGTTGCATCCGCCGCGCCGCCGCCGCCACCTGATCGAGTCCCGCCATGGAGATCACTGCGTAATGATGCTTGGTCAAATAGCGGCGGTATAGCTCGGCCACCTGCGGCTCGCTATCCACAGCCAAGATCAACATTGTATTATTGCTGCTCTCGGTCGGCGTGTTGATGGGTGGAGACGGCGTGGCGCTGGAGGTTGACTTCGGCGCCGCGCTTTGCGTCTCGTTGGGGGTTGGCTGCAAGGCCGCCTCGGATTCATTCTTTTGTGCGCCAGCCTGGCTTGTTTCTTGTTGTTTGACCGGCAATGTGAAGAAGAAGGTGCTGCCTTTGCCCAGCTCGCTGT
Organism: Anaerolineales bacterium; assembly: GCA_020060465.1. Classification (GTDB taxonomy): domain Bacteria; phylum Chloroflexota; class Anaerolineae; order Anaerolineales; family UBA4823; genus RBG-16-57-11. The sequence goes on from JAGVAD010000007.1 coordinate 47,662, forward strand.
GCAAATCTATGCGCCCGCCATGCATCCGTATCAGGTGATGACAAATGGACAGTCCTAATCCGGAGCCGCCTGTCTTACGCGTGAGCGAACCATCCACCTGTGAGAAGGGCTGGAAGAGTTTGGTTTGATCCTCCGCGGCGATGCCTGGGCCGGTGTCAATCACGCGCACAATCACCTCGTCGCCTTGCGGCGAGGTTTCCGCTTCTACTGTGATCGAGCCTTCTTCGGTGAACTTAGCCGCATTGGATAACAGATTGATCAGCACCTGGCGAATCTTCATCGAATCAATGCGCACTGGCGGCAAATCGGGGGCGATGCGTGTGTGTAATTGAATCGGCTTATCCTTTACCAGTCCAATGGTGGTAGACATCACCGAACGAATGATTTCACCCAGGTTTACATTCTCCTCAAAGGTCAGATCCATCTTTCCGGCCTCGATGCGCGACAGGTCGAGAACGTCGTTGATCAGCCCCAGCAGATGCTGACCAGAGTTGTAGATGGCGGTCAAATCTTGCGTCTGCTGCTCAGTGATCGGCCCGTCTATGCCTTTCAGAATCACCTTTGAGAAGCCGATGATGGAGTTCAGCGGAGTGCGCAGTTCATGGCTCATGTTCGCCAGGAATTGCGTTTTCAGACGGTCAGCCTCGCGGATTTCCTCCATAGCCTTCTGGGTCAGCTTATAGGCGCGGGCGTTTTCAATTGCCACGCCCACTTGCTGACCGATTGCTTCTACCAGCGCCAGCCGGGAAGGTGAAACCAGCCGTTCTTCCACGTTAAACGCGCATACTGTGCCCAGTCGCACGCCTTTCGAAACCAGCGGAGCGCCCAGATAGGAGCGAAAACCCATAACTTGTGGGCCGCGTAAAGCGGCTTCTAAAACGGTTTCATCCGCAAAGCGCTGTTTCAACTCTTGCGGCGGATCGAACACATCCGGCGCGTAGATCGTCTCGCCGCGGCGGTACACCATGTCGCAGACCGTGCCGCCCAGACCGCGGTGCGTCAGCGCCTCCACCATCTCCGGTGGTAAATCGCGATGCACAGCCAGAACCAGTTCTTGGGTGTCGGGATCAGCGATGCTGATCAGGCCGCTGCTGAATTCAATGGCTTCCAAAACTCGTTCCAGGATTTCGCCCAGCACGCTGTCCAAATCCAGAGTGCGGCTCACCGCACTGATGACCTGGTTGAGCGTGTTCAACTCCTCGTTGCGCTGGCGCGTCTCATCCAGCAGGCGCAAACTCTCCACCGCCACCGCCGCCTGGCCGGCCAGGGAAGACAGTCGGCGCACTTCATGTTCGGGAAAGCCCGTCGTCTGCCCATACACTGCCACCAAATGGCCGATCCAGCGCCCGGAAACGTTGAGCGGGGCGAACAGCAGGCTGCGACCGCCCATCTGTTCCACAAAAATGCGCCGCGCGTTGTCGTCCAGACGCGGGTCGCTGGAGGCGTCCATCACTGTTGTGGTTCGCTCCGCGTCCAGCAGGAGGCTGACTGTCTTCGCTTCGCTCATGGGGAATTCGGGCATTTGCGGCAGAGAAGCGTTCTTGGAGGCCCATTGCGTGATTGGTGTCATGCGCGAGGGGCGCTCGCCGCGCACCCACGGGCGGTCGAACAGGTTTAGCGCGATGTTGGCCGCATTGACATGTCCGAGGATGGTGTGCTGGCGCAACACGGTCAGAATATCTTCGTATGTGCTGGCCGAGTTCAGGCGGGCGCTGGCTTGATACTGCGCTTCGGTTTCGGCCAGGTTCGCCTGCACCTGAGCGAACAAATCATCCCGCGCCAGCGTGTTGGCCAGGGCGGAAGCCGCCGTCTGCAAGGCGGCGATCTCATCGCTCGACCACCGGCGGTCAAAATCTATCTGTTCGAAAGCCAGGCAGCCAGGGATTTCGTGCCGCCCGGCGATAGCGAAATGCAGCGTAGAGCGCGCTCCTAACGCCTGGAAGGTCTCGATCTCCTCCGCTGGCGCGTCTTTGGTGAGCGAGGTAGCATACCCCTGGCTGCGCAATTGCATCATCCATGGCGAGTGGGCGCGGATGGGAAAACGGCGCATCAAGGGGTTGCTCAATTGCGATGGGACCTGTGGCGCACGCCACTCGGCGATCAAGCGCCAATACGCCCCGCCCAGGTCGGCTTGCGTCTCCAGGTAATGCACCCGGCTGCATTGGGCGGCCTGCCCAAGCAATTCAAGCACCTCGCTGAGGGCGGCGACGCCGCGCTCGGTCAGCACCGCCACCGCCTGGGCGACGTTCTTTTGGTAACGTTCGGAGATTTGCAATGCATCACGCGCTTTCTGGGTTTGCTCGAACAGGCGCGTGTTTTCAATCATCACACCCACTTGCTGACCAATGGCTTCGATCAACTTGATGCGCGCTTCAGGAATGGGTTTCACCGCCGAATTGAACACGCACACCGTGCCCAGGCGCTCCCCCTTCGAAATCAGCGGGACGCCCAGATATGAACGATACCCAACGGAAAGGGGCCTTTGCAGCGCCGCCTCCAACACGCCTGGTTCAAATTTCTGTTGGTGCAGTTCTGGCGAGGGGGCGCTCAAATCGGGAAGATACAGAGTCCGACCTTGCCGGTACACCAGGTCGCACACGGTGCCATCCAATCCGTTGGCGGTCAGCCCTTGCAACATGGTCGCGGGTAAATTGCGCTGCACTGCCAGATACAAGCGGTTGGCAGATGCCTCAGCGGTTGAAGACTCGGTCAGGCTGATCAGCCCGCCTTCATAGTCAACTGCTTGCATGACCCGCTGTAAAATTTCCTCCAACAGTTGATGGAACTCCAACGTCTGGCTGGCGACGCTGGTGATCTGGTTGATGGTGGTCAGCTCTTCGTTGCGCAGGCGGGCTTCTTCAAACAGGCGGGCGTTTTCCAACGCCAGCGTAAGCTGGTCAGTTACCTGCTCCACCAACAGCAATTCGTCATCGCTCCAGCGGCGCTGGGCGTCTTCATCCAAAACTTCCAGCAACAATGCCTGAACGTCTGTCTGTGATTCAGCCGTTGCACCGCTTAGAAGTTTACCGTAAGCCAGCACTGCGGGTTGGTCGGGGCTGGCTGGCTGGGCGATGGGGCGACCCTGTTTCAGGCTCTCATAGGGTAGCGGAGTGAGGGGCTGCCCGGCCGGTTGCGTAAGATCTCCTTCTTGTGAGGCGACGCCTTGCTGCGCCAGTGGGAGAATGACGAGCTCTTTGCCCGTCGGCGGAGGAATGGGCGGTGTTTCAATCGGCGCGGCTTCTTTCGAAGGTGCAGGCGGCGGAAAGGTCGGCGGCGCCGGAGACAGCGCGGTAGATGGCGCAGAGGGTGGCCTGGCGGCGATTTTGGGAGTTGTTATGGTGGGCGTCGCCGAGAGGGGTTTCACTCGCTCGCTTTGCCCATCGCCGGGCGGCGCGCTGGGCAGGCGATCCAGGCCCTCGAATAGCCCTTGGATTCGCTCGCTGGAACGCTTTTTCGGCCGACCAGGCTCAGGCGGCTTCTTGGCGCTATTGGACATAGGCGATCAACTCCTGGGCCAGGGTGTCATATTGCAAGGCGCTGCGGCTCTGGCTCTTGTGGTGCGTAATGGGTAAACCTTCGACGGCGCTCTCGCGCAGCTTGGTATCCACGGCAATCACGGTTTCGAAAACGCCTTCGCCAAAGGCAGCGCGAATCTGATCCGCGACGTCCCGATGAATGCGATTGCGCCGGTCGAACATGGTGATCAGGATGCGATAAGCCAGTTCTGGATTATAGCGGCTGCGCACCTGGCGGATGGTTTGCGTCATTGTTCGCAAGGCAAAGGCGGAGAAATATTCCGGTTGAGTGGGGATGATCAATAGATCTGCCGCCGCCAGAGCGTTCAGCGTAACTGCCCCCATGGAAGGTGGGCAATCGAGCAGGACAAAGTCATAGTGGATGGTTGGCGGTCGTAGCGCCCCGCCTGGGTTCGCGCCTGATTGACGTAGTTCGCCCAGGAGGGCGCGGCGCAGGATCAATTCATAGTCCTGGCGCACCGGCAGGAAACGTTCAGCCACATCCATGCCGGCGTTGGATGGCACCAAATCCAAACCGGGGATGTTGGTTTCGCGGCTCACGCTGAGCAGGGTAGCTGAGTTGAATAACACGTCAGTAATGGAGCCGCGCACTCGCCCCGGATCTTTGCCCAGCGCCAGGGTCAAATTGGCCTGGGCGTCCAGATCAACCACCAACACTTCCTGTTCGTGGTTGACCAATGCGCCAGCCAGCGAAACCACACTGGTGGTCTTGGCTACGCCGCCTTTCTGATTTGCAACGGCGATCACATACGGACGATCCAGGCGCGGTTTCGCTCCGCCCGGAACTGCTTCCTGCGCGGCTGCCAGGGTTTCCTGCGGAAACTCCTGTTCGGAAATTGTTTCAGCCGGCTCATCGTCGTTCAGGCGTTTACCACCGGCATCATGAGCGAAAAAATAAGGTTCTTGAAGGCTCATGGGTTCTCTCCTCCTTGCGGCGTGCCAGAGGAAGGCGCACCGGCTTCAGGCGGTTGACGGCCATTTGTCCCGACTTCATTCTGTGAGGCGTCGGCTGCGGATGTCGGTTCGGTAGGGGCGGCTTGTAGCGGAGTCGCCTGCACCAATAACTGCGCCTGGCTGGCATGCAGGGCGCGGCGAAGTTCGTGCGCCGCAGTCTGCAAGATGGCGCGTGGATCATTCGAGGCGCGTATGCGGGCGGTGATTTCGCTGGTCAGGCGTTCGCGCTCGGCGCGACGGCGGGTTTCTTCGTATAGCCTCGCGCTTTCCAGCGCGGCGCTCAAACGGTTGCACAGGGTTTGCACCAGCTCAATTTCGCTGCGCGCCCACACGCCTGCCTCTTGCGGTTTACGCAAGCGCACTACGCCCATTGCTTGCTCGCGAATTTGGATAGGCGCGATCAGCGTGTAGGCGTCTGCCTGCACCACGCGTCCGCTCTGCTGAGCCTGTTTCATTTCAGGTGTCCATTCGTTGGCGATTGGTTGTACAGCACCCACTTCGGTTGCCAGGAAGCCTAATTCCGGCTGTGAGCGCAGCATCTGTCGCCAGCCTTCGCGGCTCAGGGCGCCATAAGCGCGTTGCAGCGATTCCATCGTCTTTTGGTGAGCGGCAAACAACTGAGCGTTGTCCATCGCGATGGCGGTCTGGTTTGCCAGGATACGCAGGGCGGTCAGTTCGTCGCTGGATGGCGCTCGCACAATCGTGTCTTGCAAATCCAAAACGCCCATCAGTTTATCGCCGGAGATCAACGGCAATACGATCTCTGAACGAGTCATGGATAACTCTTCCAGCGCCAAATATTGCTCATCCGCGGAGACATCTGCCGCTACGCGCACCTGACGCGTCTTTGCCACGCTGGCGGCCATGCTGGGTTGGTCGAGCGGCAGCTCGAAACCTTTCTCAATTAAACGTCGGCCGGCTTCGGTGTTGGCTGCTCGCAGCGTCAGCTTTTTGCCGGTTTCATCCAGCAAATAGATACCCACATGGTAAAAGCCAAATCTACCGCTGATAAGATGAGCGATCTCGTCCAGCAATGCGTCCAAATCGCGGATCGAGGCTACGGCTGCGGCCACTTCGGCGGCGCTCTGTAACTGATTGGCGCGCTGTTCCAGGGCAGCAGTGCGCTCAGCGACGCGGCGCTCCAACACGGCCTGGGTTTCTTCCAACATCCGGTTGCTTTCCTCCAACCGGCGTTGGTTTTGCCAGGCGCGTTCCACTGCGGCGCGCAGGCTATCCATCGCCAACTGTACGATGACGCTGATGCTCAACAATGCCGCCAACAGGCTTGCCCAACGACGGACAGGCGTCGAGACGGGGATCACTTGCGGCAGGAAAGTGTAATACTCGTTGAGCAACATACCCGTAGCCGCCAGCAGGCTTAAGGCAGTAACCCATTGAACATAGCGGCGTTCCAGCAGAAGACTGGCCAGCAGCACCATCACGATGGAGAACAACACATACGGACTGCTCAATCCGTCCTGGAAGAATGCCGGCAACACGGTTACCGTCCAGCCGGCGAACACGAACAGCAGGGCGGCTGAATGCAATTTTCCCCGACGCATCCATATCAGGGTGATGGCGATAATCAGTGTCATCGCAGCCACAGTGAGCAACACAATGGGCGATGAACCGCTCAACAGCAGCGTAATTCCCAGGCCAATAGCAATCGCCAGCGAGGGCCAGGCGACAGCGTTCAGCAAGCCGGCGCGCCGGGTCAGTTCTTCATCCTCAAAAACTGGCGGTGAAAGCAGCCTTCTAATCCTCATCATGGCGTTGGACTCCATTGCCGCGGCGCAGGTCGTCAGCGTCTGTGGTTTCGATCTCGCTCCCGTTCGTGCGCGCCTCGCCCAGGCGAACTTCGACTTCGGCCAGACCCAGGGCAGAGCGCAGCTCACGCGCCGCGGTTTCCAGCACGGTTTGAATATCCAGCGTTGCACGCATCCGTTCGGTCAGTTCATCCACCATGCGCTCTTGTTCGGCTCGCTGGCGGGTTTGGGCGTACAGACGTGCGCTATCCAGCGCAACGCCAAGCTGTTCGGCGATATTTTCCAGAAAAGCTACCTCATCGCCCATCCAACCTCGCCCCCGCCCGCTCCCTTTTTCGGGCGGGCGACTGGCGCTGATGACACCGATCACATTGCCGCGTACGCGAATAGGGATAGCCAGTCGTTTGTTGCTCAGGATGGTTTGTTCTTGATGGAAAGCCTGATCCATTTCCGGGTACCAGTCAGTCGCAGGTTGCAATCTGCCTAGCGGGTCGCTGCGCAGGCTCAATTCGCCAGCCGATTGCGCCCACTCTCGCCATTCAGCCTGGCTGCTCAGTGCATACGCTCGTCGCTCAGCTTCCAGCGCCTGGCGGCTTTGAGCAAATAGATTGGCGTTATCAATAGCGATCGCCAGTTGATCGGCCATGCTTTGCAGCACGTTGAGGGTGGCGGCGTCGAAGGCGTTCGGGCGGGCGCTTTGCACCGAAATCGCTCCAATCACCTGACCGCGGGCGTGCAGCGGCAGAGCGGCCTCCGAACGAGTGTCGGGCAATTCTGGCGTGGCAAAGCGCACTTCATCCAGGCTGGCTACCTGCGCCACACGTGGCTGATCGTTGGCGATGCACCAGCCGATCATCGAGGTGGGTTCGATGCGCAACCGGTGGCCGCGCGCCAGCATGATTTGCCCGGCTCGCCCGGTGCCGGCGCGTAAGACTGCCCATTCTCCCTCAATATCGTTGAGGAACAGCCCGACATAATACAGATCAAACCGGTCGCGAATCAACTCCACCGCTTGTTCCAGCAATCGTTCGGGATCCAGGATCGAGGCTGCCGCGCGACTGACATCTGCTGAAGCTTCCAGGAAGCGGGCATACTGTTCCAGGTCGCGGGTGCGCTGCTCCACGATCCGCTCCAGTCCACCGATCAAGCCGGAGAGCTGACCGGTCATCTGTGTGAAAGCTTGCGCCAGGGTCCCAATTTCATCCTGCCAGGCGCCGGCCAGGGTGTGCAATTCTTGCGACTGCGCCGCGAGCGGTCCAGTGGGCATAACCTGCGCCTCCCCCGCGGCCTCGTCTTCCCATCCTAAAGCTTTACCCTGTTGATTGGCGGAGTCTGCGATCTGCGCCGCGATGTCCGCCAGCTCGCGAATCGGGTTGGAGATGCGCCGTGTGGTCCATAAGGCAATAAACAAGGCGACCAACGCCGATGAAATCGTCACGCTCAGGTTGACCGCCAGAGTTGCGCCCCAGGTGCGGAATACTTCCTGGCGCTCCTGCTCCACCAACAGCACGCCTTGCAAATCCGGCAGGCGCATAAACGCGCCGGTGGCCTGCGCACCGGACAGGTTGGTGTAGTTGACCAACACCGGATGATCTTGCGCCGCCTGACTCAGCCATTCTTTCAGCGGGCTGATTTCTTGATCGCGAAATTCTGGGTTCGAGCCGACCAGGATCACACCCTGAGGGTTGAGCAAGTAAATGTCTGCAGGTTCGCGTTGACCGGTGGGATCCTTAAAGATGTTATCCAATGGTTCGTATTTGGCCTGACCAGCCAGCACGCCCACTACCTGATTATCCTGGTCGAGCACTGGATAGGCGGCGTAAATCACTATTGTGCGGTAGAGCGGCGATAACATGGGGGCGCTGACGTAACTCACCCATTTTCCAGCTTCGAAGAAATCTTGCCCGGCAAAAGATTGCCCTTCCAGCGCCCGTACGGTGGCAAGAACCACCTCGCCCTGTGGGTTAAGCAAGAACAGTTCGGTATAATATCTTGAACGAGCCACCTGCGCTAACATGCGGCTTCTCAAGAGCTCGCGTTCTCCGCTGCTGCTTTGCTGATTGATGATCTTTTGAACGTCGGCTACCGCCAGTTCTCCGGCCAATGCGTTGCCCAGGTCCGCCTTCAGTGTGCTGGCCCACTCACGGATAATCTGCGCTTTGAAACTTACAATGGCGCTGACCTGGCGGTTAATTTCATCCTGGGCGCTGCGCGCGCCGGAGACGACCTGCATCAGGCTGAAGCCGGAGAGGGAGATCATGACCACAGCCAGGAAGGTCAAGATCAAGCGAGTGCGGATTGACCCCAATCTGTTCATGCTAAAACCTCACCAGCGGCGAACCCGTCATCTGCACGGCCAGAAAATTGATGAAAAAGAAGCCAAAGAACAGAGCATTGGCCGCCAATGCCAAAATAGACCACCAGGTGATACGCGCCGGGCGTGGCAGTTTGAGATTAAGGTAGATCATCGCCAGCGGGAACAACATGGCGGCGAAGTTTGACAGGTTGCCCGAAAGCACGCTCAAACCCACCGGCGTATCCAGGTGAATGATCACACTGATGACCAGGATCAATCCCAGCAGGGCAGGGTAATAAAAGCGCCGTGGGTCATTTTTCACCCACCGGCGGAAGCGTCCGCTCACCCCATACAGCCCATCGGTCAGATTGCGCGCCAACAGCTCCAGCACCGCAATCTGGGTCGAATACAAGATTACAAAACCGGTGATCAGCGCCCAACTACCTACAAGCTGCCCGTAACGCTGGCTGAGCAACTGAGAAGTGGCATATAAAATCTCGCTTTGGCCTGGCGCCGGCTGGCCCGAGTTGACGATCAGGTAGCTGATCAGGATGCTGGGCAGAGCGATCCCCAGCAGCGCGCCGACAAAGTAAATACCCCATTGATCCAACAACAGGATGCGGAACCAGCGCCTCCATCGCAGAGTGTTTTGCTCGTCTTCGGGGAAGGTCACTCCCACAGGTCTGATGGCTGCGGGTCGTGGATTGAACAAGGAGGGCAGGTAGCCGGTGTAATGACCCATGGCGTACCCTTTATCGCGATAGTAGCCAATGAACATGAAATTCAGCCCGGAGGCCAGGGCGGCGAAACCCGCCAGCGCCCCCAGCAAGGTCACATCTGTCCCTTGTGGCGGGCGAGCCGGGATCACCAGCGCAGTCAGCGCTCCTCCCAGATAACTCAACGGCACAACCACGAACGTGACCATAACCAATCCGATCAGGATGTAAGGCAGAAAGAGGCCTTGCACTGCTTCCATGGTGCGTTCTATTTTCCTGCCCACCATCAGTAGAATAAAAACGCTGAGCATTAAGCCAATACCAATGAGGCGGGCGATTTCCAAATCCGCCTCGCCAACTGGACGATCTACAATCAGCGCGTACAGACTGCTGCCCGCGGAAACCGCCCATCCTCCCAGGATGAAGGCGGCGATGAAGCTGAGCAGAGCCAGTGGAACCCAGAGCAGGTAGCCAGGCGGTGTGCGTCCGAAACCCACCACAGGCGGCTCGCCGGTAGCCAGCGTGTAGCGCGCCAGCTCTACGTTATAAAAGACCTGCAAGATGGTTGAGACCAATACCACCCAGAAGATGCCTTTCAAGCCATACTGGCTGACGCTCAATGGACCCAAGATCCACTCGCCGCTGCCAATCGAAAGCCCCAAAGCGATGACGCCTGGCCCCAGCGCCAGTAACAACATCTCTTCCCAGCCGAGGCGCTTCACTTGGAAAACCTGTTCCGGCGTTGGCAGGTCGGCTACCTCCAAGGGCGGGCGGCTGACGCCCAACGGGTAATACTTCGGGCGTGCTTCCACGGTTGGCGCCGCGGCTGATTGATCAATCGCCTGGTTCAGCGGCGCGGTCTTTGGAGGATGTAAGGTCGTTTCTTGGTCAGCGGTTGCCAATTGCGTTTCCATCACAGGTTATCCTTCCACCGTTGGCTGGGTTTGTTCTGTAGAGAGAGGTTCATCCTCCGGTGGTTGTGAAAATAGCGGCGCTTCATCGCTCAGCGTAGTCAGCTCTGGCTCCGATGCCAGGCTGATCATCACTTCCGGCAGGTTGAGTGTGCGTTGAATTTCCTCCACCGCCGTACGCAGAACGGTCTGAATGTCCAGCGTCTGGCGAATGCGGCTGGTGACCTCGCCGGTGAGCTGCTCGCGATAAGCCAGACGTTGCGCTTCCTGATACAACCGCGCCCCGTCCAGAGCCACGCCGAGTTGCTCGCAGATGGTCTCCAGTAGTTCGATTTCATCCTCCTGCCATACAGTTGGGTGGTTGGCTTGCGAGGCGGGATCTTTGGTAAAGCGCATCACGCCCACGACCTGATCGCGTACGGGGATAGGCATCAGAAGGGTTGGCCGCTCGCCCACCTGAAGTTGAACGGCGCGGCGTGTTTCGATAACCTGGCGTCGAGCGCTGGAAAGTTGCGCATCTTCGGACAGGCTGGCGCGGGCTTCAATTTCGCCATACCGATAACTCATCCCTTGAACGTTACTGGCGCGTAAAAACTCCTGCCAGGCGCGGCGGCTGATCTGTCCATACGCGCGTTGAGCTTCTTTCAGCGCCTGCTGGCTTTCGCTGAACAGGCGGGCATTGTCCAGGGCGATAGCCAGTTGATCGGCCAGGGCTTGAAAAACAGCGATCTCCATCTCACCGAAAGCCGCCGGTTTCTGGCTTTGCACGGTCAGCGCACCCAACACCTTGCCGCGCGTGCGCAACGGGATGGCAGCTTCTGAACGGGTTTCAGGTAGCTCAGGCGTCGCCAGGCGTACTGCATCCTCACCTACATCCAGAGCCAGGCGCGGCTGTGCATTTGCCACGCTCCAGCCCACCATGCCACTGCCCACACGGATGCGGTGACCGCGCGCCAGCATTTGTCTCCCGGCTTCGCCGGTGCCGGCTTGCAACAGCGCCCACTCGCCACTGGGATCCACCACAAAGAGACCCACATAGTACAGGTCAAACTGTTCGCGCATCACGTCCACTGCGGTCTGCATCAATTGGCGAGTATCCAGGATGGAGGCAGTGGCGCGGCTGACTTCGATGCCAGCCTGCAGATAAGCGGTGCGTTTCTCCAGTTCACGGGTGCGCTCCGCGACGATGGCTTCCAGAGAGGCGCGCATGGCCTCCAATTGCTGATTGGCTTCCATCTGGGAGCGTTCGTGGGTGGCAGCCCTTTCCAGCGCCTGGCGGACACTGGCGTTCGATAAATAGATTAACCCGCCGCTGGCAAAGAAAATCACGCTCAACGAAAACCACAACCCAGCCGGGCTGTAAGGCAGCAATGGCTCGGCCAGCAAGCCATTCAGCGAGGCAGTCAGATAACTGAAACCAACCAGAGTGTTCAACCCGGCCATCAGCAACGCAGCGCGGCCGCCGAGAAGTAAGCCAGCGATCAAAACCACCAGCGTCAGCCCCATCCAGGCTGCATTACCTTCCATTTGACCCACAAAGGTCGCCAGGGTGAGCGACGCCCAAAGACCAAAGATCAAGGTCAGCGAGGCAGGGCGCACTGCGCCGCGCTGCAAGAGAAACCAGGCAGCCAACTCAACCGCCAGCAGGAGGGTAGCCGCAGCAAACACCATCAGCGGTTTCGTGGTTGCCAGAGCGTTGAGATAAAGCAGCAGTGTGAGACCGATCAGGATTTGCAGCAGCGTACGCAAGATACGCGCCAGTCGGGTGCTTTCAGCATCCAGCTTTGTCCACGTCGCCGGCGAATTCTTAGGCAAGTCCATCTTGCTCTCTCCTGTCGGGTTGCGCCGGGCGTCCATCTCCGTCCTCTGGCGGGTTCCCATCGCCTTCCATTCCAGTCAACTCCACTTCCACTTGAGCAATGCCCATGCGTTGGGCAATCTCTTGCACTGCGGATTGCAGCACGGTTTGCATATCCAAAGAGGCGCGTAACTGGGCGGTCACTTCGGCAGCAATGCGTTCTCGCGCCGCCCGTCGTTGGCTTTCTAATAACAGACGGGCGTTTTCTACGGTCAGCGCAGCCTGGTTGGCGGTGGCTTCCACAATTGCCAGTTCGTCAGCGCTCCATTCCCGCTCGGGGTCATCCGCTTCCAACCCGATATACCCGATCACCTGGCCGCGCAGGCTCACCGGCACGCGTAACAACGCGCCTGAAGCGTTCCCCAATTCGCTCGGAGAGATTTGGCGGGCTTCCAACCGGTCGTATTCGAAAACCAATTCGCCGCGCTGGGTTGCCAGACGTTGCCATGCCTGGCGCGCCTGTTGCTGGGTGGCCAGGTTGGCTTCTTCCAGTGTGGTCAGCAAACGCGCCGTCAGTCGCACGTTTTCGATAGCGGTTGCCAATTGATCGGCCAGGGTTTGCAAGACGGTGATGTCGTCCTGGCTGAAAGCGTCTGGCTGGGCGCTTTGTACGTCCAGCGCGCCGATGATCTTGGGGCCAGAACGCAGCGGCAGGGTCAATTCCGAGCGCGTGTCGGGCAGCAAGCGCTCGGCGACGTAAGCGCGTTCCTGGCTCACATCGGCAGCAATGCGCGGCTGACCAAAGCGGGTTACGTAGCCCACCAGTCCTTCCTGCCCCACGCGCAAACGGATTTCTTTTTGTAATAACTGGCGTCCCAACTCGCCGCTGGCTGCCTTGAGATGAGCGTATTCGCTGAGTTCGTCCACCAGGAATATGCCCACGTTGTAGTATCCAAAACGCTCGCTCATCAAGTCCACCGCGCCGCGCAACAGCGACTCTAAATCCTGCGCCTGAGTGATCTCACGGGCGACTTCAGCGGCAGTCTGCAATTGCAGAGTTCGATGCTCCAGCGTTTGCGTGCGCTCTGCCACACGCGCTTCCAACTGCCCCAGGGTATGTTCCAGTTGGGCGGCCATATCGGCCAGCGTATGCGCCAGCAGACCAATCTCGTCATCATTTTGAGCGGCCACCTGGCGCAACACCGGCGCGGGGCTGCGCCAGTCGCCGACTGCCAGCCGCCCCGCCGAGGCCGAGAGCTTCAGGATAGGATCCACCAGGCGGTTAGCGCCGATCCAGGCCAGGGCGATTAATGCGAGAGAGATCAGCACCCCCAGCGGCAGGATGCGAGTGAATAGCGTCTGTTGTGTGGCGCGTCGCAGCGTCTGTTGTAAACCGGCCACATTACGCAGCACGTCTTCGGCGGCAACCACACTTGCCAGGCTCCAGCCGGGGATGATCATCTCGCCGGCCGAACTGCTGCGCACCGGCGCATAGGCCATGTAAAACTCCTGACCGTTCAAGGTCAGGACGGCAAAGCCTTCCTCGCCACGGGTCATTTTCTCTAAAATCTGAGCGAGGGCGGGGTCTTTCGCGGTTTGGATGAGATTGGGGGTGGGTTGTTGCGGGTCCGGCGCACTCCCCAGCAGATCCTGGTATGCCTGCTCCGGCAGGATGACGGCGTTGCCATTTTCGTCAATCAAGAAAGAGTAGCCGGTGTTTAGAAAGCGCGAATTCTCGATGTTACGTCGTACTTCTTCCAGAGTGATGTCCAAACCGACCACGCCCACCAGTTCGCCCTGCTCGGTCACCACGGGCGCAGCGATGGTGGTCACCAGCCCCAAGCCAGTAGCGTCGAAATATACCGGCGACCATACCGGTTCGGCGCGGCTTAAATCGGGGTTGCGCTCCAACGCCGACAGATACCAGGGGCGCTGAGTTACGCGGAAATCTGCCGGAACCACCTCGCCCAGGCGAATGTTGGGATAGTAGCGAGTAACATCATTTACGGTGCCTAAGTAGATGGCTGCGGCGTTCGGGTTGTTTTCCTTCACCGGCTGAAGGGTCAGATCCAAATAAGAGCTTAGTTCAATATCGCGTTGTACGGAGCGGTATAACTGCGGGTTGTAATCTGTATCCTTCCAAACCACGTTTGGCACAAACACGCTGGAAACATCCCGTGCGCTGTTCATCAATTGACCTTCAGGGCCGACGGTCATCGAAACGGTTGTTCCTGGCAGCGAGATTTTGCCGCTAAAGATCGCCCCGGCGGCATCAGCCACCGATTGGATGTCGCGGGCGGCGCGGTCCAAAATCAGCGCGCTTTGTCCGGCCACGCTGTTGTTGATCTGCACCAGGTAAGATTCTGCCTGGGCGCGCAGGCTTGCTGAACTGACATCCTGCGCCTGGCGAATGACGCCGCCGGCTGTTTCCACTGCCGCCAGAATAACTACTGCCAGAGCGATAACGGTCAGCCCCAGCGCCAGGGTGAGCAGACGTGTGCGGATGCTTTGCGGCGGCCGCGCGACTGTGGAAGAGGGAACTTCTTGTGCAGGGTCAATCATTTATCCCTCTCCTGGCGTTGCGCTACCTGGCGCATCGTCCGCGTCGTCTTTCTGGCGTGTCTCGCCGATCTGGATGAAAGCGCGCCGCGCGCCAACTGCTTTTCCCAATTCGCGCACGGTGTTTTGAAGAATAACTTCCAGGTTCACCGAATTGCGCATCTCCGTAGCGATCAAGTTGATTTGTTGTTCACGCGCCGCCAGCCGTTGCGCGTGTTGCAGCAGGCGCGTGCTTTCCATTACCAAAGCCAGGCGGGATGTCGCTTCCTCGACCAGGCTGATTACCTCATCTTGCAAAACGGGAGCGTCAAAACGTAGATGCACCGCGCCGATCACCTCGCCGCGCAGCCGGATGGGCGCCGCTAAAACGCTGGATGCGCCGTCGTTTGCATCCCGTCGCCATACCGGTTGACCTTGTTGGATGGCTTCCCAGGCTTCCGGCGGAGCGTCTTGCGCGGATAGCGGATAGAGATTGACCGCCTCAGCGACTGGCGATGACGCTGCGCTGCCAGCCAGGTAACGATACCCGCTGGGGCGCCGCTCGCCGCGCAAGAACTCGCGCCAGCTTTGCTGTGTCATGCGGCCATGCGCTTCTTCCAATTCTGCCACGGTGCGATTGAGCGTCTCAATCAAACGGGCGTTGTTGATCGCCGCAGCCAACTGGTCGGCCATCAGTTGCAGGGTGGTGATCGCAGCCGGGTCAAATGCGTTCACCTGCCGGCTTTGTACATCCAGCGCGCCGATGACGGTTTCGCCCACTCGCAGCGGTAAAGCAACCTCCGAACGCGTCTCCGGCAGCAGCGGGTTCTTATAGTGCAATGGATCCAGCTCCACATCCGGCGACACCTGGGGCTGCCCGCTGCCGATTGCCGCGCCCACCAGTCCCACCTGCCCCACGCGCAAACGATGACCAGCTTCCAGCATCTGCCGTCCAGCTTCTCCGGTGGCGGCGCGCAGCACCGCGTATTGCCCGCTTTCATCGGTGAGAAATACACCGGCATGGTAAAAATCGAATCGCTGACGGATCAGGTTCACTGCCTGCGTCAACAAGTCTTCCACCTGGGTCAGACGTGTTACCTGGCTGGCGACTTCAGCCGCCGCCTGCATCTGGTTTGAGCGCTGTTCCAGGGTTTGGGTGCGTTCAGCCACCAGCGCCTCCAGGTTGCCTACCAGCTCCCGCAACTGCTCAGTCATGCGATGGAAGCTACGGTTTAACTGTTCCACTTCATCCACGTTGCGCTCTTCCGAACTCAGCTCTGGCAGCGGACGGTTGAGCTTGCCTTCAGCAATGTCTTGCGCAGCGCGGGTTAGCTCCCGCACGGGCAGCAGCACATTGCCGATCAAACCACTTAAGATGAAGCCGATCAATAGCAGGCCGCTCAATCCAGCCAGCCCGCTGAAGATGGTGCGGTTGACCAATTGCGCCTGGGCGGCGCTGCGATCCCATAAGATGTCCACCACGCCCACAATTTGACCGGTGTAGTCGCGCAGCGGTATGGTCAGCATGGCGTAGAGCGTCGGTCCTCGATGCACGCGGGCAAACACGTAATCCACCTGCCCGCGCAGCGCTTGCTGATAAGCCTGCGGGTTGTTGAAGAAAGGACTGGGCAGCGTGGATGACACTGCGATTAGCTCCGGCGACTGGCTGTTGGGCGCGCCTTTCTCGGCGACATAACCAGCTTTGTCCATTGCCGATTGCAGCAGGAGCAATTGCCAATCGCCGCCGTATTTGGTGCGCAAGTCGTTGAACAGACGCTGGTCAAAACGCAAGCTGGTTTCCAGACTGCCACGAATACGTTTGCCGTCGGGCTGAACAACCTCAAACGGCGCTACGCCGCGCATAGCCAGACCATCTTCGGCCATCTCCAGGCTGGCGACGTCAATTTGCAAGGTATTAGCCGCCACCAAAGTCAGGCGTTTTGCGGAGAGATCCTGGCCGTATTTTTCCACATCTGAGAAGTCCAGGATCACCTGCGCTGGCGCTTGGGTGAAACGCTGCTGATGGACGCGGAATACATTTTGGGCAGCGCGATACCCTTCCTGGGTCAGCGAGAGCAATTGCTGGCGGTCGCCTTCCGCAAATGTCTGGCGCACCAAGGGGTTGCTGACAGTCTGCTTGGACAGCGCCAGGGAGATGTCTGCCAGGCGTTTTAGCTCATCTTGCAGCGCCTGCCGCTGACTCAGCAAGTAACGCTGCTCCTCGCTGATCATCTCGCGCCCACTGGCGACAGCCAGATAGGCAATCACTCCCACCAGCAGCACGGTGAAGAAGAACAGCGAAGGCGTCAGCAATTTACGAGCGATGACCATTGCCGCTCTCCTTTCCGTCCTCCTGGGGCGCCTCGATTGAGCTTGCGGAAGTTGGCGCATTGGCGTTATCGCTGAGGCGCGGGTTGACAATGATCGTGGCTTCGCGCACAGCCGGCAACTTGCCCAACTCCTGGGCGCTGGTGCGTAGTAAGCTATCCAAATCCAGGGCGCGAGCGATGCTGGCTGTCAGGCGGTTGATTGTTTCTTCGCGCGCCGCCCAGGAGCGGGTTTCCTCATACAATCGGGCGCTTTCCAGAATTTGACTCAAGCGATTGCTGATGCTGGCCAGCAAATATACCTCCGCTTCGCTTAGCTCGCCTTCCTGCGGCCAAATATCCAGCGACCCGATCACCTCATTGCGTACGCGCAGCGGAATGCTGAAGGGTTTGCGATAACCGTCGCTCTCTGTCGGCGAGGTTTCATGCGCTTGCAGTGGTCGAACTTCCACGCCATCGTAGGTATAGCCCAGGATGGGTGTGGTTTGGATGAAACGCAGCCAGGCCTCGCGTTCAATCTGTCCGTATGTCTGCTGCATGTCGGATAGATTTTTTTGCAGATCGCTGATCAGACGGGCATTTTGAATAGCGATAGCCAATTGGTCAGCCAGCACTTGCAAAATGCCCAGGCTTTCGGAGTCGAAAGCGTCGGGATCGCGGCTTTGCACATCCAGCACTCCGATCACCCGTCCGGCGACGTTCATCGGGATAGCGGCTTCGGAGCGGGTCTCTGGCAGCAGCGGGTTCTTGTAATGCATCAGGTCCGCGCCCACGTCCGCCGCCACGCGCGCTTCGCCGCGGTGCGCTGCATAGCCCACCAGGCCCGTCTGCCCAACGCGCAGGCTGTGATTGCGCGAGAGCATTTCGCGCCCGGCTTCGCCGGTGGCGGCGCGAAGGACGGCGTATTCGCCACGAGCGTCAATCAAGAAGACGCCGGCGTGATAATATCCTAAGCGTTCGCGAATCAGATTCACCGCGTTATCCAATAACTGCGCCAGATTGCGCGCCGCGGCGATATCGCGCGCCACCTGAGCCGCTATCTGCACCTGGATGGTGCGCCGTTCCAGCGCTTGGGTGCGCTCATGTACGCGGTTTTCAAGCTCCTGGCGGTTTTCGCGTAGCAGGTCGGTCATGCGTGCGATTGAGTGAGATAAATCGCCGATTTCATCACGACGTGGCATGGGCGCTACAGGACTGAAATCACCCTGCGTAATACGTTCCAGTTGACGCGTCAGCTCGCCCATCGGTCGGCTGATCACACGCTGACCCAGCCACCCCACGCCCAACGCCAGCATAAAAGCTACTGCAACCGAGAGACCAGAGAGCAAACGAGCGGCGTTTTGTGCGCGCAGTGTTTGCAGGTTACGCGCTTCCAAATCTGCCTGCAGGTTAGCTCGGATGTGGTTGAGTTGACCTTCCAGTTGGGTCTGCAAACCTGTCAGTCCGCTGGTGCGTCGTTGCAAAGCGGCGCCCCAGCGGCCCTGTTCCGCCAGGGCATAGATTTCATCGCTCAAATCCTGCAACTCGGCGTATGTCTGGCGCAATTCACCTGCAATCTGTCGGTTCTCGGCGACTTTTTCGGGCGAGGTTCCCAGCGGTTGGGCGCTCAGGACGGAGAGTCGGGCTTCCAATGCCCGCAGGCGAATTTCCAGTTCTTGTTTGGCTTCTGGCGATGGCCGCGTCAGGGTAAAGGCATTGAGAGAACTTACGACACCCAGCCAGGCGCGCTCTACATCGGCGATTAGCGTGGCTTGATCGGCGCTCTGGCGCAGCAGTTGAATGTTGCGGTTGGCTATGGTGGAAAACCATAAGCCGCTGCCTGCCGCCGCCAGAGTCAGCAATGCCATAATCGCCGTCAAAATGCTGATGCGCTGCGCCAGGGAGAGCCGCAGTGATTCGCCTCTTTGCATCACGCCTCCCCTCCTTCCCCGCCGCGGGTTGCGCTGTTTTGGCTGTTGCCGTTGCCTCCACTATCGGCGTCGCTGTTGGCGCTGCCCAAACGGATTTGCACCCGCGCTGCGCTGATTGCTCGAGTGATTTCCTGAACGGTGGTGCGCATGACTGCGTCCAGACTCAGCGCGCTTTGCGCGCGGCCAACGATTTGGTTAATCAATTCCTCCTGTTTGGCGCGGTTTTGGATTTCTTCCAACAGGCGGGCATTTTCCAGCGCCTGAGCCATCTGCGCCACGGTTTCGCGAGTTGCTTCAATCTCGTGCTGCGACCATGGCCCCTCCTCAGCTCTGCGCCGCAGGCGGAGGACGCCCAAACGGACGCCGCGTAGTTCAATGGGCGCTTCGATTTCGGTCACCTGACCATTCTCGCTCTGCGTGGATAAGTTTTCTTTGGTTGTTTCGTCTCCTATGCTCACCCGTATGCCTTGAGAGTCCAGCGTGTAGATGAGCGGCTGGTTGCGCAGCCGCTTCTGCCAGCCCTGCTGAATTTGCCGTCCGTACAGGCTTTCCAATTCACGCAGCGACTGCTGACTTTCGGCCAGCAAGCGGGCGTTTTCGATGGCAATTGCCAACTGGTCGGCCAGGATTTGCAGTGTTTCCAGGTCGCCTGGGGTAAACGCGGAAGGGCTGTGAGACTGCACATCTAATACCCCGATCACGCGGTCTTTAATTTTTAGCGGCAAAGCAAGCTCGGAGCGCGTCATAGGCAAATCCGGGTTGTTGAAATAGACCGCATCTTTCCCCACGTCCAGGGCGATACGCGGCGTTCCGGAGGCTGCGGCGTAGCCAACAATGCCCTCCTTGCCCACTTTCAGGCGATGGCCGCGCGCCAACATGCGTTGACCGCCTTTCGAGTTTGCGGCTCGCAACACTGCATAGGTCGGCTGGTCGCTGCCTTGTCCCATCTGCTCCACCAAAAAGACGCCCACGTGATAAAACCCAAAACGCTCAGAGATCAAACGTGTCACGTCTTGCAAGAGCTGGGCCGGGTCATGAATGGCAGCCGCTTCGCGTGCCACTTCTGCGGTCACCTGGAGCTGTAAGGCGCGCCGTTCCAGGTCCTGGGTGCGCTCACTGACGCGCGCTTCCAGGTTGCCGATCAGCTCGCGCAATTGGGCAGTCATGGTGTTGAAGGATCGCGCCAACGAGCTTAGCTCGTCTTGCCCATATACCGGCGCCTCGCGGCTCAGGTCTCCGGCGGTGATGGCGGCGACGGTCTCCGTCAGGCTGCGCACCGGCTGCAACGCCTGGCGGATGGTGGACCAGGTGAGTGAGAGCAAGATCAACGCGCCGATGGCCAGCACCGCCAGCGAGAGACGCTGGAAGTTGCGAATGGGAGCGAAAAGTTCAGACTCACGTTCTTGAACAATTACTCCCCAGTTGTTCGAAAACAGGTTTGTGTGGGCGATCCAGCGCGCCCCGGTGATGTCAGTAAAACGATAGGCGCCAACTGTTCCCTGACGCAGCGCCTGCACCGGCGGATATTTAGACATGTCTCCCATGACGACATCCAGCGGCGAGGAAGTAGCCAGCAGTTGGTTGCGCTCGTTGATAATGAAGATCGTTGCGCCGGATAAAGCCTGCTGCTGGGTGACCAGGCGGTTGATCTGGGTCAGTTCTGCAGCATACATACCCACGCCAATGATTTGCCCCGCCCGGCTGCGGATGGGCATGGCTACCGTCAGGGTGGGTTCGCCGCTGGCGCGCAGCAGCGAGATTTGCATGCTGACCGGTAGCCCATTGACGATTTCTTGGAACCATTTTCGATCACTGTAATTCAACAATGGGCGGCCGTCGCTGCGGGCGATATTTTTCCCCTGCAGGTCGGTGGTGCTGGCCAGGTACATGTCTGGGTAGGTGCTTACCAGGGCGCGCAAGATCGGCGTCTGCAATTCAGGGTCCATGGAGATGATGTCGTTGTTGGTCACCAGGGTGCGCAGCGCCCGGTTCGAATAAGTGAGCCACACCTCGCCAGCGTCGGTGACGTTCTGACTGATCGCCGCCAGCGATTGAGCAGCGTTCTTCTCCAGCTCCAGCCGCGCTTGATTGGTCAGCAGTAAGCCCATGGCGGCAAGCAATGGCAGGGCGATGAGCAGCGCAAGCACGGTAATGCGCTGTTGCAGGCTGCCGCTGGGGCGTTGTTCAGCCCGGGATTGACGAAAAGCCGCCACCGTATAGGCCGTTAAATAGCCGATGCTGGCAGCCAGGCTAAAAGCCAACCCAATCCAGGGGCGCAGCGACAATAGATTGGAAAACACCGCCAGCAAATTTGCTAGCAGCATCAACCCGGCCATCCAGCGGGTCGAGCGGCTTTCTGCGCGGCTCAGCGCAGCGATGTAAAGCAAAAAGATCAGCAATCCACCGCCGACCAGCCCGTAGCACAGCGCGTTGACAATCAGGCTGAGCCCGCCGCCCGTGTAAGCCCATGCAGCAACATAACCGCCGCGATAAACCGCCGCGTTCAACGGGGTGTACCAAAGGCGACGACCAAAATAGACATCTACGATGGTTAAAATTAGCGGCAGACTGCCGATCAACCGCGCCAAAAACAAGCCGCGTCGCGCTGCAAGGCGACTCAGCCAGCCCGGCTTGAGCAAGGCGACCGAGGCTTGCAACAGGGCAACCGTAAGTAAGGGGGAGGTCGCTGCGAGGACAATGGTAGGCCAGCGGGCGGCGTCGGCGTCTTTTGCGCCGATGAGCGCGCCCAGTGCAAAGGTGTTCAGCGCGACCAGGAACAGGCTGAGGCCCACATAACGGTAGGCGCTATCGCGTGGGTTCAAATACAACACATACAGGCTGATGATTGCCTGCGTCAGAGCGATGATCCAGGCCAGGGTTGAAATGGTGAGGGTCAGCTCAGGCATGGGTTGCCTCCTCGCCAGGCGCGCCAACCACACGCTTGCCGTCAGGCCAAAGTTCGATCATGCCTTCTTGGGCATTGAGCGAGGCGCTTAGCTCACGCAGAGCGGTGCGTAAGATGGCATCTACATCGCTGGTCGTCCACAGCTTGCTGGCGATGCCGGCGGCGGTGCGCTCGGCTTCTGCCATGCGGCGAGTCTCTTGCAGTAATCGAGCGTTTTCCAGCGCCAGCGCGGCCTGATTGGCTACGGTTTCGATCAAAGCCAGTTCTTCATCGCTCCAAGCAGCGCCCGCTGACGGCTCGCGTTCCAACGTCAGACTGCCGATCACCTGGTCGCGCAGACGCAATGGGGCTTCTATTTCTAGCTGCGGCGAGCTTTCTAAGTCTGCACTGGTTGCTTCCGCTGCGACCGGCGTCTCGACCAAGCCCGCCGAAGTCGGTTCAGCGCGCTCAAATGTGTAACTCAGTTCCGAAGCCCGCGTCGCCCGCCCCCAGGCGCTTTCTAGATACTGACGGTGCAGGCTGCGCACCTCGTTCAGACTTTCCTGCATGGCTGAGAACAAGCGGGCATTTTCGATGGCGCTGGCCAACCCATCGGCGATGCCTTGCAGCACGGTGATGTCGTCGGCGTCGAAGGCTGCTTCCTGGGTAGATTGGATGGTTATAGCGCCCAGCACACGCGCTTCGCCGCTTTGACCTGCCTCGCTGGTCAAAATGGGCAATGCCAGCTCTGAGCGGGTGAGGGGCAAGTGCGGGTTATCAAAACGTGTCGCCTCTGCGCCAACATCCAGGGCGATGCGCGGTTGACTGTGAGCAGTCGCCCAGCCGATCATCGAATCGCCGCCGACCGCCAATCGGTGACCGGCAGCCAACATGGCCTGACCTGCTTCGCCGGTGCCAGCCTTCAATACTGCGTAGTTTTGCGCTTCGTCGCCGGCGCGCCCGGGTTCAATCAGGAAAATGCCTACATAGTACAGATTGAAACGCTGGCGTATTAGTTCGCAGACTTGCGGCAATAAGACGTTGATATCCAACATGCGGCTGATCGCCCGGGTGATCTCAGCAGCAGTGTGAATTTGAACGAGGCGCCGTTCCAGGTCGCGCGTGCGCGCCTCCAGTTTCTGTTCCAGGTTGCGCCGTTCGTTATCTAACGTCTTGATGAGCGACTTTTGCTGTTCCAGGTTACGATTTAACCCTTCCACTACTAAGCCGTAGGACGCCGCTCCAGAGACCGCCAATAAAGAGAAACTGATGAGAGCTGTCAGCCAGGAGTACAGGCTGCTGTTGCCGGTTCCGATGCGCAGTTGCGGCGCCGGCCACCAGCCGAAAGACATCGCCGCGCCCACCAACGTCAGGGTGAGCAGGCTCAGGATCAGCGCGCCCGTTCGTCCGCCGCGTCCGATCAAGAGGGCGGCGATGAACGGCAACGCCAGTAAATAAACTCGTCCGCTGCCATACAATCCGTCGGTGAGCAAATCGCCCAATCCAACCGCAAACAACGCCAGCAGCAGCACCCCTGTTCGCACCGCCAGAGGGAGCTTCCGCGCCAGCGCGGCTATGACGACCAGTGCTAGAACGAAAGCGTAACCTGCCAAAACCAGCCGATTTGCGCCTGTTGGCTGAATCACGAAATTCATCAAATAAGCAAGTACGCCCAACACACAGGCGACAACGTACAGGCGGTTCAACACATAAGCGCGCAGCTTTGAGAGGCTATCTGTCTTCACCGCAACCTGTTCTTCTGATTGCGATTTATCCGACTTTTGCGGCGTCAATTTGTTGGAGGATTGATTCATTGAAAAAATGGAGAGTCTCATGCCTTTGCCTCTCCTTCTTCTGCGCTGTCTTCATCCGGGGATACTTCAGCCCTGGATAAAGGCGCTGCACCGCCATTGCCTGGTTGCCCCCCTCTCGTTTCTGCTTCCAACAGACCAACGCGGATAGAGGCGCGACGAGCGCCCAGGGCACGAGCCAGCTCATCGGCGGTGGTTTTGAGGATGGTCTGCATATCCACGGAACGGCGGATGCGGTCGGAAATTTCTGCCGCCAGCCGTTCCTGATACGCCTGGCGTTTGGAGCGCTCCAGCAGGCGGGCATTATGCACCACCGCAGCCACTTGCGCTGCCAGTGTATTGAGCAAGCGTGCGTCTTCCTCGGTGAAACGCCGTTCGCGTTGAACATCTTGAACAATGATCAGACCGATCACCTGCCCGCTGTACAACATCGGCGCGCCCAGCCAGGATTTGGCTGGCTCGCCCACCTGACGCGCCCCATGTAAGCGGCTATATTCGTTCACTTCCTGCGCCGTGGCAAGCAGCAACGGCTTCCCGCTGTGGATCACGATTGAAGACAAACCCTCGCCGAGCGGGAAGGGCGGGATATTTAATTGACGGCCTTCTTCCACCATATAGGGGATGCGTACGGTGTTGTTCTCTGCGTCGTACAGGCCAACAGCGAATGAACTCAGCGCCCCCAGAACATTTTCCACCTGCCGATGGAGCGTGGGCAGTAAAATGCTCAGATCGGTCTCTTTGGCAATTGCCTGGCTGAAGCGTCCCAGGGTCTCCATCTCAGAGAGCTTGCGCTGAATGAGCTGTTCATTGTGGATGCGTTCCAACGACTCCGCCGCCAGGTTGATCAGATTGGCAAAAGGCTCTAACATCTCCGCGCGGAATAGCGGCGCAGGCAATTCGGGCGAAGCGCCAACCAGCAGTAATGCCGTCAGGCGTTCCTCGCGCATGGCAGGGATATAAGCCGCTGAACGGCAACCCAGGCGGCGGGCGATGGCGGTTAACTCTGGCGGCGCGCCTGGGGCAACAGTTTCCTCTTCGCTGTTCAGGTCGAGGTCATAAAGCAGTAGAGGAGCGCCTTGATTGGCGCGAAAATGGCTCTCCGCTTCTCGCAGGCGCGGGCCGCGCAGTGTGAGCGGCGGTTCGTTCATGCCTGGCGGTGTAGCGCGCAGCGCGCGGCAGACGATCACCGGTAGGGCGCTATCGGGATCCGCATCCAATGGGCGCAGCAGCGCCGCGGATGCGTATGGGGCGGTGCGAACTGCCTGGCGCAGCGCTTCCAGCACCTGGTCGCTGTTTCGCGCCAGCAGGATCTGTCGGCTGGCCTGGTAAAGCGTTCGTTCATCCATGTTCAGCGAAGCCGGGCGCGGTCTGCTGGGGATGGGCGTGACTGCGGAGGAAGTGGTCTCATCCGCAGTTTCAACGCGCACGAGCGAGGGTTGAAATGCGGCGATGGCCAGAGCCAGCACATTGGCGGCGGCTTGCATTTCGGCCACCGCCCGCACCGAGAATGGTCCCAGGCGTGAATCTTTCACTCGGCTGGCAGAGAGCAGATCTATGGCTCCTAGCAGGCGCGCCTCGCCGGGCATTGGCAAAACCAGAGGCAGCGCCGCCTCGTATAGACTGCCTTCAAAGCTGGCTGCTCCCACTTGCGGACGGCGGGTAGCCAGACTGCGCCCAACCATCCAATCCATGGTAGGAGTCAAATCCAGACTGATGCGCACTTCTTCGAAGCGTTTGGCCAGCGTTTGCGCTTCTCCATCCAACGACCCGGCTGTCTGCGCCAGAACGGCATAAGATTTTCCGGCCAGTTCTTTGCCTTCCAGCAAATAGAGGGCGCCAAAACTGCACGCAAAATGACGCAAGAAAACCTCCAGTCCGCCTTTGAGCAAGCTGTCCAGTTTATCGGCGGAGTGCGCCATTTGCACCATCAAGGCTGCTGCTTGGGGTCGTGCGCCGCTGTCTTCATTCTCGCGAATTTTCGCCAGGTTGTAAAATTCGCTCAACTCATCAGCCATGCGGTTGAACAGATCTGTGAGCTGAGCGATCTCGTCCAGCACGCTTGTCGGGGCGCGCAGATGACGTTCGCCGTTCAAAAAGCGCTCCATTGTTTCGGCCAGGGTGGAAAGCTGATGGGTGAAGCGTCGGGCGGCAAACCACACCAACAACCCTACCAGCAGGGCGGCTGCCAAAGCAGCGATTACCGCCCGTTGCTGCACATAGAACGGCAATTGATAAAACAGGCCGCCGCTATAAAGCAGCAAATAACCTGCCAGGATCAGCATTGGCAGCAGACAGATCAAAAAGAAGACCCAAAAGACCCTGCTTGCCAAAGGCCCAACGGCGTTGCTGTTCGAGGAATCGGAGGCTGGCGACATTCGCGCTATCTCCCGATCTGGCACAACTCAATCGCGGCGCCAGATCTGTTCGATCAAATTTTATGGATTATCCATCCCCGATGGGATATTGTGAGGGATACCTGACAGTTTTGACAGCCGATTTTATTTTCATTTAACTCAACTCCCAGACGGGCTCGCCAGCCAGGATACGGCGGATCTGGTCAGGGAAGTGGTCTGGGTTGATGGGTTTACCAATAAAGCCGTCAAAACTGGCCTCGCGGGCTTTGCGCATTTGTTCCTGGCTGGCTTCAGCAGTGACAGCCACCACACGGGTATTTTTCAAACTGGGCGAAGCGCGTATTTTTTGTAGCGCATCGAAACCATCTTCATAGGGCAGGCGGATATCCATCAAGATCAAGTCCAGGCGCGGCAACGCGTCCGCATATTCCACCACTTCGTAGCCGGAGGTTTTCCACTCGCAGTGGATGCCCATATAGCCCAAGAGACGAGCGATCAGCACGAAATTGGAAACATTGTCTTCCACAACCAAAACGGTGGCGCCTTTTTCGCCGCTGGTAGAGATGCTTCGTTCGTCGCTCAACAATTGGTTCATACCTCAAGCAAAGAGTATATTGCCAATGTATTCAATGCGATTCGGTGAGCGCTCGGTGATTCAGGAAATGCCGTACTTGCTGCACCAAAGTGTCCAGATCAAAGGGTTTTTCGATATATCCATCGCAGCCCGCCTCCAGGCTACGTTCGCGGTCGCCGCGCAGCGCGTTCGCCGTCACGGCGACGATAGGCACATTTTTGAGCTGCGGCATGGCTTTCAACCGGGCGGTCAGCGTGTAGCCGTCAATATCCGGCATGTTAATGTCCATCAAGATCAAATCTGGCGTTTGTTTTTCCAGCAGAGCTAACGCCTGCTGCGCGCCGCCGGCTTCCAGCAGGCAAAAGCCTTCCGCCGTCAGGATACGCCGCACCAGCAGACGGTTATCGGCGTTGTCTTCGACGTACAAAATGGCGATGCTGTTTGAGCGGCTGTCTGATTCGGACATACTTAAAGTCATTTTAACACAAATGGAAGCGTGGGAATGCAAAAAAATGCTTACAGTCTCGCAAGCATTTGTATATCCCGGTTCGATGGACAACCTTTCTGGCTTTTGAAAAACGAGAGGCTGCTCCATTTAGCAGCCTGTAGAGCGGGTGATGGGATTCGAACCCACGAATGGTAGCTTGGGAAGCTACTGCCTTACCGCTTGGCGACACCCGCATATCGTCGCGTTGTTCCCCTTGCTTGTTTTCCCTTTGGTATCAAACCTAATTATACTCGTTTTCTTACAATGTTGCTATGTTGTCGGATTACATTTTTTGATGGCTTGTAGTGACTCATCAGCTAATTTCTTAAACCTCGAGAAAGCGCGTCGATTCATTGTCGGCGGTGTTCTTTGTCATGTGGATGTGCAGCGCGATCTTTGCTCTGCATCATAGCGTTCGATCTGGGGTGAGGTGTGAGGAGGATTTTTTATGAGCGCATTGATCAGTTTTCTGGTTTCGTTGTTAATATCTGCAGTTGTGATCTGGATTGTGGGTCGCCTTAATTTGGGATTATCGGTGAAAAGTTTTGGAGATGCTGTCATCGCTGCTTTGGTGATTGCCTTGCTCTTTTGGGCGGCCGCAGCGCTGTTGGGGGCGCTTGGCATCATCGCCGGCGGCTTGGTTGGCGCTATCCTGAATCTGGTGATCGCAGCAATCGTTTTGATGATCGGCGACCGTTTTTTAAAGGGGTTGCGAGTAAATGGCTTTACCGGCGCGTTGCTAGCCGCGCTGGCTATTGCAGTCTTGACCTGGCTGTTTGGTTTGCTGGGGCTGGGGACATTGTTTTAGACGCTGGCAAGATTTGATCGGGAGAATGAAAGCGGGGTAGGACAATTAATGTATAATGCTCTTGTACGGTCGTTATGTCTGAACCCATTCGTCCTCCTGATGACGTTTATTGGCATTTCCGACGGTTGCCTTCTGACCAGCAAATCGGCGCGGAATGCATCAGCAAAGAAGACGGTCATCTCTATCGGGTGGGAGAAGATCGCCGAATTTATCGCGTGGTTAACGGACAGGCTATTGCCACCATAGATAGCATACCGAATAAACTTCCCGCTGGCGCTCGGGTGATGACTGGCGTAAACTGGGGATTCAGGATGCACATAGGCCTTTTCTATCAACAGATCATTGCCCCTTCGGGCGCGAAAAAAGAGCGAGAGCGCCCCGGCTAACGCAAAAGGTGATTGAGCTGGCTGTTTGCCTTTCTTGAGTCGGTCGGATTGTCCATAATCGCTGGCAAGAAGGGCAATTAGTTTTTTGGAGCAACCTCGGCTTACGCTGATTCATCGTTCATATTGGTTTCGCGATGTGGCTATTTACAATTTCAACGGCGTCAGACATCGGCGGTCGCCTCTCTCCAGCCATGGCTGGTAGGCAGCCGCGAACACCCGGCGGGCTGGGTAAATTTTTTGATCAGACTTGGAGGATGACATGGACTACTTATGGATGGCTTTGTTCTGGACTGGGCCAATTGGCATTGGATTCTTTCTCATGGGGCTGGGTGTCCTTCTTTGGGGCATTGGCCAGGTAAGAGCAAAGAAAAAAGAGTAGTACGATCAACCTGTTGGGCGCTTTATTTTTTGCGGCAGAATTCTTATCTTCGATTGGCGAGCGTCTTGCTGGTGAAGAACGCCAATTCGCGGAAGAGCTCTTCAGCTTCGGCCTCCTTGCGCTCCTGCGGTAAAGCAAGATGCGCCTCTACTTTGGAGGCGACCTCTTCCAGCTCTTGAGGATGGGCGTGAGTCGCCAGGCGTTGGAAGAGCAAACGGTGAGCGCCTTTGCGTTCCATCACCTCCAACCCATCCAGGATCTGACGATGTGGCGTGCCCTCCCAGATGGGCAGGATCATGGCCTCGCGCAACCAGCGTTCGGCGTCAAACTCGGCCAGCACGCCCATGCCGCCATGCACTTCCATATTCCACTTGGCGCTCTGCACGGCAAGCTCAGCCGTCCAGTACTTTGCAAGATGGGCAACCAGCCTGAATAGGTGGTAATCATCCGAGTACCTGGGCGTCTCGCGCCAGACTTGATCCAGTAGAACCAGCGCTTCCCAGGCCAGAGCAAAGGCGCGCTTGAGTTCTTCAAACCGTTGTTCGAGCTGGCGTTTGAGCAGCGGATGCTCCAGAATGGGCTTGCCAAAGGCGACTCGCTCCTGTGCGAAGATCAGCGCCTCAGCCAGGGCGCGTTGCGCCAGCGCCACGCTGCCGATACTGTTAGCCACCCGCGAAAGGTTGAGGACTTCCAAAATCAGGTAAATGCCCCACTCCGGTCGGCCGAGCAGATAAGCCAGGCTATCTTTCAGTTCTACTTCACCAGTTGGAACTGAGCGCGTGCCGATCTTGTCTTTGATGCGACGGATGTGGTAGTTCAATTCCCCATCCTCGCGCCACCTGGGTAGTAAAAACAGCCCCAACCCGCGCACGTTCTGAGGGGCGCCCTGCAAACGGGCGGCAACCACCGCCAGCTCTGCACCGGCATTGCTGGCGAAGTACTTCTCCCCGCTCAACAACCAATGATCGCCATTTGGTCGGGCAATGGTCTCGACATAAGCGCCCAGGTCTGAGCCGCCGCCGGCTTCGGTCATCCAGGTGGCGCCTTGCCAAACGCTTTCGTCCTTGCGCAAAAGCATGGGCAGGAAACGCGCTTTCAGCGCCTCGTCGCCATATTTATCCAACGGCGCAGCCGTGGAGAGTGAGACGATATACGGGCAATACAGCCCGGTGTCGTAGAAGGCAGTGATGTAGCCCAGCAGATAACTGGGCAGCAGCGAGTTTTCCTCGAAGGCGCGCCAGACGACGCCGGCGTGATAGCCTTTTTTGAGCATGCGCCAATATTCAGGGGGGAAGAGGATTTCATCTGTCCGCCGACCAAAGCGGTCGAACATGCGCAACCAGGGCGTGCCCGATTGATCTACTGCCCATGAGATGGCTCTACCCTCCCGCTCCCACCAGGAGACGTATTCCTCCATGACTTGCCGATGCGGAACGCTCCCCAGCATGTGTTCCAGAAAAGCCAGTGGAGAAAGGAGAAGATCGAACGACATATTGCCCTCCTGATTGTTGAGTAAACAGAGCGCGTTGTAAAATGTACCGCTTCGTGCGCCGCATCAAGCACATGGCACAAACGGATGGGCTCACCTGAGGCGAGAAAATGCGCTAAAGAAATTATAATCTAGCGACCTGACAGTTTGCAAAATGTCATTGCGAAGAAGCGCAGTGACTGAAGCAATCCTCTGCCAAAGTCGTTTTCTAGCTGCCGGAAGATTGCTTCGGGGCAAGAAACACCCCTCGCATGACACCGCTCCGTGGAGGGGTAAAACTGTCTGGTGACTAGATCACTTTCTCCGATTTCCTTCGCGGTGGCTGCCATCGGCGAGCTGCTATTCGCTCACCATTTTTCCGCCGCGCGCCGTGGCGCCGATGACAATCGCTGCGCTGATGATCACCAGGTTTTTGATGATATATTGCCCTTCCAGGGTGGGGGCGTAGGGGATGGCGTTGAACACTTCGTTGGGGAAGAAAAGCACAGGCGTCAATGTGCCCAGCATCTGAGCGAAGAGCAGGAATAGAGTTGCTCGCAGCCAGACGCCTGAAAGCAAGCCCAGGCCGATCAACGTCTCCCAAGCGGCCAATAGAAGCAAGGCGGCGTCCGCCGGAATGATGCCAAAGGTGAGTTTTTCGATGGTACGTGTGGCTAAATCCGCCGCCGGGCTCAGGCCGGGGAAGAATTTCAAGACACCGAACCAGGTGTAGACAATTCCCAGGCTGATTCGCAGCAAAGAGACGCCGTTGCGCGCCATCCAGGCGGTGACGCGCCGATCCAGACGGTCGAACCAGCGGTAAAATACAGACATCAGGGGTGACATAAGCGCCTCCGTTTTCAGTATTGATTACGCAAATGTAGCGTCAGAGATTTGACGCCCTGCAAAAGTTAAGGGCTACTATGGGCGCTCCTTGGGGCGAGCCAGTTCGCCCAGCCGGGCGATGGCACGCTCCACTTCACGCGTCCATACCGCGGCGTTGAGGCGGATAAAGTTGCGATATTGTTGTTTGGCGGAGAAGATATAGCCTGGCGCCAACGTCACGCCGGCTTTGAGCGCCTGGCGGTACAGTTCGAGCGAATCTACCTGCTCCGGCAATTGCACCCAAAGCACAAATCCACCCGCCGGGCGGGTGACGCGCGTCCCCGGCGGAAAATAGCGCGTCACTGCCTGCGTCATCCAGGCTACGTTTTGGGCGTATTCGCGGCGCAGGCGGCGTAGATGGCGGTCGTAGCCGCCGCTGGCGATAAACTCGGCTACGGCCATCTGCGGCAGCGAAGCGGTTACTCCGCTGGAGGCGAACTTTAGCCATTCCACCGTCGCCCGGAAGCGCCCTGGCGCAGTCCAGCCCACGCGGTAACCGGGGCAAACATCCTTTGAGAAGGATGAGCACAGCAACACCAACCCCTTGCGGTCGAAGGCTTTGGCGACCAGCGGGCGCTGCTCGGAAAAATAGATCTCGCCGGATATATCGTCTTCGATCAGCGGGATTTCGTGGCGCGCCAATAGCTCCACCAATTCGCGCTTGTTTTCTTCGGGCATGCAGCTTCCCAGGGGGTTGTTGAAATTCGAGACCACCAGGCAAGCGCGCACCGGATGCTGTTCAATGGCGAAACGTAGCGCCTCCAGGCTGATGCCGTCGCGGGGATGGGTGGGGATTTCCAGCGCTTTCAGCCCCAGCGCTTCGATGCTTTGCAGAATGCCGAAATAGGTAGGCGACTCGATAGCTACAATGTCACCGGCACGGCAGACAGCGCGCAGGCACAGCTCCATCGCCTCCGAGCAGCCCGCTGTGATGACGATGTCTGCTGGCGAAAGGCTACACCCGGCGGCTACCGCCCGCTGCGCCACCTCCACTCGCAACGGCTCATAACCCGGTGGGAAGAAATAGCCGTTGCTTTGCTCTTCTTTTTCGCGCGCCAGTGTCGCTACAATGCGATTGAGCTTTTTGGTGGGCAGCAGATCGCGATTAGGCAGCGCCGTGCCAAGCTGCACCAGGTTGGGGTTTTCGCTATCGCGCAGGACGCGCATGATCAGTTCACGCAAACCTACCTGAGCGGCGTCTGGCTCTGGCGAGGAAATCTCTGGTTCAGGCGGCGCCGCGGCGGGGAGCAGGCGCACATAATAACCGGATTGCGGGCGCGCCTCGATCAAACCGCGTTCTTCTAACAGCATGTAGGCTTGTAGCACCGTGCTTACGCTGATCTTGCGTTGGAGGCTGAGCTGACGCACCGACGGCAATCGGTCGCCAGGGCGGTAGGTGCCCGCGGCGATCAGGCGGGCCAGCTCGTTGGCGACCTCTTCGTAGAGGAAGTCCTTTGTCGAAGATTGTGCGACGGCCATGCTTGCCTCTCCTTCAGAACGCAGTTGACCATGAAGTGAACAGTTGGTGCTTTCAACAACCAGAACAGTTCAGAAAAATTATAAACTGTACTGGATACAATTGTCAATTGCTAAATCTGTTATTTTCTTTCAATTATGTCTAAAATAATAGCAGATAAACGACCGTTGGACGATATGGTTTCTCGTAGAGAAACGTTCTTTTGGAGGTGTGAAATGACAGTCCGATATAACGAGTCGAAGATCGCATGGGTGAATCCGTATACTGGTCAGCAGAACGAGACAGGGGAATATCAACTGCGTCCTCTGCAAGTTCAGCGCCTGGCGTCGCCGTTTGGTCAACGCATTGAAGTTACAAAGGGTGTGGTATGGGTGACCATCGAGGGCGACCCCCAGGATTATGTGCTGCAAGCAGGCGACAGCCTGGTGATACGCCGACGGGGCGCGACGCTTGCGCAGGCGCTCACCGACGCCGCCTACCGCTTCTCTAAGAATTAAGGGCTTCTTCTCTCCAGTGAGGCCTCCACCCCGGAGCGCGCCCCTCTCCTCGTGGCAGGGAGAGGGGCGCTTTATATTACTCTATGCCTTTACCTCTTCCAGCAGCCTCTCCGGTTTTCCCGCGTACGCGTCCAACGGCAATTCGCCGCAGGTGAGCGCCAGAAGGGTTTGGGTGAGGTATTCATTCACTGGCGTTGGGATGCCCAACCGACGACCAAAACGCGCCACGGCGCCATTCAAATACTCCACCTCGCTCTGGCCGCGCCCGCTGTGCAGATCTATATAGAAGGAGGGCATCTTGCCGCCGCGCCCGCTTCCTAAGGCGCGCTGCATCAGCAGGCGGGCAATGGCGGTCGGCAAGGATGCGCCGAGAGCCAGCAGGCGCGCTGGCGTGCCCGGTAAATCCACCACAGGGATCTGCTGCGCCTGCATCACTGCCAGCGCCTCGCGCAGTTGCGCCATCTCCAGGCGGAACAACCCCGGATGGGCGAAGATCTCGCCCGGCGTCATATTCAGGATAGCCGAGCTGGCATTGGCTAACAGGTTGGTGAGCAGTTTCGACCACTTCATCGCCGCCACGTTGGCGTATAACCGCGGCCGTAGGCTGGCTTCATTGAACGCCGCGTATAACCGCAGTGAGAGCACATGACTGGCTGCCAGGCCCACGCCGCGCAGCCGCTCCAACACGATGTCCCCCGGTGCGCGTCGTCCAATGGCGCTGGTCACTGTGGCGGGGATGACTTTTGCCTCGCCCAATGCGGCCGCGATCATCGCCTCATTTTCTACCCCGTTTTGCAGGCAGATCACCGGCGGCAGGTTGACTGCGTATGGCTGCATCACCTCCAGCGCGGCCTGCGTATCGAAGGATTTGAGCGCAAACAGGGCGGCGTCATACGGCCCCCATTCCAGCGCCTCAGCCAGCGAAGCAGCCAGCTTTGGTGTGCGCAGGCGATGCTCGCCGTCTGGCAATTGCAGCGTCAACCCTTTCTGTTGCAGCTCTTCAACGATAGATGCGCGTTCCAGAAAGACTACTTCATGTTCGCTCAATGCCAGGCTGCCGCCGATATATGTGCCAATCGCGCCTGCCCCAAAGGATAGAAATTTCATGCGTCCTGTTGTTTTCCTCCTTGACAAACTCATCGAGGCTACTTAGTCGGTCAATATGAAAATAATGGTTTCTAGCTCGGCAATGGCAGATCGCGACGGTAGAGATCTTCCAGACTTTCTCGCTGACGGATCAGAGTGACCTTTCCACCTTTCAACCAGATCACTGCTGGACGACGGGCGCCATTGTAGTTGCTGGCCATGCTGAGCTGATAAGCTCCACTGACAGGCACAGCCAGGAGTTCACCTGGGTATATCTCCGGCAAGGGCAGCGCTTCGATGAGCACATCTCCGCTTTCGCAATAGGGGCCGGCCAGCCAGGCGGCATCCGTCGCGGGTCGTTCTGGCTGCGAAACAGGCAGCGCGGTGTAGCGCGCTCGATACAACGCCGGGCGTGGGTTATCCGCCATACCGCCGTCCAGCAGCAGCCAGCGCCGCGTGGCGGTTCGTTTCACCGCCTCGACGCGGTACACCGCCACGCCAGCGCGGGCGACCATGCTGCGTCCGGGTTCCAGATGCAGCCTGGGTAAAGGTAAATTTCTCTCGCGGCAGCCTTGCATCAAATGTTGGGCGACGAAACGCACATACTCGCCGATAGTCTGGTGCGGCAGGTCGTCTTCGTGATAAGGCGTACCCCAGCCGCCGCCCGGGCACAACGTCTGCGGCATCCAGCCCAAACTCTGGCGTGTTTCAACGATCAAGTCCAACGCCAAATCCAATGCTGGAGCGATCGGCGTTGGGTCATGAAAATGCGAGCCTTGATGGAAATGCAGACCCGTCACGCGCAAGCCGGCTTTCTGCGCCTTCTCTAGCGCCTGCAGGAATTCGAGCGCGCTGAGGCCGAACTTCGAGTCGTCCTGGCCGGTCTGCGTGTAGCTATGGGTTTCTACCGCCATGCCAGGACGCAGGCGCAGCCACAAATCAGGAAAATTCAGCCTGCTGGAATTTTTGTTGAGCTCGATCAGGCGCTCTAACTCGCCCAGATGATCCACTACCAGGGTCCCTGCATGGGCGACAGCCGCTTGCAGATCTTCCCACGACTTGCTCACTCCATGCACCAGCAATTGTTCTGGCATCGCCCCGGCAGCAACTGCTATCGTGATCTCGCCAGCGCCGGTGCAGTCAATCATCAATCCGCGACGCGCAGCCCATTGCGCCATTGCAAGAGAGAGAAACGCCTTACCCGCGTAGGTCAGGCCGCTCTGCGCCGGGTATTCAGCTTGCAGCGCGGCGCGGTACTGTGCCAGTGCATCATCTAGTGTAGATTGGTCGTAAAGATATAATGGCGTGCCAAATTCCTGCGCCAGTTCCTCTACAGAAAAGCCGCCAATGAGTAGTCGCCCATCTTTAATCTGGGTATTCAGCGGGAAGAGCGGCAGGCGCGTCGCTGCCAGGTTGTTCGTATTTACGCCCAATTTCTGGCTCCCAGTAAAAAGGTCTTACCAGACATGGCTTTCTTGCCGGCTGGCTGCACTTCTTCCAGGATAAGCCATCCATCCGAGGTGCGCACCGCAGGCAACCCATGGTAGATGGCGCGTTCGCCCGATTTAGGCTGCAACGCCGCCTCTGGAATCGAATGAGCGCGCAGAACTTTCAAATGTCCACCCGGCCAGCCATCATAAAATGTCCCCGGCCAGGGGTGATAGGCGCGTACCTGGCGCGCCAGCATCTCAGCGGGGCGGCGAAAATCCAGCCAACCATCTTCTTTTTTGAGCATTGGTGCATAGGTCGCCGAGGTTTCATCTTGCGGCTGGGGCTGTAATTCACCATCCAGGTAAGAAGGCAGAATTTCGATCAATAAATCTGCGCCCAACCGCGCCAGTTTCTCTCCCAGCGTTGCTGCGGTGTCCTCTGGCTCGATGGGGATCGCCCGCTGGCTGAGAATGGGGCCGGTGTCCAGTCCGGCGTCCATGCGCATGATGGTCACGCCGGTTTGCTCGTCGCCATGCAAAATGGCGGCGTTGATCGGTGCTGCGCCGCGCCAGCGTGGCAACAGCGAAGCATGTACATTGAGACAGCCATGCGGCGGTAGATCTAACACCTCCTGCCGCAGGATTTGACCAAACGCCGCTACGACGATCAAATCTGGCGCCCAGGCGCGCAACTGCTCCTGGGCTTCGGGCGCTCGCAGACGGAGAGGCTGGATCACGGGCAAGCCTAAGGACTTGGCCAGCAGCTTGACCGGCGGAGGCTTCATTTCACGCCCGCGCCCGGCCGGACGATCTGGCTGCGTCACCACTCCTACTACGGAATAATGCTCAGCCAACTTTAATAGAGTGGGGAGGGCGAATTCAGGGGAACCCATGAAAACAACACGCGTCGTCATGGGCAAAATTTTAGCACAGTTTCGAGACCGCCGTTAACCGCGGCTTCTCAAAATGCGCAGTGAATTTAATGCTACAGCGACCGTGCTGCCCTCATGCAGTAACACTGCCGACCCCAACCCGACCCACCCCATCACCGATGAGGCTGTCAATAGTACGATCACACCCAAGGCAATAACCAGATTTTGTCGGATGACGGCTGCCGTTGCTTGCCCCAGTCCAACAGCAAAGGGCAACCTGTCTAGGCGATCGCTCATCAGGACCACGTCGGCGGTTTCCAGCGCCGCGTCGTTGCCGCCGCCGCCCATGGCGATGCCCACCGTGGCGCCAGCCAGCGCTGGGGCATCGTTCACGCCGTCGCCCACCATGCCCACGACGCCGAATTCTTTCTCCAGCGCCTTCAGCGCGCTCAGTTTTTCTTCTGGCATCAGTTCAGCCTGAATTTGAGAAATACCCGCTTGTCGAGCAATGGCTTCTGCAGTATGGCGATTGTCGCCGCTGAGGAGAATCGTATGAGCGATGCCCAGCCGTTGCAGCGCAGCAACCGTCTCGCGCGCTTCGGGGCGGATCACATCCGCCACGGCAAAGCCGCCGATGACTTCATCATCTACACCTACCAGCATGGCGGTTTTGCCTTGCGCCTCCAGCGTTTGCACCTGATGGCGCAGCTCTTGGGCGACGGAGATTCCCATCTCGTCGAAAGCCTTCAGACTGCCTACCCATACCTGCTGCCCCTCGACCAGCGCCTGAACGCCGCGGCCAGGCGCGTTTTGCGCCTGACTGGCGGGCGGCAGAGCCAAACCGCGCTGTTTTGCGGCATTGACCACTGCTTGCGCCAGTGGATGAGAAGAACGGCTTTCCACCGCCGCCGCCCAGGCGAGCAGTTCGTCTTCTCTTTGT
This sequence comes from Anaerolineales bacterium, assembly GCA_020060465.1. Classification (GTDB taxonomy): domain Bacteria; phylum Chloroflexota; class Anaerolineae; order Anaerolineales; family UBA4823; genus RBG-16-57-11. Next base: position 84,752 of record JAGVAD010000007.1, read on the forward strand.
CCATTGACGGTGAAAAGGTCGGTTACTTCGGGGCGGCCGCGCGTGATTGTACCGGTTTTGTCGAAAGCCAGCGCCTTGAGCCGGCCCAGGTTTTCCAGATGCACGCCGCCCTTGAGCAGGACGCCTCTTTGCGCCGCACGAGCCACGCCGGCCAGAATCGCCGAAGGTGTTGCCAGCGCCAGAGCGCAAGGCGAGGCGGCTACCAGCAAGGTCATTGCCCGACGGAAGGAGACAGCGAAGGGAACGCCAAACAGAGGCGGCAAGATGATGAGCAACGCGTCCGCCAGCAATACAAAGGGGACAAACCAGCGCATAAACCGTTCACCGGCTTTTTGCGTTGGTGACTTGCTTGCCTGTGCTTCGGCGACCAGTTGCGCGGCGCGGGCCAACGTGCTATCCCGCGCCAAGCGGGTAGAGCGGATCTCCAACGCGCCGTTGCCGTTCACCGAGCCAGCAAATACCTTATCGCCCTCGTCTTTTTCGACCGGAATGGATTCACCCGTTATGGGCGATTGATCCACTGCTGATTGTCCGGCGATCACAACTCCATCCACTGGGATGCGCCCCGCGGGGCGAACGATGACGATTTCATCCAAACCGACCAGCTCGACCGGCGTTTCCACTTCGCTCTCGCCGCGCCGCACGCGGGCTGTCTTGGGCGTCAGGTCGGCCAGGGAACGGATAGATTGATGGGCGCGCTGTAAGATACGTTCTTCCAACGTGTGACCTAAATTGAATAAAAACAGCAACAACGCTCCCTCGCCGAACTCTCCGATGGCAAATGCGCCTAACGCTGCCGCCAACATGAGCAGATCGGTGTCAAAATGGCGTTTCCGCAAGGCGCGCCAGGCGTGTTGAGCGATATGCCAACCGCTCAAGGCACTGCTGGACAGGTAAAGTCCCATCGCCGCCAACGGAGGCAACCTGCCGGCAACAATCCCCCCCCATGCGGCCAGAAACAAAACGCCGGACGCGGCGGCGCGCCACGTTTCTTGATTCTCGTGCCATATCTTGCGCCAGCCGCTCAAGCTGACTGCATACCCCATGGATCCCAGGCGTTGTTCGATTGCCTGGCGGTCAATCTGTTCGCTGTCGTATCCAATGCTCACTGATTGACCGCTGTAGGATGCATTTACGTGCAACACGCCTTTCATGCGCCCCAGGCTATGGTCAATCACCACAGCACAATCCGAGCAGTCCATACCCTCTATGTTCAATGTTTCGTGTCGGTAGCGGCGAGACACCTGCGCGCCCGCGCGTCGCGCCAGCCGTTGCACCTCAGCTTCTGCCAGGCGCTGTGCATCGTAATGCAGACAGAGCAGGCAAGAACCGTCCTCCTCCTTCAGATGGGCGCGGCGGATTTCTGGATATTGTTGTAGTGCATCCACCAATCGTCCCATACAACGATCTTGCGGCGGCTGCTGAAGGTCAGGAAGTAACGAAGTGATCTCAAATTGAAGGGTTTGTTCGTTGGAATTGGCGGTCATAAATCAGCTCGATGGGATCAGTTATGCAAGATGTGGTCTAAAGCGCGTTGGAATAGTTCGACAACGTGCTGGTCGTCCAGGGAATAATAAACCAGGCGGCCCTCTTTGCGTGGGGCAACCAGTCGCATCTGCCGTAAGCTGCGCAATTGGTGAGACGCTGCCGATTCGGAAATGCCCGCCGCTTCTGCCAGCGCCTGGACGTTCATCGGGCCTTGCAGCAGGGCGGCGATGATTTTCACTCGACTGGGGTCGCCCAGCGCGCCGAACAATTCGGCGACGCGCAGCGCCTGGATATCGCTGAGGGTGAAACTTTGGATGGGCATGTTCATTAAGTTATAACCACAAATCGGATCATTGTATGAATATATGAGCAATCATTCATACATCATTTTACCAGATTTTTCCCCTCTGTCAAGAGGTTCGCGCGCTTCGGGGGTGCGCTCAAAAGTTGTTGGTTGCACTCACCCAGCATTGGTTGGGAACCGACGCCTCAGGTTATGAAGCCCGCTTCTAGCGGGCTTGGGGGCCGGCGTAGCCGACTTTATTTACCTTCAGGCGGCGACTTCCAGTCGCTGCCATCGCGGCGAGTAATAACCTTTGAGTGCTCCTCGCTCTTCTTACTCAGCGCCGGGAGCATCGGAGGAGCGCACGACGGCATAAAACAGCGGCAGCGCTGGCACCGGTTCGTCGCTCCAGGCGTGCGCCGCCAGCAAACGTTGACGCGCCTGCGCCAATGCAGTCGGCTGATTGGCGTGGATGGTGAAGAGCGGCTCGCCGGCTTCCACATAGTCGCCGACTTTGTGATGCACGACGACGCCCACTGCCAGGTCAATTGGGTCGCCCTTTTTTGCCCGCCCCGCGCCTAAAAGCACGCTTGTCTCGCCTACTGCCTGGGCGTTGATCTCTTTTAGATAGCCTGAACGCGGCGCAGCGACGGTCTCAATCAAGCTGGCGCGAGGCAGTTTTTCCGGCTGATCCACATAGGAGACATCGCCGCCTTGCGCCTGCACCAGTGTGCGAAAGCGCTCCAGCGCCCGTCCATCAGCCAGTGCTGCAGCGGCCATTTCACGCCCTTCGGCTTCGCTGGCGGCTTTTTCTCCCAGCAGCAGCAAGTGGCTGGCGACTTCCAAACAATGCTCGCGAAAGTCCGGCGGCCCGCCGCCGCGCAGCGTTTCAATAGCTTCGCGTACTTCCAACGCGTTGCCCACTGCATAGCCTAACGGCTGGTTCATATCCGAAATTAACGCCACAGCTTTGCGCCCGGAGAGATGAGCGATGTAGGCCATCAGGCGCGCCAGCTCTTGCGCTTCGCTGAGGGATTTCATAAACGCACCGTTGCCCACTTTTACATCCAAGACGATCGCTTGCGCGCCAGCGGCGATCTTCTTGCTCATCACTGAGGAAGCGATCAGTGGAATGGACTGCACCGTGCCGGTCACGTCTCGCAAGGCATACAGTTTACCGTCGGCCGGGGCTAGGTCGCCAGTTTGACCGGCAAGTACCAGGCCCACCCGCTGGAGCTGCGCCAGAAACTCTTCTTTGGTTAGGTCAGATCGAAAGCCGGGGATGGACTCCATTTTGTCCAATGTGCCGCCGCTGAAACCCAGGCCACGCCCGGACATTTTTGCCACTGGAAGCCCACAGGCAGCCACGGTCGGCTCGACTACCAGTGTGGTTTTATCGCCCACGCCGCCAGTGGAGTGTTTATCCACCGCAATAGGTACAACCCTGGACAAATCCAACACTTCGCCGGAATAGGCCATGGCTAGGGTCAGGTCAGTGGTTTCACGCAGGCTCATGCCGTTGAGCAGCACTGCCATCGCCCAGGCTGCCGCCTGATAGTCGGGTATTTCGCCGCTGACAAAACCCTGGATAAAAAATTCGATTTCCTCGCGCGTCAATTCTTGACGGTCGCGTTTTTTGATGATGATGTCTACCGCGCGCATGGTGATTCTCCCAAGTATGCCGCCCATTATACCGCAGGGCGTTTCTTTGGCAGAACTCTCAGGTTGGCGTGAGATCTCTTGCGAGTTGTTATAATGGGGGGATGAACTACTATCCCATCCCCGCCAGCGTGACCCGCCATGAGACCCAGGTGCTTAACTCGCGCTTCATTGCCACGCTCGGCCCGGCGTTTTCGGTGGAGGAGGCGCGCGCCTTCATTGTTGCCATCCGAAGGGAATTCTCTGACGCGACGCACCATGTCCCGGCGTATCTCATCGGCCATGGCGACTCGGTGATCTCCCATTGCAGCGACGATGGCGAACCCGCCGGAACCGCCGGCCGCCCGGCGCTGGCAGCGCTGACCGGCAGCGGCCTGGGTGACGTTGTAGTGGTTGTGACGCGTTATTTCGGCGGAACGAAACTGGGGACCGGTGGGCTGGTGCGCGCCTACACTGAAGCAGTGCAGCAGGTTGTCGCGCGGTCACCGCGCGCTGTAAGATTGATGACACATGTTGTCCGCATCATTGCGCCTTATTCGTGGTATGAGCGGCTGCAACTATTGATTATGGCTCATCACGGCGTTATGATGGGTCAAGAGTTTACTGCCGAGGTGACGCTGACAGCGAGGTTTCCGGTTGAAAAATACCCGGCGTTTGGCACCGCTCTGCAAGAAGCTTCGCATGGCAGTCTGGCGGCTGAAATTTTAAGCACTGAAATGGCAATTCTACCTTTATCCGCGCAAGGAGAAAAATGAAATGAACAAAGTTCGTTGGGGTTTACTATCAACTGCTAACATCAATCGGCTGGTGATCCCGGCGATACGCGCTTCAACACGCGGCGAGCTGGTCGCGGTGGCCAGCCGCAGCCTGGAGAAGGCCCGGCAATATGCCGAGAAGTGGAGCATTCCGCACGCCTTCGGCTCTTATCAGGAGATGCTCGACTCCGGCAAGGTGGACGCCGTCTATATCAGCCTGCCCAATCATTTGCACGCTGAGTGGAGCATTCGCGCTCTGCAGGCTGGCGTGCATGTGCTGTGCGAAAAGCCCTTTGCCCTCTCTCTCGAAGAAGTGGACGCAATGATCGCTGCCAGCCGCGCCAGCGGGCGTGTATTGGCTGAGGCGTTCATGTACCGCTACCACCCGCAAACGAAGATCGTGGGCGAGTGGGTGCGCAGCGGCCGCTTGGGTGAGATCATTCTGACGCGAGGTATATTTACATTCAAGATCATGCAGCGAGATGATGTGCGCTTGATCCCCGAGTACGGCGGCGGATGCCTGTGGGATGTGGGCGTGTATCCGCTCAGTTACGCTCAGTATGTTTTCGGAGGACCGCCGCAAGCAGTTTTTGGGCGACAATGGGTGGGCGACTCCGGGGTGGATGAGGATTTTACCGGCTTGCTCTGGTACCCAGGCGGAGGCATGGCGCAAATTGCCAGCTCGTTCCGTTCGCCGCTTCATACTCATTTCGAGATCATCGGGACGGAGGGACGTCTGATTCTGAACCGCCCCTTCATCGGCATGCAAGATGGGCGGCGTCTGGAGTTTTACCCGGCGGAAGGCGAGCCGCAGGAGATCCCCGTCCCCGAACAGGAGCTATACCTGGGAGAAGTCGAAGACATGCACGCTGCTATCCTGGACGGCGCAACACCTTATCTCTCCTTAGAGGAGACGCGCAATCACGTGCGCACCGCTCTGGCGCTGTATCAATCAGCCAAACAGGGGCAGGCGATTGATCTGGAAACATTTAGCAAATAGGCAAGGCGGATTGTTTCTTGAGATGTGATATTGACTCCCTCTGTTGCCCATGATACAATCTTTGTAGTCATCAGACGACTATCGTCTGTTCTCTACTGGGCGTTACCGTACGGCGTCGCTTGAAGGCCACTGGTGGTACGTAGAAACGTTCCCCTCGCGCAGCAGGTTGTTTACGAGATCCTCTCCGGGATAGAAACTGGCAACCTGGCGCGGGAGAATGGCCTGCTTCCCTCCGAATCAGATCTTAGTAAGCGTTTCGATGTCAGCCGCGCTACGGTGCGGGAGGCGCTCTCGCGCCTGGAGCAGCGCGGCGTGGTCATTCGCCGCCACGGCGTGGGCACTTTTGTCGCCCCGCGGCAGCCTGTACTGGAAGCTGGCCTGGAGCGGCTGGAAAGCCTGTCCACGGTGGCGCAACGCATGGGGCTGGAAACGCGCATGGGCGAGGCTGAAATCCTTGAGCGTCCATCTACTTTGCATGAAGCTGAGTGCCTGGGCATACCGTCAGGCTCGCCAGTGTTATGTGTGTCGCGTGTCATCCTGACCCACGAGCAGCCGTTTGCCTATCTGGTGGATATTGTCCCGAATGAATATCTCAAGACGCAAGATTTAGGCGATTCTTTCACCGGTTCGGTGCTGGACGTGTTCTTGCAGCGCGGCGAAGTCCCCCTCAGCCATTCACGCACTGATATTCTGACTGAAGCGGCGGATGGGCATATTGCCCGCAGGTTGCACATGCAGCCTGGAGAAACCTTGCTCAAACTGGAGGCTCAATTGTATACTAGGGATGGACGCGTGATTGATTATTCGCTCAGTTATTTCGTCCCGGGTTATTTCCGCTTCCGCGTGATTCGGCGGATTGATCCGTGCGATTGAACATCGTGTTGGAGGAATTTACATGCCGCCGAACCTGATCGCCGCCAAACCATTGCCCCAGCATAAGCTCAATATTGACCTGAAAGATGTTCTATTTCGAGCTTCTCTGCCGCTGTTGGCCATGCTGGCGGCGCTGCTCATCGGCGCGGTTTTATTGCTTTTATTGAGAGCCAACCCATTCCAGGCCTATGCTGCCATGGTGACCGGCGTCTTTGGCAGCACTTCTGGCTTTACTCAGTCGCTTACCAAAGCCACGCCACTATTGTTGGTTGGGCTGGGAATTTGCATTGCTTTCCGCGCCAGTGTAATTAACATCGGCGCAGAAGGACAGATCATTCTGGGGGCGCTGGCAGCCACCTGGTTTTCGCTGGCCTTCCGCCACTGGCCGGGATGGCTGCTGATCCCGGCTGTCTTGTTGGTCAGTTTTCTGGCAGGCGCGATTTGGGGCTTCATTCCGGGCATACTCAAGGCTCGCTTGAGCGTCAATGAGATTCTCAGCACGGTGATGATGAACGCCATTGCCTTGCAATTGATGAATCTGCTCATCCGTGGCCCACTGATGGATCCGGCGGGCATCGCCGCCGGCACCTATCTGGCGCAGTCTGAGCGCATTCCTGAACAAGCCTGGCTGCCGCGCCTGGTGCCACAGACCCTGCTCCACGCCGGGGCCATCCTGGCGGTTGTTCTGGCCGTCCTGGTGTATATCTTCCTGTGGCGCACTACCATCGGTTACCGCATCCGCGCTGTTGGCTTGAACCCGGACGCCTCGCGCTACGCCGGTATCAACGTCAGCGTGTATCAGGCGCTATCGCTTACGCTGGCGGGGGCATTCGCAGGTCTGGCGGGAGCGGTGGAAGTGATTGGCGTACAGCATCGCTTGTTAGAAGGTATTACCAGCGGCTACGGTTTTTCAGGCATCGTAGCCGCTTTGTTTGGCGGGTTGCATCCGCTTGGGTTGGTGCCGGCTTCCTGGTTGTTTGGCAGTCTGCTGGTTGGCGCGGATAAGATGCAACGCGCCGTTCAAGTCCCTTCTGCGCTGATAGATACCATCTTAGGCCTGGTGGTGTTGTTTGTCGTGGCATCCAATTTGTTATCGCGGCGCTGGTCGTCGCGTCGCACTATTGAAATCTCCGCAACCGAAGAGGTCAATTCATGACAGAGATACTCTCGGCGGCAGTCATTGTGGGCATCCTTACCTCAGCCATTCGCCTGGCGACGCCTTATTTATTTGCCTCCATTGGCGAAGCCTTTGCACAAACCTCTGGCGTTCTCAACCTGGGCGTGGATGGGATCATGCTGATGGGGGCTTTCAGCGCATTTTATGTTACCCTGCATACGGGCAACGTTTGGTTGGGAGCATTGGCGGCAATGCTGGTCGGTTTGCTCATGGGGTTGCTTATGTCGCTCATCAGCGTGACCTTCAAAGCTGAACAAGGCATCAGCGGCATTGGTTTGTATATGTTTGGGCTGGGGCTTTCTTCGCTGTTGTTCAAGGTGTTGGTCGGCACGGTCTATACCATCAGCGGTTTTCCGGTTATCAAAATCCCTTTCCTGAGCCAGATTCCATATATTGGACAGATATTTTTCCAGCACAGCCTGCCTGTGTATGCCGCCTTCTTGTTGGTGCCGTTAGCCTGGTGGTTGTTGGATAAGACCACCTGGGGATTGAAGATCAAATCGGTGGGGCAGAACCCAGCAGCCGCTGATTCATTGGGCGTGAACGTGGACCGTGTGCGCTATTTCAGCGTCTGTCTGGGAGCGGTATTGGCGGGTCTGGCTGGCGCTTCGCTTTCTACAGCGCTGGTAAACCTCTTTCAAGAGAATCTGACCGCCGGTTTAGGTTTTATCGCTGTAGCGCTGGTGTATTTTGGCGGCTGGCGTCCACTGGGCATTTTGGCTGGCGCGCTGTTGTTCAGCGTGGTCAATGCCTTCCAGCTCTGGTTGCAGGTGCTGGGAGTGAATATCCAGTCGGATGTGGCCGTCATGTTACCTTATTTGTTAACGATCGCCGTGCTGGCGTTCTCCATGAATCGAGTACGCCAGCCTGCGGCGTTAAATAAGCCCTTCGAACGGGGCGAAAACTGATCCGTTAGGTTTGGAGATATTTAGAAGACAAAAGGAGAATGAAAATGAGGATCCGCGCTTTGTTCATTGTTAGTTTGATCGTCGTAATGCTGGCAACCGCCTGCGGCGGCGGTCAGCAGACGGCGCCGGCTGGCGGCGGTGAAGCAGCCAAGCCGTTCCGTATTGCTGTGGTGATGCCCAGCGCCACGACGGACATGGCCTTCAGCCAGTCTATGTGGTCAGCCCTGAAAGCCGTCCAGGCTGAGATGGGCGGCGAAGCTGCGCTTGAGATCAAGTATTCTGAAAATATGTTCAAGGTGCCCGACGCCGCGGCTGCCATTCGCGATTACGCCAGCCAGGGCTTCAACATCGTCATCGCTCATGGCTCGCAATACGGCGCTTCGGTGGAGGAGATCGCCAAGGATTTCCCCAACACCACCTTCGCCTGGGGCACCGATGTTAACACCTTTGGCCTGCCCAACGTGTACGCCTACACCGCCGCCGCCGAACAGGGTGGTTATGTCAACGGCGTGATGGCCGCTATGCTGACCAAATCCAAGCTGATTGGCGTGACCGGCCCGATCGAGGTCGGCGACGCCAAGACCTACATAGACGGCTTTGTGCAAGGCGTGGCTGCGGTGGATCCTTCGATTACCGTCTCGAAGACCTGGACCGGCTCCTTCTCGGACGTGGCTCTGATGACCGAAGCCGCCAAGACGCACATCGCCGCCGGCGCCGATGTCTTAACAGGTTCCTCGCAGTCGGTGGTTGGCTCAATCGGCGCGGCCAAAGAAGCCGGCAATGTGTTGTGGTTTGGCACCCAGCAGGATCAGGCTTCTCTGGCCCCGGAACTGGTCGTAGCCAGCCAGGTGTATGATTGGACCGCTCTGATCAAACAAATGATCGCCAATTACAAAGAAGGCAAGCTGGGCGGCATCACTTACGTGCTGGAACTCAAGAATGACGGCCTCAAGATCGCCTTCAACCCCGGCTTTGCGCTGCCGGACAATGTGAAGGCTGCGGCTGAAAAAGCCATTGCCGACATCAAAAGCGGCGCTATCACAGTTAATCCATAACCAGACGTTTTCTTAAAAGGTCTTCCCCGCGCTGGCTTAACCGGAGCGGGGAAGACCTCCATCGTTCAAGTCGGTTGATTTTATTTCTAATTCTGCCCGAGGCGTTATGATGACTACCGCCGGTCAGCTTACTCATCTCCCTCGCATCCGTCGTATCGAAATGCGCGAGATTGTCAAGCGTTTTCCAGGCGTGTTGGCGAACTCTAAGGTCAACTTTGATGTAAATGCTGGCGAAGTACACGCCCTGCTGGGCGAAAACGGCGCCGGTAAGAGTACTTTGATGCGCCAGCTCTATGGGCTTTATCGCCCCGACGAGGGCCAGATTCTGATTGACGGCAAGGCGGTTGAATTTCATTCGCCCGCCGACGCTATCCGCGCCGGAATTGGCATGATCCATCAGCACTTTATGTTGGTGCCTACGTTAACGGTAGCGCAAAACGTCGCTCTGGGGTTGAAATCCTCACGCGAGCCGTTGCTGGATCTCGATCGTGTGTCAGCGCGCATCAGCGAACTCTCTCAAGCCTATGGGCTGAAAGTTGACCCTTCTGCTTACGTCTGGCAGCTTTCGGTCGGCGAACAGCAACGGGTGGAGATTATCAAGTCTCTCTATCGCGGCGCCAGCATCATCATCCTGGATGAACCTACCGCTGTGCTTACCCCGCAGGAAGTGAACGATCTGTTCGCCACCTTGAAGCGCATGGTCGGCGAAGGTCATGGGTTGGTATTCATCTCGCATAAGCTGCATGAGGTGATGGAGATCAGCGATCGGGTGACTGTATTGCGGGATGGACAGACGATTGGCGTGCGCCTTACCAAAGAGGTGACCCGCGACGAATTGGTGAAGATGATGGTTGGGCGGGAGGTTAAGCCGCTATCGCCGCAGCCGGCGAAGGTCGGCGCGGTGCGCCTGGAAATCAAAGACCTGCGCGCCATGGGCGACCGCGGAACTGAGATGCTGCGCGGCGTCAATCTGCAAGTACACGCTGGCGAAATTGTCGGCGTGGCGGGCGTATCTGGCAACGGGCAGCGCGAGCTGGCTGAGTGCCTGACCGGGCTGCGCAAGGCAACATACGGGCAGATTCTGATCAACGGCGAAGATATGACGCATGCCCCGCTGCTCAAACGTATGGCTGCCGGTCAGGCGTACATCCCCGAAGAACGGATGCGCGATGGCGCCATCCGCGAATTTTCGGTGCAGGAAAACCTGTTTTTGCGCGATCATTCCGCGCCGCAATACCGGCGCGGAGTGTTCATGGATTTTTCTCGTATGGCGGCGCGCACACGCCAGTTAGTGGATGAATTTAACGTCAAGACCCCCCGCCTGGATACGCCGCTAAAGAACTTATCCGGCGGCAACATTCAAAAGCTGATTCTGGCGCGGGAGCTTTCTCGCAAGCCTGTCGTGCTGATTGCCGCTCAGCCCACCCGTGGCGTGGATATTGGCGCGACGGAATACATCCACAAGCGGCTGCTGGAACAACGCGCCGCCGGTACAGCCATTTTGCTCATTTCTGAAGATTTGGACGAAATTCGCACCCTGTCTGACCGTATCGCGGTGATGTACGAAGGACAGATCATTGGCGTCGTCGAACGCGATCAAGCTACGGTTGAGCAGATTGGTCTGATGATGGCGGGCGTCTCTAAAGAAGATGCCTTACAACGTCGCTCAGACCTTGCACATCTCTCATATCCGTAAGGGACCTACCCCATAGATTTCCTCAAATCAGACGAAAGACGGGCGCGACGCGCTTCGGTCAAGTGTAGGCGCGACCAGTTACTTGAGATTTCAGCCCTCTTTGCCTTTTGAAGCGCGTCGCGTTTTGATCCTAAGCGGCGGTAACCTGTGTTGGCAATTGCACGGCGACGCTTTCATTCACGTAGTCCAGCCAGCCGTCTGAGCGTGGGTGGCGACCATGCAAAGCATCGTGATAAGCGCGCTGCAAAGCGCGGGTGATCGGCCCCGTCTTTCCCTCGCCGATGAGACGGAAGTCAATCTCGTAGAGGGCGATGCATTCAGCGGCCGTGCCGCAGACGAACACTTCGTCGGCGCGGTAAAGCTGATCGCGCGAGATGGCCTGTTCGACAACTTTGTAGCCCAGGTCTTGCGCCAGTTGTATGATCGAATCGCGGGTAATGCCCTCCAGGATGGTCGCTGTTGGCGGCGTGTAAATGATGCCCTGGCGCACGGTAAAGATGTTTTCGCCGGTGCATTCTGCTACGAAACCTTGCGGATCGAGCAGGATCGCCTCGTCGAAACCCAGGCGAACTGACTCGGTCTTCGCCAGCACACTATTGGCGTAATTGCCCACCACTTTGGCTTTGGTCAACATCACATTGGGATGGTGGCGTGTGAACGAGCTGATGTTTGCCCGCACGCCGCGTTCCAGAGCCTCTTGCCCCAGGTAATTCGTCCACTCCCAGGCGGCGATGCCAATGGATGGTTTTCCGGCATCTACGTTGAGATTCCAGCCGCCATCCGAGAGATAGATCAACGGGCGAATGTAACATTCGCTGAAGCCGTTGGCTGTCACCGTCAGCTTGATGGCTGCGGCGAGCTCCTCCGCGGAATAGGGCAGGCTGCGAAAACCCAGCAGGCGCGCCGAATCGATCAGCCGCTCCACATGTTCCTTCAGACGAAAGACGGCCGGGCCGCGTTCCGTGGCATAACTGCGGATACCCTCGAACACCCCTACGCCGTAATGCGCCACTGGCGTCAGGAAATGCATGGTGGCTTTCTCGTATTCCACAAGCTGACCATTCATCCAGATGAAATTTGATTGCATACCCATTGTTAATCTCCTTGTGTTGCACGGTTATGTGCGTTTCGAACAAGATGATCGCTGCGTAAAAATCTTGCCTCATAAGCCCAGGAAGTGCCCACCGGGCAGCCGATAGAGGATTTCGTCGGCGAGTTGTTGGGTGCTCAGGTTGCCGCCCAGGTCGCGTGTGCGGCAACCCTCAGTGATCGCCTGGTTTACTGCTCTCTCCACTCCAGCCGCCTGATCGGGTAAGTTCAGCGAATAGCGCAACATGAGCGCCGCGCTCAGCATTGCCCCGATGGGATTGGCGACGCCCTGGCCGGCGATGTCCGGGGCGGAGCCGTGGATGGGTTCGTACAGGCCGCGCCGCCCTTCGCCCAACGAAGCTGAAGGCAGCATACCCATTGAACCCGCCAGCACAGAGGCTTCGTCGGTAAGAATATCGCCAAACATATTCTCGGTGACCAGCACATCGAAACTGGCCGGATCAGCGATCAGCCGCATTGAGGCGGTATCCACCAACATGTGTTCCAGGGTCACATCTGGATAATCTCGGCTCACCTCGCTGGCGATTTGCCGCCACAAGCGCGACGATTCAAGCACGTTCGCTTTGTCCACTGAAGTAACTTTGAACCGCCGTCCTCGGGCAAGCTGAAACGCCAGATGCAGTATGCGGCGAATCTCGTAATCCGCGTATTCCAATGTGTCCACTGCTCGCAGCGAACCGTTGTTGCGGATCACGCCCTTCGGCTGACCGAAATACAGCCCGCCGGTCAGTTCGCGCAGCACCAGAATATCTACGCCGACCAGCTTCTCTGGTTTGAGCGGCGAAATGTGCGCTAAAGCTGGATGTACCACCACCGGGCGCAGATTGGCGAACACCTGCATTTCTTTGCGTAGCCGCAGCAGCCCTTGTTCTGGGCGCACCTTAGCCGTTGGATCATCCCACTTTGGGCCGCCGACTGCGCCCAGCAGCACAGCGTCGGCGGACAGGCAGTCGGCTAACGTTTCGTCGGTCAGCGGTTCGCCATAGCGATCAATGCTGCACCCACCGATCAAGCGTTCATCAAACAGGATTGCATGCCCTGCTTGCGCGACCACCACCTGCAGCAGACGCGCCGTCTCACCGATGATCTCTGGACCAATCCCGTCTCCGGGCAAAAGTACGACTTTGTATTGCATTTCTAGCTCCATCCAAGTTATTGACCTTCATAGGTCGTGAACGTCCCACAGATTTTGGTAGGGGCGGGGTGAATGATGATCCGACTCTACGTTGTATTCGCCTCAGATGTTCATTAACAACCCATATTCAACCGAGTCATACAGTGCTTTCCAGCTCGCTTCGATGATATTGGCGCTGGCGCCAACCGTGCTCCAGCGCTGCGAGCCGTTCTGTGTGTCAATCAGCACGCGAGTCACGGCAGCGGTGCCGTTCTCGCCGTCCAGGATGCGCACCTTATAATCCGCCAGGTGGAAATGCTCCAGTTGAGGGTAGATTGGCGTGAGCGCCTTGCGCAGAGCGGCATCCAGAGCGTTCACTGGGCCGTTGCCTTCCGCCGCGGTGTGAATAATCTCGCCGTTGACACGCACTTTGACGGCTGCTTCGGCGAAGATGCCTCTTCCCTGACGATGTTCAACATTCACCAGAAAGTCCACCAGCGTAAAGGGCGGGGTGTAATCGGGTTGCCGCCGTTTCATCATCATCGTCACCGAGGCTTCGGCTGCCTCAAAGGAGAACCCCTGCGCTTCCAGGTTCTTGATGTCGTCCAGTAACTCCGAATAGGTCTGGCTATCGGCGGGCGCCGATAAACCGTATTCCTCTGCTTTGCTGATCAGATTGCCGCGCCCGGATAGCTCGCTGATCACCACCCGCGACTGGTTGCCCACCGCCTCTGGTTCTATGTGCTGATACGAGGTCGCGTTGCGCCGCATGGCAGCCACGTGAAGCCCGCCTTTGTGAGCAAATGCCGACTTACCCACGAAAGCCATGTGTTCGTCCGGCGCCAGGTTGACCACCTCGGCGATGAAATGCGACAGCTCGTACAGTTGCTCTAAATGACCCTCAGGCAGGCAACGGATGCCCAGTTTTAACTCCAGATCAGGGATCAGGGCGCACAGGTTGGCGTTCCCGCAACGTTCGCCGTAGCCGTTGATGGTGCCCTGCACCTGCATCGCGCCGGCGCGCACTGCAGCCAGCGAGTTGGCTACCGCGCATTCGCTGTCGTTGTGTGTATGGATGCCCACAGGGAACTTCAACGCCGAGTGCGTGGCGCGCACAATCTCCTCCACCTCCCAGGGCATGCTTCCGCCGTTGGTGTCGCATAAGACCAGAATCTCTGCTCCGCCGCGTATGGCAGCGCGCAGGGTTTCCAGCGCGTAAGAAGGATCGGCTTTGTAACCATCGAAGTAGTGTTCGGCGTCGTAGATCACTCGCCGTCCCTGGGCGGTAAGATACGCCAGGCTTTCGGCAATCATGCGCAGGTTCTCGTCCATTGAAGTGCGCAGCACTTCGCGCACGTGCAACGTCCAGCTCTTGCCCACCACCGTGCAGACCGCCGTCTGCGCCTCCAGTAGGGCGCGGATGTTGGCGTCATCTTCCGGCGCAGAGTTTGCTTTGCAGGTTGCTCCAAAGGCAGCAATAATTGCATGTTTCCACTCAATGTCTCGCGCTCGCTCAAAGAACTCTGCATCTTTAGGGTTGGAGCCGGGCCAGCCGCCTTCGATGTAAGCCACGCCAAACTGATCCAGCCGCCGGGCAATGCGCAGTTTATCGGCGCAGGAAAGAGAGATGCCTTCGCGTTGAGTTCCGTCTCGCAGAGTGGTGTCGTAAATTTGCAGCATGCTATGCCTCGCTAACGATCATGTACCGGGCGCGCGGCTTCATGCGCCGCGATTTGCGCCTCAAAACTGAGCAGGTAATCCAGTTCATCCATGCCCTTCAACAGGCGATTCTTGGAGAAGGTATCTATGGGGAAGGTTGCCATCTTGCCATTGGGCAGGGCGATTTGCTGGCGTTCCAGGTCAATGGTCATTGGTGCATCCGGCGCGGCGCGCAGTTCGCCCATTAACTCAGAGTGCGTTTGCGGATCAATTTCTACCGGCAGCAGTCCGTTTTTCAGGCAGTTGTTACGGAAGATGTCTGCGAAGCGGGTGGAGATCACCGCACGAAAGCCGAAATCCAACAGCGCCCAGGGAGCATGCTCACGCGACGAACCGCAGCCAAAGTTATCTCCAGCAACCAGAATTTGAGCGCCTTCGAAGCGTACATCGTTTAAAGGGAAATCTGGCTTTGGCGAACCATCCGGCTGATAGCGCCAATCGGCAAAGAGTTGCTTTCCCAGTCCTTCTTTATGCGTGGTTTTGAGGAAGCGTGCTGGGATGATCTGGTCGGTGTCTACATTGTCCACCGGCAGCAGGATGGCTTTAGAAGTGAGACTGCGAAAGGCGTTCATACGAGGAGTCTCCTGGCGTCGGCGATGCAGCCCGTCACCGCCGCGGCCGCGGCGGTCAGCGGGCTGGCTAAAAAGGTGCGTCCGCCTTTACCCTGGCGGCCCTCGAAGTTGCGGTTGCTGGTGCTGACGGCGTATTGTCCGGGTTGGAGCTGGTCGCCGTTCATGGCGATGCACATGCTGCATCCCGACCAGCGCCACTCTGCCCCGGCCTCTTTGAAGATGCGATCCAGCCCTTCGGCTTCCGCCTGACGCCTGACGCTTTCCGATCCGGGCGTCACCAGCACCCGCACGCCTGGGGCGACTTTGCGTCCTTTGAGCGCCTGGGCGGCGGCGCGCAAATCCGAGATACGCCCGTTGGTGCAGCTCCCAATGAAAACCACGTCAATCGGCTGCCCCAGCAATGGCTGACCGGGTTGCAGGCCCATATAATTGAGCGACTTGATCAGGGCGGCTCTGGCGTTCGGGTCGGTTATTTGTTGCGGGTCTGGCACAGACCCGGTGACAGGAACGCCCATGCCGGGGTTGGTGCCGTAGGTGATCATTGGCTCCAGATGGGAAACATCCAGCGCGACATGTTGATCGTAGCTGGCTGCTTCGTCGCTGGGAAGTGTGCGCCAATCCGCCAGCGCACGCTCCCATTCCTCGCCCTGGGGAGCGTAGAGCCGCCCGGCCAGGTATTCGAAGGTTGTATCGTCGGGGGCGATCATACCGGCGCGCGCCCCGGCTTCGATGCTCATATTGCACAGGGTCATGCGCCCTTCCATATCCAAAGCGCGCACGGTTGAGCCGCTGTATTCGAAGACGTAACCCGTTCCGCCGCTCACGCCGATTTGGGCGATCAGCGCCAGGATCACATCTTTAGCTGTCACACCGCGCGCCAGTTGCCCTTCGATGCGCACTTCGCAGGTTTTGGGTTTGTGTTGCAACAGGCACTGGGTAGCCAGTACATGTTCCACCTCGCTGGTGCCCACGCCAAAAGCCAGCGCGCCGAAAGCGCCGTGCGTGGCGGTATGGCTGTCGCCGCAGACGATGGTCATCCCCGGCTGCGTCAAACCCAGTTCTGGCCCTATCACATGCACGATGCCGCGCTGCTGGCTATCCAGATTGTAGAGGCGGACGCCGAAATCCTGGCAGTTTTTTTCCAGTTGGCGAATTTGTTGCGCGGCCAGGTCATCCACCAGGCGCAGGTCTTTATCCAGCGTGGGCGTACTGTGGTCAGCGACTGCCACCGTCTTATCCGGGCGGCGCACACGCAGTCCACGGGCGCGCAGACCAGCGAAGGCTTGCGGCGAGGTAACCTCGTGGATCAGGTGCAGGTCAATATATAACACTGTTGGAAAACCTGCTTCCTGGGCGACAATATGCCGCTGCCAGATCTTTTCAAACAGAGTTTGAGGTCTATTCATAACCAAACCGGCGAGCCTTGACCTGGTAGGAGGAGCGGTGGTTGGACTCCGGCGGGTGCGCCGGGTTTTCCGCTTTCGGTGGGCGCAGCGGATATTCAAATTCGCTCAGGTCCCAACCATTGGGGTACAGGCGAAACGGCGGAAACGACTCAAACACGGAAGGGGAAGAATCGGATGGGGGAGATGAATGGGCGTTCATAAAATAGCTCCTTTCTGAATAAATGGATTATGCGGAAACAGACACAGAATTTTCTGTCACGGGGCTTTCCAGCTCGGCTGTTTGTTCACCAGCTCGGTTGGCGACGATCAGTTTGTTCAACGCCGCCAGATAGGCTTTGGCGCTGGCTACGACAATATCCGTATCCGCGCCAAAACCGCCGAAAGTGCGCACATTCTCGATCTCCTTCTGTGCATCGGTGCGCGTTTCTGGTTGCTTCGACTGGATGCGCACAGTAACTTCCCCCAGGGCGTCAATGCCCTCGGTGACCGAATGGACAGAAAACTCCACCAGCGTGTTCGGCGCCTGGATGATGGCGTCCATCGCCTTGTAGGTTGCGTCCACCGGACCGGAGCCGATCGCTGCTCGGGTGTGCAGCGTTCCATCTGGCCCGCGCAATCGCACGGAGGCGGTGGGCATGCCCATGGTGCCGCAAGCCACCTGCAAGCCCTCCAGGGTATAGACCTCTTCCGGCTGGAAGAGTTCATCGGCAACCAGCGCCTCCAGGTCGGCGTCGGTGATGGTTTTCTTCTTGTCTGCAAGGTTCTTGAAGCGCTCGAAAGCCTGGTTCAGGTCTGCTTCATTTAGGGTGTAACCCATCTCAGCCAGACGCGCCTTGAAGGCGTGTCGCCCGGAATGTTTGCCCAACACCAGGCGGGAACGGTTGACGCCCACATCTTCGGGACGCATGATTTCGTAGGTCATGTAGTTCTTCAGCATGCCATCCTGATGAATGCCGGCTTCGTGCGCAAAAGCATTCGCCCCGACGATGGCTTTGTTGGGCTGGACGACGATGCCGGTGTAATTGCTCACCAGCTTGCTGATGCGGGCGATCTGCGTGGCGTCCACGCCGCTGGTCAAACCATACACGGCGGCGCGGGTGCGCAGCGCCATGACTACTTCCTCCAATGAGGTGTTGCCGGCGCGCTCTCCAATGCCGTTAATGGTCACTTCCGCCTGGCGCGCCCCGGCTCTCAACCCGGCCAGGGTATTGGCGGTGGCCAGCCCCAGGTCGTCGTGGCAATGCACGGAGACGATGCAGTTTTCGATGCCTGGAGTGTTGTGGATAATGCCGGCGATCAGAGCGCCGAACTCGTCCGGCGTGGTGTAGCCGACGGTGTCTGGGATGTTGAGCGTGGTAGCGCCAGCCTTGATGACTTCGCCCAACACGAGGTAGAGGAATTCCGGGTCACTACGCCCGGCGTCTTCGGGGCTGAATTCTACGTCATCGCAAAACTGTCGGGCGTAAGCTACTGCTTCCACCGCCCGCGCCAGCACTTCCTGGCGTTCCATGCGCAGCTTGTAGCGCATGTGGATATCTGAAGTAGCCAGGAAGGTGTGAATGCGTGGCCGCTGCGCCGGGCTGACAGCTTCCCAGGCTTTGTCAATGTCCGCCCGAGTTGCTCGCGCCAGGCCGCAAATGATGGGAGGCGGGTAACCGTCTGTCGTATTGCCTACCTGGCGTGCAATGCGACGTACCGCTTCCAGGTCATCGGGGGAGGCGGCTGGAAAGCCGGCTTCGATGATGTCCACGCCCAAGCGCGCCAGACCGCGGGCGATCTCCAGCTTCTCACTGGAGGTCATGCTCGCTCCGGGCGATTGCTCTCCATCGCGCAGCGTGGTATCGAAAATGCGCACATAATTATCCATGAGAAGTTACGCCTCCTTCCAGTTTTCTGGGCGCAGAGAACGCACCGCCGCTCCGGCTTGCCACATCTCGGATTCCCGCATCTGCCGCAGTTCCTCTTCCAGTTTCTCTTTGTAATCCGGCGAGGAATTGGCTTGCAGCACGATGCGCGTTTCTTCGCCGCTGACCACACGTTGATAAAGTTTCTCAAACAGCGGGGCGACCGCCTGGCGGAATTCATGCCGCCAGTCCAGCGCGCCGCGCTGGGCGGTGGTGCTGCAATTGGCATACATCCAGTCCATGCCATTCTGACCCACCAGACGGATCAGGCTTTGGGTCAGTTCTTCGACGGTTTCGTTGAAAGCCTCGCTGGGCGAGTGACCATGCGCCCGCAGCGCGGCGTATTGTGCTTCCATCACCCCCGCCAGAGCGCCCATCAGGATGCCGCGCTCGCCCGTCAGGTCGCTATACACTTCTTTTTCAAAGGTGGTGGGGAATAAGTAGCCGGAGCCGATGGCGATGCCCAACGCCAGGACGCGCTGACGCGCCCGTCCGGTGTAATCTTGATGAATGGCATAGCTGCTGTTGATGCCGCTGCCAGCCAGGAAGTTGGCGCGCACACTCGTTCCAGAGCCTTTGGGCGCGACCAGGATCACATCCACATTTTCGGGAGGGACGACGCCGGTTTGTTCATGATATACCACTGAAAAGCCGTGCGAAAAGTAGAGCGCGTCGCCTTCGTTTAGGCAAGATTTGATCATGGGCCAGGTCGCCATCTGGGCTGCATCGGAAACCAGGTAACTCACGATACTGCCGCGTCCCGCCGCTTCGTCGAGAGGAAAGAGCGTTTTGCCCGGCTCCCAGCCATCTCGCATGGCTTTTTCCCAGGTGCGTTTGCCTTCCGGGTTCTGCCCTACAATCACGCGCACCCCGTTATCGCGCAGATTAAGCGCCTGAGCCGGTCCTTGCACGCCGTAGCCTAACACAGCCACCGTTTCATCCTTGAGCGTCTCGCGCGCCTTTTCCAGCGGGAACTCTTCACGTGTGACTACTTCTTCGATAACGCCGCCAAAGTTGATTTTTGCCATAAGAATCTGCCTTTCTATCGTTTATCGCTTGAGAATGAGGATCAGGCGCTTAAGACTGCCGCTGGCTGACGCCCGTTGGAGTTGGCGCTAGCGTCGGTCACCGCCGATGAACCCCTGGCCATTGCCACCACGCCCGTGCGCACCATTTCGAGAATGCCGTAGGGCCGCAACACTTCTACCAGGCCGTCAATCTTGTCTTCCGCGCCGGTGATTTCGATGATCACCGAGTCGTTCGCCACATCTACGATGCGCGCCCGGAAGACTTCCACCAGTTGCATAATCTCGCTGCGTTGATTGGCTGGCGTGCTAACCTTGATCAGCGCCAGATCACGGCTGACCATGGGTTGCGAGGACAAATCCGCCACCTGCACAATGTTCACCAGCTTATAGAGGTTGGCTGTCAGCCGCTCAGCGTCGTTCGGACTGCTGTTGTCCGTCACGATGGTCATGCGCGAGACGCCCTCTTGTTCGGTGTGTCCCACGGTGAGCGAGTTGATGTTGAACGCCCGCCGCCGAAATAAGGACGCCACCCGGTTCAACACGCCAGGTTTATCTTCTACCAGAGCCACCAAAGTTCGTTTTTCCATGACGCAATACCTCCTTGGTTAATCCAGCGCGCTTTCCATCAAAGCGTTCTGCTTAGGACGGCGAATCATGTTGTGCAGGTCGCCGCCGGCCGGCACCATGGGATAAACGCTGTCTTCTTGCTCCACGCGGAAGTCAATCACCACTGTGCCCTCCGTCTCTTGCGCCTGGCGCACTGCCCGCTCGACCTCTGAACGCTGCGTGACACGCAAACCGGTCAACCCATGCGCTTCAGCGATCTTGACAAAATCTGGGCTTCTCATAGGCGTGGCCGAATAGCGTCGTTCGTAGAAGAATTCCTGCCACTGGCGCACCATGCCCAGGAAGCCGTTGTTGATGATGGCAATGTTGACCTTAACGCCCTCCTGGGCAGCGGTGGATAACTCCGCCTGGGTCATCTGGAAACCGCCGTCGCCAGCTACCGCCCACACCTCTGCTTCGGGGCGGGCGATCTTTGCGCCGATAGCCGCTGGCAGGGCAAAGCCCATTGTGCCTAACCCACCGGAGGAGATGAACGAGTACGGTTTATCGTGGCGGTAATACTGCGCCGTCCACATTTGATGCTGCCCAACATCGGTGACCACCAGCGCCTCGCCGCGGGTGTAGCGCCACAGATCATTGATGACATGCGCCGCGTACAGACGACCGTTATCCGGCAAGTTCTGGATGTCGCGCACGGCGCTGTCGCCGCGCATTTCGTCAATGTATTCCAGCCATTCCGAATGATCGCAAGCCTCCAGATGGGGCAGGATTTGCTGCAACGAGTGGCGCAGGTCGCCGATCAGTGCGACGTCTACTTTGACGTTCTTGTTGACTTCGGAGGGATCAATCTCGAAGTGGATCTTGCGCGAATTTTGCGCATAGGTAGCCAGGTTGCCGGTAACGCGGTCATCGAAGCGCATCCCCATCGCCAGCAGCAGGTCGGCTTCCTGAATGGCGTGGTTCACCCAGGCTTCGCCGTGCATACCCATCATGCCCAGGTTGAGCGGGTGGCTGGCGGGAAAGCCGCCGATGCCCAACAGCGTCATCGCCACCGGCGTGCGTGTGCGCTCGGCGAATTGGAGAAGCTCCTGCATTGCCCCAGCCATCAGCACGCCATGCCCGGCCAGGATGAGCGGGCGTTTGGCAGTGTGGATCATCTCCACGGCTTTCTCGAAGTCCTCCGTCAGCGGGCGCAGGTCGGGGCGATAACCGGGCAGGCGGATGGGCGTCTCATCATACTCCCATTCGATGGCTGCCTGCTGGGCGTCTTTGGCGATGTCCACCAGCACCGGTCCTGGCCGTCCAGAACGGGCTATAAAGAAAGCTTCACGCAGCACCCGCCCCAGGTCGTGAACATCGGTCACCAGATAGTTGTGCTTGGTGATCGGCAGGGTGATGCCGGTAATGTCCGTCTCCTGAAAGGCATCGTAGCCGATGTATTTGCTGGCGACCTGTCCAGTGATACACACGATGGGCGACGAGTCCATTAGAGCGGTGGCGATGCCAGTGACCAGGTTGGTGGCGCCTGGCCCGGAAGTAGCCATAGCCACGCCCACGCCTCCGCCGGCGCGGGCGTAGCCGTCCGCCATGTGCGCCGCGCCCTGTTCGTGCCGCGTCAGCACGTGGTGGATGGGATAGTCCACCAGGGCGTCGTAAGTCGGCAGGATCGCCCCGCCTGGATACCCAAAGACCGTACGAACACCCTCGCGTAAGAGACATTCCCAAATGATTTGTGCGCCGGTTCGTTGCATAGCTCCTCCAAAATTCATATGATTCCTGTGCGTCTTTGCGCTTCGTACCGCGGCGTTCATGCCGCAGATCAAGCTGCACGATAGAAGTATCGTTTTACAGATTCAACGCTCAATTAAGACTGCGCCTGTATCGGCGCTGGTTACAAAGCGGGCGTAGCGCCGCAACCACTTGCTCCGCGTGCGGGGTTCAAAGGGTGGCAATTGCGCCAGCCGCGCCGCAATCTCTTCATCTGTCAGTCGTACATTCAATGTGCGGTGGTCGAGATCAATGTCAATCACATCCCCTGAAACCAGGCCAGCGATCGGGCCGCCAGCCGCCGCCTCGGGCGAAACATGCCCAATGCAGGCTCCGCGCGTTCCGCCCGAAAAACGCCCGTCGGTGATCAGGGCGACTTTCTCGCCCAGCCCCATGCCCATGATGGCGCTGGTGGGGCTGAGCATCTCCATCATCCCTGGGCCACCGCGTGGACCTTCATAGCGGATAACCACCACCTCGCCGGGCTGAACCTGCCCGTCCATAATGCCGCGCATGGCTTCATCGTGGGAGTCATACACCCGCGCTGCGCCGCTGAAGCGTCGCATCGTTGGGCTCACCCCGCCAGTCTTGACCACTGCGCCATGTGGCGCCAGGTTGCCGAACAACACCGCCAGCCCGCCGTGCGGCGAGTGAGCGTTCTCCCAACGTCGGATCACTTCCTCATCATGGATTTCAGCGGCCTGGATGGTTTCCCATAAGGCAACGCCGGTCACAGTGAGACGATCGGGATGCAGCACGCTGTCCATTTTCGAAATTTCTTTGAGGATGGCAGGCACCCCGCCGGCGCGGTGCACATCTTGCATGTGCCAGGGGCCGGACGGACTGACCTTGCACAAGTGCGCGACTTTATCGGCCACCTGGTTGATGCGTTCCAGTGAATAGGCGATGCCCGCTTCATGGGCGATGGCCAGCGTGTGCAGCACGGTGTTGGTCGAGCCGCCCATGGCCATATCCAGGGCGAAGGCGTCGTCAATCGCTTCGGGTGTGACGATCTGGCGCGGCGTGATCTGTTTTTCGACCAGTTCCAGGATCTGTTTTCCAGCGCGGCGGGCGAGTTGCTGACGCTCGGCGGTGTTAGCCAGCGCCGTGCCGTTGTAGGGCAGCGCCAACCCCAGCGCTTCCATCAGACAGTTCATGCTGTTCGCAGTGAACATCCCCGAACAGGAGCCGCAACCCGGGCAGGCGTAATCCTCCAACACCTTTAATTGTTGCAGGTTCATCCTGCCAGCCTGCACCGCGCCCACTCCCTCGAATACGGAGATCAAATCTACGGTTTGCCCTTGCGGTGTCTGGCCTGCCGCCATCGGTCCGCCGGAGACGAAAATTGTCGGGATGTTGGTGCGCATGGCTGCCATCATCATGCCGGGGACGATCTTGTCGCAATTGGGGATACACACCATGCCGTCGAAGCAATGCGCCTCGATCATCGTCTCCACACAGTCGGCGATCAGTTCGCGTGAAGGCAGCGAGTAATTCATCCCGGCGTGTCCCATGGCGATGCCGTCATCCACGCCGATGGTGTTGAACTCAAAAGGCACGCCGCCGGCGTCGCGCACCGCTTCCTTGACCAGTCGCCCAAACTCCTGCAGATGCACGTGGCCGGGGATGATGTCCACATACGAATTGACAATGGCGATGAAGGGTTTGCCCATCATCTCGTCGCTCACGCCAACCGCTTTGAGCAATGAACGGTGCGGGGCGCGTTCCAGGCCGTGTTTGATTTGATCGGATCGCATATATTCTCCTGCGTTGTCTCGGCAGATAACAAAAAAGCCGCTCTCTGGTTGAGCGGCTTTTGGTTGGGTATGATTTAGCTGAACTTACGGAACTACTTCTTCCTGCGCACCTTCACCGGAACCCGCTCAACCTCAAAACGGCTCTCAATAAGGATGAGAACCAGGGAAATCAGGACGATAATAAGGGAGAGGGCCAAAGGTGCTGTCATCAAATCGGTTCCAAGAACTCTGCGAACTTAATTTCGCCGAGTGTACCAAAGAAAACGATTATCTATTATTAAAGGTTTATGAGAAAAATGAATTGTCGTTAAAGGATAGGATTTGCCATTTATTTTGGCGTTTATCAGACCCTTGAGATTTTCGTATAGTCTCTCTCAAGCGTTTATGAGTGAATCTCAGCCTGGGGTTGTTAAGAACAACAATTCGCCCCAAGAGATGAAAATGTCGCCACCGAGCTCATAGAGAGTCTATTTTCAAAACAGGCCCGGGGTACAGGGAGATTTTCTTATTTCCCCCATCTTTGGGGCGTTCGCCTTTATGGTATCTGTGATTGCAACAGCCGCAGCAGCGATTTGCGCGCCAGCAGGTCGGCGCTCACCAGACCGATGGCTTTGCCATCCGCCACCACCGGCATGGCTGAGATTTCGTAATGCTCCAGCTTCTCGATCATTTGCAGAATGGTGTCTTGCGGGTGAGCGGCGATCACCGGGTGGCTCATCACGCCTTCCAGCGGCGCCTGTGCGGCGACGCTCTGCGCCATGGCGCGGGTGATGTCCCAGTCTGTCACCACGCCCACCAGCTCGCCGCTCGGCGAAACCACTGCCAGCAATGAGCTGTTGGTCGTCACCAGTTGGGCAGCGGCTTCCGCCACGCTTTGCCCCTCTTGAATGGTGTAAATGGGCGTCATGATCTCGGCGGCGGTGCGGTCGCTCTCACGTCGGGCGATGCGCCGAATGCTGATACTTTCCGCCGCCTCGCAGGGCAGCCGATCGGGGTCGGCGACCAGCAGATCAATCAGTTCGCGCATATTGGCGCGGATGGCTTTTTCGCGGTAGACTTCGCCGGCTTTGCGCCTTTTCTCCGCCAGATCTTGCAATGCTTCTGCGTGTTCCGCCAGCCAGCGATCCACCGCCGGGCGGTTGCCCAACATCTCGTCGGGGATGCGCAGTTCGCCGGGCGTCTTGATCAGTTGCTCCTGGGCGGCGAAGATCACCCCGCCGGAGTTGACCAGGAAATCGGTGGCGATCAGCACGCCGCGCTGGCGGTAGACCTCCCGCTCCATGCGCGCCCGCGCCGCCCGCCGCGCTCGATCCGGCGAGTAGGTGTTGGCTCCTTCGATGATGACCGACCACTGACCCATGCGGCTCACGGTCACTGCTGGCTGTGTGCTTTCGTCTAAATCCAGGTAATTCGAGATGGGCGAGGCCGGGATCAGGCAGAAAGCCGATTCGCGCAACAGATCGTTGGGGGCGCTGGAATATTTGGTGAGCGACACGCCCCACTGATCGCTGAGTAGCACCTCGTAGAAATAATTACGGGTGACATGGCCGCGCTCGCGCCAGATGTTGAACAATTTCTCCACCGGCAGCCCTTGTTGGTCGTAGAGATAACCCAGGGCGTCGCTGACGCCGACGACTTTCACGCCCGGCAGGCGCGCTTCCAGCATTTGGGCGGTGTGCGCGCCCACCGCCCCAAAGCCCTGAATGATGACCGTGATCTCCGCAGGTGAGGGAATGTTCAGGTTTTGAAACTGAGGCAGGCTTTTCAGGCGCGGCATTTCCTCCAATAAGGCCTGTAGGGCGATCACCAGCCCGCCCGCCCCCGCGCCCACCAAATCCACCTGGCTGCCGCCCATCTCCGCCGGCTTGGAGACCACTGTATCCAGCCCATTTTCGATGGCGATGGTTTTCATGTCGGCGTCGTTGGTGCCCACATCTGGCCCTGGCAGGAAGAGCGGTTTGTATTTCGCCAGCAAGTGGGCGAAACGGCGGACAATTTCGAGGTGTTCTTCGGGCTTGAGGCTGCGTTCGGCGATGACACCTACCTTGCCGCCGCCGAAAGGCAGGCTGGCGGCGGCGTTCTTTAACGTCATGCCGCGCGCCAGTCCATGTACCGCTGCTGGGGTAATATCCGCCAACATGCGAATGCCGCCCATGGCTGGTTTTCCCATTGCCAGATTGTCTACCACCAGGTAACCGCCCACTTCCATCGGCGCTTCTTCGTCCCACATACACACCACCAGGTGTGGTCCCAGCCGGTCAACTTCGATGCCCAGGCGCGCCAGACGATCAACATCGGTGGCGTTGAACTCCATGTAACAACGGCCATTTTCGCGCCTCAGGCGGTTCTTCCAGGTGCGTTCCGGTAATCGCTCATGTAAAAATGCCTGCATCCGTTTTGGAATCATAAGCGCTCCACCTTTTTAAGACTTCAATAGTCTCCAGGACGTTGGAGAGACCTCAAGGTCTCTCTGACCTTTGAGGTCTAGATTTACATCGCGTGCAGCTTTTGCGCTGCGACGAAGGATAAGCCGCATTCGGTCAATGCCCAGGCGGTGCGATTGAGGGCTTCGAATTTGTCCATGAAGTTCTGCTGCAAGGCATCCCAATCGCCTGAAGCGATCACTTCGGATTTATCGCGGAAATAGTCCAGGATGTCGGAGGGATGCGCTCGCGTTTCTTCGATCTCCGGGTCGCCGCCTTCGTGCTTGGCGGAGATATTTGCCACATGGTCGGCGAGCTGCACCAGCTCGGCGCGGCGGTTGTAAGGCTGGCGCACGATGCTCTTCCAAGTCTCGGTGATGTGATGCTCGAAGCGCACCACCTCTTCGAAGCCAAGCTGCTTGCGGAATTGGGCAGTCAGTTCGATGGTTTCGTTGTTCACCGAGTTGCTCCAGTTGAAGCCAATCAGCGGGGATGCGCCGTCGTCGCGCGAGAACAGTTTGGCGCCAATCAGCGTCCACAGCGCAGCGTAGGGATTGTCGTTGCCCATAAAGACCGAGATCTTGAACTCGATGTCAATCCCCAGGCGGTGCAGCAAGTAGCCCACCAGCACCGTGCCGGGGTTGATGTTCAGCACCTGGCGCACCCCGTAGTTGGTGTAGTAGTAGAGAAATTCGTCCACCCACTTGAGCGGGTAATGATTTGGCTGACCGACGCCGCCGAAATAGCCGGTGATGGTTGCCGGGCCGCCCAGGTGTATGTTGGAGCCATCGGTGCCTTTGGTGTCCAGCGTCTCCACGTAGCTGGCGCCGACGATCTCCATTGCCGCGGCGATCGCTGGCAGGTCGCCGTCGGCTTCCTGTTCTTTCATCTTGCGTACCTTGATGAACCGCCCGGGCATCAAGCTGCGATCGGCGATGGCGCGCCGGGCGATTTCGATGATCCAGGGAAAATACTGATAGGCGCTGATTTCCAGCGTGACGGCGAACTCGTCGGCGAAGCGCATCGAGTCGGCGCGTTCGCCCAACACCTTACGCCGATATTCCGGCACGCTGATGAACGCTTGTTGATCGCGCTGATCCGCCAGCCATTGCAGGTCTTTTAAATATTCTGGGTGGGTTTGCTCCACTTTTTTGAGCAGGTTGGGGAGCTGACGCGCCTGCTGGGCGCGGGCGTTGATCTCTTGCGGTGTACCATATTTTTCAATCACTGACAGCAGGTTGTTGATCACCTGCATATCGGGGTCCAGCAAGACCTGATTGATCGCATCCAATCGGTCATACGGAATTTTCAGCAACTGCCGCAGATGTTCATCCATTCAGCCACTCTCCTTATTTCGGGTTCCGTCTCGGGGTCAACAACACAATGAGGCGTCAGATTCGCGCCTGACGCCTCATTCTGAATTCAACCTAACAGATCCAGCAGCTCCTCGTATTCCTCATCCTTCATTCCGAACCAGTTCTCCGGCTGCGGGAAGGTCTTGTCGGTGACCTCTTGAACATAACTCTTCAAGCCGTTCAAGATCACCTCCCCGGCGTTGCCGAAGACTTTAGCCATGCGCGGTTTGAACCTGGGGTATAGACCAAACATATCATGGTAGATCAGCAACTGTCCGTGAGCGTGTGGGCCAGAGCCCAGGCTCATGATGAGGCAGTTTTCGGCGCGCTCGGTGATCAGTTGGCACAACCGGTCGGGCACCATTTCGAGCAAGATCATGAATGCGCCGGCGTTTTCCAGCGCCTTGGCAGAGTCGACGATTTTCTTGGCTTGTAGGGCGCCTTTACCTTGCACCTTATAACCGCCCAGCAGGCTCACGCTTTGCGGCGTCAGTCCCAGGTGACCAATGGCGGGGATGCCGGCTTTGACGATGCCTTCGATGCGGTCGCACATTTCCACGCCGCCCTCCAGTTTGATGGCGTCGCAGCCAGCTTCAGCCATAAAGCGCCCGGCGTTGCGGATGGCGGTCTCAACGCTGGGCTGATAGCTCATGTAGGGCATATCGCCAACCACGAAGATGTTGGGCGTGCCGCGGCGCACCGCCTGGCTGTGGCGGATCATATCGTCCATGGTCACCGGCAAGGTGGTCTCATAGCCCAGCATAGTCATACCCAGGCTGTCGCCCACCAGGATCATATCTATTCCGGCTTGTTCCATCAGGTATGCGGTGGGGTAATCATAACAGGTCAGCCAGGTAATAGGCACACCGTCGGCAGCCTTTTTGAACAGCGTCGGAATAGTGACTTTTTTTCTCGGTTCGGTCATAAAAGCCTCCAGATGATTTGATCAGCGCGGCGCTCCTGTAACACAGGCGACGCGAGTGGTACAGGCTAAGCCTGTGCAATAGGATTTTTTCCTGCGCCTGGTCGCCGCGCCGGTTTCCAAATGATGGCAACGCGCTAAACCTATTTTACGGAGGAACGGAGGATAAATCAACTGATGAAGGTCACTTGTATTCTATGACGGAGGGTCATGGCGCGGAACGATTGCTTGCGCGGTAAAATACTGTCCGCGCGCCGCTCGATTCGAAAAGTGCAAAAGGATCGCGAACTTCTTTATGGCAAAAAAACACAAGGTTTACGTGGTTTGGAAAGGCCGCCAGAGTGGGATTTTCAAGACCTGGGAAGAGTGCAAAGCGCAGGTCGAAGGCTATCCTGGCGCAGAGTACAAGTCGTTTGAGAGCTTGCAACAGGCGCAACAGGCTTATCAGGAGACTTTTTCTAATTTTCTCGAGAAGCAGCGCGCCGAACAAAAGCTGGTGGATCAGGAGGCGTTACAGCGCGTGGGGCAACCCATCCTGGACAGTTATGCTGTGGACGCAGCGTGCAGCAACAACCCCGGTGTGTTGGAATACCGTTGCGTTTACACCGCCACGGGCAAAGAGATTTTTCGCCGCGGTCCGTTTGAAAATGGCACGAACAACATCGGCGAGTTTTTAGCCATCGTCCATGCGCTGGCTTTGTTCAAGCGCAAGAAGATCCGCGCCCCGATTTACTCCGATTCTGAAATAGCAATAGATTGGGTCAAAAGCCGAAAGTGCCGCACCAGGCTGGCGCGTGACCAGAGCAACGAAGCATTATTTCAGTTGATCGAACGCGCCGAGAAGTGGCTGCTCGAAAACGAGTATGAAAACCCGGTGCTCAAATGGCGGACGGAGGTTTGGGGCGAGATCCCAGCCGATTTTGGTAGGAAATGAATTACTGGCTGTGCGCCTGCAAAAACGCCTGCACCAATTCCAGCGCCTGCCAGAAAGCTGACGGAACGCCCTCCTGCGCGTCCACGGCTGTATAAGTCTGAGCGCGTTGGCCGGAGACGGCGGTTAGTTCGTAGGTGAAGCGGTCGCAGCACAGGTCAAGCGGCAACGGCTGCGGCTGCAGGTCGAAGAAACCGATGCGCGCCAGTTCTGCCAGCAGCGCGCTGACTTCTGCGGGCGCCGCTTGAGCAACCGCGCCGTTCTTGGCGACCATTCGCCCATCGTCGAAAATCTCCCATTGTTCGTCCAGCCCGGCGATTCCCCCGCTGCGCCGATAGATAATCACTGCCCCCACGGGGATGCCCTCCGGCGGTTTGGGTTTGCCGATCGGCGTGAGTGCGATCTCTGTCACCTTGGGTGCAGGCGCAGTCTGGGTTGGCGATTGTCCTTCATCCGCGGTAAGCGTCGTCTGCGCTGCGGATTGAGGCAAAAGGGCGCAGGCTGATAGCAGCACGGTCAGGGCAGCGGTCAAATAAAAGGGTTTCATATCTCACCTCCTCGCGAGGAATATCCGCTTCCTCACGCAGTAGTGACGCCTGCCGGGTTTGAAAAGTTCCACTCAACGATTTCACCGTAGGTGGTTCTGATGATTAACCTTGAGAGCATTTGGTTATGAGCGTGCCGCAGGTTTCTGATCACACAGGCTTGTTATTAGGGGAAGCTGCGGGATGTTTTGCGCCGACGAGATAAACCAATTTCTGTGAATATCAATCTTTGCGGGCAATGCAATAGATTACACTCTTACCTTATGAATTTGACATCCTCCATCCCAGCAAAGTGCGCGTCCTTCGTCCATAGCGTGGCATGGTGGAGACGGGCGGTAGCCAGGATGATGCTGTCCGCCATCGCCAGTTGCAACTCGGCAGAAAGCCGCGCCGCCTCCAGCGCAATATCGCGGGTCAATTCGATGATATGACCGAAGGAAATTGCGCCCACCGTCTCCAGCGCTTTCTCTTCGCCCATTTGTATCAAAACCCGCTTGAACACCTCGTAGATACAGATTGTAGGTGTAACCAGATTTTCCACATCCCGAATAGCTGGGGCA
The DNA here is from genome assembly GCA_020060465.1 of Anaerolineales bacterium. Classification (GTDB taxonomy): domain Bacteria; phylum Chloroflexota; class Anaerolineae; order Anaerolineales; family UBA4823; genus RBG-16-57-11. The sequence goes on from JAGVAD010000007.1 coordinate 115,326, forward strand.
AAAAAGTCAGCGTTCGCGCCATCGGAAAGATACTCCAGCCAGCCGGAAGAGTCAACCACGTTCATCAGCGCTCCTCATCCTCTTCTTCGCGCAGCCCTTCTTGGCTGATTCCTTTCAACATGCCGCGCGCCTCCTCAACAGGCGGCACAACGACCACACGTAATGTCCCCTTGTAAGGGATGAAAGCGATCTTTTGTCCTGGTTTCAGGTTGAATTGCTCGCGGATGCGGCGCGGGATAACGATTTGGTACTTGGAAGAAATCGTCACAGTGTCCATATCTTACGATCCTCAAACGAATTAAATTTGTAAGACGATTATATCATCGAACATTCCACATCTAATCAGCGATTTACGATTGGGGAATGCGAATCGACAACACAAAGGATGTTCGATCAGATAAAAGCATTATAAGTGGTTGACTTTTGTCCGAATTGGAGTAAGATCAGAGCAACTGCCAGGAGGATGAACATGCCAACCACTTATCAGGTCGCTTTTTGGAATTTGGAAAACTTCTTCGATGTAGAAGATTCGCCACGCCGCAGCGAAAAACTGCAACGCGCCATCGGGAAGGATCTCAAAGGATGGGGACAGGCGCAATTAGACGGCAAGGTGAGCCAACTGGCTTCTATCATCCGCCAGATGAACGGCGGCCTGGGACCGGATTTGCTGGGGGTGTGCGAAGTAGAGAACGCTTTTGTGCTGAACCTGCTGGTGCAGGCGCTGGCGCCGTTGGGGCGGGGTTACGCCGTGGAGCATCACGATATGAGCGACCAGCGCGGCATTGACGTGGCTTTCATCTATGATGCCAATCTGTTTCAGGTGGAAGCGCAATTCAGTCATTTTGTTATGCGCCGCACCGCCACCCGTGATATTCTACAGGTCAACTTCCGCACGCAGCAGAACCGTTTGTTTGTGGTTGTGGGAAACCACTGGCCGTCGCGTTCGGGCGGTCTGTACGAAACCGCCGGTTACCGCGCCATTGCCGGCGAGACGCTGGGCTACTTTCATCAGCGCATCCGCCAGGTACACGGCAAGGATACGCCCGTGCTGGCGATGGGCGACTTCAACGACGAGCCGTTCGACCACTCGCTGGAGGATTACGCCCTCAGCATTCGTAGCCGAACCAAAACGCTCAAAGCGGACAATCCGCTGTTTCTCAACTTGATGTGGCCGCTCATGGGCCAGAGCATAGGTACACACTATTTCGATAATCATCCCTATATGCTCGATCAATTTCTCGCCAATGTGAATCTGCTGAAGAAAAACCTGCCCTTCCGCGTGCTGGACGAATCGGTGGAGGTATTGCGTTTCCCAGAGATGGTGGTCAAGGGTGATTATCCCCGCCCGCGGCCTTACGGCGGCATGGGCAAGAAAATTGACCCGAAAGGCTTTAGCGACCATTTTCCGATCGCGGTGAAGGTGATAGAGGCCGACTGAGCGGTGAAAAAATCAGCCTTCCAATGCGTTGATGGACGGTTGTCAAGGCGTTGTGCGTATGGGAAGGAAATTGAAATTTAACTTAAGGGAGCTTGAGCTGCCTGACCATCTATGCGCCTTCAGGAATTGGATTCGCGCCTGTATTTGGATATAATCCCTTCTAACGAAATCATTGCCGCGTGGAGGGTGGAATATGCCATTATCTCCGGGAGAAGTCCTGCAAAATCGCTATCGGATCGTCAAGATCCTTGGCAAGGGTGGGTTCGGTGCAGTGTACCGCGCTTGGGATCTAAATCTGGAGCGGCCGCGGGCGGTGAAAGAGAACCTTGATACTTCTCCCGAGGCTCAGCACCAATTCAAACACGAAGCTCAAATTCTCTCTGATCTGACCCATCCTAATCTGCCGAAAGTCATTGATCATTTTGTTCTGCCGGGGCAGGGACAATATTTGGTGATGGAATTTATCGAAGGTCAGGATTTGATGGAGTTGTTAAACTCTCGAAAGTCGGCTTTTCCAGAATCTGTGGCGCTGAATTGGGCTATGCAAGTTAGTGACGCGTTGGCCTACCTCCATCAGCGTAAACCGCAGATCATCCATCGTGATGTCAAACCTGCCAATATCAAAATCACTCCGCAGGGCAAAGCAGTACTGGTGGATTTCGGTATTTCTAAAATTTATGAAACTCACTTACTGACAACCCGAGGAGCCAGGGCAATCACCCCCGGCTATTCGCCGCCTGAGCAATATGGAAGCGGCGTCACCGATGCACGCAGTGACGTGTATTCGCTTGGGGCGACGTTATATCATTTGCTGAGTGGGCGCCCGCCAGAGGAGAGCATCTTGCGCTATCAACGCGACACGTTGATCCCATTGGAGCGGTTGAATCCTGTTCTCACGCCCCGCACTGTGAATGTCGTCCGGCGCGCCATGAGTCTGTCTCCTCAGGGACGGTATACTTCGGGTGCTGAGCTTCTGGCTGCGCTACGCGGCGAAGCCGAGCCAAAATCTTATAATCCCCTATCGGCGAAATCAATTCTCTTTGGCATGAGTTTCTTCATAATCCTGACGCTACTGATGGTTTTCCTGATAGCCCTTTGGAAATGGTACGATTCTTCGAGGCGCGTAACACCTGTGATTGCTCTGGTTGAGTCGCCCTCTTCCGCTTTCATCGCGCCGACGGTTCCAATGGTTGTGACACAATCACCAACGGCTACACCGACCTCAACCCCCGTGCCAACGCTTGCGCCAAGTCCTTCCTCGCCGCCGCTGGATGCGCCGCCCTCTCCACTGCGGGTGTTGCATGGGCATACATCCAGCGTCTCAGGTGTGGCTTTTTCTTCTGACAGCCGAATCCTGGCCTCGGCTGGTTATGATATGACCGTGCGCTTGTGGGATGTCTTGGGTGGAGAAGCGCTTTACTCGCTGCGGGGGCATACCAACGCAGTGCGCTGGGTGGATTTTTCCTATGACGGCTTTTTGCTGGCTTCTGCCTCGAAGGATGGTACGTTGCGCCTATGGGATGCTACATCGGGCGAATTACTCCACGTTCTACGCGGCCATAAAGGCGGGGTGTGGAGCGGGGTCTTTTTCCGTAACAGCGAATGGCTGGCTTCCGGCGCAGACGATGGTCAAATCGGTTATTGGGATGTACAGTCAGGGAAGCTCTTGGAGATGTTTCCCGCTCACAAGAAGGAGATCACTGCAATGGCGGTTTCTCCAAATGGCGATTGGACAGCTTCTGGGGGCAAGGATGGGCGAGCGCGTGTCTGGGATCTACAGGGTAATCGAATCTATGATTGGGGCGTTAACGCATCTACCGTGTGGACACTGGCGTTTTCGCCAGATGGCGAGATGCTGGCGTACAACGCTGGCGAGAATCAGGTGGTCATTCGCCGGATGAGCGACGGCGAGCTTGCGCTTACCTTGAGCGGCAATGTCAGCGAGGTGAAAGTCATTACCTTCTCGCCAGACGGTCAATGGGTTGCCAGCGGTGCGCAAGATGGAACGGTTATTATCTGGCGCGCCGATAGCGGCGAACTGTTAAAAACCTTGACCGGACACAAGGAATTGGTGTCCGGTTTGGCTTTCTCACCAGACGGCCAATTCCTGGCCAGCGGTGCTTACGATGCCACTGTGCGTCTTTATTGGCTGCCAGCAATTCTGCCGCCGAATTGAAGAAGCGGTCCTTTGGCAATTCGTCATAGGGGTCAATCTGTATGGCAAAATGAATTTAGCCGACAACGGAACGAAATAAATATCGGCATGTAATTAACCGGCTATTCTGAAGGATGAAATGAATAACATTCTGCGTATAAGGTTATCTGTGCAGTTCAACCGCTGGCAGCTTTTGGTGCAGAACGCTTTGATTGAACAACACCCAGGTATCGGCGGTGCCACCTACCTGCACGTTCCAGCCAATAATCTGCGTGAGATATGCATCGTTACGGCTGGTGCCGTTGACAAATACATCCAATGCTGGCGCTAGAACGACGCCAGAGAAAAATGAATCAGAGTTACCGTTTAGGTGTATGCCATTTTGGTTGATAGCTTTGTAGTTCGTGTCTGGCGGCGCGTAGATCACGACCCCTGGGATAGCAGGAGATGGATCCGGCGAACTGGCTGGGGCGGTAAGTTGCACCGTTGCTTTGCCATTGATTTGCAAACGATCGTTTAACATTACGATTGTTACCCCAAAACCAATGAGGGTATCGTGGGCATTAATGGTTGCCTGGCCATCCACGCAATACAGCCCGGGGGCGAGATTGCCGCGCAGGTCTTTGCCATCAATGTGGTGAGCGTTGGGATGATCACAATTTGGCTCTGGGATAGCATAATCGGCAGGAGAAATTTTGAAGGTTATTTTTTGCGGAGCGGGGTTAAAGGAGCTGCCGCCTTCATTACGATAATCTGAGCGATAGTGGATGCTGGCATCGGTCACAATGGTGGATTGATTGCCAACCCCGCGCAAGCAACCATTGGTAAAGATGCCGCCTTTAGAAACATAGATATTCTGCGTACCATGGAATTCGGCGCCTGTATTCATACCCTGACAGTCAGCGGGATTCAAGGCTACAATGGCGTACCCAAAGGCCAGCGGCGAGCGTGGCCGGACGCGCGCAACAGCCTCCACGGTGTTGCTCGCCAGACTCGAATTGACGAAATGCGCAAATCCGGTTTGCGTTTGCAGCGTCACCTGTGTGAGAATATCCAAGTAAGGATCGCGATAACCCTTGCTCATGTCCACGCCACATTGGGTGGAAACGCCGTTGCGGTCGGCTATATCCAGGTCTATGGTGACACCATTTGCCTGGGCGCTGTTCACTGCTGCCTGGCTGGCCTTTTTGGCTGCCTTTGTAACTGCCGATGATTGGCAATCCCAGTTCGTATAAGTTGCTCCGTTTTTATCCAGTTCCTGTGCAGCGACGGAGGCTCCAGCCATCGCAGCCGAATCGGAAGTCATTTGGGCATAGCGGCGATCGGAATACAGCATACTGCCGTCAACGGCCAGCGCAGTGAAACCCATCAGCGCGATCATAGCCAGGACCAGCAGAACGACCGCTTGACCACGTTCAGAGGAAAAGTTTGGTGTCATCACGATGTTTGTCCTTTCGATTGTAAAGAACCAATGCTGCCTTGAGTGTTTGTCAACACCTAACAACACCCCAGCTCTATCAATATGACGCAATAAATACTGATCGGTGACGACAAGGGGTCGCTATTTGCAAAAATTGTCACATTTTTGGTAATACATCAAATATTTGTGATGCCCCACTTTATGCATTAAACCTGGTGCGATAACCGCTTCTTGAATTGATCGGTATCATCTAGATGTTTCATCAAGATGTATGACAGATGCGGCGCACTTTCGAAATGCACCGCACCTGGTGTAGCTTATGAGGCTATCCTTGTGGTGGTCGTCTCTTTTAGGTTGGCTTAGCTTACCCTGAGAATAGCCACTGTTACCCCTTCGCCGCCTTCCTTCTCTCCGCCGCCCTCGAACGATTGGATATGTGGATGACCTTGTAGCGTCTGGCGCACCATCTGGCGCAGCTTGCCTGTGCCCTTGCCGTGGATAATGCGCACGAAGGGCAGGCCGGCGAAATATGCCGCGTCCAGATAGCGCTCCAATTCGGTCAGAGCTTCATCGGCGCGTTTGCCGCGCAGATCGAGTTGTATGCCAGGCGAGGCTGGCGCGGAGATACGCGTGGAGACGATCTCTGTATCTGCCATGCCCAGGTCGGAAAGCTGCACATCTGCCTGGGGCGCGGCGGAGGCGATCGGTTTGGCGCTTTTGACCCCCACCTGTTGAGCGGTTTTTGCCCCACCAGACCCAGGCGAAGCGCCGGAAGGCGTGGGCAGCTCTACGTCTGAAAGGCGAGCGCGGATGCGCAGCGCGCCCATCGAGACTTCGACTTCTTCCGGCGACAAAGCCGTAACTATCCCTTGCGCGCCCAGGCTGCGCAGGCGCACTTTATCACCTACGCGGAGGGCGCGACGGCGCTCCTGCTCCACCTTGCGCAATTGCGGCCCCAATTCGGGTTGGCTGCGTTCCACCGGTTCTTCCACCCGTTCTTGCAACACTTCCAACTGCTCCTGCACCTCTTGCAATGCAGCGGCTGCTGACTCAGCCGGCTGGCGCAAACGCGCCAGAGTCTTGCGCGCCAGGTTGAGTTCCGCGCGCATCGCCTCCAGCTCGGCAGCGGCTTCGCTGCGCGCTTGCTCCAATAGCTTGCGCCGCTCGTCCTCGATAGCCTCCAGGCGGCTGAACAGTTCATTGCGCAGCGCCTCGGCTTCTAAACGCGCCTGATCGGCGGCGGCGCGCGCCTGGCGCGCCAGATCGCGCTGGTGGTGGATCTCATCCAGCAGGTCTTCGGCGCGCAGGTCGTCGGGAGAGATCTCGCGGCGCGCTTCGGCAATGATCTCCGGGGGCAAACCCAAACGCTCGGCGATCGCCAGGGCGTTGGAGCGTCCCGGCAGACCGATCGTCAATCGGAAGGTGGGCCTCAGCGTCTCCAGGTCAAATTCCACGCTGGCGTTGGTCACGCCAGGTGTGGCATGGGCGTAAGCTTTCAACTCCGGGTGGTGGGTGGTGACCAATGTGGTGATGCTGCGCTCCACCAGGTGACTGAGAATGGCGCGCGCCAGCGCTGAGCCTTCTTGCGGGTCTGTGCCTGCGCCCAGTTCGTCCAGAATGACCAGCGAACGAGGATCGGCTTGTTGCAAGATGCGAATGATATTGGTGATATGCCCTGAAAAGGTGGATAGCGACTGCTCGATAGATTGCTCGTCGCCGATGTCGGCGAAGATGCTCTCAAAGACGCTGAGCTCCGAACCGGAATGCGCAGGGATATGCAGCCCGGCTTGCGCCATAAGCGCCAGCAATCCGACGGTCTTGAGCGCCACGGTTTTGCCGCCGGTGTTTGGACCGGTAATCACCAATACAAAGGTCTGCGGGTCGAGTTCCACATCAATCGGTACAACGGTTTGCGGGTCGAGCAGCGGGTGGCGCGCCTGGTACAGGCGGATCACACTACCGGGATGTATGCCCGGCGCAAAGGTTTGAGGCGCTGCGGAGAAGGCGTGCAGCTTCGGCTCCACGGCGCGCAAATCGTCGGCGAATTTTCCGCAAGCCAGCGCCAGGTCAAGATCGGCGATCACCTCTACGGTGTGAAGGATTGCCTCGGCGTGGATCGCTGTTTGCCGCGAAAGCTCCGTGAGGATGCGGCGCTCTTCGTCGCGCTCGGCTAATTGCAGCTCGCGGTATTGGTTATTCTGCTCCACCACGCCCAACGGTTCGACGAACAATGTCGCCCCGGATTGAGATTGATCGTGGACGATAGAGCGAATGCGCCCCTTGAATTCAGCGCGCAGCGGGATGACGTAACGCCCATCGCGCTGGGTAACCAGCGCTTCTTGGAGGTAGGGAGCGTTGCGCGGGTCGCTGACCAGCTTTTGCAGTTTCGCCATCAACCGGTCGTGGACGACGCGCAGATCCCGACGAACGGCAGCCAGCTTCTCGGAAGCTGAGTCGAGGATTTCGCCGCGCTCTGAAATGGCGTGGCTAATGGCGTCAATCAAGCCCATGGGCGGGGGAAGCTGGGCGACGATGTCGTAAAGCTGCGGGTACTGAGTCGCCAGGCGGTCGAAGGTGCGCGCCAGGGTGCGTGCGGCGACCAGGGTGAATTTGATATCCAGGAGTTCGTTGGGCGCCAACACACCGCCGTGTCGCGCCAGATCTACCGCGGCGCGTACATCGCGCGCTCCGCCGATGCTCAGGTCGGCATGGGTGACCAGCAGGCGCGTGGCTTCGGCGGTGACCGCCTGGCGGCGGCGCGCCTCAAAGGGGTCCGCGGTGGGGCGGAGTTGACGCGCTTTTTCCGTCGAAGCGGCGAAAGCGCAGTAACCCGCCAGGCGCTCCAGAATCTTGGGAAATTCGAGCAAGGTAAGCGTTTTATCGTCCATGCATCATCCGCAGCCAGGGAGTGTACCACAAACACGATAAATTTTATCATTGGTAAGAAAACGTTCGGAAATTCCCCCCACCCCTGACCCTGCCCCCAAGGGGTAGGAAAAAGAGGAAGTCGGTGGTTTTTGGGCGGCGGAGCCGCCCAAAAACCACCGAACCTTCTTGTTCCCCCCTTCCCAGTGGGAAGGGGGGTCAGGGGGGATGGGTAAGAAGGATAGTTTCCGGACATTCTCCGGTAAGGGTAAAGATATACAAATACTCGAAGCAACGTATTGTGCAAAATGACAGTTGGCACAATCTGTCTTGCAATAACGTTAGCCATATTGCACTTAATTAAAAGATAGCATTGAATATTGCGCAATCAACCGCGCCTAACAAAAATATCAGCATCTCTTTACCCATTTTATGTACGAAAAATTGCATTTTATGGTACTATGGTACTAACACCGTTGACCTTTGAAGCGCTTGTTTTTCATTGATACCTCATTCAACTTTGCTGGGGTAGCGCCGCCATGTCTCATTTTCATTTTTCCTTCTTTCACGACCGCCGGTTGCATCTCGCGCTGGCGGTCTTTGCTGCCTTTGTGATGCTGTTCGCCTTTCAAGCGGCATTGGCCGCCCCGCCAGCCTCTGGATTGACCATCGAGATGCGCACGCCCAATTTGTTGTATATGGATTTCAACGATTGGTGCAGCTATGGGGCGATTGACGGCCCAGACGGCGGCTGGTATCACCTGCGGGTAACCAACTCACTTCTGAATGAGACCTACACCGGCTTGCAGCTCACCCTGGTTGCGCCTCTCAACACGGTCATTGATGATCCGCTCCGCTATCTGGGCAACCTGGCGCCGGGCGAAAGCCGAGACGTGTTCTTTTTCATAGATTACCGTCCATTGCGCAACTGGCGCCCCTGCGCAAATAGCGATCCGCCCATCAATTACAATCGCCCGTTTACCGTCACGGTTTCTTCGTTGAATGGCGGCATGGACGGCGTGCGTACTTTCAGCAGCGCATATACTGCTGAAGGCATGATCAGTGCCAACGCCGGCGGTCAGTATGTCTCCCACAACCTGGGACCGGGTGACTATGTGGGTCAATTGTTAACCATGACCGTGGTTTACCGCTATGGCAACAACGCCAACGGAAGTTCGCTTTTCATTCAACCCAATGGCAACGGCGATTTCGATGATCGTTGCTATCGGATGGTCGGAAGCAGGGTGATCGCCTCCAACGTGGATGGCGTTGTTGCGGGCGTGACCAATACGCTCTACTTTTCCAACATTGACACGCGAAACCGCGACTCGATCACCATGGAATACACCTTCGAGGCGCTTTGCTCAGGCGGCGGAACCTCGGCTTACGCCTGGAGCGAGGTTACCAGCGGGGATGACCAAAGGTATAGGCAAAGTTCCTATAACAGCAATCCTATACCACTGCCCAATCCGCAGCCAGTGAGCAACAGCCTGCGCATCAGCAAGAGCGTATCTCCGACGCAACTGACCAACGGCGGTCTGGCGACGTACAGCGTGCGTTTTGAAAATCGCGCTCCGCTGCCGCTGTACATCAATCGTATTATAGACCAGATGCCCAACGGCATGTCTTACCAGGGGTTTGCTCCTGGCAGCGATGTGGTCGCAGCCAACTCCAGTGTCTCGCCTACCCTGGGCGCGATTGGCTCCCTGAACTGGTACAGCAAGCCGGGTATTTCCTACCGCATCCCGGCTTCGGGTACGCTGGGCGTCGGCCAGCCGGGTGTGTTGCAACTGATCTATACTGCCCAATTGACCAACACAGTCGGTCTGTACACCAATTGGGTCAGTGCAGTGGTGGGCAACGATCAGACCACGCCGGTGAGCGCCACAGTGCAGGTTGGCTCGCCCACCGCGGTGACCCTAGCCTCCTTCGAGGCATTGCCACAGGCGCAGGGCATACTGTTGACCTGGACGACGCTGGTGGAGATCGAAACTGTGGGCTTTAATCTGTATCGCCGCGCTCTGCCAGAAGGCGAATTGACGTTGGTCAACCCTGCCCTGATCCCATCGCAGATGCCGGGCGGGGCGAATGTGTTGGGCGCGACTTATACTTACCTGGACGAGAACGCCGCAATGGGCGTCGTCTATGAATATTGGCTGGAAGAAGTAGATGTGTACGGTCATGGCGCGCGCTACGGCCCGGTCAACGTCAGACGGCTGGCGCTGAGCGACGCAATCCAGTTGTTCTTACCCATGATCCGAAAGCCTTAGCGCGGGATTTATCCCGCATTATCCAGACCAGAGAGCGAGAAAAATCTCGCATAAGGAGATGGCAATCAAAAAGACCCCTGGAGTAGCCTCCAGAGGTCTTTATCAACGTGGGCGTCGTTCCCCCTCTCGCCGAGCGCCCAGGCCAATGAGCCGCCTATCCTACTACTTAGCTTGCCTTTGCCTGCAGGATCGGCTTACAGGATCAGGTGGTAGCGATCTTGCCGAATGCGGCGCAGCACCATCACGCCAGCCGCCCAGGGCAGAAGCCCTCCGAAGCAACAAAGCAGACCCACCATGCCTGCCAGGAAGTCGGACTCGGAACAGATTTCATAAACCGCCTGACCGATAGAACCCGCTGCCTGACCAAAGGCCACGAACACATCCCACAGCGCTCCAATCAGTTCAACAATCGCCTCAAACAGTTCCATCGCGACCTCCCTTCTGTTGATTTTCGACTGTTACGAGGCGCTGCAGCGTTCTCGTCCTGAAACCATTATGGCAAATTTGTCGTAAAATCCTTAGAGGACGGCGTTAGGAATTTTCTCGATGGGCGCGATGAAAAAATTTCTCTAGTCGGTAAACGTTCTCAGGTCGTTTGAACAGTGCAATTCCCCCTGAACGCCCAGACAATTGACCTGCTGGGGCGGTAGTTTTGCCTCAGTTAAAAGGTGATTTGGTATCGGAATATCAATGGATTATTCGCGGCAGTAGCGCACTTTGTGGGTGTCGTACCAACGCGATAAGTCGTCCGCATTGGTAAAATCGTCCGATGGATAGGCTTCCGCAAGCAACTCGCGGATCCTTTCCAGGCGGTTGGCAACCGTGCCTTTGGCGATGTTCAGTTTTTGGGCGATTTCATCGTGGGTGTAATCCATGCTCAGATACTTCAAGACGCTCCAATGGTCGGCGTCCAGCGGATCCGGTCGGTCTGCAATCGCATACTGTAAGAGATTGGCGACATCCTTTGATAGAATCACATAGCCCAAACGGGTCAGCTCCAACAAACGGGCAAAGGAATCCGCTTCTCCGGTGAACTTGATAAAGGCAAAAGAGACGTTCAACGCCAGCAATTTCCGGGCGACCTTTTCCACCGAAAACAGACGCGCCGGCAGTGTGGTGTAAGCCAGGATGGGCAAGGATCGGCGTTGTTCGCGGATCTTTTGTATCAGCGGCAAACCGCTCTTCTCCGGCTCATCCGGGGCGGGGGGCAGACCCAGGTCAATCGCCATGGCATCTATGGTGAGGCCCTGCTTCTCCGCTATACTCAGTTGATAGGGAGCGTCGTTCACATCTACCGCATGCATCACTTGCCAGCCGTTCTGCTCCAATTCCACTCGCAGCGCATCATACTCTCGCTTGGAGTCTTCAACCAGAAGCAAGCGGTATTTCGGCGTTAGGACGTTATTTTCCATGGCGGCGTTCCTCCTTACTCATCATAAAATCGTCTCATCAAATTGTCTCATCCGGCAGACATGGAATACAAACCTCGACCACACAACCCAGGTTGCCCTCTCCTGGGGTGACCTCGCCAACCGCGCCCAGCTCTTGTTTTAGTTTTTCGAGCAACGAGTAGATGCCGCGGGCGCTGCGCTCTTGGTGGATGACATCCGGCAGCGGATCTCCATTATTGACCACGCGTACATCCGTTTGACTGTTCTTTCGCTTGACGCACACCGTCACCAGGCTGGCGTTGCCATGCGTGACGGCGTTGTTGATCGCCTCGGTGATAACCTGAAAAAGCACCGTCTTGAACCAACTGCTTTCTCGTTCGATGCGAGGGTCAATGGCGAGTTCCACAAACGCCTGGCGGCTGCCTGACCTGGGGGGAAGGCCGTTTTGATAATCCTGCAAAGCTTTTTCCAGCGTGTTGCCCAGATCCCAGAAATCCGGCGGTAAGGCAGCGTCAGCCAGGGTGACCTGGTCAATGAAGTCATTGATATTGCGCATGTAGTTTCGCAAATCGTTTTCCGTGTAACTGGTTGGGTTTGAGAAGTAACGATGGAGTAAAAGCTGCCCCACGGGTGAAGCGCCGGTTTTCAACCCGAACCGTCCCTTAAGCGCGTGCAAGCCCAGATCCGGGCGACCGAACCCTCGGTAGAAAAATTCACGATAACGCAGACGAGCCAGCGAAGCGCCAAAGACCATGGCAAAATTGAGCAGGAGAAAACGATGCAACGGATCAAACCTCATCTCTTCGCGAAAGTTCAAGAACAGGGCTGCCATACGGTCGCGTTTTAAGCCCACCGGCAGAAAGCAGCCAGAGACGAAACCAAATCTGCGCGGAAAGCTGCTGGAAACATCTCGCTCTGGATGCATCAGTTGAGATTGATCGGTGATGCGGTTTTCGAAAACCGGCTCCCATTGCTGGATCAAGCGGATCAGCGGGCTGTTTAAGTCTGTCATGCGATCTGCGCTCATGGGCGCAGGCGGATAATCGCCTTCGTAGAGTGGTTCTTTTACAGGCATCCAGCTATAGGAAAGTGGAAAATAAATCACCAGATCAGCCTTCAAAGTATTTAACGCATAATTTGCAAACCTGCGAAAGAGCAACTCCTCAGAAATGGCGCGCAGTTCCCAAAGCTTGCTGATTAATTCTTTGGATTGTTCCAAAGCCTGCAACTCCGCCTGGCGGGCGCCGATCATTTCGGCGATGATCTCCAAATGATCCAGATCTGTTTGACGGAAGACGCCCGGCCGCGGCGATTGAATATCCAGGACGCTGAACACCTGGTTTTCATGCAGGATCGGTACTGCAATTTCTGAGCGGGTGCGTTGATCGTATTCGCCCAGTTGATAAAACTGTCCACTCGCATTTCTGACATCATTCCAGGCAACTGTTTGTCGCGAGCGCCAGGCACGCCCGGTCAGGCTTCCACTTAGCGGCACGACTTGGCCAATATGAGAGGGCGCTCCCCCATTTCCCGACTCGCTCTGATAGGCGATTTCCAGACCATCTACGCAGGCAGTGTCCGGATTAATGTGCGGTTTCAGCAAGGACGTCTGACCATATCGCAGTCGCTCGGTGATTTGGCTGACGATTTTTTTGTAGAGTTCATCGGTCTCTTCGCCTCGCATCACATCCTGAATGAAACCGTGCAGCACCTGGTTCACGACGCTTTCGCCGATATTCATTCGCAAATAAGCAAAGACCGCCAGGTAAAGCGTGTAAACAGCCAACAGTAAGCAAACCATGATGAAAATGCGATTCACAATAAACGGCCAGCCCACCAACAGGATCCACAGGGTGGTCAGGATAATAAAAATGGTTGTATGATCGCCCCATTTGAGATATTGAACGACTTCATCCACCAGAAGGCTATAGTGAAACACACCCCCCAAACTGGCTATCAGGATCAAACCCGATATGGCGGCAATATTACTGGCATCCCAGGCAACTTGGCTGACAAACAATGTGTACAACACATACCCCATTAGGGCGATTGCATCTAATAGCCAGAGATAACTGTGTTTCTTGTTCGCCGCCCGCGCTTCCAGCCTTTGGACAACCTTCAGGTTGCTGAGCCTTTTTTCGGGTGGAGTGATACGAAACAACCAGCGCAGCGACTTCCAGAATGGCTTGCCAGATTTTTTCATCCAACTTCGCTTCCGAATCAGGTGCAGGCGAAAATTGGTGGAGGCGTAAAGGTAGCGGATGATCACCAACAGGGCGATGAACAGACCAAAGCCCAGCGAAATCTGGATGGAAATCTCCAATATGAGAGAAGATGCGACCGCGATCAATATCGGCAACAGCGCCATGATCAGCGGAAAAATGTATTCGGATCGTCTGCGGCGATGGAGATGAGGATAGGTTGGCAAGCGGGTTTGTAATAAGCGATGCATCTTTTTATTCCAGCTTCAGCGCGATGAAATGGTTTATCTCATCCTGAACCGGATGACCAAATTGATTATGCCAGAGGGGAATGCAAAGATCAAGCGCAGGGCGGTCATAAATGCTGAACGGCTGTTCAATCATTTTGTCCGCGAGAGCGCAATCTATTGAACGGAACAATCTATCGCGCAGATGAAAACGGCGAGAAAGGGCGCTGGATTAATCCTGCGCTGCGGCCAGGCCGTCTGGGTGGAGGCGTGGGTATCTTTGCACCACGCTCAGGAAGGCAGCCACCACTTGCGGGTCGAAGTGTCTCCCGCTGTTTTCGGTCAACTCGCGCAAGGCGAGTTCCTGTCCCAACGCGGGGCGATAACAGCGGTGATGCGTCATGGCGTCGTAGGCGTCTACCACAGTGAGCAGGCGGGCGGGCAGCGGGATTTGCTCGCCGCGCAACCCATCCGGGTAACCGCTGCCGTCGAATTTCTCTTGATGATGGTAAATCCACGGCGCAAGGATCGCTGCTTGCGGCACTTGCTCGACGATGTTTGCCCCCACCGCCGGGTGCAGTCGGATTAAGCGCCACTCGTCCTCGGTCAGCGGGCCGCCCTTGCTAAGCAGACGGCCAGGCGCCGCCGCCTTGCCAATGTCGTGGAAGCGCGCCGCCCAATAGATCGCCTGCGCATCGGTGGGGCTGAAGCCCAACTGGCGGGCGGTGAACTTAGCCCAATAAGCAACCTGGGCGCTATGCACTCCTTGTTGATCAACATGAAAGTCAATGCTGCGGGACAGGCGCGCCAGAAGACGAAACCAGGGCGCATTTTCGCTATTTGGTACAGTGATGTCGGTGATCATGGGATGATAGAACGCCTCGGTTGGTCAGGATGAGCTACGGGTAGGGTGAGCACTCACTCGCGCGAATGCCGTTCGATTCAACTGTTGCAAGCCTCATACCAACAGATGATCCTGACTGTGCTCCCTTTCAACATTTGCGAACGCTTCAATTATTCAGCGCCGTTGCTCACCACTTGCCCATTCTGAAACACCGCTAAGGGATGCCCGGCGCTGATATATGCCCGCACTCGCGCCCCAACCGGCAAGATTTGGGTGTGTTCTTTGAAGGCGTGCAGCACCTGCCCCGAGTCCAGCCGCAGACGATAGACGTTGAACGCCCCGCGGAAAAACCTCTCTACGATCACGGCATTGCCTGTTTCGGATAACTCAAAATCCACGTCATCGGCGCGCAGAGCAATTTCCACTTGCACCGGTTGGCTTACATACGCCGGCTGAGGCAGCCAACCTACCTCTGTGCGGATGCCCTCAGGGATCGCCTCGCCTCTCAAAAAGTCGCTTGCCCCCATGAACTCCGCCACAAAGCGCGTGGCTGGGGTGTGAAAAATCTCCTCCGGCGCGCCGATTTGCTCTACCCGTCCCTGGTTGATGAGCGCCAGGCGGTCACCCATGTAGAGCGCCTCTTCCTGATCGTGCGTGACGAATATCACCGTCGCCTGCATCGCTTTCAGGATGCTGCGCACCTGTTCGCGAACTGCTCCGCGCAAGTCTGCATCCAGGCTGCTAAATGGCTCATCCATCAGCACCAGCACCGGTCGAGGAGCTAAAGCCCGCGCCAGCGCCACACGTTGGCGTTCGCCCCCGGAGAGAGCGTGCGGATAACGGCTCGCCAACCCAGTCAGCCCCACCAATTCCAGCATTTCGTTCACCGTCGTCCGGATTTCAGCAGATTTCCTTCCGCGCAACCCAAAGGCGATGTTTTCGGAAACCGTCAGATGCGGAAACAGGGCGTGGTCTTGAAAGACCAGTCCCACTCCCCGCTGCTCCGGCGGGACGAAGACCGTATCCGACGCGACGACGCGCCCATTTAAATGGATCTCTCCGGCATCTGGACGTTCCAACCCGGCCACCAGCCGCAAGGTGGTGGTTTTGCCGCATCCGCTTGGGCCAACCAGCGCCAGGATCTCCCCGTTTTTCAACGCAAGAGAAATGTCGTTGACGGCGGCGAATCTGGCGTTTGCAAAACGTTTGCTGAGATGTTGAATATCAAGAGTGTTCATGATATGGATGAATCTGAAAATATTTGTTCTTGGCGTAAGAGAAATGATAGCGGCAGGGCTGCCGCCAGCACCAGTATCAAAGCCGCCGGCGCGGCTTGCACATAAAAACCTTCCCCTGCCCAAACCCAAACGCGCACGGCCAGGGTATCAAAACCCGGCGGGCGCAGCAGCAATGTGGCGGGCAACTCCTTCAACGAGGTCAGGAAAACCAGCGCCGCACCCGCCAGTAGGCCGGGTAAAATGAGCGGCAGCGTCACCTGGAAAAGCGTTTGCAGCGGTGTGCGACCCAATGTCCGGGCAGCCTCCTCCAAGGATGGAGATAGCTGGTTGAGCGCCGATTCGCTCGACCGCACGGCTTGCGGCATATGGCGCAGCACATACGCCAGCACCACAACCAGCGGCGTGGCGTACAGAAACGGCAGCGTCCGGTTGATCAGCAGCACCAGGCTGAGCGCAATCACCACGCCGGGCAGGGCATAGCCCACCTGACAAAAACGGGCGATGAAACGTGAAATTCGGCTGGGATAGCGCACCGAAAGCAGCGCCACCGGCAGAGAGAGCGCCGTCGCCAGAAGCGCAGCCAGTAGAGATGTCCACAGGCTGTTCCAGACGAAGCTCCCGAAGCCCCGCGAGCCGGCGCGAAACACGGCTTCCAGCGTCTGCGGGTCGGCAAACGCTTGCAGGCTCCAACCAATTAAGACACCCAGTGGGACGAGCAGGCTGGCGGAGACCACGCTTGCAACCAGGAGAAACGCTGACCAGCGCCATTTGCCCAGCGTAATTCGGATCGCCGGTCGCCAGTTGCTCTCGATCTGCGTGAATCGCCGCTGCCCTTGCACCCGCAACTCCGCCCAAAGGATGAGAATCGCCAAAATCACCAGGACCGCGCTCAAAACCGAGGCTGCCGAGCGATCGTAACGCCCGGCGAGCTGGACGAAAATCGCTGATGAAAAGGTTTCATAGCGCAACAGCGCCACTGTGCCATATTCCGCCAGAATATCTAACGCCACCAGCAGCGCGCCAGCCATTAAGCCGGGGCGTAGGGCTGGCAGAGTAACCTGCCAGAATGTTTGCCAGGGTGTGCGTCCCAACGAGCGGGCAGCTTCTTCCAATGAGGCATGAAGTGAGCGAAAAGCTGCCCCGCTCAATAGATAAACATAGGGATAGGTGAACAGCGTCAGGATAAACGCCGCGCCCCAAAACCCCAATGGGCTGGGGGTTGCCACAGGCCGACCGATAATCTCCTCCAGCGCCAGAAGGATCAACCCGCCTCGCGGCCGCAGCAGAGCCAGATGTACGATCCCACCAATATAGGCTGGGATCGCCAGTGGCAAGGCAAGCATGGCGCGTAAAACGTTGCGCCCAGGCAGGTCGGTGCGCTCGGTCAACCAGGCCATGCTGACGCCAGTGACCAATGCCCCGCATGTCACGGCGACAACCAGCAACAGCGTGTTGCCCAGGAGTTGCCAGAGGCGCGCTTGCAGCAGTCTCTGCCATGCCGCCGGTTCTGCTCCGGCTGCTCGAAAAAAGATATAGACCAGCGGGATGGCGACGAACAGCGCCGTCAACCCGGCAGCAATTGCCAACCAGGGGCTGGTCGGCGACTTGCGACCGGTGCTCGCGACAAACCAGTAAGCCAGCGTTCGTTGCATATTGCCTTAGGAGCCCGACGCGTTTACGGCAAACCAACCCGTTCCATCAGGTCGAAAGTCGCCTCGAAATCGAGCGCAGCTTTGACGACATCCACAGCAGCCAGACGGAAACCATCCAGCGGCTGCACGCCTTGTCGCAGAGGAACGCCAGCCCGCAGTGGGTATTCATAATTCAACTCAGCAAACAGATTCTGGCCTTCGGGAGAGATCAGAAAGTCCATGAATGCCTGTGCCGCCGCCAGGTTGTGCGCGCCCTTCACGATCCCCGCCGCCGTGGCGTTGGTGATCAGTCCGATTTCGCCTTCCCCTTGATCGGGGAAGACAACGCCAACCGGGCTGCCTTCCGCCTGTTGCAAGTAGAAGTAGTAGTGGTTGACCAACCCGATCTTGAATTCGCCCGATCCAACCGCCTTGCGCACGTCGGTATGCCCGCCAAAGAAGGTTACATCATTGGCAAGCAGACCCTTCAACCATTCTTCGGTAGCTTGCTCGCCGAGCAACTGACGCATGGCGGCAATCTGCGCCTGCATCGAGCCATTGGTCGTTCCGGCGGCTGCAATTTGCCCCTTCCATTTGGCATCCATCAGTTCGAAAATGGACTTGGGCGCTTCCTGCGCCGAAACCAGTTCGGAATTGTACATGATCACCCGCGCCCGGCGGGTCAGCCCGATCCAGGTCTGATTTGGTCCGATGAACTCGGGCGGGAGTTGATCCGCCTCTGCTGGCAGATAGGATTGAAAAACATCCTGCATCGCCAACGATTGCACGGTGAACAACTCCGTTGTAATGAATACGTCTGCCACCGGATTGGCTGCTTCTTCGAGAAGCGCATTGGCCAGTTCGCTGTTGCTGCCTGCTTTGAGTAAGATTTCTACATGCGGATGCTTTGTTTTGAACGCATCTATCACAGGCTGGATGAGCGCCTCAGAACGCCCTGAGTAAATCACCAATTTCCCCAGGATGTCATCGCCCGACGTTTCGCTGGCCGGCGTTGGTGATCCAACAGCCGTGGAAACCTCGGTTGCGACCGCGGCGGTCACCTGCGCACCAGGCGCTGGCGCGCAACTCGTCAACCCCCATACCAATATCGAGAGAATGATAAGGAAACGGTAAAGAGACATGGTATATTCACCTTTGGATTTGTGATGATCAACTCTGGGCGCGCTGGCTGCATTCTTGACAACCCTTTTGTATATGATAGAATGGCTTAGCGTACCAGAATTCTTGATGTTAGTATATACTAACTTTTTCGATTAGTCCAGGTTTTTTTATTATTTCTTTCATATTTATATAATTATGTCGCGTCATCCGCTCTCCTCTGCGCCAAAAGGCGATGCGCCGGGAGGCGCTGAAGAACACCGCCCAACCCACACTGTCGAAGATTATCTGATGACCATGCACGTGATGGAGCGTGATTATGGCGAAATCGTCGCTGCCCGCCTGGCGGAGATGATGGGCGTCGCCCCAGCCACCGTCGCCATGACCCTCAAGCGCATGGAGCGCGACAACTGGATCACCGGCACAGGCCGTAAAGCTATTCATCTCACCGAGACCGGCCGCCAGGCGGCTCACTCCGTAACCCGCCGTCACATGTTGACCGAATGGTTGTTGCTGCGCATCCTCAAAGTCCCGCTGCCGTACATCCACGATGAGGCTCATGGTATCGAGCATGCTATCTCACCCAGCCTGGAGGAGCGTATGCGTCTCATCCTTGACGACCCGCAAGTATGCCCACACGGCAACCCATTGCCCGGCTATGAACACGTCGTCAGCGGGTGGGCGCCGCTCACCGAACTGAGCCGGAACGAAAGGGTGACCATCCGCCGCATCCACGAATTTGCCGAGGAAAACCCCGACCTGCTCAATTTTCTCATTGAAAATAAGATCCTGCCTGGCGTGGAGGTGCAGGTATTAGACATCCTCCCATTTAATCAAACCGTGACCATTCAGGTGGATAACGCGCCCATCACTCTGGGTTTCGCCGCTGCCCGCTACATCTTTGCCGAACGCCGCGCACCTTGAGCTTGGCCTGAAATCAGTCGCTGTGACAGAAATTACGCCTATCGGTTTACTGCGCTTTCGCGCGTTTTAGCCTCATCAAGTCTAGCCAAAGTGCACAAAGTTGTGTTATCATAACCCGCCAGGTTTTTTCATTTGGCTGCAATTCTACGTCTGGTAGTATGTAAGTGTTGTAAAGTGAAGCAGCGCAAGATCGGTCTCACGGAACAATTCAATCCATTGACCAAGCGGGCGCTATCTGCGTCAACCAGGGATAAGACATCTCTTTGGGGCGCGGGCGGGGAAATTTTGGGTTATGCGGCATGGAGCCAATGCCCTGGGCTCTACGCCGATCACCACATACCACAATCCAATCTGACGAGAGGCGAAGAATGAATCTATTTGGACTTGCTCGACATGGACTCAATGCTTTTGAACAGATTGCCGTTCTTGGAGTTGTAGCAACAGCGATCTTCAGTTTGATCTATGCCTGGTTGCTGCAAAAAATGGTGCTCAAACGCGATAAGGGCGATGAGGAGATGCAGCGAGTGTGGAATGCCATCCGCGTTGGCGCGGATAGCTACCTTAACCGGCAGTTGCGCACCATCCTGCCGGCCATTGCCGCACTCACGATCGCGCTCTTCTTCAGCGTCTATATTGTTCCGCCCACTCACGAGGCAATGGAAGAGTTTCCTCAGAACACCCAGATCATCATTGCCATTGGGCGGACGGTGGCTTTTATTGTTGGCGCGTCCTTTTCGCTGTTGGTGGGGCAATTGGGAATGCGCATGGCCATTCAAGGCAATGTGCGCGCCACAGCGGCTTCCCGCAAAGGTTTCAATGAAGCGCTTTCGATCGCTTATTACTCCGGCACGGTGACAGGTATGCTCACCGATGGCCTGGGGTTGTTGGGCGGCACGATCATCTTCATTATTTTTGGCCGCGCCGCGCCGGACGCCTTGCTGGGCTTTGGCTTTGGCGGCACATTGATCGCCTTGTTCATGCGCGTGGGCGGCGGCATCTACACCAAAGCTGCTGATGTAGGCGCAGACCTGGTCGGCAAGGTCGAAAAAGACATCCCCGAAGACGATCCGCGCAACGCGGCGGTGGTTGCCGATCTGGTGGGCGATAATGTCGGCGACTGCGCCGGTATGGCAGCCGATATTTTCGAGTCTTATGAAGTCACCATTGTTTCGGCGTTGATCCTGGGCATTGCCCTGATGACGATTGATCCGACGCACAGTTTGAAGTGGATTGTGTACCCGCTCATTATCCGCGGCATCGGCGTAATTAGCTCGATCCTGGGCACTTTCACTGTGCCCATGTGGGAGAAATTCCCCATCAAATTCCTGAGAGCGCACAACGCCGAAGAAGCGATGTTCCGCTCTTATGAAGTGTCCAGCATCAACACCATCCTGTTTTCCTTCCTGGTAGCCATTCTATACGCCGGCGACTGGCGTCTGGCAATGCTCACCACCATTGGCGTTGGTCTGGCGGTTTCCTTCAACCCGCTGACTTCCTACTTTACTTCGGCGACGAAGCCGCCGGTGCGCGAGATTGTGGATTCGACAGATACCGGCCCGGCCACGACGATTCTATCTGGTCTGGCGGTAGGCATGGAATCCAGCGTTTGGGCGCTGATCGTGATTGCGATCAGCTTTGTCTTCGCCTTGATGCTTTATAGCGGCGAAGGCGCGTTGTATGTGTTATACGCTGTGGCGATGATCGGCATTGGTATGCTCAGCCACACCGGCAATAATGTTGCCATGGACTCTTACGGCCCGATTTCGGACAACGCCAATGGCATCGGCGAGATGGCTTGGGGCGGGTTGAACGACCCTGAAACCCGCCAGGCGCGCCAGGTGATGGCTGATCTGGATGCGGTGGGCAACACCACCAAGGCCATCACCAAAGGCATTGCCATCGCCTCTGCGGTGATCGCCGCGGTCAGCCTGTTTGCTTCTTACATCACAGATGTCGGCAGAGTCCAGGCTTCGCTGGGTGTGCCGGTGTTGGATTCCATCCGCGTTTCTGAGACGGATGTCTTTGTGGGCTTTTTGCTGGGCGGCGCGCTGCCATGGTTGTTCAGTTCGCTTTCTATCCGCGCGGTCAGCCGCGCCGCGGGCGAGATTGTGCAAGAGGTGCGCCGTCAGTTCCGCATCCCCGGCGTGATGGAAGGCACAACCACCCCGGATTACGCCCGTGTGGTGAGCATTTCGACCACTTCTGCTCAGAAGGAATTGATCCCGCTAGCAGCCATTGCTGTGTTGACCCCCTTGCTGGTGGGCATGATCCTGGGCGTGGAAGCGCTGGGCGGTTTTCTTGCCGGGGTGATCTTGTGCGGGCAGTTGCTGGCGGTGTTCATGGCGAACGGCGGCGGCGCATGGGACAACGCCAAGAAAGCCATCGAGGATGAACCACGCGACCTGGCGAAGAACACCGGCAAGGGCTCCGAGCGGCATAAGGCTGGCGTGGTGGGCGACACCGTCGGCGATCCATTGAAAGATACAGCCGGACCGGCGCTGAACCCGATGATCAAGGTAGTGAATCTGGTCTCTTTGCTGGCCGCCCCGATTTTGGTCTCGAATTCCAATCTGGGAATAGGTGGTTGGCTGGTGGTAGGCGTGTTGCTCCTGGGTGTGGTGTGGAGCATCTCTCGCAGCAAGAAACCTGCCCCCAAGCTCAAAGCAGCAGAACCAACGCTGGGCGATTAAGCTCTTTTTCGATTTGGCGCTGCGTGGACGGCAGATCAAAAGGCTTGCCGTTCACGCAGCGGTAACCAGTTTTCCGACGCGCTTGACGGAGTTCGATGCCTGCGAGTATAATCGGCGCTAATTGTTCTAACAACTGAATACCGGGCAACCAGCGCAAGGCCCGCGCAGAGGCGTGGGTGACGAGGAGGAGGTTCCTCGCCGCGAGGCGGGGCTAAAGCCAGTCGTGCGACGACCTGGCTGAAAATCGAAAGATCAGCGGATGCCTCCTGGAGCCGCCATGCTCCAATATTTGCCCCTCAGCAACAAGCAATGTGGAAACCGGCTTGGGCAACCAACCGACAGAGCATATTGCAGTGGCCACCGCTGGCATAACGCGCCAGCGATGATGTGAACTTGAGGGGCGCTCCGCTTCTTTAATGCTTGCATGATGCCAGGCTTGACCTGTGGAGCACGCCCAGCGTGCTTTTTTGTTATTAACTGGTCGCTGCGAAAAGCGTCATAGGAGTCCCACATATGTCTGCTCATCCTGTTCGTTATCATATTGAAACTCAATTCGCTCCACCTCCGCCGACTGGCTATCCGGCGCAGTTTCAATTGGATGAGGGCGGCGCGTACGTCAAATATGGGCATCCGGTGTTCGCTGGTTCATCGCAGCGCGGGGATGATTATTGGACGGCGGAATTGATCACGCAGACCTGGTATCAGGCGGAAACCGGGCGTATCCCCATCTCTGGTGCAGGTTATGGCGGCAAATTTGCCGGCAAGGGCTTTGACGGCATCTGGCTGGATATGAGCGAAATCGTGCGCCCCACGCGGGATGGCATCCATGGCCGCGAATATATCTCTACTCAGGTGGATCTGGGCGGCGGCGTTGATCGGCTGACGTTCAACGAGCAGGGAGAAATTGTCACCGACCTGCCTCCCGCCATACCTTTGACTATCCCTATCTTGCTGGGACCGTTGCCAATACCTCTGCCTGGGCGCGGCGCTCTGCTGGCTCTGGCGCAAGCCGCCGCCCGTTTGCAGACTCTGGCGGTGATCTCTGTCGAGGACTTTGGTCAGGATTTGGTGCAATGGGGCGAGCAACTGGCGCCGCGGGTGTCCGCTCAGACTTTGACCAGCCTGCCCCAAGACTGGAACTTCCGCTACTTAGAGATAGACGACGATCACCCAGAGGTGGTCATCCCGGCGATCCATCAGGCGCGTCTGCGTTGGCCGCAGGCAGTGATCGGCGTTCGGCTGGCGCTGTCGCCGCAGGCAGCTCAATCTGCATTGGCTTTGATGGAGGCTGGCGCGACAGTAATTCACCTTTACGCAGATGAGATTGGGCAAGACCTTGCTGGGCGTAGCCTGCCAGAGGCTGTGCGTGAAGTGCACACCTGGCTGGTAGAGCGCGCACAGCGCGATCGGGTTTGTTTGGTGGTCAGCGGAGGCGTCGGCGCCGCCGAACATGTGGCGAAAATCATCGCTTGCGGCGCGGACCTGGCGGCGATTGATTTTGTGCTGCAAGTTGCCTGGGGCTGCGCCCTTTGGGCGGATAAGGGTCGCTGTCTGGTGGAAACACAGGGGCTTGATCCAGCTTGGGGCGCGCAACGCATTGCAAACCTGATTAACGGTTGGCGCGATCAATTGTTGGAGGCGCTGGGCGCGATGGGGATGCGCGAGGCGCGGCGTCTGCGTGGAGAGAGCGGTCGCATCATCTGGCATGACCGGGAGGAAGAGACTTTCAAAGCCTATCTGGGCGGACGCGCTTCGCGTTCGCGCTATTCCCGGTTGGCGCAGCCCAATGGCGGCGAGGGGGATTTTCGCTGGCCGACAGCGTTACTATTGAGCACGCAGCAACAAGCGCGCAGCGGCCAGGCTCCTGGCGGCGAGTTAGAGTATCGCATCGGCGCATCCGATGGCGGTTTTGACCGTTTGGCTTTCGCCTTTGAGTTGGAACACGACCCGCGCCAGGTTCCCTGGGAGGATCCCGCTGGCTTTGATCTGCGTTTGAGGCTTAATCGCCGTGAACCTGCCCGACCGGCTCTGACTCTGCCGCTGCCCTGGTATGGGGCCGGCATGTCTTACGGCAGCATCAGCCTGCCGGTGATGTTGGCGCGCGCCCGCGCGGCGCAGCATTTGGGCATCTTGATCTCTACTGGGGAAGGCGGTTATCCAGATGAGCTGGAGCCTTACGCGGATCATATCATCACCCAGGTAGCCACCGGGTTGTTTGGCGTGAGCGAGGCGACCATCCAGCGCGCCCCAATGGTGGAAATTAAATACGCGCAGGGCGCCAAACCTGGTTTGGGAGGCCACCTGCTGGGTAACAAAAATACGGATACGGTCGCTCGCTTGCGTGAAGCAGTGATGGGCACTTCGCTGTTTTCTCCCTTCCCTTTTCATAGCGTGTATTCGGTGGAAGACCACAAAAAGCATGTGGACTGGCTGAAGCAGATCAACCCGCGCGCCTTGATTAGCGTCAAAGTCTCCACCCCGACGGATATAGATATGGTGGCGGTCGGCTCTTATTATGCGGGAGCGCACGTCATTCACCTGGATGGAGCCTATGGTGGCACGGGCGCTGCGCCGGAGATCGCCAAAAAGAATATCGCCATGCCCATCGAATATGCCATTCCGAAAGTGCACCGCTTTTTGGAAGCGGAAGGAGTGCGCGACGAAGTGACTTTGATGGCTTCCGGCGGTTTGCGCACTGTCTGGGATGCGGCCAAAGCCATCGCCCTGGGCGCTGACGGCGTTATTCTGGGGACGGCGGAACTGGTGGCGCTGGGCTGCATCCGCATTGCACAGTGTGAAAAAGGTTTGGGTTGCCCATTTGGCATCACCACCACCAACCCTGAACGCGCCAAACTGATTGATGCAGACGTGGGTTTTCAGCGCATTGTGAACCTGTACACTTCCTGGCTATGGCAGCTTGCCGGTATCTTACGCATACTGGGTTTGCGTTCGATTAGCGAGTTGCGCGGACGCAGTGATTTATTGGTGTATTTAGGAGACTAAATGCGCAAGAATCGGGTGGTGGTGCGCCCATTTCTCTCTTAAAATGAGGCAGTTAGAAACACCCGTTATTGGAGGATTTCGATGATCCCGACAGCAGAGTCAATGGTGAGTTATCAGCAGCTTTCAGAAGATTATCAGCGCGTCGAGCTGGCGCTGGCTTATCTGGAAGAACATTATCAGGAACAACCTTCTTTAGCGTCTATCGCCGAATACATTGGTCTGAGCGAGTATCATTTTCAACGTTTATTCACCCGCTGGGTGGGGATCAGTCCCAAACGTTTCCTGCAATATCTAACGAAGGAACACGCTAAAGAATTGTTAGATCGTTGCGTTCCGGTATTGGACGTGGCCTATGAAACCGGTTTATCTGGCCCGGGGAGATTGCATGATCTGTTTGTTCATTGCGAGGCGGTGACGCCCGGCGAATATAAGCTGCATGGGCAGGGGTTGACTATTCATTACGGCTTTCATCCCAGCCCATTTGGCGAATGCCTGCTTGGGGTGACCGAGCGTGGGATATGCGGCCTGGCGTTCGTCAACCAGGGCAATCGGCTTGATGCGTTCAACGATTTTCGCCGCCGCTGGAAGAATGCCCGGCTGGTTGAGGACGCGCGCCAAACTGCGCCCATCGTTGAGCGAGTTTTCTCCCCCACGCCGACGGCTAATGGTTCGTCTTTGAAGCTTTACCTTAACGGTACTAATTTCCAAATCAAGGTCTGGGAGGCATTGCTGCGCATACCACCTGGCAGCGTAACAACCTATCAGCAGATCGCCGAAGGAATTGGTATGCCCGGCGCGGCGCGCGCGGTGGGGCAGGCGGTAGGCTCAAACCCCGTCGCGTATATCATCCCTTGCCACCGCGTTATTCGTAAGATGGGCGTCATTGGCGGCTATCGTTGGGGTTCAACACGTAAGAAAGCTATTTTGGGTTGGGAGATGGCCAGAACATGAAAACACGCATCTGGGCTGCTTTGTTGGCTGTTTATATCGTCTGGGGTTCCACATATCTTGCTATCCGTTTCGCGGTGGAGAGTATGCCGCCCTTTTTAATGGCTGCAACGCGTTTCCTGATCGCGGGTACGATACTCTACGCAGGCGCACGCTTGAGCGGCACGGCAAAGCCCGAACGGCGCCATTGGCGCCCTACCGTGATTATGGGTTTGTTTTTGTTGCTGGGTGGAAATGGTTTGGTGGCCTGGGCTGAGCAGCATGTGGTCTCCAGCGTGACCGCGTTGATGATTGGAGCGACGCCGCTGTGGATCGTGTTGGTGGACGCGCTGCGACCAGGTGGGCGGCGTCCTGCTTTGCGTACGATGCTGGGCGTGCTGATTGGGCTGGCAGGGATTATTTTGTTGGTCGGACCGTCCAGCCTCTTTGGAGAGGGAGAGAGCATAGATTTGTGGGGCGCGTTAGCCTTGGTGGCTGCGGCTCTTTTCTGGGCAATTGGCTCTGTCTTCGGGCGCGAAAAGCAGAACGAACTTCCGGAGGCGCCCTTGCTGGCTACCAGTATGGAGATGCTGGCCGGCGGTGCGGGGTTGCTCGTTTTCGGCTCGTTGATGGGTGAATGGAGTTTGCTGGATGTGAGCGCTATCACCACACGCTCGCTCCTTGGTCTGGCATATCTGATTGTTTTTGGCTCGCTGGTTGGTTTCGCTGCCTATACCTGGTTGTTGCGCGTGGCCCCTACGCCCTTGGTATCTACCTATGCCTATGTAAATCCGTTGGTGGCTGTTTTCTTGGGCAGCGTGTTTGCTCAAGAACCGCTCACCCTGCGCATCCTACTTGCAGCAGCAGTGATTTTGAGTTCAGTGGTGCTGATCAACACCAGTCGGTTTTCATCTCCTCAGCCCAAAGCGATCCTGGCGGAGGCGCGATGCTCGGAGGGCGTTGACTGATGAGCGAAGTTCATTTTGCGGAGAGGCTGATCGCCTCGCGGCGACGGCTGATCGAAGGGTTGCCAGCTTCGCCGCGTTCAGATGACGCCGCAGAAGGCGGCTGCGGCGTGCTGGGGTTTGCCGCCAACCTCCCTGTTGCCGGACGGCATGTGCTGACTGCATCGCGACAGATGCACAACCGCGGCAACGGCAAGGGCGGCGGTATCGCCATGGTCGGTCTTGATCCTGCTCAGGCGGGTGTGGATCGGCAAACGCTGCGCAGCCATTACCTGCTGCAAATTGCCCTGTTGGATGCACAGGTAAAGAGCGAAGTGGAGGCGCAGTATATCGAGCCGTTTTTTGATGTTGCTCATGCGGTTGCTTTGCCCCATTTGGACGACTATCGTCAGGTGGAAGGGCTGGAAATTCAACCGCCGGAGGTACAGCGGTATTTCGTGCGTGTGAGGGGGGGTGTCTTACAACGTTTCGCCGATGAACACGGGTTAAGCGACCTGCCGCAAAGAGCGGTGGAGGATGAATTTGTCTATCAAAATTCTTTTCGCCTCAACCGTCAGTTCTACGCCAGCCTGGGTGAAAAGCGCGCCTTTATGCTCAGCCATGGGCGAAACCTTTCGGCGCTCAAGATTGTGGGTTACGCTGAACAGGTAGTGGAATATTACTGCTTGCAAGACCAGACTGCCCATGTGTGGATTGCCCATCAACGTTATCCCACTAAAGGCCGCGTCTGGCATCCTGGCGGGGCGCATCCTTTCATTGGGTTGAACGAAGCCCTGGTACACAACGGCGACTTTGCCAACTATCACGCAGTGAGCGAATACCTGCGGCAGCGAAATATTGGTCAGTTATTCCTCACAGATACAGAAGTGAGCGTCCAGCTATTCGATCTGTGGG
This sequence comes from Anaerolineales bacterium, assembly GCA_020060465.1. GTDB lineage: Bacteria > Chloroflexota > Anaerolineae > Anaerolineales > UBA4823 > RBG-16-57-11. Next base: position 143,528 of record JAGVAD010000007.1, read on the forward strand.
GCAGGGTGTATGGTTATCCTCTCGAAATCACCCTGGAGGCGCTGGCGCCAACGACGGAGCATGATTTCGCTATGTTGCCTACCGATAAGCAAGACCTCTATCGAGCTGTGCAACGAGCGCATATTCATGGTTCGCCCGATGGTCCCTGGTTCTTTATCATTGCCCGCTCTATAGGAGATGCAGATTCGGATTGCTTCGAGTTGCTGGGCGTTACCGACACCAGCATGTTGCGCCCGCAGGTCTTTGCTTTATATGAAAATCGGACGCAGAGCGACGAGGTGGTGCAGATTGGCTTGATCGCTTCTGAACGACAGGCGATTAACGCCTGTATGCGTTCGCTGGCAGAAGAAGATGAGCGCTTCCAGCCCCTGGCCGACCGCTATTGGGCGGCGCGCGGCGGTTCGCACACCGATGGCGGAGCGTTCCGCTTCACGGTAACTTTTTCTTCCTCAGATGAAACCGTCGGCGCGCTTGCTTGCGCCAATAAATTTGGTCAGATCGTCCGGTTAGACCCGCATCGGCGTCACATACAGCCTGGCGAAGGCCACCCCGGTCACGCGGGAGGTGATTTCAAGAGCTTGTGGCAAGAGCAAGCATTGCGCGCCTATGACAACGGCGGCGGCTCTTCCTTCTGGAATTGGCTGCGTCCGCGCATGGTGCATCTTTCATGGGACGAAATCGCCAGCGGCCTGGCTTGGTTAGATGATTTTGCCCGCGCCGGCGATGATGAATGGCGTTTTAGCCTGGATGTGTTATCTATTGTACGCGACCGCCGTTTTGATCTGGGTGAAAAGAAGCGCGCTTCGCTTTTGCGTCTGGTGGATGAGACTTTGTTATGCATCTTTGATCGAACGCCGTTGATTCAATCCGCCGCGCCAGATGGCGGAATCCGGCGACTGGACTGGCAGCGCCGATGGGTCTTTCCTGCTGATGAGCCAACGAGGGTTGCTCATGGCGAAGAACAACGAGCAGTTTTGGTGTTGGACGCCCGCAACTTCCCCGCCGAAGGCGATAACTGCGCTGCGCGCTACATGGTTCGGGCGTGGGCGACCGGCTGGCGCCACATCATTGCCTATGGCTGGCGCGGCGGACGCTTCGCGGCTTGTGGATTAGGCGATAGCGAAGGCTTGCGCATTGACCTTTACGGTGACGTGGGCGATTATGCCGCTTCCGGGCTGGACGGCGCCGAGGTGCATCTGCACGGCGACGGGCAGGATCAACTCGGACAGATCCTCAAACGCGGCAAACTGGTCATTTACGGCGACGCTGGTCAGACTTTCCTGTATGGGGCGAAGGGCGGCGAGATTTACGTACAAGGCTCTGTTGCCGGAAGGCCGTTGATCAACGCGGTAGGGAAACCGCGCGCCGTCATCAACGGCGCATGTCTGGATTATCTGGCGGAGTCGTTCATGGCAGGCGATCCATTGAATGGGGGCGGCTTTGTGATTTTGAACGGCGTCGTGTTCGACGAGCAAGGTCGTCTGGTTGAAATGAACACCCCGTACCCGGGCGGCAACCTGTTCTCCCTGGCCTCTGGCGGCGCGATCTATCTGCGCGACCCGCGCAGCACGGTGACAGAAGCTCAACTGAATGGCGGCGCTTTTACTGCTTTCGAAGACGCAGATTGGCGGCTGATTGAACCTTATTTACGCGAAAACGAACGCCTGTTTGGCATCTCGGTGGATGAATTGCTTATGGTGGATAATCAGCTCAGAAGCCCGTCTGAGGTGTACCGCAAAGTGGCCGTTAAAGGCATGGGCGTCTTGTCCGACGCCGAGAACCGTTAGCTGCGCTTCAGAGCCGTGCGTGCAGGCTGTTGAATTTGCCGTCTTTCCAGGCCTCTTTCAATGCCTCGATGACCATAGGGTCATAGTTTTTGCCGCTTAGACGGATCAGTTCCTCACAGGCTTGATCCAGGCTGCGCGCGGCGGCAAAGGGTCGTTCGGTGATGATGTTGTCTAACGAATCGGCTACAGCCAGGATGCGCGCTCCCTCCGGGATTGTCAACCCCGCCAAACCGTCCGGGTAACCGAAACCGTCCCAGCGTTCATGATGATGACGCACCATTGGCGCGCATTCGACCAGATAGGGCACGTCTTTAATCATCTCTGCGCCGGTGATAGGATGCCGACGAATCATTTCCCATTCTGCCTGGCTGAGTGGGGTGGATTTAAAAAGAATTGAAGCTGGGATATGAATCTTGCCGATGTCGTGCAAAATGGCGGCAAAACGCAGGTCGGATTGGCGTCTGGGCGACCAGCCCAGGTAGCCAGCCAGAATGACTGCGAATTCCATGATCCGCTCTATATGTCCAGCCATATCCGGCGAACGGCTTTCAATGGCGTTTGCCAAGGCGATGAGACTATCCAGATGCGCTTGATGGACGCGAGCCATTTGCGCCTGACGAAATCGGCTTAGCCGTGAGCGCACCGTGGTGACCAGTTCTTCGCGGCTGATCGGCTTAGTCAGGTAATCGTCCACCCCCAGATTACGGCTGGTTACAAAATCGGCGTGCTCGGTGCGTGCCGATAAGAAAATGAAGGGAATGCCCACCCACTCTGCGCGGGCGCGGATGGTGGTGTAAAAGTCATAGCCATCCATGACCGGCATGGTAATATCGGAGATGATTAACTCCGGCAGCACCCGCTGCATGTGCTCCAACGCCTCTTTCCCGTTGCGCGCTGTGAGAACCTGAAAGCCCTCCAGAGATAAAATCTCGCGCAGCCCCTCGCGCAGCAGATCTACATCCTCAACCACCAGGATCAGTTCGTTCGCCATAATCCACGATTATGAGAATCTTACCATCAATCACCCTTGCAGGCAGACGATTGAGGCGTTATTTTTCTGTGGCAGATGGCAGACCGGCCAGAGGTTTAGCAGCGCGCACGGCGCGCAAAATGGCTTGCGCAAAAGCCTCCGCCGCAAACGCGCCGATCACATTCACATCTGCATAGCGCTTGCCCACGGACAAGGCAAAGATAGTATCTCCATCCAACATGGTATGCGCCGGTCGCACGGCGCGCGCCAGCCCATCCTGCGCCATTTGAGCAACTTTGCTGATCTGTTCTTTGTCCAGACGGACGTTGGTTGCTACGACGCCAATGACCGTATTCCCTCGCCCTCGCCGCCCAAAGCGCAATTGCCCGGTTGCGGTCAATTCTTTCATCATTGCCAGCGTGTCGGCGAAGTATTCTCCAGCTCCAATGCGACGACCGTCCATTTCAAAACTGCGCGCCCCGGCTACGATCTGTCCGTTCTGGGGGTCTATCACGTCGCCGAAGGCGTTCACGGCGGCGATGGCTCCCACTACAATGCCGCGCCCCAGGTGGATGCTGGCGCTGCCAATGCCGGACTTCATCGCCTGTCCCATCCCCAGGATTTTCCCCACCGTGGCGCCCATGCCCGCGCCAACGTTGCCTTCGGCGGGCGGCTGATCTGAGGCGTTCAGGCAAGCCTGATAGCCCATTTCCGCATTCGGGCGCACATTTGGCTGACCAATGCCCAGGTCGAATAAGATGGCCGCCGGTACAATGGGAACGCGCGCCACGCCAACCTCAAAGCCAACGCCGCGTTCTTCCAGATAACGCATTACGCCGCTGGCGGCATCCAGTCCGAAGGCCGAACCGCCCGAAAGCACTACTGCATGAACCTGTTGCACCAGATGCATGGGGTACATGGCATCGGTCTGACGCGTGCCGGGCGCGCCGCCGCGTTGATCCACGCCGCCCACCGCTCCTTGTTCGCACAACACCACGGTGCAGCCGGTGATGGCTTGCTCATCTTGAGCGTGCCCCACGCGGATGCCAGGCACATCGGTAATGGAGTTATTTCGCCGCATTCCTCGCTCCTGATCAATACGATCACCCTTATTCTACCGCGACGTTGGCTCAGGAAATGCGAATTCTCTTGTATCTAACATTTCGACGAAGCGGATTGCGATGCGCACTGCTTCGGGCAAACGCGACATGACGACGCGGCCCAGGTGATCGCTGGCGCAGTGAAACCCCCGATCGCGCAAATTTAGATCATAGGTGCCCAGCGTGGCAGCGGGTATGCCGGCGCTCGAAAACGAGCCTCCGTCGCTGGTGACCGGCCCTACCAGCAGCGGGGTTTCACCGGTCACCTGGCGCACCGCCGATGAGACCGCTTCGATGACGGCCGGCGAGTTCGGTCGGAGTTTAAAGACCGTTCCGTCTCGCTCCCAAATGACGTATGCGCCGTTTTGCGCCATCACTTCCAGGTTTAGCGCCGCGGTCGGCAGCGGCCAGTTTCGGCTTTGCACATAGGCGCGTGAACCCTGCATGTTGATTTCTTCACCGCTAAACAAAGCCACTGTCAGCCGGGTGCGTTGCAGCGCAGAGGGATTGTGATGATAGTGTTCCGCCAGGCCAAGCAAAATGGCGCAGGCGGCGCCATCATCCACAGCGCCCTGGCTGGGCTTGCGCAGCGCGCCCAGTATGAAGTGCAGCCCAAGACCCCAGGCTAAGAATAATAAGGGTATGCCCAGAAGATAACTGCTCCAGGCGATGACTTCATTCAGAGACGGTTGGTTGTCTGGCAGCGTCGCCTGCATCGCCCCCAAAATGCCCAACAATACGCTCAGCAAGATACCGAGCGGCAGATTCTTCACAAAGAACATGCGTTGTCGGTGATCCAGCCATTCAGTTTTCGTGTCGTAGTGCGCAGAAAGAATGATCTCCTGTTCGGGCCTCGGTGGGCTGAAATGGAGGAGAATATTGCGCGCTGGCTGATTTCCCGGCCAGGAGATTAAGGGAAAGTGGAAAGCCACGTCTGCGATCCCACCCGGGAGGCTGAACAATGCAATCAGCAGAGCCGCCCATCCCCAGCCAAGCCAGACTGCCATAACCAGCGCGGTGCGTGTTACGATCAGCCACAGGCCGATACACTGCCAGATGTATGGATAAGAACGGAAGGTGTGAATTTCATAGGGAATGCCCAGCGCGGCCAGCCGCCTGGTGATGGCTCGCTCTGTGCGCCGTTCGGCGGCGCTGCCATTGGGGCGCGGGATGGAAAAGAGCTTCATCCAGGCTTCGTAATCAGGCATGGCTGAGTTCCTTCTCTTCGAGGGCGAACAAGGCTGGTAGCCCGCCGGCGTCGGCTGCGGCCACTACCCATGTGGATTTCAGCGTTTCCTGGTGACATTGCACGTCAAGCTCTTTTGCCGCTGGGAATGGTGCGAGGCTTACTTCTAGAGGAGAAAATCGGCTTTGGTTTTGGTAATGTTGTTGACCGGGGCAATTGCATCAAAATCCAGCCTATAACGGCGGCGCGCCCGCCTCCATCAACAGGACGTCATCGGTGAGGGCCAGGACGACGTCGGGTTCATGATTGGTCATTAATATTGTAACGCCATTCTCGTGCAGGCGGCGCAGAATTTCGATGAAGTGAGCTTTGTTGCGCAGGTGAAGGTGGGAGGTGGGTTCGTCGAGAAGGAGCAAGCGGGAAATGTCCTCACCCCTGCCCCTTCTCAATGGGAGAGGAATGAGGGTGAGGGAAAACGGCTCACGTCATGCAGCAGTGACTCATCTTTGCAACAAAGTAATGTGATAAAATATATAAAATTCGATTTGGCGATGAAGCTCGCCCAAACTGTCTTTGTTGACTGATAGCTTCTACCGATAAGGGAATTTCGGTAGAAGCTATTTGCTTTGCCAACATCGGCATGATCTTAAATGACAAACAGGAAGCCCAATCATGACATTTCACAGCATTCTTTTTGATAAGAATGATATTCAAAAGGAGACAGTAGAACAACCTGAGTTTTTTACCGATCTAAATCTGGATCAGGTGATAGATGCCATTACAAAGCGCAAAAAAGACTATAACCTAAAGCCGTTCTTTTACACACCATTGCGGGATATCGAGACCATCTATTACCGTCATGAAGTGATGCGGGATATGGAAGACGCGGCGCTGATGGCGCCCATTAAAGCCTTTGCAGAAAAGATGATCATTGTACGCCGCTATCTGGGGTTGGTGGAAAAACTGGATTCTCATCACCACAAACAAGGCTGGTTTTTGGAGGCGGCGTTGATCTATTGCGATGCTGTGACTGATCTGGCGTGCGATTTGAGCCTCGCAAACTTGAAGTCGCGCGGCTTCCTGGCATTCCGCGAATATGTAACAAACTACGTTCACTCTCATGTGTTTCAAGCGTTGCAGAAGGAGGCACAAAAGGTCAAGAACGGATTATCGAACGTGAAATACAGCGTGATCATTCAAGAAGGCAGGTTCAGCGTTCGGGGATACGAAGATGAAGCCGATTACAGCGTGGAGGTGGAGAAGACGTTCGAGAAGTTCAAGCAGGGCGCTGTGAAAGATTACCGGCTAGACTTATACAAAGGTTCAGGCATGAGTCATATCGAAGCAAAGATTCTCGAATTCGTCGCTTTGCTGTTTCCGGCGCCTTTTGCCGCGCTCGACCAGTTCTGTGCCAATCACAGCCAATTTGTGGATGAGACGATCCGAATATTCGACCGAGAGATTCAGTTTTATGTTGCTTATCTTGAATTCATCGCCGAAATCAAATCTAAAGGTCTGCCATTTTGTTACCCGCAGGTTGGCGCAAGCCGCGAAGTGTTCGATTATGATGGCTTCGATCTGGCTTTGGCGCACGCATTGATTTTTACTGAGAAGCCTGTCATCTGTAACGATTTTTTTCTGAAAGGGGCGGAGCGCATTATCGTCGTGTCGGGTCCCAATCAGGGTGGGAAGACTACCTTCGCACGTGCGTTCGGACAGTTGCACTATCTCGCCAGTTTAGGCTGTCCCGTGCCGGGAAGAGAGGCGCGGCTCTTTCTATTCGACCAGATTTTTACGCATTTCGAGAGGCAGGAAGATATTCGCAACTTGCGCGGCAAACTGGAGGATGACCTGACGCGCATCCATGACATTCTCGCCCGCATCACCCCGAACAGCATCCTAATCCTGAACGAGATTTTTGCATCCACTACCCTGCAGGATGCTGTGTTTCTGAGCAAGGAAATCATGGCAAAGGTGATGGAAGTGGATTTGTTGTGCGTATGGGTGACATTCATTGATGAATTGTCCACCTTGAGCGAGAAGACCGTCAGCATGGTCAGCACAGTTGTACCTGAAAACCCTGCCATGCGGACATTCAAAATTGTCCGAAGATCCGCCGATGGGCTGGCGTATGCTCTCTCGCTGGCTGAAAAGCACCGCTTGACCTACAAGCAGATCAAGGAGCGCATCACATCATGAGAGTTTTCCTGATGCATCCTGACCGGGATTTCAACGTGACGCAGAAACTCCCGTTCAATGAAGCCGCGTTGACCGAGGACCTGGAATTGAACATATTGTTCAATGCCATGGCGCTGGGTGATGAATTTCTATTCAAAGTGGTAAGGCAAGCTATTTTTGCGAGTTTGGACGCGCCGGAGGCTATTCGCTATCGCCAGGAGATTCTCAAGGATTGTTTAAAAAATCCTTCCATTGTGAGGAAAATCTACCGCATCCCAATCGAGTCAATTGAAAATAAACGCAGGCGGTGGATGGGTATTTTTAGCAGCCAACCAAGCGGCATCTTGAGCGGCGCAGTCCAGATGCTCGAAATGTTCGTCGTTCTTCTCAGAAAATTAAAGAGGATCGCTGACGAACACGCCGATGGATTCGAATCGCCGGGCTTCAAACGATTCTTTGCGATGATTCAGCAGGAACTGAGCGACGATTATTTCGCCGTTGTGGAAAACCATCTTAAGATGTTGAAATTTCATGACGGCGTTCTCATCAGCGCAGAACTGGGAAATGGAAATGAAGGAACCAATTACATCTTGCGCAAAACCAATCACGACCATCGGAATTGGCTGAAGCGAGTCCTCGCAAGAAAATCGCCCAGCTATTCTTATACTCTCCATCCCCGCGATGATGCCGGGGCGAGGGCGCTTGGAGAATTAAGAGACAGAGGTGTCAATCTGGTTGCCAATGCGGTTGCCCAATCTGCTGACCATATTGACAGTTTTTTCAATATGCTGCGGCTGGAATTGGCCTTCTACATCGGCTGTTTGAATTTATCCGAACACCTTGACCAATTGGGAGAGCCTATTGTTTTTCCCGAACCTGCGCCGGCCAGTGAACGACAGCATTCGTTTACCGGATTATATGATGTCGCTCTGGCATTGACCATGAAACAAAAAGTTGTAGGGAATGACGTGAATGCCGATGGCAAGGACCTCGCAATGATCACAGGCGCCAACCAGGGAGGTAAGTCCACATTCTTGCGAAGTATCGGTCTGGCGCAATTGATGATGCAATGCGGGATGTTCGTCCCGGCGGAATCGTTCCGCGCCAATGTGTGCAGTGGCTTGTTTACACACTACAAAAGAGAAGAAGATGCCACCATGACCAGCGGCAAATTCGACGAGGAGCTTGGCAGGATGAGCGCTATCGTGGACAACATAACGCCTAACTCGATGGTTTTGTTCAACGAATCGTTCGCTGCGACCAATGAAAGGGAAGGCTCGGAGATTGCCAGGCAGATTGTGAGTGCCTTACTGGAAAAGCGGGTCAAGGTTTTCTTTGTCACACATTTGTATGAATTGGCGCAGAGTTTCCATGCCCAGGGAATGGATAACGCCATTTTCCTGCGGGCAGACAGGCAGGAAGACGGTCGCCGCACATATAAATTGATCGAAGCGCCTCCCCTGAAGACCAGTTATGGCGTGGATGCGTACAACAAGATATTCGGTGAGCGAAAATGAAAGAGAAATTCGATTATTAGCAATAGGCCAGCTTTCTCGAAGCCAGGCAGCGCCGATTGATGGTGATGGATGACGCAGGCCGTCTATTGCGTCTGATCAGTGATGCGGATGCAGTCGCCCGCGTCCAATCCGCCGCACAGCGGAGTGCGATTCAGGCGCTGCGCAGCACAAAGAATGTTTTAGATGATCTGAAGAAATTCTTCTGATCATGAAATTCCCGGTTATACCTGTTTGCGGATAAAATAGAAAACAGGAATTGACGCAAGTTGGGCGATCACCGAAAAGGCAACCAGCCACGGAATCGAAACGTCATATAAAACGCCAATCAAGACGCTGCCGAAAAACCAGGCAATCCCATAGACCATGTTGAAGAGACCATACGCCAGTCCGCGCTGTTTGGGTAAGATCATGCCTGCAATTGCAGCGCGCATGATGGATTCTTGCGCGCCCATACCAATGCCCCATAAAGCCATGCCCAAAACCGCCAGTGGGAAGTTTCCGAAAAACACCAAAGGCGCGAAAAAGGCTGATAGCCCGGCGACCAGCATCATGGTCGAAAGACCGAGGCGGTCGAACAAGCGTCCAAAGATGAGGGCGGCAACTGCATCCACGCCCATTGCAACAGCGTATAAAATCGGGATTATGGCCGGGTCGGCGACCGATGCTTTTTGGAAGTGATAGGCAATCAGGGGAAAATCGGCAAAGCCTGCCGCAATCAACGCCGTGGCAAGAAGATATAACCAGAATGTCTTTGAAAATCCCTGGACTTGTAAACGCGTCTGGCTCAATTCCAAATCCTGCGGGCGAGGATACATCAGTCGCGCGGTGGCAAGGATTCCCAGCGCGAGCAGGGCCGGGACCAGCAAGATGCCATAGGCGGCTTGGTAACCACCGCGGAAAAATAAAACGGATGCCATAACCAGTGGGCCGAAAATCGCCCCCAGTTGATCCAGCGCCTCGTGCAGACCAAAGCCCCAGCCGCGCCCCATGTGCTGGGTGGCATAGGACAGCATCGCATCGCGTGGCGGAACGCGGATGCCCTTTCCGATGCGCTCAATCACCATGAGAAGGGCGGCCAGTTGCCAATTGCCTGCCAATGCCAACAAGGGTATCGCGATCAGGTTAATAGCGTAGCCGAAAAAGGTGATGGTCCAGTAGCCCTTGGTTTTATCGCTCATGTAGCCGGATAGCAGGCGAATGGAGAATCCAATTAGCTCCCCCAGGCCAGAGACGATACCAACGACAGTTCCGCTTGCGCCCAGGATTGCCAGATAGGGACCGTTGATACTGCGTGCACCTTCATAGGTCATATCGGCGAACAGGCTGACGATGCCAAGCAGGGTGACGAAACGCAGGGCCGTTTTGGCTGAGATGCCGTGCTCTGTGATTGTGCTAGTCTTCATAATGATCAGTCTCCTGTGAACTGGCTGGAGGCGAAAAAAAGCCTCTACCAGCGGGATGATGGTAGAGGCTATCGGTCTTAAATTCGACGCAGGCTTTTGTCTTTCACATTGACGAGCCTCATCGTCAGTGCGCCTGAAAATATCTGGTTTGCAGAAAAAAATTATATCACCTTTGATGGGCAGATTGGCTTGCGGTTTGTAGCCTGCTATGAAGGTCGTAGGGATGAGAGCTGCTTGAGTCGGCGCTTCGGTCGGGACCTCGATGGCTGCTTCAGCGACGATAGGCGGATTATCCGTCTTCCTTTGCCGGAGCCATTGCTTGTTTGAAAAATGTCTTTCTGCATTGACGGGCAGATTCAACGGCAAAACACCATAATGATTGCCAGGGTGCAGACTAGCATCACCACACTGGCGAGCCACTGAACCCTTGTTCCCACACCAGTATGTCTATCTAGCACAGCCTCTGCCGGGTTGGCAGGGTCATACCAGACAGTCACCGCGCCGCTGGTGGGGTAGCGTCGTATCTCTCGTTCTAGGTCACACGCTTCGGAAGAAAGCAGACGCGAGCCTAAGCGCAAACGTTCCGATTGGTAACGCGCATCGTTGACGAAATATTCGTAAACAACAGACGGAGCGTAACGGACTGCCATGCGGTAGCGCCGGATGGATGTGTTCACCCGCACAGGGACGGCAATTTCCTCTACGCTGGAGGAGAGGATGCGCCCGGCGGTCTGTGCCCAACGACGGGCCGCGTTCACCTGCTTTTGTTCCTGCCAGGCGCGCGCCATCAGGAGAAGCGTGATAAAGCCCATCGGCAGGATAAGGAATAATGGCAAAAGCAGCCTCAGCTCTAGAAGAGAAGCGTTCACAGAATCCCTGCGCTGAGGAGCGCCAGCGCCAGCAGTCCCAATCCCAAAGCCCAAATCAGCCAACCGCCTGTCACGCGCCGTTCCAGCACCGATTCGGCGGGCGCTTTGGGGTTATAGTACACCGTGACCCGTTCTCCAATGGGGAAACGTTCGAGCATTTTTTCTACAAACTTGGGATTTCCCCAGCCCCCTTCAGCGCCCAGGCTGTAACGGTCGCTGGTGTATTCGCGCTCGGCAACGGTGTAGGAGTAAACGATGCCGGGAGAGTAGAGGGTACGTTCGATGTTGCGTCTATGATCCCAACTCTTGAACGAACGGCTTTCGGATGAAATGATTGTGCCAGAGGCGGAAGACCAGGTTTGTATGGCGAGCGCCTGCCGCTGTTTTGCAAAGCCAAAGAGCAGAAGAAAGATCCCCAGCCCAGCAGAAAAGGTGACGTAGAGGGCATTTTCGGGGTTGGGGAGATGCGGCGCCAGCATTTCGGGGACCTTGGCAACGGTGAGCAGAGCCAGGACCGCCCCGGCGCCGACCAAGACAAAAACGCCCGCCAATCCCTTGCCGAAATCAATCGGCAGGTCACGCTCCAATACCGCGCGGCGCGGGTTGGACGGGTCGTAGTAGACCATCACCTGCGCGCCCAGCGGATAGCGAGCCAGAATGGCTTCAATATCGCTTTCGGGGATAATTTCTGCCAGGCTGATGCGTTCTCCGCTGTAACGTTTGCCGTTCACGGTATATTCATAAGCTATCGAAGGCGCACTGCGAACCTTCTCGCGGTTATCTAAATCGCGCTTTTTGACGGCGCGGATTTCAGAGCGGGTGATAGTGCCGCTGGTAGTGCGCCAGGTCTTGGCGCCCTGAACTTCCTTCATTTTTACTACAACAGCCAATACAATTACACCAATCATGGCTGCCGCAAAGAGGCTGATGAAAAACAATATTTCGTTCATGGCATGATGGATAGATTGGAGTTCTTCAGGCTAATCGTGGTTTCAGTGTTTTAGGGTCCAAATAGAGTTCAACATAACCGCAACTTGGACAAGCGCGTGCGCGCTCGATATTCGTTGGCCTCCTGACCATCCCCCTTTGTTTTTGTGACACATAACCGAATGTCGCGTCGCTCGCGCTCAGATAACCTTCATCCATCGGTTGATTGCATTTGGGACAGAGATTGCTTTCCATAGTTTTGCTCCTTGATAACACAGTTGGTTATAAATTCAAGTGTTGGAATTCCCTTCCGACCTCCTCGCGCTCGAAGGTCAACGTTAATTGCTTCTTGTCCTTCGAGAGCGCGGCATATAAACCGAGGACATTCTCCGAATTGCTGAAGATTTCCATAGCCGTCAGCGGGCGTTTAAAGAGCATTTTGCCATAGACGGGCGCAAAGAGCAGTTTGAATGCCATTTCCACCAGGCTGCCGGCGATGATTGCCACAATCAAGCCAACGCTGCCGGCAATGATCCAGTCGGCATACACGGCCTCCCGGCTGGTTGAAGAAGATAAATCCGGAACAAGCAGCCAGGTCAGAATACATGCAATCAACCCCATTAACAGCCCGCCAATCAGGAAAGGGATAAGCGTCACTTTCGCCAGCTTGCGCTCCAGTTTTGCGCCTTGCGTGCATAAGGGAACTTCCAGTTTCAGCATCACGGGCTTTGAGCGTTTCTCGACGCCCATGGGGAGGTTGAGCGGCAAGACCTCACTGGTTGGTTGCCCGCAATGCACGCAGCGCGGCGAGAATTTCAGCGCGGGCAGGTTTTTGGGGTCGGGGATAGGGAGATTAACAACAAGCATTTCTTCACCTGCCTGGAATTTTTCAGCAAGAGTATCAGAAATTATCTGACATATATTTTATCCTAATCATCTATTTTGTGGTCTCTCTCTTGAGCGTTAGTGATTGAATCTCGCCATGGGGTTATCAAGAACCGCAATTCGCCCTAAAAGATGAAAATGTCGCCACCGAGCTCACAGAGCTCACAGGGGGTCTATTTTCAAAGCAGGCACGGAGTACACGGAGATTTTCTTAACTCTTCTCTGTGGCTTCGTGATCATTCCTATCATTCCTCAACGCTGAATAGGGAGATGGTCATCTATTTTTATTTACAAAAAATGTGAGAACGGTGCGGAAAAGTTTCGTCCCCATTCCAGATGTGAGCGTCAGCCAGTCAGCGGACAGTTGAATCGAGGTCACAACAGTCCAGGCGCTACGGGGAAGATGCCATTCAAAACGCCTTCCAAATGACTGGAAATCCCAAGCGTAGATTTTTAAAGGCAGGGATAACAAATCCTGTCAGCAAGCCGAGCAGGAAGAGGGCATTCCAGGTTGAAGCAAGAGGGTGTCCATTGGGTATCCTTTACGCAAGATAAATCTTGCACTACGCCTAATACAGAATCAATAAATTATTGAAGGCGCGTTCCACCAGCGCCATATCGCCTGAGATTTTGGCGCGCGCCAAGCCTTCTTCATAGGAAAAGCGCCCTGAAACAAGGATGTTGAAATCGAGCGCGTCCATTTCCATTTCAGCAGACGGTGCACCGCGCCCGATGCTCCACATGCCGCCTGCGGTGCCTGTTAGCGAGAGTGTGAGGCCGCGCCCGCTGAGACGCCTGTTTAACTTCTTTGCTACATCTCGCACCACCAGTTCGACAATACGTCCATCATGTTCGCGGGTCTGCTCGAAGGGGCGGTTCGTAGCGCGACAGATGTCGAGGCGATGCATCCAGGTATCGCGGCTGTGTGTGACCCACATCAAATAACGAACCGACATGAAGCCGCCAACAGGGTGCGGGATGGCAATCCACTTGATGGCGCGAAAGCCATGCGCCCAGTTGTGGATGGTTTTTGGTCCTACCCGTTTCAATTCCGCAATCAGTTCGGCGGGCGTATTTGATTTTCGCTCGCCCACCTGCAGGGCGTTGATGGCGTCTTCGGGTAGTTGTCCCGCTTTGGGAAGTTGAGTGTACTGGCGGAGCATTTCGCGGTAACTGAATCCGCTGGCATAGCCGCCCGCCTGATGCGCCACCATGTCATGTACGTCCCAGGCAGTGCAGGTGGTGGGTTTGGACCAATCTTCAGGGGCAAGTGAATCAAGCAGGATCATGAGACGGGCAAAGGCTTCGGTCAAGAGGCGGTGGGCTTCATCTGCATTTGTGTAGGGAATGGATTCTGCGGAAGCGGTCATTTTTTATCCTTTCTGGATTAACGCCGCTTCCAGCATAGATAGGACAGTTGGAATCAGTGCTCCGAAGCGTCCCTGTCCGATGGGGAAATGCGGCTCGTTGGCGAGGTGCATGGCGGTCAGCCCATGCGCGACGGCAATGACAAGGTCTGCAATTTGCTCGCTGGTGAGGGAGGTGTTCAATTCGCTTTGGTATTGCTCCACGCGCCGATAAGCGGCATGGAGTATGCCAAAACTCAGGTCGAGGCTTTCCTGCGAAGGGACAAAGCCAGGCACGGGGCGTTCAAAACAAAGTTGATAGAGTTCGGGATTCTCTAAAGCGAAGGAGAAATAGCCTACAAGGATGTTGCGTATTTCGTCTTGAAAATTCGCGGAAGCTTGCGCGGCTTGTTCGACTTTTTCTTTCCACAGGCTGAAACCCAGCCGAAAAAGGGCGTCGTAAATCTCCATTTTGCCCGCAAAGTAGTTGTAGAGCGACGGTGCGCGCATATCCATGCGGCGGGCGAGTTCCTGCATAGAGAGGGCGGCAACGCCTTCTTCACGCATGATGGCACGCGCGGCTTCGAGAATTGACTGTGTGACAGCCTGGCGGTTGTGTTGAACGCGGGGAGAGGTGAAATTCTTCATTTTCCTAATCATATTAGTTTTTCCTAATTATATTAGTTTTTCTTGAGATGTCAAGATGGAAAACAAAACGTATGTTTTACCGAGAATTTACATCCCTAAAACACCCTCCTTACCATGCGGGCGTACAATCCATCAAAATAGCAAAGAGGTTCCAGCCATGAATCGTTTCCTTCTTCCCCTTGTTTTGATTGCCCTTGTTTCCCTCGCCTGCTCGCTGACGAGCACAGCGACTCCCACAGCGGAGATTCCACCTGTCGAAACGGCAGCCCCGCCTCCCATCCCGATCGAAGCGGCGGCAGAAGCAACCGTCAGCAGCGGAAAAGCCGTCCTGCTCTTCACCATCGGGATGCACATCGAGCCGATGGGCGAGACTGCACAGGGATACAAGAGCGGCAAGGGTGATTATCACCAGCCGCCATTTTTCCAGCGGCAGGTACAGGATATTCTCGTCGTCACGCAAATCGTCGAGGCGCACGGCGGACGCATGACTATTCAAGCGCAGTCGCCCTTCACCAGCGTCGCCATCGAATCAGGCAACACTCTCCTCGCCGACCTCGCCGCGCGCGGGCATGAGATTGCCCTGCACTTCCACGAAGACGCGCATCTTGGCAAAAAACCCGAGTCGCTCTCCGTGCAGCAATGGTGCGCCGTGATGAAGCAGGAGATCGCGCTCATCCAACAAGCCAGCGGCGTGAGCATTATTCGCTATTGGAGCGGTGGAAATTTGTATGTAGATGTGTACGAAGCCGCCGAGTGCGCGGGCCTGGACGTGAACAGCGATTGGAAGAACCCGCGCTTGCAAGAAACGCCGCTGGAGTTTGTGGGTGTCAACCCCTGGCGTCCCGCAGGAGGCACCGACGGCGTGGACCTGAGTGCTTTCACCCAGCACGACCCGAACGGCGCGATTATCTTCCTGCCCGAAGGTCAATACGATAAAACGAATTTTGCCTCCATGCGTCGCAGCAACGCGGCGGGTGGCGATGAAGCTTACTTTGAATATCTCAAGCAAAGTCTGTATGCCTCACTCGCAGCCGCCGATGCGGGCAAGGTCAATGTCTTCCACTTCACCGTTCACCCTGGCGAATTTCGCGGCGACCCACAAACCCCGTTCGGCGTGATCGAGAAATTCCTGACCGAGGTGGTTGATCCACTCATTGCCAGCGGACAAGTCCAATGGGCGACCTTCTCCCAAATGGCGGATGCCTTCGCCGCCTGGGAGCAGGCGAGCCCGAGCGTTGCGCCAAGGTAAATACGCAGACAGGTAAACAAGTCCACAGGTAGACAACGATAAACCATGAGACGACCGACGCTCCTGCTTTTTCTGCTGACGATTTCAGCCATGGCCTGCATGCTGGCTGCCCCGCTTTCATCTCCGCCGACCGCTGCTCCCGTTATCTCATCCCTGCAAGTCTCCCAAACGCTCCTCTCTCCCACTATGAGGCCCCCTGACGGGGACAGTCGGGCTGGGGATGAGGGGTACATCACCTTCGTCATCAACGTCCACGATTGGACACACCCCGTCGAGAGCGCCTACATCTTGCTCAAACTGGTTGACCTGTTCGAGAAATATGGCGTGCGCGGCGACTTTTACTTTACCGCCGAAATCACCCGCAAACTGGTTGAAGAACATCCCAACGTGATCGAGCGTTTTAAAAACTCGAACATGACCATCAGTTACCACACCCGCCCGCCGCACCCGCTCTACCCCGGCTTCGACTCGCACCTGAAAAGGCTGGACGATGTCGTCCTCTACCAAACCCTGCTCGATTACGAAACCTATGCCCTCGACCTCGAAACTGGTGAACTCGATCGCTCTCGTCCGGGCGGCTACGCCTACGTGGCGCAAGTCTTTGGGCGTAAGCCGATCGTCGCCCCCGCGCCCAACAATGACCCGCGCGTCAAAGACGCCGCGCAAAAGGTTTATGCCAGCCTCGGCGCGCAGATGACGTTACTCTATCACGAAGAAGGGACGAAACTCGAACAGCCCTTCGAGTACGTCAACGGTCTGCTCCTGCGCCCCAGCGATTTCAGCGTGACGCGCGTCACCAGCGTAGACGGCAGCAATAACTTCTGGTGGAACTTCATGTCCCGCCCGAATGCGGCAGACTACAAGCCGGTCAAAATGCTGCAAAATCTCCTGGCTGAATGGGTAGGGCAAACTTCCAGTTTGCCAGCCGCCCGTGCCCCGTTCATCACCGCCCTCATCCACGAAAACAACTACTACCGCAGCGGTCCCGAAGGCTGGAGTTCGATCTACTTCACGATGAACCGAGGCCAAAGGGGCCGGCCACTCCTGCCGCCCTGGAACCTCGCCGCGCCCGACCCGTCTAAGCCGCGCAGCGAAGCGGACAAAGCCGCCATCTGGACTGCCTACGAGGAACTGGTTGCCTACGCCGCTGCAAATCTGAATGTGGTCACATCCGAAGATATCTTGACATTAGCACAGGAGTCCAAATGAAACCGTTTGCCTTACTCGTTCCCTTGCTGATTCTCACTATGCTGGCTTGCTCGCTCTCCTTTCCCTTTGAGAACGGGGATGAGGTCAGACTCCCTTCTCCTACCGGAGAAGGGGACAGGGCTGAGGGGGCGCCTGCCTCTGTTCCCTCAGATATTCCCACCGTGACAGTTTCCTACCCTATCGCCCCGCTGAACCTCCTGCCGCATAACACCACACCGCCATACCGGCGCGGCAACTCTCTCAACCCCACGCAGGCGGATGTCACTTATTGCACAATGAACGGCGTGGAACTCAAAATGGATTTGTATTACCCGCCCTCCGGCGCAGATTCTTCACTGCCGGTCACCGTCTATGTTCACGGCGGAGGCTGGAGCAGCGGCGATAAACGCGATGGCGCCGGCGCGCTCGAAATCCCAGTGTTGCAGCAGGCGAGCTTTCTGGTGGCTGCTGTCAACTACCGTCTCGCTCCGCAGTATCTTTTCCCGACCATGATTGAGGATGTCAAATGCGCCATCCGTTCCCTGCGCGCCCACGCAGACGAATATAACCTCGACCCGAACCGAATCGGCGCCTGGGGCGGCTCGGCAGGCGGGCATCTTGTGGCTTTGCTGGGCACATCCGACGAGAGCGCAGGCTTCGACGTGGGCGAGTATCTTGAATATTCGAGCCGATTGCAAGCCGTGGTGGATATGTTCGGTCCCGCCGACTTCGCTGTTCCATTTGCAGGCGGGTACAAGAAAGCTGCAAACGTCTTTCGGGGCTTCGACATCGCGCTTGCCAGCCCGGTCACCTATGTTACTGCCGACGATCCGCCATTCCTGATTCTACACGGCGATTTGGACCGACTTGTCCCGCTCGACCAATCCCAGCGCCTGCTGGCCGCCCTGCAAACGGCTGGCGTCCCTGCCGAACTGGTCGTGGTGAAAAACGCCGGGCATGGCTTCAAGCCGATGAACGGACAAATCAGCCCCACGCGGCGCGAGATCATGCAGAAAGTGGTGCAGTTCTTTGATGAGATTTTGAAATGAGACCCATTCTCTTGTTCCTTTTTGGGTTGACGCTGGCCGCCCTCGTATGCTCGCTGACGGGCACGCTCGCAGCGGAGACTCCAGCCACAGAAACCGCGACCCAGCCCCAAGTCCTGACCAATGCAGCAGTCCAGCCTCCCAACCTGCCTGCGGTGAAAATCACCCGCACGCTCACCCACGACGGCCGCGAGCGCAGTTACATCTTATATGTGCCTGCCTCGCTCGACGGGAGTCAGCCGCTTCCGCTGGTTTTTGTCTTTCACGGCGGTTCCGGCAATGCCCAAAATGCCGTTCACATGACCGAATTCAACCAAGTTGCTGACCAAAATGGTTTCCTGGCAGTCTATCCCAACGGCACAGGCCGCCTGGGCAGCGACAAACTGCTCACCTGGAACGGCGGCGCCTGCTGCGCCTATGCCCAGGAAAACAACGTGGACGATGTCGGTTTTGTGCGCGCCATTGTGGCAGATTTGCAAGCCCTGACGGAGATTGACCTCAAGCGCATCTACGCCACGGGCATGTCCAACGGCGGGATTCTCTCGCATCGGCTGGGGTGCGAAGCCGCCGAACTGTTCGCTGCCATCGCGCCGGTGGCGGGGACGCTCAATTTCTCCCCCTGCAATCCCTCCCAGCCTGTTTCGGTGCTGATGTTTCACGGCACGGCAGACCAGCATTTGCCGTATGACGGCGGCGTCGGCTCCGAATCTTTGGTCGGGGTGGATTTCGCCTCGGTGCAGGAATCCGTTGACTTCTGGACGACGTTCAACGGTTGTAACCCCCAGCCGCAAACCGACTTCTTTGCCGACATCCAGCATCGGGTCTGGAGCGGGTGCTGGGAGGGGACGGGGGTGGAACTGTACACCATCCTGGGCGGCGGTCATGCCTGGCCGGGGGGCAATTCATCTGGCCGCGCCGGCGCCGACCAGCCCACGCAGAGCATCTCCGCTTCGCAGTTGATATGGGAGTTTTTCGCCGCGCATCCGAAACCGTAGCGTAGGATTTATCCTGCACTCCCAACACAACAGAATTGAGCGTAAAAAGTCTCTCTCCCTGCTCCTGATTCTCTTGTTTGCCATCCTCTTGCTTGTCAGCGGAATGGCGCCCTCGAACCGCTATGAGCTTGCCCCTATTGTCTTTGGCGGGCAGGGCAGCATCCCTGCCGACATGGATGTCGCTCTGCATGGATTGGCATTCCCGTTGTTCAGTCTCCATATCCTGCTGCATATTTTGGCTGCTCTCTACTATCAATTCATTCGCCGCGATAACCTGCTCGCGCGCATGTGATACGGAAGATGGGCCTCCCCAACCCGTTGCGGTTTCTTCGCATCGTATCCATCCAGATGTCCGTTCTGCTTATGTTCATCTCAAGGCAGCTGACCTGGAACGTCAACTTGTTTTTTTACCAGAACGCGCTGCGATTGGAGTTAAACTGGCGCGAAGAAATGAGCGCCGGGTTGGGGGTGGGCGGGCATGATCCGGCGCACCTGACGCAAATCGAAAACGGCAAACGCTATCGCGGCGTGCCCGGACTCTATCACTTTGCCATTCTCTTTCTCAACCGTCGCGAACTGGCGCGCCCCGGGTAGGCGGCCATCGTCAGGTCGGCCATGCCTGCGTTGATGATGAGGGTGTTTTCAGTCAACATTCTGTGCCAACAAATCGAGGCGGCGCCCGTTTTTTTGCCTTGCGTCCGAGCGCCAGGGCGATGTCAGTGGCGGTTTCTGACGCCTTGCCCATTCAACAATGCTCCAGCACGAATATCGCTCGCTGGCGGCTCTTTTCAAAATGCGACTCATAGGCGGGCCAGATTTTGATTAAACGCGGCCAGTAAGAGTCAATCTCCGCCTGCGTGGCCTCGCGGGCGTGATATTCGCCAATTTCAGGTCCAATTTGCAGCCTGGCTATCGGATGTGCGCGCAGGTTGATGACCCAGGGGTTTGTTCGCTCGAAACCGGGGTTGACGTTGCAAACGATAATCCGACTTCCATCCCGAAGATAGTAGAGCGGAGTCGTTCGCTCCTTGCCGCTGAGTCGCCCCCGGGTTGTCAGGAGCAAAACGCCCCTGTCTGCGCCAGAAGAGGCAAATATCCTGCCGCCCGATGTACGATAGAGGAAGCGGTGAACGGGCGCGATGATGTGCTTGATGACCCACACTCCCAAACGTGTTGCGCCTAGACGGTTAAACATGCGATTCTCTCCTATAAACAACCTGCGAATGTCTCGAAGCGTCTCTAACGAGAACAGTTCAGAAGGTTTACTCATAAGCCTGGTTGAGCCGCTCGAACCTTGGGGACGCGCCGCCCTCTCCAAACGCGGGCGACTCAATCTTCCAAAATTTGTTTGGGGCGCGGTGAAAGTGTCTCCGGCCCATAACGGCGAACAATCAGGATGAAGGCCAGGATGACTGCCGCAGTGAGAGCCGCTGCCACCGCGCCTTCACTGCCTGCGACCGCCGCATTGTACCCGCCATGCCACAGAATGGTCGCCAGCAGGCTGCCGCCGGTGCTATTGTAGAGCCAGGTCAGCAGCATTGCCCCGGCGACAATGCTGACCATAAAGGCCAGCACGGAAAACAGCGAGAGTTCATAGTTGTAGAAAAAAGCCGGAGCGTGCCAGCCCGCCCACAGCAGTCCCAAAATGAACGAGGCGTCGCGCGCACTGTAACGGGCTTGCAAACGCGGCAGGGCAAAACCGCGCCAGCCGGTCTCTTCTCCCAACCCGGAAATGAGAATCCATGCCAGCCAGCCGGTCAGCCAGTTCAGCTCGGGCCACTCGGTCACCTGACCAAAGCCGCCCGCCGCTTGCCAGTTTCCCGTGAGCAGGCGCATGACGAGGACAACCGCGCCGGGTGAAATCGCCTATGATTTTTCCTGCACGAAATGTGACCTTTGGCGCAAATACCTATTCCTGTCATTGCGCGGAGGCGTTTTGTGCCGACGAAGCAATCTCCACACTGCGAATTTGGGGATTGCTTCGCAAAAAACGCTCGCAATGACACTGTGGCTGAGTAGATACTACACCTTACTGATCGGGCTGGGGAATATGACCGGAAAGATTACGGAAGAACGCCACCGTCAGCCCGACGGCAAAGGCGCCCAGCACCATCCACGAGCCAACCATGCCGATATACACGCCGATGGGGAAAATCAACCCGGCCAGGGTCTGGCTCACCGTTTGGGCAAGGACGACCACCCCCACCAGCGAAATCAGGATGAGCAGCGGGGCGGCGAGCAGATAGCCGAGCGGTTTGCGCTGTAAGAGCAGGATCGCCGTCAGGACCGTCGTTGGGACGATGATCGCCAGGTCCAGCCCATGCGTGAACAGCGTCGTGTAGGGGCCGAGGACTTCGGGCGCGGTCCCGCTCAGGAGCGGGGGGAGCAATTCGCTCGTCCAGACCAGCAGCGTGCCGAAACCGGCCACGAACAGGAAAATCGCCATGCCGCGCCGCGGAAATCCCGGCTGGACTCGTTGTGCGAGCGCGTCCGCGTCCAGACTCGTCAGGGCAAGCACAACCGCGAAGAAACAGGCGGAAAACATGGCGGTATAGACCAGGAACAACGAGTTAAAAGCCGCCGAAAAAGTCATGGACGCGCTGTTGTAGAGAAAGTAAAACAGCACGCCGGTCAACGCGATGGGCGCATTTTGGGAGCCGCGCCGGGCAAGCCGGTAAAAGAGGACCAGCAACGGCAGACTGATGAACAGGGTGACGGCATCGGTACCGCGAAAACCTGCCCCGGCTAAAAGCGAATCTCTGGCGTATACGCCGCGCCCATACATCTCGACCTGCTGACCGCGCAGGGTCTGGAAGGTGTAAGCGCCTTGCCCACCCTGCCAGAACAGCCCTGTTCCGGCAGTAATGAGCGACAGCACGACAATCAGGGGAATCAGCCAATGGAAAAAGGCGGGGAACGTCTGTGTCTTGGGCATGGTCGGGGACGAGCCATGCGCGTTTTGAACAGCGGATTTCATGATTGCTCCTTTTCACGATTGCCAATCGCATCCATAAACGTACCAAATTTTCGCCGGTTTGATGGGTTACCGTACAATCAAGGGCAAGTAGATTTTTTTGGAGGGTGCCGGAATCAGATATTCATACGCCCCCAGATCGGGGAGAGCATCCCGCGCAGCCAAATCGAAATCTCGCGTCAGGGGCGGCGTGAGGACCAGGGCTTGATCCCGAGCCGGGCTGACTGCACTCAGGTGCAAATTCGTGGGGGCGCTCACAAAACCGGGATCGCCTACCCAATAAATTGTGCCTGTGTAAACCTCAGGGGTGCGAGAGAAGAAATTGTGGCTCAGGTTGAAAGTCCCGGTCAGCACCCAGTCCTCATCGGTAATCAGCGGGAACCCGGCGGGAATATCGAAGATGTTGTTTCTGAAATGCACGCCGTTGTCGCTGCCATCGCCTGTGTCGTAGTGCAGATACAGCCCGCCGTTGATGTTGTGAATCGTATTATGGTAAATCATTACCGCCTGCGTGTGATCGCCACGTACACCGAAAGCATAGATCGTTTGGGTGACCCTTACGGTGTTGTAGATGATGTTATTGAAAATATGCACATTCTGCGTGAGAATATCGTCCGTATCACCGCCAGCCTCCACGCCGATGATATAAATGGGCCCTTCTTCGTAATTCGGGGTGATATTGCGCAGTTCATTGCCGTACACCAGGGTATCGTTGGCACCCGGTTGAAGGTTGATCGCCCCATTCCAAAAATAATCCAGCGTAAAATCATGGATGACGTTGCCGGCGATGACCGTGCCGCGGTTGTGATACTCCTTGACCTCGATGGCATTTTCTATCCACGTGTTTGCACTGTGCGAGAGGTCGTTGCCCAGTACGTGGGTGAATTAGGTGTAGTTGCAGGCTTCGCCTTGCCCGCCTGCGCCGATGTAAATTGCATCGCTCGTCGGGTCGTAGATTTCGTTGTTGATGAAAAAGTTGTAGCGCGCCGGATGGTTTCGGTTGCCGTTCACATAGATACCGGTTCCCCGCGATTGGTTGCTGGTGCGGCCGTTGGCAAACACAACATAACTGCCATCCTGAATGTGCAGCCCGCCAGGCGAGTTGGTGAGGTGAAAGCCATCAATCGTGATGAATGCCACGGGGTTATCCGCCCCGCAGGGGTCAATCCAGCCATCTCCCACATAAAGCAGGGTATAGACATCAAGTCCCGCGCCATTCAGGGTGACGTAGCCGTTCTGAGGTTCGGCATTACGCAGGTGAATGGGACGTCCCACCGCGGCGGAAAGGCGGGTATCGTCACCCGGCGCGCCGCTTTCGGCTAAAAGGCTGGCGCCTGCCAGCGTTACCGTGCGGTTGACTGCATCCACCGCGCTGATCTGGTACACGCCGCTGTTGCCTACCCAACTGCGCGCCAGGTAGAGGTAGTATTCGCCGGGGTGAGCCGCCAGATCAATGCCCGAAAGATCACTGCCCGCAGGAAAAACGACCTGATTTCCGGTCAGGGCTTGCACACCGGTGGTCATGGGCACCACCTCCGCTCCGGATTGGTCAATGCCGACATCTTCGGGGTAGTTCCCGGGGCGCACCGAGATGATGCTGCCCGGTTGCAGGGTTTGGGCAGTGGCTTCGCCGATGGTTTTGAAAGCCGTGTCCCAACTGCTGCCATCACCTGATGCGGCTACGGCAACATCCACATAGTAGATCGGGGGGGCGGCTGCGGGGCTGGCAGCCGCCCCACGGTTGCTTCCAAATAACAGCAGGACAGCCCATCCCAATGCCAGGAGGGGGATTCCCATTTTGAGAACACGATTCCACTTCAACATTGGCACTTTTCCTTCTTGAGTATCTCCCTTCACTCCCAAAAAGACGGGTCGTTCAATACCTGCACCACGCGCCGCCGCACCCAGGGCAGGCGTTTGAGCAGACCAAAGAACGGCACGGGGATGACTTCCTGGCTGGCGCGCCGCGCCGTCTGCCGGGAGACCGCGCCGCGCTCGGCCAGTTCCCGCCCGGCTTGCTCGAAAGCCGCCCACACCTGCGGGATTTTCGGAAAGCGCCGCTGCATGGCCTCGGCGTTTTGGGCGGCGAACAGTTCCGAAGCATTGCGAACCAGCAGCCCAACCTGGCGCGTTTCCATGAAGCGGGCATAGATGCGGAAATACTCGGCGGCGTTGCGCCAGGAAAGCGTCTCCAGGTTGCTGCACACCAGGAGCGTCACGAACGGCTTGCGGGAAATCGCTGGGTTGACGTGATGATGAATCAGCCCGCCCATCAGGCGCACCTCGGAGATGTCCATCGTGGAGTAGGTGCGGTCGAGCAGGTTTTTCATCAGCCCGCTCATCGTCATCAGGTAGATGGGCGTGGCAAAGATGAGCAGGTCGGCTTCTGCCATGCGGTCGAAGACGAAGCGGGCATCGTCTTTATCGTTGTAGACGCATTGCAGGTGATTTTTGTCCTCCTGGCATTGATGACAGGAGAGACAGCGGTTGATTTTCAGGCGCGCCAGGGAGAGCGTCTCGAACCCGGCCCCGGCTTGCTGGGCGCCTTCGCCCAGGCGCGAAAGCAGCCGGGCGGTGATGCCCCTCTCGCCGCGGTGACTGGCGTTGAGCGCAAGCAGTTTCATGGTCGGTTCCTATGCCGCCCGCCGGAAATCGTACCGGGCGAAGTGTTTCCAACTGCCATCGGGCTGCTGGGCGGTGATTTCCAGAGTCCAGGTATCGCTTTCGGGGAAGTATTCGAAGCGGTCTTTGAAGGCGGTCTGCGGGTACGGGACGATGAACTCGATGACGTTGCCCGCGATACTGCCTGTGCCGTGGGGGATGGAATACGCCGCGCCGAAGTTATCCATCCAATGCGCAATCACTTGCTGCGATTCGCCGTCGAAACCGATGAAGATGCGGGCTTCGTATTGCGAAGGCACCTGGACATCGTTCATCGAGATTTCAGTGAACTGCCCTTGCAGGGCTGGGGCAGCCAAGACATTGTATTGAACCGGCTCACCGGTCACGTCGCCGGTTGCGGTCCAACGCCCGTCCAGTTTTTGCAGGAGCGGGGGGCGATTTTCAGGGTTTGTGGTCATTTTTCCTCCAATGGAGTGACGTGGTTATGAATGTGCTTCATCCGATTTTCATTTCCGCAGCGCCCGGAAAATTTCCAGAGCGCGATTCACGCGGCGGGTCATGCTCTGCGGGTCAGCAGTGTCGAAGCGGGTGTCCATCTCGGCAAAGGTGAACAGGTCTCCGGCGGCGTGGAGCGTATACATTTCAGTCTGGCTGAAGAAGCGCGCCAGCGGCTCATCCATCAACCGATGGACTTCATCCGGGTCGGGGGAGGCAATCACATATCGTTCGGTCAGCGCCGGGAACTGGGGAAACGCCACCGGTTCGCCGATTAGCGACATGCCCCATTCCACAATCCGGTTGGCCAGCCCGCTCAGGGCATATTGTTGACTCGCCTTGGGGAAAAGGGTAAACGGCGGCAGATTCAGGGAGGGAGAAATCAGCGCCACCGCCTGACGCTCAATCGGGCTGTCATCCTCCATGGAGGCGTCCAGTAGGTCGAACAGGAACATCTCCCCCTCCGGGATAACGCGCCGCGCAACGTGCCGCAACTGGTAATTTTTGTTTGTCCATGTGCGCTGGTACAGACTGGAAATCTTTTCTGTCAGGTTGGTATTGGCTTCCAGAGGAAAAAATCCCAAACTTTGGGCAACCTGTTGTGTGGTTTCTTTCTCCTTGCGGTTGGATTGAAAGAGCATGTAAAACATCCAGCCAAACACGAACAGGAAACCGACAGGAAAAGGATGGCTGTGAGGTCCATTGTATAAACTCCGTTGTTTGGGATGTGAATTGGCGCTCGATGCGCGCCCGGCTGTCTTGTTCTGGGAACGGGGCAGGCGCGGCAGAGGGGCGGAACGCTTGTGGGGCTGGTTCAACCTGCGGTAAGGGATTCACCGTTCCGCAGGATGGACAGAGAGCGTTGCCTTCAAGCAGGGCTGCGCCGCAGCGTGGGCAGGTTTCGGCAGGCAGCGTCATGGTTTTTCTTTCAGGAAAGCCCAACTAATCGGAAATAAAGCTAGCAGGAACAATATGCCGCCAATCATCACGCCCTGGCCAAGCAGCGCATTTGCTGTTAGAAATCCAACCACACCCAGGATGCAGGCTGCGCCGTTGAGCGCCAGCAACAAGCCGCCCCAACGCAGCGCGCCGTGATATTTCCACAAGAGCAGACCAAACAAAATAGAGGGGATGCCCAGGATGGCGTAGGCCAGGCCATTGAAAAAGGCCATCGTCGAGGCAGGCCAGGCTTGCAGGGTCAGGCGCAGCAGCATATCGGCTGCGTCGGCATAGCGCGGGTCGAGGCGCAGCGTCACCAGGGCAGGAACGAGTGTTACCTGAGAGAGATAGTCCACCAGGTTCAACGCGCCGTAGATGGGGACGAAAACTAGCCCAACGACTGTCCAATCTGGCGCAGTGGGTTTGAGCCAGGCATATAGCGCGGCGAAGAAAGCGACGGCAGCCAGTGTCAGCAGCGCGGCGTTGAGATAAGTAGCGTAGAATAGGCCATGCAGCCGGGAAGTATGAGCAGCGGCCTGCTCAAAGGTCTCCAGCGGCCCGGCGGAAGCCATGTCGGCAATCAGCAGACTCACCCACAGGGCGGTCAGAACCAGGCAAACCAGGGCGAGAAAAGCAACCAGTTTTGACATCAGCGGCCTCTTATTTCAACTTATCGCTCGAACCAGGTTCATCATAAAGAAAAACGGTCTGGCCGGGGTAATCACGTTCAGGGTTCTGGTGAGATAGAGCAAGCGCGAGGGGCAGGCGAAGGCAAACGACCCGGTCGAGCCGGAATGACCAATGAACCCAGGCAGTGGGGTAATCCAAAAATAGTGCGGCAATTGGAAGTACATCAGCCCGTAGCCGTAGCGCAGGGGGAAGAAAATGGGATTCCAACGAGTCATCCATTCCAGGAAGGCTTTGTCGAACAAGCGCCCTTCAAAAAAGGCGCGTAGGAAAACCATCAACTCCGCCGCCGTGGAAACCAGGCCGCCATCTGACACATTGGACGAAAGGTATTGGGGGACATTGGCCGGGGCATTGTTCAGATAAATCGTAGCAGGCTGCTCGCCGGGGCGGGGCTTTGTCCAGTCGTAGAGATAGGTGCGCTGCAAACCCAGCGGCGCGCAGATGCGCTCCTCGAAGTTGACCGCCATCGGCTTTCCGGTGATGGACTGGATGATTTCGCCGAGCAGCCGGTAGTTGAGATTGGAGTAATAAGCCCGGCCTGGCGTTCCCGGCGCAAAGTGCGGAGACAGGCTGCAGGTAATCCGGAGCGCTTCGGCGGTGTCAATCGTTCGGTCGTGACCAGCCATCAATTCATCCAGCACGCTTTTGCCGCGGCGCGGTTTATCGGTCTCGAAATCGGCCAGGCCGGAGGTCTGGTTGACCAGTTGGGACACCTTGAGCTGGCGGCTGTAGTCAACGCCTTTGTAAACGTGGATACCCTCGAGCAGCGCGTCGGGCAAATAATCCGAGACCAGCGCTTCGAGGTCAAGCCGTTTTTGCTCGTGCAGTTCCAGGATGATGGCGGCAGTGTACATCTTGGTGACACTGGCGATGAAATATGGCGTTTCGGGCGTCATCGGCGCACCGGTAGCCGGGTCAGCCACGCCTGCCGCGCCGACAAAGTCGAGGCTTTTGTCGTAGGACTGCACCGCGACGACGATGTTATGCAAGCCGCCTTTGCCCACTTGAGAATCGAGCAAGGATTGAAGTTTTTGGGTTTTATTGGGCATGGTAACGCCTTTCTGTGTTGAGTGTATTTCAAACAATCAGCGCCAGCACGCTCGGCGCGAGAAAACCGCTCAAAGCCAGGATTCCGCTCAGGCTGTGCGAGATGACCGTCCATTTGGCGGAGCCGGTGCGCCAGGCGATGTATCTGTAAGGCAGTGCCAGGAAGAAGTTCGAGAGTACGAAGCCGGGCACATTTTCGGCCGGGTAAATCACCTGCGGCGCAAAATGCCAAAGGGCAAAACCGAGCGAGGGGTAGAGAATCGCCATCCAGGGATTCTGCGGAAACTGGCGGACGTAGAGTCCGCGCCAGAGAATCTCCTCGCGAAAGCTGTTCAGGGTTGCCAGCGGCGCGGCGAGCAGGATGAGGGTCAGCGGGGCGCGCAGGAAGTCCCCGGCGTACATGAAAACGGATACCAGCGTGACGGTCAGCCAGAGCAGGGCGGCGAGCCGGTTGGCGCGGCAAAAAAGCGGGGCGCGGTCACGCAAGATGGTGGCAAATTCCGCCTTATTCAGCAGCCAGCGCGGCACAAGCTGGCACCAGAACAGCCAATAAAAGGCAAAGCCGAGCAGATAGCCCGCCTCCGCGCCCAGCCAGCGGGCCGAGAGGGCAAATATCCCCGCCATGACTAGCAGGAGCAAAAGGGGCAGCGCGAAGCAGGTGTGAGATTTCATCAATTGGCGAATGCTGGCGCGTTCGGGGTCAGTTTCTGAGAATCCATACCAACAACAGACAAATTGGGAGCAAAACCGCCCACACCCAAATCAAATCGGCTTTGAGCGGCGGGGGCGTTTTCTCGTTTGTTGGCTCGAAGACGACGAAAGTGAAGCGCTCTTTTTCCGCCAGGAACTGCTCCAGCGTCATCTGAAAGCCAGCCAGTTTCATCATATTGCGCATAGTGGGGTTGGCTTGCGCCCAGCGGAAGGCGCGCGCCCGTTCTTCGTCTGAATCCATGCGCCGCGCGCGGACGGACTGCGCCCCGCGCCAAGTCTGCACGGTGGCGAACGGGTTGGCGACGAGGTTGCGATACCAGTCGGTCTTCGTCCCCCAGCCGCTCAAGACAGTGGGCTTGCCCTCGAACCCGTGAAATTCGATGGCTGTGCGGCGCGGCATGCCGCTCTTGCGCCCGGTGGTGGTCATCACCATGAACAGGCGGCCAATCAAAAAGCCCAATCCCAGCCGGTAAAGCAGGATGGGCGTTTTGAAGAGCCATTTCAGCAGCCCTTTGGGGTAGGGCATGGTTTCAACCCAGGTTTTTTGCGACATTTCCGTCCGTCTTTTCTGGCGGTTTGCACGCCAGTTCAATTCGCTCTGGGAACAAAACCCACTTTCTATTGTATTGATTGTTGTTGCTTTAACAAGTGGGTAAAGGTTAACAGTATGTAAATCTTGCAGGCCCCTTCCTTGCGTAAAACGTCCCGAAAGTTCCTGCGACGTCAGGTTCGGGCGGACTGTCACATCAGCCCACAGGGCTTCCATGGGTTGAGGCGGGGGGCTTCCAGCCTGCCGAAAACTGGGCGTGCAGGGCGGGGATGGGCACGCCTGTCAGGCGCCCCACATTTACGTCCTGTCTATCACCCCAAGGGACGGATGCAATATATTGTTGAATGTACAGACTTTGTCAATTCTATATCCAGTAAAATATACAAAACATTGACAAAACAAATACAGGCATTTATAATAACAGCAGTTCGGATATGGATTTTGATAGAAATCATGAAACTGGCTATCCTCCACGCCGGTGTGCAAAAAGAAGCCGAGGCAATGTTGGAGCGCATAAAACACTTTCTGCCCGGCGGAGATATTTCCATTGTGCAAATTAGCCCTGTGCTGGGCGCGCATCTCGGCGTCGGCGCGCTTGGCTTCGCCTGTATTTCAAAAAAGGAATCGCGATGACCCCCTTTAAGATTCTTCAATTCGTTGCTGTCATCCTCACCATCGGCACGGGACTGCTTTCTCTGCTCTGGCCGCGCAGTGTGCAAAGCTTCACGGGGCTGACCGCCCCAGGCCCGCGCGGCATCACCGAAATCCGCGCCATCCTGGGCGGACTCTTCATCGGTCTCGGCATCGCCGTACTCGTATTAGCAACGCGCCAAGTTTACCAAATGCTTGGCATCATGTACCTCGCCATTGCTGCGGTACGCCTCGTCTCCATTTTCGTGGACAAGTCCTCCGTCCAATCGAATTGGATTAGCCTCGCCACCGAGGTTGTAGTTGGGATCGTTTTAGTGCTATAAAATGAAAATCGCAAAACTTGTCTCCCTGTTCGGTATCCTCGCCATGTCTGCTGTCCTCGTCAACGGCTTCACCGTTGGCGATTTTTCCAGCGAGGGCGGTCAACTCCTTTCCATGCCATGGGGCATCGTCTCGCTGGTTGACTTGTATGTGGGCTTCACGCTCTTCTCGATGTGGATTCTTTACCGCGAGAAGTCCCTGCCCGTTGCCATCCTGTGGACGATTGCCATGCTGACGCTTGGCTTCTTTGCCGGCGCGCTGTACACCTTCCTTGCCTTGCAATCCAGCGAAGGCGACTGGCGTAAGTTCTGGCTGGGAAAACATGCCTGAAAAGGCACGCGAACTGCTGGAGGAAATCCGCGCTGTCACGGGAAAGGTCGGCTTGCTGGACACTATCCTGCCGCCGATTCTTTTCCTCTTGTTGAACGGACTGGCGGGCTTCACCCCCGCCATGATTGGCGCCTTGGGTCTCTCCGTGTTGATGGCCATCCTCCGCCTGCGCCGTGGACAGTCTCTGCTGTATGCGCTGGGAGGCATGGGAAGCGTCGGGTTGGCGATTGCGTTGGCGCTTCTGCTCGGACGTTCGGAGGGATTCTTCCTCCCAGGCATCGTCAACGGCGGTTTGACCGTTGCCCTGACGCTGGTCAGCCTGCTCATTCGCAAGCCAATCGTGGCGTGGACGAGTCACCTTGCCCGCCGCTGGCCGCTGGATTGGTACTGGCATGAACACGTCCGCCCTGCCTACACCGAGGTGACCATTGCGTGGCTGCTCTTCTTTGCTCTGCGTCTCTTCTGGCAGGTGAGCATATACCAAAATCAGGATGTTGGCAAACTGGCTTGGGTCAACGCGTTGACAGGCTGGCCCGTCACCATCATTTTGCTCATCGTCAGTTACCTCTACGGCACGTGGCGTCTCGCCCGGTTGCGCGGCCCAAGCGTGGAAGAATTCCGTAATGGCGCGCCCCCTCCCTGGCAGGGTCAACGACGCGGGTTTTAATCCGCCCCATAAAAGTTTCCACAAGGACAAAATCCCATGAAAGAACGTAATTCACTCATCGTCTTTCCCGTTTTGCTGATCGCCGGCGCGCTGGTCGCTCTGGCAGGCAGCCAGGGCGGTGCAACGCTTGGTAGCCTCCCCGTTTTTGCGCTGGTGGTCGCCCTGGCCTTTCTTATTCAATGGCTGGCGTTCATTCCCGCCTATCTTTTCCAGACTGAAAAATTCTACGACCTGACGGGCAGTCTCACCTATTTTTCCGTCACCCTGATTGCAGTGTTTTTCAGTGCAGGCGTGGATGCCCGCGCGATTCTGCTGGCGGCGCTGGTCATCGTTTGGGCGCTGCGCCTGGGGATGTTCCTCTTTAGCCGCATCCGCAAGGCAGGCAAGGATGACCGCTTCGATGACATCAAGCCTTCGTTCATCCGCTTCCTGAACGCCTGGACGATTCAGGGCCTGTGGGTCACGTTCACCGCCTCCGCCGCGTTGATTGGCATCACGACCACAGCGCGCAAAGCATTGGACATCTTCGCCCTCGTGGGCTTCCTGGTCTGGCTGTTTGGCTTTGCCATCGAGGTCATCGCCGACGCCCAAAAGAGCCGTTTCAGCGCCGACCCCGCCAACAAAGGTAAGTTTATCCAAACGGGACTGTGGTCGCGCTCGCGTCATCCCAATTACTTCGGTGAGATCATCCTGTGGATCGGCGTCCTCATCATCGCCCTGCCCGTTTTGCACGGCTGGCAATGGGTGGCGCTGATTTCCCCGCTGTTTGTCACTTTTCTGCTCACCCGCGTCAGCGGCATTCCGCTGTTGGAAAAGAAAGCCGATGCCAGATGGGGCGGGCAGGAAGCGTACGAAGCATATAAAAAACGTACGCCTGTGTTGATTCCGCGCCTGCGGCAGTAGCGGCAGTAGGACGGCAGTAGGCAGTAGGACGGCAGTAGGCAGTAGGACGGCAGTAGGCAGTAGGACGGCCTTTCCAGGCCGTCTGAACAGGATGGAGACCTGTTCTACGACTGAAATGCTTCGTTATCGCCGCCTGTGGCGGCTTATAATGAAATACTTGCAATAAAGCATCAAAAAAAGGTTTCTATGAAAATCAAAGATCAAGTTGTCGTCATCACTGGCTCCTCGCGCGGCTTTGGCTATGCCATCGCCGAGTCCATGCTTGAGGCGGGAGCCATCGTCATCATCACCGGGCGCAGCCAGGAGGCCCTGCAGCACGCCTTAAACGGCCTCCAGCCCAAAGGTCGAGTAAGCGGATTCGTGCTGGATGTCCGCCAGGAGGAACAAATCTATCAACTGGTGCGGGATGTGCTGGCAAAGCATAGCCACATTGACATCTGGGTCAACAATGCAGGCTACTCCAACGCCGCCGGCATGATGCTGGATATGAACCCGCAAGAGGCGCTGGATATGTTCCTCGTCAACGACCTCGGCGTACTGCGCTGCACGCAGGCTGTGATGGGGCATTTCTCGGCGCGAGGCGAGGGGATGCTGGTCAACATCTACGGCAACGGAAGTTTCCTGCGCCCCGCTTCGCCCACCGGACTCTACGGCGCGACCAAAGCCTGGGTGACATCGTTCACCCGAAGTCTGGCTGTTGAACTCATGGGTAGCGGCGTGAAAATTTTGGGCTTCAGCCCTGGTATGATGACCACCGACATGCTCACCAGCCCCATTGTGGTCGGCGAACGCGGTAAAGAAATGCTGAAGAACTTTGGCTTCGTTCTGCGCTTTTTGGGTCAACCCCCAAAAGCCGCCGCCGACAAATTGGTGAATGCCATCGCCCGCCAGCGCAAGGAATTTGTCGAGGTCAAACTTTTCAAACCCTGGACGCCCCTGCTCGGCCTGCTGCGCGTCGGCTGGGAGGACCTCACCAAAACGGGCAAAACGCCCAAATTTGAATTTCATTATCAGGAAGCCTATCGCTCCCCCTATTCTCTGGAAGGTTATGAATGAATAACAAACGTCTCCTCTCGATTTTCTTGGTAGTCTTCGTTGACTTGCTCGGCTTCGGGCTTATCCTGCCCCTCCTGCCCTTCTACGCCGAATCCTACGGCGCCAGCCCGACCGTCGTCGGCCTGCTGGTGGCTTCCTACGCCGCCGCCTCGCTGATAGGTTCGCCCCTCCTCGGACGCCTCTCCGACCGCTACGGCCGCCGCCCGATTCTGCTCGTGAGCGTCTTCGGGACGCTGCTGGGCTTCCTTCTGCTCGGCTTTGCTGCGCCTATTGGGGAGATGCTGGCGCGCTGGCTGGCGCCCTCTGCCACCAAAACCTTCGTGCTGGGCGTGCTGTTCCTTGCCCGCCTCCTGGACGGGGCGACGGCGGGTAACATCACCGTTGCACAGGCCTACATCTCGGATGTGACCGATGAGAAGAACCGCGCCAAAGGCCTTGGTCTGATCGGAGCGGCCTTCGGGCTGGGATTCATCATCGGGCCGGCACTGGGCGGTTTGCTCAGCAAGGCCGGTTATAACGTCCCCGCCTTCGCGGCCGCAGGCGTGGCAACCTTCAACCTATTGGCGATTGCCTTCTTCCTGCCCGAGTCGCTCTCGCTGGCGCGGCGGGCAGAGATTGCCCAAATTCAACGACCTCCATTTACGCTGGGCGCCCTTTGGCAGGCGCTGCGCCGTCCCGTGGTCGGGCCGCTCCTGCACCTGCGCTTCTTCTACGGCATGGCCTTTTCCCTCTTCCAGAGTATCTTCTCGCTCTATGCCCAGGCTATCGGCCTGACCTCCGACCGCACCGGCTACGTGCTGGCTTATGTCGGCTTGCTGTCGGTCATCGTGCAAGGCGTGCTGATCGGCGTGCTGACCAAACGTTTCCGCGAAAACAGCCTTATCATCACCGGCCTGTGGGTGATGGGCTTCTCCTTCATCGGCTGGGCGCTGACCCGCAATCTGGGGACTCTGCTCATCGTTCTGCTGCCGCTGGCCGTTTCGGGCGGCGTGCTGAATACCGTCATTCAATCGGCGCTGACCAAATCGGTCTCGCGCGACGAACTGGGCGGGACGCTCGGCTTGGCGGGCGCACTCGAATCCATCACCCGCGTCATCGCCCCAACCGTCGGCGGCTTCCTGCTAGGGACGCTGGGCGTTTGGGCGCCGGGCGTCTTCTCGGCGCTGATGCTTCTCTGGTCGGTCTGGTTCGCGTATCGGCGCATCGTGTTGGTCAAAATGCCGGGCGTTCCCCCGGCGACGGAGATTGCGTAGAAATTGCGTAGAAATTGCGTAGGACAACCTTTCAGGTTGTCCTTGACAACGATAGGCTAAAGGCCTGACTAAGGAAAACCGCCATGACTGCTCACAAAAAACGCTCCTTTCTCTCTCGTCTTCTACTTGCCCTGGTCAGTGTGCTGGTCCTGGCGGTTCTAGCCTTCATCGTCTGGGGTTCTACCGCCGCCCGCCCCATGCCGGAAGTCTTCGAACGTGTGCCGGGGCTGAACGAAGTCGGCGCAAGTGAGCGCTGGCTGACCTTCTTGCCAGATGGCAGTGCACCGACCCTCGGCCTGATTCTCTACCCCGGCGGCCGGGTGGACTTCCGCGCCTACGCTCCGACCGCACAGGCCATCGCCGACCAGGGCTACCTGGTCATCCTGGTGCGCATGCCGCTCAATCTGGCTGTCTTCGAGCCGAATGCAGCCGATGAGGTCATCGCCGCGCACCCCGAAATCGAACGCTGGGCCGTGGGCGGACACTCCCTCGGCGGGGCGATGGCCGCACATTTTGTCGCCACCCACCCCGGCACGGTGGACGGTCTCGTGCTGTGGGCGGCCTACCCGGCCTCATCGGATGACCTCAGTCGGTCGGGGGTGCGCGCCGTTTCGATTTCAGCCTCGCTTGATGGCCTGGCCACGCCTGATAAGATTGCTGCTTCTCGTTCCCTGCTGCCGCCCGATACTGTTTGGGTGACCATCGCGGGCGGCAACCATGCCCAATTTGGCTGGTACGGCCCGCAGCAGGGCGACAATCTTGCCGCGATTGCGCGGGAGATTCAGCAAATGCAAATCGTCCAGGCCACAGTTGCGCTGCTAGAACGTCTGAAGTAGGACGGCCTTTCAAGGCCGTCTGAATCAGACAGGCTGGAAAGCCTGTCCTACACGATAAACCGTCGACAGCCTTTCCAGGCCGTCCGAAACAGACAGGCTGGAAAACCTGTGCTACAAGTTCGATTTGTAGGACGGCCTTTCAAGGCTGTCCAAATAGACAGGCTGGAAAGCCTGTGCTACAAGTTCGATTTGTAAGACGGCCTTTCCAGGCCGTCCGAAACAGACAGGCTGGAAAGCCTGTGCTACAAGTTCGATTTGTAGGACGGCCTTTTGAGGCCGTCCAAACGGACAGGCTGGAAAGCCTGTCCTACACGACAAACCGTCGACGGTCTTTCGAGATCGTCCAAATAGACAGGCTGGAAAGCCTGTCCTACGAACTGTGGAGTTTCTCTATGCCCGAAGAAAAAATTTTCTACCGCCGCCATTTACCCCACTTTCAACCGCCTGGCGCTACGATTTTCGCCACCTTCAGGTTATACAACTCCTTGCCTTCTGCCGTTATAGAACGCCTTATCCACGAGGCTGAAATGCTGGAATCCACTTTTGCTACATTATCTCCCACTGAACGCCCTCATCATGCACTTGAAGCGCGCAAAAAGATGTTTGCTCAATGGGATTTAGCCCTCCAGCAACAACAAGGAGAATCGCAATGGTTGGCTAGAGATGAAGTTGCCAAAATCGTTGCTGACGCCTTGCATTATCTGGACGAGAAAAAGTATGAGTTGATTGCTTATTGCATCATGTCTAACCATGTTCATGTAGTGTTCAAACCATTGGTAAAGCAACAGGACAAACAAGGTGAACACTATTACCCTTTGGGAGAGATTATGCAATCCATCAAAGGTTTCACGGCTTGGCAAGCCAACCGTTCGTTAGGGCGCAAAGGTCCTTTCTGGCAAGATGAGAGTTATGATCATGTTGTCCGTGATGAGAGAGAACTTCAGAAGATTGTTGAGTATGTGTTGATGAACCCGGTTAAGGCCAAACTGGTAGAAAGCCCAGATATGTGGAAGTGGTCTTATTGCAAGTTCGATTTGTAGGACGGCCTTTTGAGGCTGTCCAAACGGACAGGCTGGAAAGCCTACAAGTTCGATTTGTAGGACGGTCTTTTGAGGCCGTCCAAATGGACAGGCTGGAAAGCCTGCCCTACACGACAAACCGTCGACGGCCTTTCCAGGCCGTCTAAACGGACAGGCTGGAAAGCCTGTGCTACAAATTCGATTTGTAAGACGGCCTTTTGAGGCCGTCCAAATAGACGAGCTGGAAAGCCTGCGCTACACGACAAACCGTCGACGGTCTTTCGAGGCCGTCTGAAACGGACAGGCTGGAAAGCCTGTCCTACATGACAAACCGTCGACGGTCTTTCGAGGCCGTCCGAAACGGACAGGCTGGAAAGCCTGTCCTACACGACAAACCGTCGACGGTCTTTCGAGGCCGTCCAAATAGACAGGCTGGAAAGCCTGCCCTACACGACAAACCGTCGACGGTCTTTCGAAGCCGTCTGAAACAGACAAGTGCCCTTTCCAAAGCAGCAAATTCGACCCGAAAAGCGGCGAAAACCTGGACTGGGTAACCGGCTTCGCCGTCATGCGTGTCCCTGGATAGTCGCGCCGCCTGCTGGAGATGGGCAAGCGCCGCTGCGCCGGTGATCACTTTCAACGTGATGATTGAGGACGGAAAATTGTATGTGAAAATGTAGAATAAGCCTCAAGGCTTGTTCCATAACAGAAAGCCTATGACCAACGTTTATCGCCTGATTCGCCAACAATTCATCCCCGCCCCCATCGAACGGGTGTGGGCGTACTTTGCCACCCCTGCCAACCTGAACGAGATGACCCCGCCCGACCTGGATTTCGAGATTGTCTGCGGCGGTGAGCCGCCCATGTACGAGGGACAGATCATCGAGTACCGCGTGCGCTTCCTGCCTTTCGTCCGCTCGCTGTGGCTGACGGAAATTGTTCATGTCACCGAGTGCCGCTCCTTCGTAGATGAACAGCGCCTTGGCCCGTATCGCTTCTGGTATCATGAACATCTCTTTGAGCCGGTTGAAGGCGGCGTGCAGATGACCGACCGTCTCACCTACGCCTTGCTCTTCGGCGTGCTCGGCGACCTGGTGCATGCCCTCTGGGTGCGCCGCAAACTGGAACACATCTTCGATTTCCGCCGCCAGAAAGTGGCGCAGATTTTTGGATAAACTCAATTCGGAAAATCTTATAATTCGCAACCGACGGTACGTTCTGCTCGAATCGGACGAAGTCCGAGAAAAACCCGTCGGCGTGACGCGCATGCGCAAGAAAATGGTCTTCTGGAAGTCGCTACCAGGGTGGGCTTTACCATTCCCGTATCTTGTTCTACAATTGGCGGCATGAAGGTTTCAGTTTATCTGCACACCATCCTGGCGCGGCAGACGCCTGAAGGCGAGGTGCGCCACCTGGAGCTGGAATTGCCGCCGGGCGGCAGCATGGCAGATTTGCTGCAACAGCTCCGGTTGCCGCTGGATGGCGACCAGATCATGCTGGTGGTCAATGGGGTGATGGTAGATGAAGGACACTTGTTGAAGGACGGTGATCGGGTGAACCTGATGCCGGCCATTTCGGGCGGTTGAGCTTACGCCGCAGGATGTTTTGCTCTATTTTCCCAATAACTGAGCGAACCACAGCCCCAATAATTCTCCTGCGGGCTTGCCATGCACCGAACTTGAGGCGTCGCGCAGCGCAGCGGCGGGATTATATCCCACCGCTATCACCCCGCCGATCCAATCGCGTTGCGCCGCGGCGCTCAGCGCGGTTTGATATAAATCCACCTGCGTCTGTAATGTGGGGTCGGTAGGGATGTCCAATGCCAGCAGGACGGGCGCGCCGCTGATGAGTTGCGTCGGCCAAACCACGCTGTCCAGCCAACTTTCCAGATCCCTCCCCAACACGCTCTCAAAACTCTCCCCAGGGGGGATGGTCAGGGTGAGATAGATCAGATCGAACGCATCCAGGAAGGACGGCGGCGTTTCGATCCGGTCCGAGGAGATGGACCAGAACAATTTACCGCCATAGCGGCTGCGTACCTCTGCCAGCAAAGAGCGCCAACGCGTCTCGGCATCCGCCGGCGCGCCGGAAGGCTGACCATCTGGCAGCACGCCGTTGGGAAGAGCTGGCGTCAACCAATCGCCGCCTAAGATGAGCGCCTCCGCGCCGCTGGCTGTAGCCAGGTCGGTGTGATGCAAGACGAAGGCGCGGTATTGCTCGAACCACACCGGCCACCAGCCGGGCGACTCGCGTGGCGCGCTGGCCCACCACTGATCCCAGCGGATGGCAAAATTGACATCAGGGTACAGGGCGGTGTTCAAGCCGCGCCCTTTTACCTGTTGAAGCATATCCGTCAGATCGAACCAGGAAGCGTCGCGTTCGGGATTGCGCAGCAGGATCGGCGGGTTGTTGCCCGGCGCAGCCCGTCCATAGCTCCAGGTAGGAGAGATCACCACCAGGTTGGCGTTGATTTTTTGAATGTCATCCAGCGCGGCTGGAAACAGCGATCTATACGCCGGGTGATAGCGCGGCGAAAGCGCCACCCCGGCGGCAAACGCGCCAGACTTGGGCGCGGTTTCCACGATGGGGAGGGATGCGTCGGCGGAACTCGACCAGTTTGCCCAGGCGGTGATTTGATCGGTGATTGTCTGGGGCTGGTCGCTGAGCTGCACCACGCGACCGGGATGATCCACGCCGGGTGTTTGCGCATCGTCGGCGAAGCCGCATTGTCCGTTGCGGCAATAGCGGTAGCGCAGCTCGGCGGGCAATTCTAACGGGCTGTACAGGACATAAGCCCAGCGCCCGCCGCCCAGGTTCCACATCGGCAGTGGTTCTGTCCAGCCAATTAGCGGGTTGAACTGAATGGAAATGAAATCTTGCGGAGGCGTGTCAGCCGGGGCGTGTACATCAAAGGTCAGGCTGCTCTTCGCTCCGTCTTGCCAGGTCTCCACTGTATCTTCCACCAGCAGCGTTTGCTCCGGCACGATCAACTGGCGCAGGCGCAGACTGCCATCTGAATTGCGTTCCGCATTCCAGAATCCGTCGCCCAGGGTATATTTATAGCGCACATCTGCGCCGACTGGCAGCGAGACGGTGAGGGTGTAACGCCCGTCGGACAGCGGCTTCATCACGGGCATGTTGGCGGGCAGGGCGCTGGCGCCCAAAGCCAGGTCGGCGAAGGTGTTGCCTAGCGTATAAGTGTTGCCCGCCAGGCGCACCGGAATCACCGGCAACGTGCCTTCTGGCACGCGCACCACAAAGACCACATTGGAAAACTTTGCTGGTTGAAGCTGGATAGGCGCAGGAGTGGTGGATTCGGCAGCCACACGCGCCCCTTGCTGAAACGTTTGATATGCGCCATCTATGGCGTAAGCGGTCAAGTTGTGCACGCCGGGCGGCAATCCTTCCAGCAAGAAGGAACCGTCGGAGGCGGTGAAGGTCTGCGCCCCTCCAGCGGCGATGAGCAGATTGGCGATGGGTTGGCCGGTTACGGCGTCGCTGGCGCTTCCAGCGATGCGTCCGCTGGGCAGCATATAAGCTGTATCCGTCCAGCGGCTGATGACATCATCCACAAACCCTTGACCGACGACGTGATAGATGCGATAACGCACCGCTGAGCCGTCCGAGAGGTGTTCTGCTACGCGGATCGGTCCGATAGAACGCTCGTAGCGGTACTTGATCAGACTGCCGATGCGGAAAGGTAGCGTGATGACATACACGGGCGAGCTTTCGTTGCCGGGGATGGGCGCGCCGGGTTCCATTG
Source organism: Anaerolineales bacterium (assembly GCA_020060465.1). GTDB lineage: Bacteria > Chloroflexota > Anaerolineae > Anaerolineales > UBA4823 > RBG-16-57-11. The sequence goes on from JAGVAD010000007.1 coordinate 183,649, forward strand.
GATAGACCTGCGCGTTCAAAGCCAGGCCGGTCACTTCATCCAGCAGGCTGAGATAGATCAGTGTGTCGGGCGGGGTATTGGGAGGGGCGACGACGCGGAAACTGGTCAACGTCTCTGGCACGGGCAATTGATCGGCGGAGACTTGAGCCGTAGGCGCGGCTGTATTTTGCGAGGCAGCGGGGGCGGTCGCAACCAGTTCTGGCATGTTGCAGCCTTGCGCCGTAAAGATGAATGCAGCGAGCAAGCACACACGGGCGATGGTTTTGAGATGGTTCATAAGAAGATTTCAGCCTGATTCAGGTGCAAGAAGTGTTCCCAACCAGCGATGATGTGCTTCGCTGATTTGTTGATAAAAGACCTTTGCGCCTCCATGGGCAGGGTGACGTGCTGCCAGCGCAGGCACACCGCCGGCTTGCAAGGCTGTTTGGGCGCTGCGCCCCACAGCGATCACGTGTTGCGGCTGTAAGATGGCGATGAACTCGAGCAGCAACGGCAGCCAGTGCAGAATCTCGGCGCGGCTGGGGGCGCGATTGCTGAGCGGTCGCCCGGGCTGGTAGGGGTGCAGCGGAACACAGTTCCAGGCCAGAAAATGGGGGTGATATTGACTCAGCGCTTGCCAGAAATGCGTTGCGCTCGCTTCGCTATAGGGTTTTTTCGCGCGGCTGGTGGGTTGGCCAGCAAAGGGTAATCGTCCGGCGACAAGCTGCGCCTCGCTGCAAAACGGCGCGCCGCTGAAGCGACAACCGCGCCAACCTGGCGCTTCGCCAACGATCAAGATACGAGGTAACCGTTCAAAACTGGCCAGATAATTGCGCAGGTTGGCGCAGCGTGTAACATCCCCATCTGGTCGTTCCAACGTTGGATCGCAATCGCGGTACAAATTAAATAGCGGCCTCTCCCCGCCGACGGAGGGCAGGGGAAAGATGGTTTGTTCGATCCATTCCCAAATATTGGATAACAACACGCCTGATCGCCAGAAACCTCCGCCCGGCTAATTTTTCTCTGCTGGGATGAAATAAACATCCGTGGGTTTTAGTTTGCTGTTGCGCAGAAAGCGCGGCCGCACCGACATACCAATCCATTCCAATGTGGGCTGCTCTGGGTCAACACCCATCAGGCGCGTCAGGAGCAAGGTGTTCACGCCCTCAAATTCAATCAGTGCCAGGACAAAGGGCGTTTCCGGCAAGAATTCCTCTGAACCAAAATAACACACTGTGAAAGCGTGCACCTGAGCCGGGCGTTCGGTGATGTCAATCCAGACGGTTTCCTCGCCGGAGTACATGTCGTGGCCGCGCGGCGTGGCATACGTGTAACCACTGCTTGCCGCCTGGGAAGCCAGTAATCGGCGGTTGGTCAAGCCGGCGAACCACGGGCTGTCTTGCCCGTAGGAGTGCAGGTAAGTAATGCGATATTCTTGTTCGATCTCTAACGGCGCCATTTTCTTCAGAAAAGCCAGCGCTTCGGGTGTGGTTTCGACCGGGAACGGCACACCGTGGACGATATAGCCGCCCAGTTTTTCTTCGCGTTGATTGGGTAACTTTGCCATCGCTCGCCTCCCGAAATTTAGATGACGCGCTCCAAAATCGAAACGGTGACGTATGTCCCCGTTCCAGCGTGGCTGTGGATTGCCCCACGCACCGCGTTCTTGACTTGCAATGTGGCGTCGCCGAAATGCTTGTGGATGCTGCCTTGCAACTGCCAGATGGCGAAGACGCCCTGCATCAGCCCGGTCGCGCCGACCGGATGACCACAGGCAATTAAGCCGCCGGAAGGATTGACCGGGCATTGCGGCGCCTCGGGCGCCTTCAGCCCGTAGTCAATATCCGGCATGAAGGCTTTACCTGATACGGCAAAGGGGCCGCCTTCCCCATAGCGGCATAACCCCAGGTCTTCATAAGTCTGGATTTCGCTGGAGGTGTAAGCGTCATGTAGTTCGATGAAATCCAGCTCCTGCAGAGGGTGATAGATGCCGGCCATCTTATACGCCATGTTGCCGGCGGTGCGCCCGGCGCGGAAGGAATGCACGCCTGGGTAACGCGTGCCGCGCTGCCATAGACGGCGGTAATAAGCGCAGGTTTCATCGGACGAACGTTCTTCCTCGGTGGCGTAATCGCGCATGAACTCATCGTAATCCACATGCGGGCGATCTGCCATCCGCATGGCGTCGGTGCCGCGCCCGATGCCCACCACCTGCACCAATGGCCGTGGAACGCGCGCCCCGGCTGCCTCCAGCCGTTCAAGCCCTTCATCGGAAGCCAGGATCACCGCCGCCGCGCCGTCGGACATGACACAGATATCCAGGCGAGTGAGCGGCCAGGCCACCATTGGAGCGTTGCGCACATCTTCTACCGTATAACGGTTGCGTTTCTGCGCATAAGGATTGTAAAAGGCGTTGATGTGATTTTTAACGCTCACTGCTGCCATTTGATCCACGGTGGTGCCAAACTCTTTCATATGGCGGGTGACCATCATGGCGTAATAGCCGGAGTAGAAGCCGCCTACTGGATAGTCGAAGGAGACATCTGAGGCCAGCGCGATAAACTCGTTGCCCTTCCAGGTTTCCACATGGCTCATCATTTCGAAGCCATAAGCCACACATACGTCCATGTGTCCACTGGCGACGGACTTCCATGCCTCCTGGAAACAAATGCCGCCGGTCGCCCCGCCGCCTTCCACGCGGTGGCTGGGCTTGGGCGTCAGCCCCAGATAATCCTGCGCCATAATGCCGGCCATCAATTGTCTGGTGAAATGGTCGGAAAAGTAGGAAGCTACTGAACCATCCACCAGGCGGGTGAATGTAGGAAAATCCAGCCCAATATCTTGAATGGCATAGTCATAGGCTTCTTTGACGATTGCCTGAAAGGTTTTGTCGCGGCGCGCCTTAACAAATTTGGATACACCGCCCGAAATTGCATATACAGGTCTCATCCCTCCTCCTTTGGATCGCATCTATTGAGTGATGATCTATCTGCGCCTGGGTTCGGAACAGCGCCTATTGCTTAGATTTTACCAGCCGCGCGGGCCAGCGCAAGCACCCGTTGAGCGGATTTCATAATTGGTGCATCAATCATTTTCCCGTCCAGGGCAAATGCGCCTTTTCCGGCCTTTTGGTGTTCCTCGAACGCCTGCTGCACCCGCAGCGCATAGGCGATAGCTTCGTCGCTGGGGGTGAAAGCCTCTTGAACCGGCGCGACCTGGTTGGGGTGAATGATCTGCTTGCCGGAGAATGCCATCTGCGCTCCCTGTTCGGCTTCACGCCTCAAACCTTCAATATCTTGAAAGTCAATATAAACCATGTCAATCGCCTGCAAGTCATAGGCTGCTGCGTAGGTTACCACGGCGCTGCGGGCGTAAAACACTTCCCAGCCTTCTGGGGTTCGGGTAGCGCCTATGTCGCCGGCGAAATCCTCCGCGCCGAAGATAATCGCCTGCAAGCGCGGATCAGCAGATGCAATTTGCGGCAGATTGACCACGCCGCGCGCCGATTCTACCACTGCCAGCAAACAGATGCTCTCCTTTGGCCAGCCATACAGTTCCTCGTAGCCGGCGATCATCTGACTCACCCATTGAATCTGCTCGGCGTGTTCCACTTTTGGGATCACAATCCCATCCGGGCGTGCTGGCAAAACCACAGCCAGATCATCGCTTTCGAACCCGCTGCCAATGGCGTTAATGCGCGCCAGCCGCTCTGCTGCGCCAAAGTTCAGAGATTGCAGCGCCTGGGCGATGGTTTGGCGCGCTTCTGCTTTGCGATTGAGCGCCACGCCGTCTTCCATGTCCATACAGATACAATCCACCCCCAGCGTGGTTGCTTTTTGGATCTTGCGCATATCGTCGCCGGGCATATAGAGAAGGGCGCGTCGAGCGTGCATATTTGCTTCCTGCTACTCTAACTCAATCCAAACGATTTGACTCGATGGATCGGCGCGGATGGGCGACATTTATCGTTGAGCGATCCATGCCAGGAACACACTGAAAAAATAGAGGACAATCATTGGCAGCATCACCAGGCTCATGTTGACTGGATCCACCGTTGGGGTGATCAACGCTGCGGCAACGGCGATGATGACGATTGCCAGGCGCCATTGCTGCGCCAACATTTTGGCTTTGACCCAGCCCAGTTTTGCCATTAAGAAGATCACCAGCGGAAACTCAAAAGCGACGCCAATCCAGAACATCAGACTGGTGACAAATTTAACATAGGAAGATGGACGTGGAATGGTATGAATGCCCATGAAGTTTAGCAAGAAGGGCAGCGCTGTGGGTAACATGAAAAAATAGGCGAAAGCCATCCCACCGATGAAGAACAACGTCGCTACAGGGATGGCCAGCAGGCCATAGATACGCGACCGGCGGCTCAACCCTGGCGCGATGAACAGCCATATTTCCAGGGCGATGTAGGGGAACGCCATTGCAAAGCCGGTCAGCAAGGAGACGCGCATCACCGTACCGATCGGTTCGGTTACCTCAATTGCAACCAACGATTCCATTCCGCCTTTCAGCGGGCGGGAAAGAACGGCTAAAATTTGTTGAAAAAAAGTGAATGAGAAAGCGGTGGTAATTGCCAATGCCAACACGCTACGCAGCAGATGTTTGCGCAAGGCATCCAGGTGCGCCAGGATTTCAGTGGGATGATCAATCGCTTTGTTTAAGGCCTCCGCCACCGGCGCGTCTTCAACTTCCTGGGTGAAAAATTCACGCACCTCAGCTGTTGTGTTAGCAATCCAACGCCAAATTGCTCGAACGATCCATGCGATGAGGCGGAAAGGCGCGGTGAGGATACGCCAGATAAGCCGAAATGTGTTGCGCATAGTTATTGGTTTTCGGTTTCGTCAGGATTTTTTTGACCGGGATCTGTTGTTGTAGTCTCGTTTTCTCGAGCTGTTTCAGTTGGGGGCTCCGATTGCACAGGGCTGCCTCCAGGCGCAGAGACCATCGGCGGCTTTGGCTCTGGCGGCTGGCGCTTGATTTCATCGCCCAGCGGCGTTATCCAGGCAGAAAGGCCGCTTTGGATGGTTTGAGTTTCTTCTTCAAGCGTCTCCTGAGCATTCCGAAATGGTTCTTTCAAGCGGTTGACTTCATCTCCGATCTGTTGAAAATCTTTGACCTCCTCTTCCATTCCGGCCTCTCGCATCAGCTTGTTAGGGAGGACGCGTAGCTCTTGCGAGGTGCGCCGCACGGTTTGCCAGGTGGGCGACATAACGATGCGTCGCAGCGTGCGCCCAATAGTACGCCCTGCTTTGACCATATCATTCGGCCCCAGGATGATCAACGCGATGAGTAATATAAAAATCAGTTCGAGTGGTCCAACGCCGAGAAATTCCATAGCTTCTGCTCAGCCCTTGCTTTTTCAGACAAAAAATCACCCGTCAGAAGAAGCGGCCCCTCTTTCGGTGATCCGCTTTTTTAACGCGTCGCGGATTTCATTCTGCCTCGCCGCCAGACTGCCCAGCACTCCATTAACAAAACGCGGCGTGCTATCAGAGCCATAGGTCTTCGCCAGTTCCACCGCTTCATTGATGGCAACCTTAATCGGCGTTTCGCCATAAACGGCGAACTCCCACAACGCGATCCGCAAGATATTGCGGTCTATTACAGCCACCTGGTCGAGAGGCCATTCGGGAGCATGCTCGGCGATGAAGGTATCCAGGATGTCAAAGAGGGGCGCGACGCCGGTTACAATTTGACGGGCAAATTCGCTTAATTCTGCGTCCAATTCGCCATCCTGGATGCGCTCCTCCAGCACGATCCCCGGCGGGTGCCCGGCTACGTCTATCTCATAAAGCGCCTGCAAGGCGAGGCTGCGCGCTTTGGTGCGGGATTTCATCAGCATCAGTCCTCTTCAGCGCTACCTGTCTCCGCCTCCGTAGAATAATCAATATCCTCGACATGGATGTTGACCCGACCAACAGGCATCCCGACCATCTCGGAGATTGCCCGCGCCACATTGCGCTGCACCTGGCGGCTGACATCGCGGATATTCATGTCTTTCTTCAGGATGATATGTAAGTCAATATAAACCACATCGTCCCGGATATCAATGCGCACACCCTCGCCGTACTCACGCCGGAACAGGCGGTTCACCCCGCCCGGCACATTGCTCATACGGCTCACGCCCGGCGTTTTTAAAGTGGTAAGTTGGGCAATGGTTAACAGCACTTCTGGGGCGATGGTGGTCTTGCCACGTGCTTCTTTGTATTCGTCTGGGTTGATTGTTTCAAGGACTTGTTCTTTCAAGATACCTCCTCGCTGGCTCAACGACGCACACCTTCGGGGCGTGCGCCGCGCCCGATAATTACATCATCATCATGCCGCCGTCCACGCTAAGCACCTGACCGGTAATGTAAGCAGCTTCGGACGAGGCCAGGAAAGCTACTGCGTTGGCAATCTCGGCCGGCTCGCCCCAGCGGCCCATGGGGATCAGCTTCATCATCGCATCTTTTAGCTCTTGCGGTAGATTGTTGGTCAACGCAGTTGGCACAAAGCCCGGCGCAATGGCGTTGACGGTAATGCCGCGCGAGGCCACCTCGCGCGCCAGAGCTTTGGTCAACCCGATGATACCCGCTTTGGATGCGGAATAATTAGTCTGCCCCGCCTGACCAGCCAGGCCGGAGACGGATGAGATGTTAATGATCCGTCCGTAGCGTTGTTTCATCATTGGGCGCACCACTGCTTTACAGCAATTCCACGTTCCTTTGAGATTAATGTCAATCACATAATCCCAATCTTCCTCGTTCATGCGCAGGATCAGGGCATCGCGCGTGACCCCGGCGTTGTTCACCAGGATGTCCACACGGCCAAATTCAGCCAGCGCGGCTTCGATCAGGGCGTTGGCGCTCTGGAAGTTCGAGACATCCACCTGCCTGGCCTGCACCCGACAACGGCAGTCTTCCGCCACCATTTCGGCGACTTTCGATGACTCTTCGATGGTTCGGTCGCCGAGCATCACTTCGGCGCCCAGTCGGGCCAGTAACTCCACAATCGCCAGCCCAATGCCGCGCCGTCCGCCGGTCACCACCGCGTAGCGGCCCTCCAAGCTCATAAATCCTGCCATACGTTTACTGCGCCTCCCGCTGGAAGATCATTTGACAATGCGACATTATACCTCATTGCGCGTGCCAAAGCCGCGCCGGGCAAAGACTTCTGGTTCTTGCCAGCGCATTCATTCGGAATTGGGTTAGTTAATGGGAAGACAGATATTCAAGCGACAGCGCCTGAACTAAAATCTCGAAATATGCCCCATCCTTGAAACGTCCGCGAAAGCGCCAGACGGGCTGCGCCAGATTCGCCTCGATGTTGAAGGATGGTTGCTCAAGGAGCACGGCTGGGGTAAGATAGACCAACTCGATGGTTTCAATAACTGCTGTGCGTCGCGCCCCGGCTGCGCCAGGTTCCTGCACCAGGCGTGGCTGCGCACTCTGCAGGGTGTAATCTTCCAGGTCGTTGCGTCCAATGCCGGAGAACCATTGTAAATCGTGGATGACCGGGTAGCCGCCGAACGTTCTCTCAGGAATTTGAATGCCTTCCACGATCAACGGGTCGCCGGGCGAGCCTGGCAGGCGTTCCGCCTGCGCCGCGTTAATGGAGGATTCGATCACATACTGCTCTTCCTCTGGCGTGGTGAACAACCAGACCTCCTGGTCGTCCAGGTTGACCATCTCCATCAACCCCAACCAGGCTTCAATGCTCAGCTCCGGGTAGAGCGGCTCAAAGCGTTCGACGTTGACCAGTGGTGGGACCGATTGCGCGTCTGCGAGGCGACCCCATAACCGCACCGGCAGGTTGTGATAGGCTTCGATGCCTTGAATGCCGGCTCCATCCAGCCGCGCCACCGGCGCGGCGCTTTGCCCTGCTTCGACATCGAGCCTGAACTGAACCTCAACCTGGGATGAGCCATCCGAATACGCATGAACGATTATCTGCGGGATGCCGGTTGTCCCTTCCAGGCGCTCAGGCAACGCGGCAGATGACTGCTGTTGGCCGTCCAGCTTCAGCGGATGCAAGCCTGGTCCGCCGGCGCGGACTCTCTCCTTCGGCCCACTTTGGATAGCATACCATTCAAGGATTGGTTGTGTTTCCTCCAATACCACGCCTCTCACGGTGACCGATGTATTTATAAAATTGCTCTCGGTCATAGCCGGTAAGACGAATCCGCCCTCAGGAGTGACCAGATCAATGCTCATGCCGTTTTGTTCGATCACCCCTTCCACAGCTTGATCCGGGAATACGGAAACCTGCCAGCTATCCAGCGCAAGCTGAAAATCCGGCTTCACGCCGCTCACCTGACCCCAGGCCTGGATCAACCGCCCGCCAGCGGCTGCTTGCGCCAACCCCTGGATATTTCCTGTTACCGGGTATTGATTGAGTAGAATCAGAGGGTCACCGCCGTCCACCGATTCATAGGCGTGCGCGTAACCAAAAAAGCCCTGGTTCGCTCCCGGCACATATTGCCGGTAAAGCCGGCGCGCCGGTTCTGGGTTTTCGCGGAATTCACGAAACACCACACCGACCGTCCTGTCGCCAGCCAGGAGCGACTGCCAGGCTTGCCGGGCGGGCGTCAACGGATAACTTCCTTGCGCTTCAAATGAGGCTGGTCGCGCCGTTAACCAGGTCAGCGAGCCGTTATCCTCAGCCTGGACCTCGAGCTGGGCGCCGCCCTCGGCGTCTGTCAGAACCGGTGCTCCATCCAGGGTCTGGAAAAATTGGATGACCCACGGGCGATGCTCGGATTGCCTGAGCTGGTATGGGAAGTTGAGCAGTTTCAGCGCTTGTAGTCGGGCTTCAATTTCCGCCACGATCTCCGCGTTGAGGCAGGGGGGAGTGCATTGGGCGTTGAGAAAGATGGCAGGAGTATGTGCGTAATAGTTGAGTGATCGCGGCCAGGACGAGAAGTAAAGATGGGCTGTATTCTCAATCGCCAGGAAATTTCCGCTCACCGAGTCTGAAGTCTTTTCGCGATAGACCTGACCATGGGGCATGAAACCAGCAGAGATTTCATTGACCTCTTCCGGCGTCCAGTCGGCCGGGTCCACCCAGCGATACAAACTCGCCTGCGCTGGAGCGTCGGGAAAGTTCGCCTGCAAGATCAGGTCCAGGCCAGGGAAGAGCGGGCTGCTATCCACAGGCTGAGCCGTGATGGTGGTAGCAGCGACCGGGCTTGCAGCCGGCTGCTTGGTAGGTGTGGTTTTATTGGCTACCGTAGTTACCGGCGCGCCCATCGTGGGAGACGCGGTAGGGAAGGGGCGCAAGCGCGCGCAGCCAGATAAAATAAGGCTGGCAGCGAAAAGAAGAGTGATAGGGGTACGGAAGAGGCGGTTCACGGCCTGGGTTCCTCGCGCGCAGCGCGGGGAAACCACCCACGCCGGCTGAGCTCTATTCTACCAATTTTTCGAAATCTTCTGGCGCGCCAATTGAGATTGTCTTCACCCCTGAGTCGATGCGTTTGATCAGCCCGGCCAGTACGGTCCCGCTGCCAATCTCGATAAAGGTGGTCACGCCGCGGGCGATCATTTCCTGCACCGACTCTGTCCAGCGCACGCGAGAAGTAAGCTGCGCCTGTAGGTCGGCGCGGATCTCCGCCGCGGTTGTCAGCGGCAGAGCGGTGACATTGCCTACCACGGGAATGCGCGGATCAACGATGCCGGCTTGCGCTACGGCTTCATTGAAATCGGCCTGGGCGCGTTCCATCAATGGGGAATGGGCGGCAATGCTCACCGCCAGCGGACGGATCTTGCGGATGCCTGCCTGACCGGCCAGCTCGATAGCGCGCTCCAGCGCCGGTTTTGCCCCTGAGATGACTACCTGCCCAGGGCAGTTGTCGTTGGCTACCTGCACCACTTCACCCGAGGCGCTGGCTTGCGCGCAGATGCGCTCTAGCAGTGGAATTTCTGCGCCCAAAACTGCTGCCATGCCGCCGGGCGAATGCTCGCCGGCTTGTTTCATCAGTTCGCCGCGTCGCCGCACCAGACGCAGCGCAGCTTCAAAGGACAAAGCTTCCGCGGCAATCAGGGCACTGATCTCGCCCATCGAATGTCCGGCGGTAAAGGCCGGACGCAGTTTTGGGTGTAATTCATTCAGCACAGCTAAGGCTGCCGCTGAATGAACCAACAGCGCTGGCTGGGTGTTGACCGTATCGTTTAGCTCGGCTTCTGGGCCTTCCCAGGCTAGCCGGCTGAGCGGAAAGCCCAGAATCTGGTCGGCCTGTTCGAAGATGGCTCTGGCGGCAGGATAAGCCTGGGCTAACGTCCTGCCCATGCTAACCATCTGCGAGCCTTGTCCGGGGAATATAAATGCCAGTTGCGCAGCGTTCATAGGCGAAGCTGAGTTGGGCTAAAATGCGCCTAAACGCAAGCGGGCCGCGTCGCTCACGGCCCGTTGATCTTATTTTTTCTTCTCTTCCATATTGACCACTTCGCGGCCTTTGTAATGACCGCAGTTGGGGCAAACGCTATGCGGCAGACGCATTTCGCCGCAATTGCTGCATTGCACCATGTTCTGCGTTTCTAAAGCATCATGGGCGCGCCGTCGGTCGCGACGTCCTTGAGAATGTTTCCGTTTCGGATGAGGGGGCATTTCCGTACTCCTGTTTCTATTTACAAACCAAAATTCCAAAAGAACGCCTGCCATGCGGCAGGCTCAGGGATTATACGTTCAGGCGCAAGGGTTGTCAAGGAATTTGCGAGCGAAGTTTTCGTGTCTCACGGCGGCGTTTCCACTCGCTCGAAGATCCACACTCCATCCTGGGCGTAGAGGACGCGAAAGAGCGGGCTTTGGCGCAGCGCTTGCGATGAGATCGCGCCGCCGCGCGCTCCCAGGTAAACGTAACGAATACCCTGCTGTCGGAGCAAGTCGTAAAGTCGTACAGGGTCTTTGCCTGCCTCCAGCGCGCTGCGGCTAGCCTGATAAATGCGCTGGAATTGATCTGCGTCTCCCAGACCGTAAAGCGCCGGCGGCGGCAACGTGCGGCGCCCGGTCATTGGGGTGATCCAATAACCGCCGTCCTGCCCGGCGTACACGCCATAGCCCCAAAGAAACGGGTTGATGAGCAACTCGGAGTCTGGCGGCAGGTTGGCATTAATCCATTCCATCGCCGGACGATCTGCGGCGCGGAACAGAAGCGTGACGGGATTGATCAAGGAAATCACCCGGCGCGCGCCAGAGACCATTAACACCACTGCGCCTAACGCTGCCACCGTCTGATAGGGCAGGTGAAAGGGGTGCGATAACCGACGTTGCCCTTCGTGGAGCAGGTCGGCTATAAAGAAACCGGCCAGAACGGCAGTGGGTAAAAACAGCGTAATTTCCACCGAGGTTTTATTGACATTGCCTGCCAGCGGAATGCGAAGAATCCCCTGATTGGCGCTGAGGAACATCAGCCCGATCCATAGCGCCAACGTTGGCCCAAACCAACGCAGGCGCAGGATAGACCAGAGCAACCCCAGTGCAGCGGCGATGGAGACTGCTTTGCCGTAAACCGGTGTCAGGTATCCCCAATCTATGGACAGCGGTTGCGGGGCAGGTGCAGACGCCAGTGCCGGCGCCAGCATGGTGCGTGTCAACGAAGGCCACCAAGGAAGGCTAAGCGCGATTGCGAAGACGCCCACCAGCAGATAATGCCCGTAGAGGTCGGGGATGGTGATCCATAACGGCTGTTTATTCAGCGAACGGATGATCTCGGCGAGCATAAAGGCGATTAACCACAGAGCCACGAAAGCGGCCACGCGGTAGTGGGTTAGAAATAGACCCGCGCAGGCAATGCTGGCGGTCAACAATGGCCAGATTTTCCCTCGCCCACGGCTTTGGCGCAGTTCCTGGATCAAATGGATGCATGTGGGCAGAATGAGCAACCCGGCGAGCTGGGTATAGCGCCCCCAACTGGTGTAATAAGCTGGCATGGGTAACAAAAAACTGCTGGTAAGCGCCGCCAGTATGCCTGCCAGGCGGTTCTTGGTCAAGGTTGTGGCGAATAAATAAACCGCCAGGCTGCAGAGAGCGTTTTGGACTTGCCCAAGCAGCAACATAGCGTCGGCGATTTCCATGCCGGAGAGCCAATGCAGGACAGCGGTTGTGCTGTGAAAGCCAGGATGATAATTGGCGGTGTTGGCTTGCACATAGGGGGCGTAAGTATTCGGCAGTTTGCCTTGTTCGGCGATCAGGCGAGTGATTGTGGCATGATGCACCGGGTCCACCCAGGCTGGCGCAGACAGGTCGCGGGTCATTGCCAGGCGCACGCCCAGGGTGAAGATCAAAACAACAGCCAGCGCCAGGTCGCTGCTATCTAAGGGAAGCCGTGGTCTGGCGCTGCGCCATTTGCGCCAGTAAAGTGCTATCAGCCCCAGGAGGCAAGCCACATAGACCGCTGATACGCCAATTCGTTCCCAGCGCCAGCCGATAACACTGCTCCATAACAGCGTTACAGGGATCAGCGCCAGACTGATCCCCATAGATAGTGCTGTTCGCTCGCCCCAAGACCATTGCAGTCGCTGCGCCAACGGCCAGAGCAGGAGGCGCCCCGGCGCCCACAATATCAGCAATAGAGGCAGCGCCAGCCAGCCGCTACGGGTCGCTTGCCCCAGGTCGGCGAGAGCTGCCCATAGATCGTATTCGTAACTCAGCCGGAAGGCTGCGTCTGCGTTTTGCGGCGCGGCGTTTATGTATAACGTTCCGCCAGGATAAGCGTCTTCAGCGCGTCCGTGCAGATCGGCCTGACCATCTTTTACCCAAAGGCGTACATAGTACGTCTGCCCAGGCGGGTCGGCTTGTGCAGGGAAGGTAACGGTAACCGGGAAGGCGCGTGCCAGCGCCGAGAATTTAATTTCGCTATGGGCAATCGGTTGAGCTTCGGCGGGGGAGTGATACAGCTCAATGTAGATCAACGCCTCCGCAGAGCTTGGCGCTTGCGTCTGGCGCAACCAGAGTTGTATGCCATTTAGCCGCGGACGGCGCGAGACGAAGCTCTGCCCTACTGCCTGACCGCTTTCCAGTTTTGCGACGACGTCGCCGGAGTACTCTTGCGAGCCTTCGGGGTCTTTAAGGGTAACGCCGCCCAGACTCGCCGCGCCGCTCAACATCAGGCCAAGCAGCAGAGCGATACCCAAGAAAGCTGCTGGCTTATTGATCCACCCTGGCGGTTTCATTGCCCATGGTCGCCCGCAGATATGCCTCGATGAAACCGTCCAGGTCGCCGTTTAAGACGCCTTGGGCGTTGCCGACTTCATATTCTGTACGATGGTCTTTGACCATCTGATAAGGGTGCAGCACATACGAGCGGATCTGACTGCCCCATTCGGCTTTCACGTATTCACCGCGCAGTTCTGCCAACTGGCGCTCTTGTTCCTCGCGTTTAATTTCCAGCAGGCGGGCGCGTAGCACGCGCATGGCGTTCTCGCGGTTTTGCATCTGTGAACGCTCGTTCTGGCAGGTGACGACGATGCCGGTGGGCAGGTGAGTGATGCGCACCGCGGTGTCGTTCTTCTGTACATTCTGGCCGCCTGCTCCTGCGGAGCGGTAGGTGTCAATGCGCAGATCGTTGGGGTTAATCTCGATCTCGTCATCGTCTTCCACCTGGGGCATCACCTCCACTTGAGCAAAGGAGGTGTGACGGCGGTGGGCGGCGTCGAAGGGCGATAAACGCACCAACCGATGAACACCTTTTTCAGAACGCAGGTAGCCATAGGCGTAGGGGCCATTGACGGCGATAGTGACGCTCTTAATGCCTGCCTCTTCGCCTTCGGTCATATCCAGGATTTCGGTCTCGTAATTGTGCAGCTCGCACCAGCGTAAATACATACGCATCAACATCGCCGCCCAGTCCTGAGAGTCGGTGCCGCCCGCCCCGGCGTTGATCGCCAGAAGAGCGTTGCCCGGGTCGTACTTACCGGAGAGCATCACTTTCAGCTCCCGTTGCTGAACCTCTGCTTCCAACGCCTCGACTTCACTTTCCAGGTCGGAGCGCAGACTCTCATCATCCAATTGCGCCAGCTCCAGCGCGTCGTTGATGCGTTGCTGCAAACGCTGCCAATCGTCCACCTGCTCATGCAGCGCGGCCAGTTTCTTCATCACCGCCTTCGCCCGCTCTGCGTCTTCCCACAGATCGGGTTCTTCGGATTGTTTTCGCAATTCTTCGAGTTGGTTTACTTTATTGGGGAAGTCAAAGACGCACCAGCAGGCGCTGGGTTTGTTCTTGCACGGCTTGCAATCGTTCAATCAGGTCTTGCATGAGAAAATCTCCAATCTTTGTTGTAAAAACATTCTATCAGTAATACCCTGAATTTTCCAATAGAGTTTGAAAGGTTTTGGACAAATAGCCCTGGGCTGAGCTTTATTTTCCCTGCAACTCAGCCAGGATGCCATCCACGAAACCGTCGGGGTCGAAGGGCTGCAAGTCATCGGGTTTTTCACCCAGCCCGGCGAACAGGATAGGCAGACCCAACTCGCGCTGAATGGCGAAAGCCATCCCGCCATGGGCGGATGAGTCCAGCTTAGCCAGGATCACGCCGGTGACTTTCACCGCATCCTTGAAAGCTTTAGCCTGCGGCAATGCATTCTGACCTGTGGTGGCGTCCATCACCAGCCAGACGTGATGCGGTGCACCCGGCAGCGCCTTGCCCACCACGCGATGGACTTTCTTCAGCTCCTCCATCAAATTGTAGCGGGTGTGTAATCGTCCGGCAGTGTCAATCAGCGCCACATCTGTCTTGCGTGATTGCGCCGCCTGCACGGTATCATAAGCCACGGCTGCCGAGTCGCCGCCCATTTGCCCGGAGATGACCGGTAAATCCAATCGTTGCGCCCAAATTTCGAGCTGGTCCACCGCTGCGGCGCGGAAGGTATCCGCTGCGCCCAACAAAACGCTCTTGCCCTGCTGGCGGAAGCGTTTGCCCAGTTTGGCGATGCTGGTGGTCTTCCCGGAGCCATTCACGCCCACCACCAGAATCACCGTCGGCCGGGCGCTGAAATCCAGCTCCGGCGGATGGGTCAGTTGTTTGCGCAGTTCCTCGCGCAAGGCGGCTCGCAAGTCGCTGGCGCGGGTGATGCCTTCTTTGTCGACGCGCTGCTCCAGCGCGTCCAACACGATGTCGGTGGTTTCCACGCCCAGGTCGGCCTGGATGAGCAGCGCTTCCAAATCATCCCAGATGTCGGGAGTGATTTCAGACGCTCCCAGGATGGTTGCGATTTGCCCGAAGGCAGCTTTGCTGGATTTCGCCAGCCCTTCTTTCCACTTATTGAATATATTTGCCATACTGTGTCGCTTCCCAAAGCTGATATTATAAACGAAGATCGCTCTTTTTCAGAAATTTATGAGTCCAAGAGTGCTGCGCCGAGCAAAGTCTCATCCCCACCTAATTGTGAAAACATCAGTGGACAGCGCCCCTGAAACATTGGCGGCAAAAATTCGGACACCGCCGCCGTCAGCCGCGTTGCCAGTATATCCTGTGAACGGCTTACCCCGCCGCCGATCACCACGGCTTGCGGATCGAGCAAGACCACAGCGTTGGCGAGGGCCATGCCCAGCGCCTGGGCGGCTCGATCCAAAATGGCGTTGGCGATTGGGTCGCCCTGGCGAGCAGCCTCGCACACCAGGCGAGCGTCCAGGCGCTCCGGGACGTCGCCGCACAGCTTGCGCAGCGGGCTATCCAACAAAGCGTTAACCAGCGCCGTCCTTCCATCGCGGGCAAGCGCCCAGCCAGCGGCAAAACCCTCCACGCAGCCGCGCTTGCCGCAGACGCACAGCGGACCGTCTGGCGCGACGGTCATGTGACCAAATTCTCCCGCTAACCCAGCGCCACGCAATAACTGGCGATGGACGATGATGCCTGCTCCTATGCCCGTGCTGACCTGTATGTAAAGCAGCGAATCCAGCCCGCGTCCGGCGCCGAAGCGCCATTCGCCCAAAGCGGCGGCATTGGCGTCGTTATCCATGAACGCCGGGCAACCAAAAGCCGTCTCCAGCCTCTCGGCAAGTGGAAAGCTTTCCCAATCAGGCACATGCATTGAGCGCAGCACGCAGCGCCGGTCGCGACTCAACGGGCCGCCAAAGCTGACACCCAGGCGCAGCAACGCGCTGCTCGGCGTTTGACCATCCTGTAAAACGTCGCGTCCAAGAGCGATCATCTGCTCCAGGCTTTGCTGCGCATTTGCCGATGGTAAGCGCTCCTGGCGCGTTTTGGCAATGATCCTGCCGCGGCGCGGCTCCACCAGAGCAGCCGCCAGCTTGCTGCCGCCAAAATCCAGCGCCAGGACAAATAAGTTTTTACGAACCGCGGGCGCGGTCTGCATGAGTTAGTTTCAAGCTCTCAGAGCCAGGGTCAGCAAGTGGTCAATAATCATGTGCGCGTCCTCTACCTGCTCGATGCGGTTTGAGGGCGCCACCAGGCATACATCCACCAAATCTTTGAGTTTTCCGCCAGCGAAACCGGTCAGCCCAATGGTGGTCATGCCGATCTGCCGCGCCGCCTGCACGCCTTTTAGCACGTTAAGCGAGTTGCCGCTGCCGCTGATGGCAATCGCCAGATCGCCAGCGTTTCCCAGAGAGAGGATCGGCTCGGAGAAGATATTTTCATAACCTTCATCGTTTGCATAGGCGGTGATGGTAGGCATATTGTCGGTTAAAGCAATCACCTGGAAGCGCGCGCGGTCGGGCTGAACCGTGTTCTTGCCGAAATCGCAGGCCATGTGCGATGCTGTAGCGGCGCTGCCGCCGTTGCCGAAAATGTAGATACGGCGGTTGTTCTGGCGGGCGTCGCGCAGCAGTCGCAGGATTTCCAATAACGGCTGCATCGGCAGCCGGCTGAGCATCTGGCACAGTTCTTCTAAGTAAGTCTCCATCAACTCGCGGTCAGCTTCCATATACCACTCCCTTTCATTTTTAAGTACCCGCTGCTCTGAAGTCAGCGTTTCGCTTGGCGCAATGATGATGCTATTATATGCGACTTTTTCACCCCAGAGCGACATCCAACAGCATCATGACGGCGAAGCCCATCATTGCCCCAAAGGTGGCTACGTCGGTCTGCTTATTGAGCTGCGATTCAGGGATCAGCTCTTCTACTACAACGTAAATCATTGCCCCGGCGGCAAAGGATAGAGCGAAGGGCAATAACGGGCGGATCAGCAGCACCGCCGCCGCGCCAATCACCCCGGCGATTGGCTCGACAACCCCAGAGAGCTGCCCATACCAGAACGCTTTCAAACGGCTAAAGCCTTCGCGACGTAGCGGCACAGCCACCGCTGCTCCCTCCGGGAAATTTTGCAGGCCAATGCCAATTGCCAGAGCGACCGCCCCGGCAAGCGCCGCGCTAGGCAGCCCGGCAGCCACGGCGCCAAAAGCCACTCCTACTGCCAGCCCTTCCGGGATGTTGTGCAGCGTGATTGCCAGCACCAACAGAATGCTGCGTTGCCAGCTTGTTTTGATGCCTTCCGCCTCTTCCATGGGAAAACCCAGGTGCAGGTGCGGCAGCAGCCGGTCTATGACCCAGAGGAATCCACCACCTAAAAGAAAACCGATCACTGCTGGAAGCCAGGCGGGCAGCGATCCTCCCTGGGACATTTCAATCGCCGGCGCCAGCAGCGACCAGAAGCTGGCCGCGATCATCACCCCGGCGGCGAAACCCAACATGCCATCCAACAGGCGGCGATCAATGCTTTTAAAGAAAAAAACTGCCCCAGCGCCCAGGGCGGTGACAAACCAGGTGAACAGGGTGGCCAGGAGAGCTTGCAGGATGGGATTCAGGTTGGCAAACCATTCGATGCTCATAGATTTGACCTGTTTTCTTGTGAGTTGTGATGGGCAGCGCAGCCGCCTTTGCCCAAGCCTGGTCAGATTATACAAACCTTTGACTCGCTGGTCAATTGACTGGCGGGCTTTTCTCGCTTTTGCTTGGAGAAGAGCGCTATTTTGGTTTAGAATTATCTTCAAGCGACTGTATCATTATCAGGAGGACTTCATGGATCACGCGCTCATCATGGCGGGCGGCGCCGGCACACGCTTGTGGCCGCTCAGCCGAGAGAATCGTCCCAAGCAAGCTTTGAAATTAGTCGGCGAAGCCACGCTGTTTCAGCACGCCGTACGCCGCCTGGCGCCTCTCTTCCCATTGGAACGGATTTGGGTGGTCACCCGCGCTGAGCATGTTGAGCTTCTGGCGGCTCAGGTTCCCGATTTGCCTCGCCAGAATTTCATCGTCGAACCAGAGGGGCGCGGCACTGCGCCAGCCATCGGCCTGGCTGCGGTTCATTTACAACGCCGCGACCCGCAGGCAGTGATGGCGGTGTTGACCGCCGATCATTACATCTCCAACACCGAGCGTTTCCGCCAGGTTTTAGCTGCGGCTCTGGAGGTGGCGCGCCGCGGTTTCCTGGTCACCCTGGGTATCCAGCCATCTGCGCCATCTACTGGATATGGTTATATCGAACAAGGCCAGCCGTTAAAACCGGTGCAAGGCTTTGATGTGTATCGCGCGGTGCGCTTCACCGAAAAGCCTGACCGACAAACCGCCGAGCGCATGTTAGCCAGCGGGGCTTTTTCCTGGAATAGCGGCATGTTTATCTGGCGCATCGAGCGTATCCTGGATGAGTTCGCCCGTCAGATGCCCGACTTTTACGCGCAACTGCAACAAGTCGCGGCGGCGCTGGGGACGCAGGCTTATCCGGCGGTCATTGAACGGGTGTGGCCGCAGGTGACCAAGCAGACCATTGACTACGGCGTGATGGAAGGCGCACGGGATGTGGCGGTGATCCCGGTGGAGATGGGCTGGGCGGATGTGGGCAGTTGGGGTAGCCTGGTGGATTTACTACCGGCCAACGAGAATGGCAATATCCTGGTTGGCAGCCAGCACATCCTGCTCGAAGCGCAGAATACCCTTATTTTTGGCGGCGAACGTCTAATCGCTGCCATTGGCGTATCGGATTTAATCATTGTGGATGCTGGCGATGCATTGCTGATCTGTCATAAAAACCACGAACAGCAAGTGAAAGAGGTGGTCGAAATCTTAAAGCAGCAGAAGCGATTGGATCTGATTTGAAACTTAGAGACTCTTTGGTGAACATCAATGGATATTAATCCTTCAATTTTCAAAGCTTATGATATTCGTGGGATTTACCCCACCGATCTGAACGAAGAAATTGCTTATCGGGTGGGGCGCGCTTTCGCTGTCTTATTGGAGGCACGACAGGTGATCCTTGGCCGCGACATGCGTCTGTCGGGACCTTCGCTGATGGCAGCCGCGGCGCGCGGGCTGATGGATCAGGGAGCGGACGTACTGGACATTGGTCAGGTCAGCACCGATCAGTATTATTTTGCTTGCGCCACACAAGGGCTGCCGGGGATGATGGTCACTGCCTCGCACAATCCCAAAGCCTATAACGGTTTTAAGATGGTGCGCCAGATGCCGTATCTGCTCAGCGGCGATTCAGGCATCCAGGAAATGCGTCGGCTAGTTATGGAAGGCGAGTTTCCTGCCCCAACGCGGCGCGGCGAGATGATCCGCATGGATTTTCAAGATGCCTTCGAAAAGAAAGTGCTTTCCCTGATTGATGTCTCTGCGCTGCGACCGCTCAAAGTGGTGGTGGATACCGGCAATGGCATGGTGGGTCCAGTGTTGCAGGCGGTTTATCGCCGCCTACCGGTCGAATTGATTGGGATGTACCTGGAGCCGGATGGCAACCTGCCCAACCACGGGTTAGACCCCTTGCAACCCGAAAACCGCGCTGAGTTGCAGCGTCGTGTGGTGGAAGAAGGCGCAGATGTGGGGTTCGCCTTCGATGGCGACGGCGATCGCTTTTTCACCATTGACGACCGCGGCCAATTCGTCGCCGGCGATTTCATGACCGCTTTGATGGGCGAGTATTTGTTGGAGAAATCGCCTGGCGAGAAGATCATTTACGATGTGCGCGCCTCCTGGGCGGTGGCTGATCGCATTCAGGCGGCGGGCGGCATCCCGCTCATGGAGCGAGTTGGCCACGCCTTCATCAAGCGGCGCATGGCTGATGAAAACGCCCTCTTTGCCGGCGAAGTAACCGGTCATTATTACTTCCGCGACTTCTTCTTTGCCGATTCGGGCATTGTCCCTTCGTTGATTGTGCTGGAAATGCTCTCCCGCCGCAACGCGCGACTTTCAGATTTACTGCGCCCGCTGGAAGAGAAATATTTCATCTCCGGCGAGATCAACTCCACCGTCGCTGATCCTGCCGGGCGGATACAAGCGTTGGCGGAGCGGTATGCTGACGCCGAACAGAGCTTTTTAGATGGCATTTCGGTAATTTATCCCGACTGGCACTTCAACGTTCGCCCGTCGAACACCGAGCCATTGCTGCGTCTGAACCTGGAAGCCAAGACGCGCGCCGAAATGGAGCGCCGTCGGGACGAGGTGTTGGCAATCATCCGCGGCTGATGTTTTGTCTCAGCGTGGTTGCTGCTGGGTGATGCAATGGATGTTCCCGCCGCCGAGCAAGATCTCCCGCCCTGGAATGCCGATCACCCGGCGCTCTGGCAGCAGACGCTGTAAGGTCGCCAGAGCTTCTGCATCGTGTGGATCGTTAAATGTGGGAACGATCGCGCCGCCGTTGCATAAGTAAAAGTTGATATAAGAAGCAGGCAGGCGGTCTCCAGGCCGGCGCGGCAACGTTCCTTCGACAATATCCACCTCTTCAGCCTCTTCGGGCTGGATCAGGATTGGGTTCGGCTGGTGGATCTTATGCACTTGCAAGGCGCGGCCGCGGGCATCGGTCTCCCTGCTCAAGAATTCATAAGCCTGGGCAGAGCGTTCGTACTGGGGGTCGGAATGGTCATCCGTCCAGGTCAGCGCGATCACGCCAGGGCGCAGAAAACAGGCCAGATTATCCACATGGCCGCGCGTCTCGTCATGAGCGACGCCGCGTGGAATCCATAGCACTTTTTTCACGTTCAGATATTCTTTCAGATAATGTTCGATCTCGTCCTTGGTCAGTTCGGGGTTGCGTCCCTCATCCAGCAAGCATTCCTCGGTGGTGATACAGCAGCCCTCGCCGTCCACATGGATCGAGCCGCCTTCTAAAACCAGCGGCGCTCGGTAGCGATCCAGGCGTTCGATCTCAAGGACTTTCTGCGCTACGGCGGCGTCCAGATCCCAGGGGAAATACAGACCATTGACCATACCGCCCCAGGCGTTGAAATGCCAATGCACGCCACGCGTTTCGCCCAGTTCGTTGATCACGAAGGTCGGCCCGCAATCGCGCATCCAGGCGTCGTTGCTGGAGAGTTCAACCACGCGCACCTGCGGCGGCAGCATCCGGCGTGCGTTAGCGAACTGCTCGGGATTGACGCCCACGGTCACAGGTTCAAACTGAGAGATGGCCGCGGCGACGGCTGCAAACGCCTTTTGCGCCGGTTTTGCGCCCAAACGCCAGTTATCCGGGCGCTGCGGCCAGAGCATCCATGTCCCGGCGTGGCGCTCGAATTCGCCAGGCATACGAAACCCGTCAGCGGCAGGGGTGCTATGCAGTGTGCGCGCCATTGGTTCACCTTTTGTCTGCGTGATAGTTCGCCAGCAGCGCCTCGATCTGGCCTTGATGGTAGGCTCTTAGCTGTGGGCTGGGGCGCGGCAGACGCTTGTAGAGAAGATACACTAACAACCCCTTTTCGGTGTGCAGCCGGTTTTCGGATTGATCGAAGATGATCGAGCGCGGGTGATCCATCACCTCGTCTGTAACTTCTACTCCGCGAGAGGCGGGCAGGCAATGCATAAACTTGCAGTGCGCCGGGGCGCGGTTGAACAGATCCAGATTTACCTGGTAGGTGGGCATGAAAGCTGCCCGCCGATCGGGGATTTGTTCTTCCTGACCAACCCACCACCACAGATCGGTGTAAACAAAATCCGCTTGCTGCACGGCTTCAATTGGGTCATCCGTCACGCGCAACGAGCCGCCGGACTCGGCGCAGTTCTCCTGCGCCCATTCTATCCACTGTGCTGGCGCCTGATATTTGGCTGGCGCAGCCTGAATGAAATGCATTCCCAGCCGGGTGCAGATCAACATCAGCGAGGAAAGCACATTGGTGGCGTCGCCGATAAATGTGACGTTCAGCTCTTCGAGTCTCTTCCCCGCCGGGGCGTGTTCGATCATGGTCAACACATCGCAAACCACCTGTGTGGGGTGGTTGTAATCGGTCAGGCCGTTAATGACGGGGATCTCAGCGTATTGAGCGAGGCCAAGGATGGTTTCATGTTTCAGCGTGCGCGCCATCAGAATGTCGCACATGCGCGAGAGGACTTTGGCAGTGTCGTATAGCGTCTCGCGCACCCCCAGGTGGATTTCGCCTGGCTTCAAGTACAACGCATGGCCGCCCAGTTCGGTCATGGCGACCTCAAAGGATACCCGTGTGCGGGTAGACGGTTCTTCAAAGATCATCGCCAGGGTGGCGTCTTGCAGCAGTTTTGGAGTGCAGCCTTGTTTGTCGGCGGCTTTGATGCGCCGCGTCAGTTCGATGATGTCCAGCAATTCTTGTTTGGTGTAATCCTGGGTGTCTATAAAATGTCTCAGCCTCATGATTCTGCCTCCTTGCGCTGATCTGTATTTTAGCAAGAAACAGGGCAAGCGCGCGGCAAGGATGACAGCGATTGGAAAAATAAACGCCCCTCCGCTGGTCACCGGCGAGGGGCGCGTTCATGGTGGTTATGTCAGGGGCGGGTGGGCTCAATTCTGCGAGAAGCAATAAGCCGCCTCAGTGAGAGCTTGCACCAGCGCCAGGCCACGACGCTCGAAGACCAGGCGCTCGCCGGCGTGTAGCAGGTAGTCTTGCGGGTCGCCTTCCTGGGTCACCCACAGCACGCCCTGGGCGACCTCCAAGTGTTTGCCTAGCGGCGAGGTCACCCGTTGAACTTCCTGGGCGTGCAGGCGTTTCCTTACCGTTACTTTCTGTTTCATTGCTCGCGGTTGGGTAGTCATTTCACACCTCCAAATCCAACATTTCTAATAGAGAACTTCCAAACTTAGCAAATCTTCCGTTCGATCCGTTAGGCGCAAGGCGCCGCAGAAAGAACAGTGGACGGCGCACTGTGCGTTTGCTTCCTGAGCAGGAACAGCATACCCACCAGTGCGGCGGCGGAAAAAGATGCTCCAGCCGCTATTCGGAACAAAGCTGCTGTGCCCAGGCTTTCCATCAAGTAGCCTGCCCCAGCAAACCCGATGATGCCTGCCACCCAGTTAATGGCATTCAAGCGCGCCAGGCCCTGGTTCAACGCTCCGGGCGTCAGGATGTCAACCGCCAGAGCGGAGGCCAGCGAGGGGTTGATGCTGCGCGCGGCTAAGACGGCAGCCGAAATCATCCAGAATTGCCATAGCTGGTTCGCTGCGCCAAGCAAGACCGCGCTGGAGGCAGATACCAGCATCCCCACCACCAGGAATAACCGCCGCCCCAATCGGTCGGAGAGCATCCCCATGGATAGAATGATCGGAATGGTGACCAATCCACCGATCACATTGGCGTTTGAGATTTCACCGGCGGAAAAGTTCTGCGCTTTCATTTCCAGGGATAACCCCATTCGGGCGATGCTGACCGTGAACGCAGCCAACAATGCCGCGGTCATCAGTAAAAAGATCGGCTTGCCAACTGCAATCGCGCCAGAACTTCCTGAGGTGCTTGCAGGTTTTTCAAACGTGCTCTCACCCTTTATCAGCGAGGCCATCACCGGCCATAGTGCATACTCGATAGCCAGCCAGGCGTGCATGACACCGAAACTATGATGCTCAATCAAATAGCCCACAGCCATGCTGCCCAGGATCGCGCCCAGCGGATTGGTGAGCGAGATCAAGCCAAACCATTTGCCGCGCTCTTCGGCTTTGGCGTTGGCAGCCGCGAACATGCTGATCGAGGAGAGGCCGACTCCACCGGTGAACCAGATCACGGCGGTCAGCGCCATGACCTGCCACAGCGTGGAAGCCTGACCGAGCAGTAACACAGCCGGCGCCCCCAACGCTCCAGCGGTCAGCATGGTTACTTTGCCGGAAATATGTCCATTAAGCCAGCCGGCGGTCAGCGATCCCAGAGTGATGGCGATATAGGTGATTGCCAGGTAGATCCCCACCTGCGATGGAGATGCCTCATACTGGCTGGCATACAAGGGCAAGATGGGGAAAAGTCCCATACCTACAAACAGGATCGAGAAGTTCGCGATGAACAATACCGCTAAATTTTTACCTTTGGCTGCTGGATTCACGAGATTTCTCTTCAATAACCTTCGCTCGTTCATACCTGCTCCTCCACACAACAAATTCATACCTTTTATGTCTATATTATAGAGATGGCGCGTCTCAAAAACGTCCAATTTTGCGTCCGACCAAACGTCCTATTGACCTTCATTTAGTTTTGAACGTCCCGCGGGTTTCTGATCACATAGGCTTGTTTTGAGGGAAAGCCGCGGAACGTTTTGCACCGCGAATAGGCTTCATGTGTCGAATGGCCTGGTGATATACTTTACCTTCGGTGAAATAAGGCACAATCCGCCGGGTGCGCCGTTAAGCTTTGTCAGGTAGTATCAGGGAGTGAATATGTGGTTCAATCCGATTGTCGCGGCAATTTTGCGCTCTCCATTGCATTCTTGGATCAGCGGCAGTGTGATGTTGGTGAATTACACAGGCCGCAAGAGCGGTAAATGCTATACCCTACCGGTGAATTATCTGCGCGACAGCGATAACTTAATCACGCTGAGCAGCCGCGAACGCGTTTGGTGGCGCAATTTGCTCGATGGGGGTCAGGTGAATTTGCGCCTGCAGGGTCGCGTAGCGGCTGCGTTGCCCCAGGTCTTGCGGACTGATGGGGAGGTTGCCTCTGCGCTGGCGCAGGTTGCGCGATTAGCGCCCCAATATGCTCGCTTCTTGAAGATCCGTTTAGACTCCAGCGGGCAGCCAGACCCCGGCGACTTGATGCGCGCCGCCGCGGATCGAGTGGTGATCCTCTGGAGACTATTATGAAATTTCTGGCGATAGAACATGAATACCCTGGACTGATCGGGGAAGACTTTCAACCGCATTTGAAAGCCGAGGCGGCGCGCGTCTGGGAACTGTATCAAGCTGGGATCATCCGCGAGATGTATTTTTGCCCGGAGCGATCCGCTGCGGTGCTGATGCTGGAATGCGCCGGAGCGGAGGAAGCGCAGGCCGTTTTGGATACCCTGCCCCTGATGCAGCTCGGGTTCATCTCATTTGAGTTGCTAGCTTTGGTTCCCTACTCCGGCTTTGACCGCCTGTTTGCAGCGGTTCATTGAAGTCAGCAGCTATGAAATCGGGTGCGGGCTTTTTATCGCTGCCTCACCCTGTTCACTTATACTTACACAAAACCCTAAAGAGATGAATATACCAGACGCACGAATGAACACAATCGAAACCTATTTATTGCAACTGTGTGTGGGGTTCGGACCACGCCCGGTGGGCAGCGCCCAGAACCGCGCTGCACAGCAATACATCGCCGAAGTTCTCGCCTCCGCCGGATTTGAGGTGGAATTGCAGCCTTTTGCCTGCATGGATTGGCAGTTCGACAGCGCCAGCCTGACCCTGAATGGCGAACCTTTGGCTTTTACCCCCAACCTTTACACCCTGCCATGCGACGTCTTTGGGCTTTTCGCGCGCTTGGGCAGTCTGGGCGAGCTAGAAGCCAGCCACTTGCAAGGGCGTTTCGCCGTGCTGGAGGGCGAACTGGCAAAAGAGCCGCTCATGCCCAAGAATTTTGTCTTTTGGAACCCCGAAGAACATCAGACGATCATCCGCTTGCTGGAGGAGAAGCGCCCGTTGGCTGTGCTAGCAATCAGCCCGCAGGAGACGCATTACCCGCCCGTTTTCGAGGATGGCGATTTTGCTTTGCCTTCGGTAACCCTGCCGGTTTCTGCGGGAGAAAGGCTGGCTCAGTCACCGCAGGGCGAACTGCACCTGCGCATAGATTGTCGCCGCTACCCATCCAGCGGGGCAAACGTCATTGCCCGCCGCGCTGGGCAGAAAGCCGGTAAGATTGTGGTTTGCGCTCATTTGGATACCAAGCCGGATACACCAGGCGCGCTGGATAACGCAACAGGCGTCAGCGTTCTGCTGGCTTTGGCGCAGGCGTTGTCTGCAAGGACCGAGCGGTTGCCGTTTGGTCTGGAAATTATTGCTTATAATGGTGAGGACTATTATTCTGCGCCGGGGCAGATGGCTTATCTGGGGAGCGCCCCACAGTGGCAGGAGATCGTCCTGGCGATCAATGTGGATGGCGCCGGCTGGCGCGAAGCGCCGCTCAGCCTGGCTTTATTTGAATGCCCGCCGCAGTTGGCTGAGTCGCTGCGCCGGCTGGCTGCTGAATTCCCCCAACTGGCAGAGGTTGCCCCCTGGCCGCAAGGAGATCACATGCTCTTCGTGATGAACGGCGTTCCGGCTGTTGCTCTATCTTCCCAGGGCGCGGAGGTGTTGCTGGAGCGCGTCATCCACACGCCCAATGATACTTCTGATCTGGTTAGCGTCGAGCGATTGGCGCAGGCAGTGGCTTTTATCCTGCGCGTGCTGGACGAGTTGCTTCCAGCGTGAAGTAAAACGTCGCCCCCTTGTTCACTTCGCCCTCTGCCCACACCTGTCCGCCATGGCGGTGGACAATGCGTTGCACCGTAGCCAGGCCAATACCCACGCCTTCAAATTCCTCGGCGTGATGTAATCGTTGGAAGGGGAGGAAGAGTTTATCGGAATAGCGCATATCGAAACCGGCGCCGTTATCGCGCACAAAATACACGCGTCGGTTGCTTTCATCCAGATACCCTAATTCAATATGCGCTAGCGATGTTCTGCGGGTGAACTTCCAGGCGTTGCTGAGCAGATTCTCCAGCGCCAGGCGCAGAAGATTAGGATCGCCATACGCCATCATCTGCGGCGAGATGATCATTTCCACCCGGCGCTCTGGCTCTTGTTGTTTCATCAAATTGAGAATATCGTGTGCCAGTTTACTCAGGTCAACTTCCGTCCGCTGCATTTCGCCGCGGGTCACCCGTGAGAGTTGCAGCAGGTCGTCAATCAATTGCGACATGGTCTGCGTCGCCCGGCGTATATTGTGGATGATTTGCTGCCCATCTTGTTCCAGGTGTTCCCAATAATTCTCCAGCAAGATATGGCTGTATCCATCAATAGCGCGCAGCGGGGCGCGCAGATCGTGAGAAACGGAATAAGCGAAGGCTTCCAGCTCTTTATTGGCCGCTTCCAATTCGGCAGTGCGGTTGAGCACACGCTGTTCCAACTCGGCGTTGAGTTGCCGAATCTCTTCCTCTGCTTGAACGCGCTCGCTGATGTCTTGTAAGATGCCCAATGAGCCGCGCGAGAGCCCATCTGGTCCCATGATTTCCACCGCCGATTCAGCAATCCAACGGATCTGACCCTCGCGCGTGCGGATGCGGTAATCGCACTTCCACACGCTTAACTCGCCGCGCCGCGCCTTAAGGACGGCTTCCTCCAGGCTGAGGCCAGCAGCCTCGCCGCGTGGCAGCGATTCCTGGATCAAAGAAAACCAAAGGTCGGGGTTCATTTGCGAGGCAGGGTAACCGGTTAATTCGAAGATGCCTTCGCCAATAAAGGTGAACCGATTTTTCGTGTAATCTTGAAAATATGGCACTGCTCCGGCTGCGCTGATCGCCCGCCGGTAGATGGTTTCGCTTTCGCGGATCGCTTGATCGTAACGCTGACGCTGAATCGCCGCGCCCAACAGCCCGGCGGCGATCTTGAGCGCGTCCACCTCCGCTGGCGACCATTGCCGTTCTTGTGTGTAATCATCAAAGCCAATCACCCCCCACCACTCAATAGGCGCTTCGGATCTGTCGGAAGCCTCGGCGCTCAACAGGATCGGCACTTCCAGGATGGATTTTGCTCCCAGCGGAGCCAGATAGCGCGCCTCGCCGGGCGCGAAAGTGCTCTCACTGGCATAGAACGGTTCGCCGCGCCGCATAGCCTCCGCCCAGCGCTCTAAACCTGGCCCGTTCAACGGAACATTTTGGAATTTGGGATGCTGTAGCGTGGAAAACGCTCCCGGCGCAGTCCATTGATAGCGCTGCGAGCATACCAGGTCGCCTTGCGTTGTCAAATGATTCTCGAAGATGTAGGCGTGGCTGGAGCCGGTCTGCTCACCCAATCTCTCTAAAAGCGCTTGAATTCCAGAAGGCAGGTCTGCGGATTGTAAAAATTGCCCGGCGCTGGAAGCCGCCGCCTGTAAGATCGAATCGCGCAATTTCAATGCTGCTTCTACCCGTTTGCGTTCTGCCAGTTCATCATGCAGCGAGGCGTACAATTGAGCGTTCTGGATAGCGACGCCAGCCTGGCGCGCGGTCGTCTCCAATAACTTCAGTTCGCGTTCGCTGAACTTCCTTTCTGAGGCGGTCGTTGCTACGGCCAGCACACCCAACGTCTTCTGCCCGGAGATGATCGGCGCGCCCATGTAGGCGCGAATGTTGTTCTCGATTACCAGGGGCAAAGCCATGGGATGAGCGCTATAATCGTCCAGCCGTATAGACTGACCAGTTTGGGCGATTTCCCAGGCTAAACCGCTGCGACGGGAAGAATAAGGCCACACGATTTCTCGCGGTAAATTATGAATATAAACATCCTCGATGTAGTCGCCGTTTTCTGAAAGCAGGCTGACCATGCCGTTTTCGGCTTCCACTAACTCAACGGCCAAACGACAAACCGCCGCCAGCACCGATTGCAGATCCAACGAGCCACTGATGACGCTCGCCATTTCATTCAACCGGCGCTCGCGTTGCAGCACCTCCTGGTGACGGTCAGCTTCGATTAGTCTGCGTTGGCGGGCGACTTCCAGCACCAACGCTGAGAGCACTCCGATAAATCCTAATGGAGCGATCAGATCACGGGGGTTGATTTGGGGAACCCATAACGGCAAGCAAGCGATCGCCGCAAGGTTGATGATTGCAACCACTCCTGCCTGCCAGATGGAAAAGAAAAGGCTGCTCAAAACTATGGCAAAGACCAACCAGGAAACACGCGCCAATAATGAATCGCTTGTTAGAGGATGCACCTGATTGATGATTTGAATGTAAGTCGGCAAACACAGGGCGATGATCGAAGCCCAGGCGGCAGGCCGATACAATCCCAGGCGGCTGATCCAATAGCCAACTGCACAGATCACCGTGAGGATAGCAAACAGAAATTTCACCTCGCTCGCCAGCATGGCGCGCGCCCCCATCGCGATGGTGATCACCAGCAACATGCCAGAGACCAAGCCAGCTTTGCGGCGCTCACTGGACAGGTGGATCTCTTCAGACGGCTCGATCAACCAGCGCTGCGCCTCTCTGGTGAAACTCTGCCAGGCGCGTTTTGCCCGGCCTGAGTTTTGGTTTGCGTCGCTCACTTGAGGCTTATTTACTGACTCGCTCATTTTCGTCTAATCTCCAATTATAAAACGTGCATCAAAAGATGATGTTGCCGGGATATAAGGTTTGCATAAAAACGCACAACAATTGTCTGATATTTTGGCATACTTGTTGCAACAAAGAATGATACAATAAGGTTAATCATCAAAGGTGATAAGCATATTGGCGTCAGTCAACTTGCCTGCAATCCACGAATAACAGCCAATGCCTGAAAACGAAGCCCCCGATCTGAGAGCGTATGCTATTTTTGCCAGCCTGCCGCCGGAAGCTTTGCAATACTTGCAGTCGCGCCTGGTGCGGCGTGAAATCCCTGCTAACCGTGTCATTTTACATCGCGACGTACGCGGCGACTTGTTGGCGATCATCGCTACGGGGCAGGTGGCGCTCAAAACCGCGGACGGCAAACAACAAATCCTGAAAGCAGGGGACAGTTTCGGCGAAGGGATGTTGCGTTACGGCGTGCCCAGCTCCTTCGAAGCCAGCAGCTTGAGCGAAGTCAACTTGTGGTTGCTCGCACGTCAGGATTGGTTGCGGGCGCAGAACGCTTTTTCGCCTGCTTTCTCCACTGCCCAGCCTTCCACTGCGCAATCAGCGAAAAGCGTCGGCCGGGGGCATTGGTGGTTATTGATGTTGGTCTGCCTGATGCTGACGGCGATCATTTTGGGTCCGTCCCTGATCGTTGCTTTCGGCAGCAACCTGGCGTTGTACGCTTTGGAAGATGGCCGGCCTGATGAAGCGCAAGAGCTGATACGCCTGGCGTTGTTCTTGCAGCCAGATTCCGCCAGTTTGCACGATGCCTATGGCTATTTGTTGTTCAAGCAGGAAGATTTTCCTGCGGCGGTGCAGCAATTTCAACTTGCGGTGGAACTGGATAGTGGGTTGGCCTCCGCCCGCAACAACCTGGGTGTGACGCTATTGGCGGAAGGAAAGGCGGAAGCTGCTGTTCCTCATCTCAAAGCTGTGGTTGATTTGGATCCGGGCAATGCCCAGGCCTGGGAAAACCTGGGGGACGCGTGGTTGGCTTGCGGCGA
Source organism: Anaerolineales bacterium (assembly GCA_020060465.1). Taxonomy (GTDB): domain Bacteria; phylum Chloroflexota; class Anaerolineae; order Anaerolineales; family UBA4823; genus RBG-16-57-11. The sequence continues at coordinate 214,037 of JAGVAD010000007.1, forward strand.
GCGGGAGAACGCAGCGAGCGCTTACTTGCGCGCCTATTCGCTTGACCCCGACCGCCTGCGAGCGCGCACTCGTTGGGCAGCCTTAATCCTTGACCAGCAACGTCTGGAAGAGGCGCGCCGCGCCTGGCTGGAGGTTATTCAGCATCAGCCAGAAAATGATCAGGCGCTGCTTGGTTTGGGGGCAGTCAGTTTGTTGGAAGGGCGGCCGGCTGCAGCGCTCATCCACCTCCAGGCGGCGCAGGTTGCTAACCCTTCGGATGCGCTCATCCGTCTGTATCTGGGTCTATCGCTTCAGGCGCTCGACCGGCCCGAACAGGCTGCAGCCGAATTCGAGCAGGTCTTAGCCCTTAGCCATGAGACGCCTTTGGTGGATCTGGCGCGGGCGCGCTTGCTCCAACTTTACCCGCAATTGGTCCCGCTTGGCGCCGGTCAGGAAGGAGGTGGGTAGGGCTGCGGACAGCCGTATCGGCGTTAGACAGCGTAACGCCAACGGCGCGTCGCTGGCGCGAAGAAACGTGATGTGTTGAAGATGCTGTGCTATGGCGCGCATGGGCGCGTCTCGGGAAATAAACCGTTTACTCAAGTGAGGAGGATTTCTCATGTCGAAGCTTCGTGTAGCTTTACTTCTGTTGTTCTTGCTGGCGTTGGTCGCAGCGCCGGCAGCGAATGTTCAGGCTCAGCGCCCGTATTATTATTGCAGCGCCACTCGAACTTCGGGCGGCTCCGGCACATACTACGATCCCTGGGCTTGCAGCACCGATGCGCAGTATAACAATGTCTTGCAGACCATCTGTCGTTATGGCGGCGGAACGTTGTACCGCATCTATACGGGCTACTACATCACTATATATATCGCCTACGGCGCGCAGGAATGCCAGGTGACTGTCGGTCAGCAATACCCTGGTTATCCGCCCAACACCGGCGTGAATCTCCCCGCGCCGCTGATTTATGGGGCGGTGGTAGCGGCGGGTGTTCTGTTGGTGGCGGCTGGTTTGCTGATCCGCCGCAAACGACAGGCGATCTGAGACCACTTTCCTGCGGATCAATGAAGATGGCGACAAAATCCGGGGCCTGGCGAGACTGGCTGAGCGATATGTTCTTGGCTTCCGGCGTGCTGACGCTGGTGGTCGGCGCGCTGTTCTGGACGCGCACCGCGTTGGCTGCGTATCAGGTGGAGAACTATCGCTTTTTGGAAGCGAATCTGTACTCAGAACTGCCTCTACCCGAGCTGATGAGCGCGGGAGACAAGCTTCAACTCAGTCTTTCACAGGCCCCGGAGTCGCCAGGCGACGTTTTGCCCCTTCTTGCGCCTGTGGATGCGACGCCAACCGCTCTACCTGAAACGCCAACCGCCTATCCCGCGCCCATTGAAAGCACCGCCCCAACCCAAAACCTGGCGCCCACGGTTTACCCGCCGCCCACAGAGATCCCCTTGGAACAACCGCTACCCACCCAAGAACCAACCCTGATGGCGCCAACTGTGGCTGCTTCATCAACGCCCTCTGAAATTGTTGAAACCCCTGCGCCCGTGCAGGAAACAGCATCAGCTCCCAATGAGACGCCGCAGCAGGAACTTCCGCCTTACTCTCCAGTGGTTCGATTGGTGATCCCGGCGCTAAAGATTGATCGGGCGGTGGTGCCGGTGGGTTTGCGCCCAGACGCCAATGGTTCGTTGCAGTGGGACACGGATGCCCTGTTTGCCACACGCAACCGACCCGACTTAATTGGGCAATTGGTCGGCTCGGCCAGCCCTGGCCAGGGCGGCAATATCCTGCTTATTGGTCATAACTATAATCAGGTGGATTATGGTTGGGAGGGTGTCTTTGTGCGCATCAAGACCCTGAAGGCTGGTGATCAAATTATCGCCTACACTGAGGATGGACGCCAGTTCACCTATCAGGTAACGCAAGTTAAACAAGTGCCCTGGCGCTCGCAGAATGCGAACGAACTGGAAAAGCACATGAAATTCCTTGGGCCGTCGGAGAGCGAACGTTTAACGTTGGTCACATGCGGTGGGGCGAACATCTGGCCGTTCCCGGCGCGCGTCTATGTGGTGGCGACGCCGCTGCCCAGCCCATAATCTGTATTCAGGAGCATTGGTAAACCATGGATAACTCATCTCTGCCGGAACCAAAACCCACCCGACATTCCGATGCGGATGCGCCTGCGCCTGAGGCTGACCGCCTGCGTTTTTTCACCACGCCGCTCTCCAGGCGCGGTTTGCCCGTCTGGCTGGTGTATTTGCTGACCGTGTTAGGCGTTATCTATCTGTTAAATCCTACATTGGGTGTCTTCGAGTTGGTGCCTGATAACCTACCGTTCATTGGCAACCTGGATGAAGGTGCAGCGGTTTTGTTGATCTGGTTTGGCCTGGTGGAATTCCTGAGCGGGAAAAAGGGCGTTCCGCCGTCGGAATAGCCTTTGTACTAGCCAACAGACAGTTTTACTCCTCCACGGAGCGATGGCATTGCGAGGGGTGTTTCTTGCCCCGAAGCAATCTTCCGGCAGCTAGAAAACGACTTTGGCAGGGGATTGCTTCAGTCGCTGCGCTTCTTCGCAATGACATTTTGC
>JAGVAD010000038.1 GCA_020060465.1 Anaerolineales bacterium
CCTCGCTGCATGGAGATTCTGACCTTTGTTGGGCTGGACGCATATATCCACCGGCGCGCCGGCCATCTATCCGGCGGAATGAAACAGAAATTAGGGTTAGCGGCGGCGCTGGTTCACCGCCCAAGGGTCTTGCTCTTAGATGAGCCCACCACCGGCGTAGATCCGGTGACAAGGCAAGATTTCTGGCAATTGCTCATCCGCCTGGTGGGGAAAGATCACCAACGCGGCGTTGCCGTGCTGGTCAGCACCCCCTATATGGACGAGGCGGCTCGTTGCACTCGCATCGGCTTCATGAGCGGCGGACGGTTGATCCTCGAAGGCGCACCGTCGCAACTCTGCGCCAGCCTGGAAGGCCGCGTGGCGGAATTGGTTGGTCAACCGTTGCCCGCATTGCGGCGCGCCGTGGAAAACGATCCCGGGGTCAGTGGCGTGCAAATGTTTGGCGATCGGCTGCATTTGCGCGCCTGGCCTGGTCAGCTCGCCCCGACTTTGGAACGCCTGGCGCAAAGCCTGCCCGCGCAAGGATATATCGTTAAACAATTACGCCCCATCGCTCCTCAATTAGAGGACGTTTTCATGGACCTGCTGGAGGCCAAGTCATGAGCCAGATTGTCATCCAGGCGGAAGGGTTGACGCGATATTTTGGCGATTTTTTGGCGGTGGATCATGTCTCATTCACTGTCTATGCCGGTGAGGTGGTGGGCTACCTGGGACCCAACGGTTCCGGCAAGACGACCACTATCCGCATGTTGCTGGGGTTGCTGCGCCCATCTGAAGGCAGCGCCCGCGTCCTGGATTTTGACATCTTGCGTCAGGCAGAGCAATTGCGCGCCCAGGTGGGGTACATGTCGCAAAAGTTCGCGCTTTATCACGACTTGACGGTTGGCGAGAACCTGGCATTCTATGCTGGTGTGTATGGCATCCATGACCGTTCTCGGTTGGAAGAAGTGCTTCAATTAGTAGGGCTGAAAGGCGCAGAACGGCAGATGGTGAGCGAGCTTTCCACCGGCTGGCGACAAAGGCTGGCTCTGGCAACCGCCATCGTCCACCGACCGCGATTGCTGTTTCTGGATGAACCGACCAGCGGCGTGGATCCGCGGGCGCGGCGCGCCTTCTGGGACCTGATCTATACCCTGGTTGAGGGCGGCGTGACCGCGCTGGTTACAACGCACTACATGGACGAAGCCGAATACTGCGGACGAGTGGGCATCATGCGCGACGGGCGTTTGCTGGCAATGGATACACCGCTAGCATTGAAATCACAGGCCTTGCCAGGGCTGGCCTGGGATGTGATTTTGGATCAGCCATTGGGCGTTTATGCGCCGGTTAACGGCCAGGCGCAGGAAGACACTCCCTTGCTTCATGCCTTGAACGCGCTGGAGCAATGTCCCTGCGTGCTGCGCGCCGGTCTGGTCAGCGATCATCTGCGCGCCATCACCCCACGCGAAATTGATGCTTCAGCGCTGCGCGAGCAGCTCGAAGCCTTAGGGGTGCAAGACTTTCGCGTCGAACAGGTGGAGCCGACCCTGGAAGATGTCTTCTTGGCGTTGGCGATTTGAGTATAATGGGATGGATGGAAAACGCCGTCCCTCGATTTCTGCTGGCTGGCAAGCTAACCCGCGATTACATCGTATTCCCATCGCACGAACCATTGATAGATGCGCCCGGCGGCAATGCCCTGTACGCCGCGGTTGGCCTGGCGGTTTGGGAACGTAACCCGCCGCCCGCCATTCTGGCCCGCGTGGGAGAGGACTATCCTCAAGAATGGCTGGATGATCTCTCCCGTAAGGGTATCAATGTGCGCGGCGTGCGCATCTTGCCAGAGGCGGTGGATCTGCGCTTCTTTGCGGCCATCGTAGATCACAACCAACAGTCTATGGATGATCCGGTGGCTCATTTTGCCCGCCTGGGGCTGCCTTTCCCAAAGGCGCTATTGGGGTATCACCCTGCGCCACTCACCGTGGACAGCCGTACTCGATTATTGCCCACTTCGCTGCGCCAAAGCGATATACCGGCGGAATTTTTGGATGCCGGCGCCATTCATCTATGTCCTTTGGATTACATGACCCACAGCCTGTTGCCAGCCGTGTTGCGCCAGGCTGAGTTCACCACGGTTACCCTCGACCCCTCGCCAGGCTACATGAATCCCACCTATTGGGCAGAGACGCCAGCGCTCTTAACCGGTTTGACCGCATTCCTGCCCGATGAAGCGAGTTTGCGTTCTCTGTTTCAGGGGCGCTCCACAGATCTTTGGGAGATGGCCGAAGCAGTGGCGGCTTATGGGTGTGAGATCGTGGTCATCAAGACGCGCGAGCGCGGTCAACTGCTCTACGACGCCGCCGCCAAACGACGCTGGGAAGTGCCAGCCTACCCGGCGCGCCTGGCGAACCCCATCGGCGCTGGCAGCGCTTTTTGCGGCGGGTTTTTAGCCGGCTACTACCGTTCCTACGACCCGCTTGAAGCAACGCTGCACGGCAATATTTCTGCCTCCTTAGTGGTAGAAGGCTATCAAGCCACCTACGCCCTGGACACGCTGCCCGGTTTGCCAGAAGCGCGCCTGGAAGCACTGCGCCAGAATGTACGCAGAATCTAGATAAAAGAAAAGGACAAGGTATGGACGCTGCTTTGATTGCACGTGTGCTGGATCTGGCGGTTGCCATTCAACAAATTCCCGCCCCGCCATTCGGCGAGGATCAACGTTCGGCTTTTGTGCGCCAGCGCTTCCAGGTTGAAGGTTTACAAGATATCAGTGTGGATGACCTGGGCAACGTCTATGGACGTCTTCCGGGATCAGAAAACGCGCGCCCTTTGGTGATCTCTGCGCACCTGGATACGGTGTTCCCTTACGGCGTTGATTTGCAAGTGCGGCGCGAGGCAGAAAAGATCTTTGGCCCTGGCATCGGGGATAATTCACTTGGCTTGGCGGGGCTGTTTGGCGTCTTATGGGCGCTGCGCCAAAAGGCGAACGGGACCCCATCTCTGCCAGGCGATCTATGGCTGGTCGCGAACGTGGGAGAAGAGGGCCTGGGCGATCTGCGCGGTATGCGCGCCGTGGTGGATCGCTTCGGAGACGCGCCATGCGCCTATCTGATCCTGGAAGGCATGGCGCTGGGGCAGGTGTATCACCGCGCCTTGGGAGTGCAGCGCTATCGCATTACGGTGCGCACCGGCGGCGGACATTCCTGGGTGGATTATGGCAAACCCTCCGCCATCCACGAGCTGGCGATGTTGATCAATCAAATTACCGCCCTGCCTACGCCATCGCAGCCGCGCACTTCGCTCAACGTAGGAGTTATTTCTGGCGGCACCAGCGTGAATACGATCGCGGCTGAAGCGCACCTGGAACTGGATCTGCGCTCTGAAAGCTCTACAACCTTGCAAACGCTGGTCTCTCAGGTAGAAAACCTGGCGCAAGCCGCTATTCGTCAGGATGTCTCCGTATCATTGGAATTGATCGGCCAGCGGCCAGCGGGCAAACTGGCCAGTTCACATCCATTGGTACGCCTGGCAAAGCGCGCTTTACAGGAACAGGGCTTACAGGCCAATCTGACGATCGGTTCAACCGACGCCAACGTCCCCCTCAGTCGAGGGTTGCCAGCCATTTGCATCGGCCTGACCACCGGCTATGGAGCGCACACCGTCAACGAGTACATCAATACCGCGCCGCTGGCGCAAGGCCTGGCGCAGGTAATGGCCGTGGTCGAGGGGGTTTTCACCGAACTTAGCGCGGCGACGCCCAATCGAACATGAATTCTTCCGCGCCGGAGAGGATAAAGGTCGCCCTGCGACGCCGCTCCTGGGATCTGGCGTTGTTCGGCCTCCACCTGGCGCTGGGGTTGATCTTCTGTTTTGTCATCTTTCCGCGGATCGGCGAAGCCACTTCGGGCATAGACCCCGACGGCTATGGGCATTTGGGTCAATTATGGTACACAACCGGCCGCTTCGACTCGATTGAAAAAGCGCCGCTCTATCCGGCATTCATTGCTCTGATCGCCTGGCTTTTGGGCGGTTATTCTCTTTGGCAAATCCAGGCGGCGCAATGCTTGCTTTCTTCAATCACTGTGATATTGCTCCTGGCAGTATTTCGGCGCGCCCTGAACACAAACGACTACATGGCGCGGATCGCCGGATTGGCCTGCGCGGTATATCCACTGACCTTGTGGTACATTCCGCGTTTGTGGACTGAAACGTTTTTAATCTTTGGCCTGGCTCTGTACACCTGGACAATCGCCCGCTTAATAGAGCAACCCACTTTTATAAACGCTGCGCTCTGCGGCCTGGCGGCCGGATTCATTGCGCTGAGCAAGGGCATGGCGCTGGTTTTCATCCCCCTGACAATCATCCTGATCCTGGCGCGCTTTCGCCGCGCAGGAATGCGCCTCGCGTTTCTGTTTATCGCCGCTGCAATGTTATGGGTCGCCCCCTGGACATGGCGGAATTATCGGCTTGCCGGCGCGTTCCTGCCAATCCACACCGACGGCGGCTATAACTTTTACTTGGGGAACGGCTTTGCACGCCATTGGCATCAGGCGCGGTTGTCCTACACACAACTGAAATCTTTGACCGAGCAAGACCTGCAATCTATGACTTCCGCCGCAACCCCGACGCTCCCGCTTGAGCGCGATCGTGTCCTGTTGCGCCTGGCCTGGCAAGAGATTGCCGCTCAACCGCTGTTTCTGGTCAAGAAAATCCTCATCCAAAGCCTCACTTTTTGGTATCTGGCGGCTGACCGAACGAAAAGCCTGGCGACCGCCGCGCTGCAATTTCCAATCGTTCTGCTGGCTTTATTCGGCGTTTGGCGCATCTTCCGCGCCCCGGGCAGGGCCTGGATTTTATTGATTCCGATTGGAGGAGTAATGGGGGTAAGTGTACTGGTCTTCGCCTTTGCCCGCCTCTCGGCTACGATCTTCCCCTACGTGATTGGGCTGGCTGTTTACGGCATAGAACCGCATATAACCTTGCCTTTAAAACGCCTGATCTCAGAGTGAGGGGGGCACCCTGAGATCAAGCTTCTAAAATTGTACTACAAATTTCAATTTTTGCAAGGGCTATTCGGAAAAGTTTAACAAATATTTTATGTAAAAGCGGCAAGGATTTTCTCGTTCATTTGGCGTTTTAGCGTATCGAGCGCCCCAGGCGGGAGTCGAACCCACAACCTCGGCCTTAGGAGAGCCTCGCTCTATCCTTTGAGCTACTGGGGCATACAAAAATTATATCACGCACCGGCGCGCTGACGCGCGACTTCAAACATCAAGATGCTGGCTGCTGCCGCAGCGTTTAGCGATTCGCCGCCGCCCGGCATCGGGATATGCACAACCTCCGTCGCCAGGCGACGAGCTTCCCGGCCTGCGCCTTGCGCTTCTCCGCCAACGATGATAGCCAATGGCAAGCGAAAATTTGCCCGATAAATGGACACGCCCTCATCCGCCGCCGCCAAATATACCCTGAAAGGTCTCAAGCGGGCGGCAATCTCATCCCAACTTAAAGCGCACACCGGTAAACGGAAATGAGCACCCATGCCGGCGCGCACAACTTTCGGCGAAAAGGCGTCCACCGTTTCTGGGGGGCAGAAAACCGCTTGCACCCCGGCGGCGGCGGCGCTGCGCAGCATCGTCCCCAGGTTTCCCGGGTCGCGCACCTCATCGGGAATCAAAACAAAATCCGGCTCCCGCGGCGCTGGCAGAGGTTTCAACGCCAGAACCACCAACAGACCTTGCGGAGTCTCTGTATCGCTGGCAGCGCGCAAAACTTGAGGCGTCGCCGCCTCGACCGGTACGCCGCGTGCAGCAAAAGCCTCCACCACAGCGCGGCCGCGCTCATTTAATTCTTCGCTATACAGCGCCAGAGACGCTTCCCAGCCGGCTGCCAGCGCCTCTTCCGCCAGGCGCACACCTTCAATGACAAACGCCCCCGCTTCTCGGCGTTTGCGGCTGTGCGCTTGCAGGGCGCGCACCCATTTGATTTTAGGATTTTGCGAAGAGGTAATCATCCCACAATTTCTTCGTCCTGACCTAATTGTCCATTGGATTGCTCCAAACGCGCTTTCCAAATGCTCACGAATAAATCAACAGCGGATTGATCCAGCAACACCAGGCGCGTTTGCTGCAAGCCAGAAGCGCGGTTTTGCGCAAAGTAATCCAACAAGGCGGAAAGAATCACCTCTGCCGCACGCGGTAGAGGGAAACCGAATATGCCGGTGGAGATCGCCGGTAAAGCGATGCTGCTCAACGCCAGTTCATCTGCGCAGCGTAAAGCGCCAGCGATTGCAGCAGCCAGCTTGGCGTCTTCATCGCCCTCGCCCCACACTGGTCCGACCGCATGGATGATGTAACGACAGGCGAGGTTGCCGGCGCGGGTGTAGGCTGGAGCATGATGAGTCACTGGCCCATGTCTGCGCACCCAGGCATTGCTTTCCTCCTGGATCTGTGCGCCGCCGCGGCGAACAATTGCCCCAGCCACACCGCCCCCATGTCTCAAGTAGGGATTGGCAGCGTTGACAATGGCATCCACACGCTCGTCTGTAAGATCGCCATGCACAATTTGCAGCTTCTGTCCGGTAGAAAGGGTGGTCTCCCACACGGTGCAATTCATTTCCTCACCCCATTGGGAAACGCATCCGTTGACCGCCGATCAGATGCATGTGCAAATGAAAGATGGTTTGTCCGCCATGCACCCCGGTATTCACGATCAGCCGGTAACCGCTTTGATCAATTCCTTCCTGGCGGGCTAACTGGCGCGCCACGGTGAACAGGTGACCGACCAGCGGCTCATCTTCCGCGGTCAGATCGTTCACCGAAGCGATGTGCCGGTTAGGAGCTATCAGGATGTGCGTGGGCGCCGCCGGATGGATGTCTCGAAAAGCAGATACCTGCTCATCTTGATAAAGCATCTGGCTGGGGCTTTTTCCAGCGATAATCTGGCAAAATATACAGTTCGACATAGGAATGATCCCAGGACAAGCTCGCCGGTCAACAAGATAAAATGCTGCCCTGCAAATGTTGCTCTGCCAGGCCGGTCACCCGCACAGGGGTAATTTGGTTCCACAATGCGCGCGGCGCGGCGGCGTTAACGCGCAGATAATTCCCGCTCAAGCCGCTCATTTCCCAACCGTTCGGGCCTAATCTGGCGGCGCTTTCCCACAAAACAGGCAAAACCGCGCCGATAAAGCCCGTCTGGTAGGCGCGCTCCGCCTCAGCCAGCGCATGGCGCATCTGAGCGTTGCGCTCCTTGCGCGTCTCGAAAGGGATTTGATCCGACATGCGCGCTGCGGCGGTGCCCGGTCGAGGCGAATAGGTGAAAACATGCCCACCGGCGAATCGCATCGAACGGACAAAGTCCAGGCTTTCCCGAAACTCGTCTTCACTCTCGCCAGGGAAACCTGTGATGATGTCGGTAGTGATCGCTACATCCGGCATGACCTGGCGCGCCGCAGTGACCAGAGCAGCAAAAGACTCCGGGGTGGTCTTACGCGCCATCCGTCGCAAGGTGGCCGCGCAGCCGGATTGCAACGGCAAATGTAAATGCCGACACAAACGTGGGTTTTCCCACAGCCGGAAGAATTCCGCATCCAAATCCCACGGTTCAAGCGATGAAAGCCGTAGACGCGGCGCGTCGGTGTACTCCAGGATAGCCTTCACCAACTGGCTCAGATGCATACGCGGCGACAGATCATGTCCCCACGACCCGAGATGAACACCGGTCAGTACGATTTCTTTGGCCTCCGCAGCCGCCCGAATATCCGCCAGAATTTCTGCAACGGGGCGGCTGCGCCCCGGGCCGCGCGCCAGCGTGGTCACGCAAAATGTGCAGCGATTGTCGCAGCCATCCTGAACCTTGATAAACGCCCGTGTGCGCAGACGCGCTCCAGGCAGAGGCGTGCGTTCAATCGGCTCCAGGTCGAAGCTCTCCAGCGGCAGATCCAGCGCTTCCGCCGCCAGGCGGTCTTTGCCGGTGTTGGGAATCACCTTCTCCACGCCTGGCAACGCCGCGGCGTCCTGCGGCTTTAAGGTAGCCCAACAGCCGGTAACGATGATCTCTGCTGCTCCGGCTCGCCCAACCTGTCGCACTTTGTGGCGCGAGTCGGATACCGCCGCCGAGGTAACTGCGCAGGTGTTTATCACCGCCAGATCGGCTTCTTCAGCGCTGCCGGTCAGCTCATGTCCTGCGGCGCGGAACTGGCGAGCGTAAAGCTCGATTTCCGCTTGGTTAAGTCGGCAACCCACGCTATCCAGATAGATCTTCATGGCTGATAAACAACGAAGTTGTCAAAGCGAATATCGGTGCCGGGAGCATCGTAGGTTCCGGCGATCAAACCTACATCGCCGGCGGGAAAGCTGGAGTCGCGCGCCTGCGCCGCCTGAACGCCGTTGATATACAAAGTCAACGTATCGCCAATGCAATCCGCGCGGATGTGATTCAACGCCGACCCCAGGTGAATCGCATCGGTCGGCTGCAACGCATCCATTCCTAACAATTGATATTGATCATCATTGATCATACCGATACCATAATAACCATCGCTGCTGATAATGAAGGTATAGAAGCTATTGTTATCTATCGCCCGGCAGATGACGCCAAAGCGGTTATCTCGATCACCGCCGACTTTGAAAGCATCCACTTCTACGCGCACATCGCCGAAGTTCAAGCCAGGTTTACTCCACACATCCACATTCGGCGCGTTGACAAAAATACGATAGACTCCATCCTGGTAATCGGTTTCGCCGCTTGCCGCAGTTACCCGATTCCAACCGCTGGAAGGATCTGAAAAATCATCCTGAAATAAAACCCTGCCGGCTCGCTCTGTGGGCTGCGGGTACACCAGCAATTTGCAGGCCAGCAAAGCCAGGCTGAGCATCAGCGCAATCGCCAGCTTCTCAACCATGTGACGTGTATTCATCCACCGCATTGCGTGAAACGCTCCCTGTAAGGTGTGAAAGCCCATTTTAGCATATCCGCGCCAGGTGGGCTCCTTGTTTTTACGGGAAATACATCTCGATTAAACGCTGCGCCTGCGCAGCAGTGGGCGTTCCAGAAGCCAGAGAGATCGCCAAATCTAATTCGCGCAGCGCCGCTTCCCGCTCGCCGCGCAGGGCGTAGATCAAGCCCAAATGCATGTGAGCCGCCGCGTAAAGCGGGTCGAGTTCCAGAGCGCGCCGGAAAAAGCGCTCTGCGCTGGTCAAATCGCCCTGTTTGAGCAACAACCTCCCCAACAAATCCTGATTCTGGGGGTCTTTGGGAAAACGAGCGGCAAGCTGCCGCGCCATTGGCAATGCAATGGTTTCAATTTCGAAATCGTATTCGATGGCGAATTCGATCAGGCTGCGCCGATAAACTGGATCATACGGCGAAAGCTCAATCGCTTTACGATACGTCTCATAGGCATCGTACAGTTTGCCCGAGGCAGCCTGGATGCTGGCCAGTTGCACCAGCAAGGTTGGATTCTCTGGATCCAGCGCAACCGCGTTCTGGATGGTTTCCATCGCCTGATCGTAACGCGATTGGCGCGTCCAATACAACGCCAAAAACGTATGCGCCGCCAACGAATTGGGGTCAAGCTGCAAGGCGGTTTTTAGCTCTTGCAATCCGTCGCTGCTGGAGAGAGAGGCGAACTGCACATCGCCAACGCCGTAATGTTGACGCGCTTCCCCCAGGTACGCCCAGGCTTCGGCGTAATCCGGGCGCGCCAGAACCGCCTGGTGGAAAGCTTCGATTGCCAGGTTCCACTCATTGAGCGAGGCCAGGGCGCGGCCCACAGCCAGCAACGTATAAGCGCGATCATCAACAAAGCGAGCGCTAAGCATGGCGCGACGAATTTCATCCGCCGCGGGCTTGTAACGAGCATCCAATTGAGCCGCGTGCTCCAGGTGTTTTCCGGCCTCTTCTGGCTGCCGTGCGGCAAGCAGCAGCCCCAATCGGTAACGCGCCTGAGCGTCATCCATATCCAGGTCGGCCAGAAATTGCAGGGTAGGCGTTGCAGATGAATAATCGCCCAGCGCCAGATAAGCCTGCGCCAGCCGTTGATAACCTTCTTTGGTGCGGCCATAGCGCCCCATGCCTGCCTGCCAGGCGCGAATGGCTTCGGTCATATTGCCCTGCAAGCGATAAGCATCTCCTAATGCCATCCAACCCGAAGCCGAAAGTCCTCTCACAGGGTCTGCGCGCCAGGCGCGGCGGAAATATTCGATTGCCGCTTGAGCCTCGCCAGCCTGCAAGGCGTAAGAGCCAGCCTGCTCCCAAAGATCTGCGCGCCAGGGCAAGAGCTGAGCTGCTTGGGCCAATGATCGGGAAGCCTGCGATGGCAACCCTTCCCGCCTCATGCGGGCGGCATGTTCCAGCGACCTGCGGAAGGCGTGTGGTTGCGGCGCCACGCCCAGCAAGGCAATACAAATGCCCAGTAAGATCAAACGCGGCCACAGACCGATTGAGAAACGCTGATTCATCTGTCTAATTATATCTTGCCCTGAGAAGTATATGTATAGTAAACTGCGTGCAAAACACGGAGGCGCTTCTATGGATTTCACCCTGACCGAGGAACAACGGATGGCGCAACAAATGGTGCGCGAGTTCGCCCAGAAAGAAGTTGCGCCCATTATCAAGCAGCAAGATCGTGATCAGCAAATGGCTCCTTTTATCCTCTCTCGCATGGCGGAGCTGGGCATTCTGGGCATCTGCCTGCCGGTGCGCTATGGCGGACAGGGGATGGATTACATCGCCTTGGGTCTGGCTTGCGAGGAGCTGGAGGCGGTGGATTCAACCCTGCGGGTGGTTTTATCGGTGCATATAGGCCTGAACAGTTTGGGGCTGTTTCAATGGGCCAGCGAAGAACAAAAACAGCGCTTCCTGGCGGCGCAAGCGCGCGGCGAGAAGATCGCCTGCTTCGGGCTCACCGAACCAGGCGCCGGTTCGGATGTGGCTGCGATTCGCAGCAGCGCCCGTCGCGAAGGCGCTGAATATGTGCTGAACGGCGAAAAAATGTGGATTTCATTGGCTACCAAAGCCGATCATTGTCTATGGATCGCGCGCACCGATCCAGAGACCGCAGATCCACATGACGGTCTTTCAGCCTTCATCGTGGAGCTGGATCGCCCCGGCGTGCGGCGCGGCGATTTGCACGGCAAGTTGGGCATGCGCGCCGGCTCTACCGGCTGGATTGCCTTGCAAGATGTGCGCATTCCGCTGGAAAACCGCATTGGTATGGAGGGCGAGGGTTTCAAGATCGCCATGTCCTGCCTGGATAATGGCCGCTATACAGTGGCCGCCGGCGCCACAGGTCTGATCCGCGCCTGCCTGGAAGCCAGCGTGCGCTATGCCAACGAGCGCCAGGCTTTTGGGCGACCCATCGGGCGCTTTCAGTTGATCCAACAAAAAATCGCCTATATGGTACAATCTTATGACGCAGCGCGTCTTCTTTATTTGCGAGCCGGATGGATGAAAAATCAGGGAATACGCAACACACGAGAGACATCGCTGGCAAAGTGGTTTGCCACCGAAGCATCTTTTCAGGCAGCTTCCGAAGCCGTTCAAATCCATGGGGCGTATGGTTACAGCGATGAATATGACGTAGAGCGGTTTTTACGCAACGCGAAAGGCGCAGTAATCTATGAGGGAACCAGCGAAATCCATCAATTGATGCAAGCCGCTTATGCGCTGGGCTATCGCGAGGATGCGTCTCTGCGCTGCGAGCTGCCCGCCTACGATCCACAGGTCTGGCAAACCGAATAAAAATCCTCATCAGTTTAGAGAAAAATCACAAAAATCCAAAAGGAGGTCAACTTGAACATCGTTGTCTGTGTCAAACAAGTTCCCGACAGCGCCGCCAAGGTGGTAGCCGAAGGCGGAAAAGTGACCTGGGGAGACGCGCCGCTGGTGCTAAATCCCTGGGATGAGTTCGCTGTGGAGGCCGCACTGATGCTGCAAGAGGCGACTGACGCCGAAGTGACCGTCATCAGTGTGGGCGGCGAAAGCGCCAAAGAAGCGCTCAAAACCGCCCTGGCCATGGGCTGTGGGCAGGCCATTTTAATTTCCGACCCTGCTTTGGAGGGGGCTGATAGCCGGGCGGTGGCCCAGGTATTGGCTGCCGCGATCCAGAAAATCGGCAATGTGGATGTGGCGTTCTTTGGCAAACAGGCGATTGACGGCGATATGGGGGTGACCGGCGCTCAAACCGGGCGCTTCTTAGGCTGGCCGGTGCTTAGTCTGGCATCCACCATAAAACTGGAAGGCGACAAGCTGGTGATCGAACGCTCCATCGAAGAGGGACGGCAGATTGTCGAAAGCAGTCTGCCAGCCGTCGTCAGCGTGTCTAAAGACATTGGCGAACCACGCTATCCCTCCTTCATGGGCATCCGTAAAGCATCGCGCGCCAACATTCCGGTATGGACGTTGGCCGACCTGGGGATCAACGCACCCACGCCGCTGGTTCGTTGGCCGGATGTGGTGAACCCACCGGCGCGTGAAGTTAAAACAGAGATCATCACCGGCGATTCCCCGCAACAAATCGCAGAACAACTGGCAGACAAAATCATGGAAGAGAAGGTGCTGTGATGAGCGGAAATTTTCTGGTGTATATTGACCAATCCAAAGGACAGGCGCTGCCCACTTCGTGGGAAGTCTTGAGCGCAGCTCACTACCTGGCTGAAAAACTGGGCGGAAGCATTTACGCGTTGGCTCTGGGCGAGGCTTCCAAAGCAGTGGCTGAAATGGCTTATCAATATGGGGTCGAGCAAGCGTTCTATTGCGACGATCCTAGCCTGGCGGATTACCGCCCCGAGCCATATACCGCCCTGACATCGAAGGTCGCCCAGGAAAAGGGAGTCAGCGTATTGCTGTTCCCCACCACCACCCGCGGACGCGAAGTGGCCGCAATGTGCGCCGTGGATCTACAGGGCGGCGTGATGCCAGATGTCACTGCGCTGGAAGTGGTGGACGGTAAAATTATCGCCACTCGGCCGGTGTACGCGGGCAAGTTGCTCGCCAAGGCGGTATGTAGCGTTGAACCGGTAATCATCACCACGCGAGTGCGCGCCTTTAAAAAACCGCAGGGCGACGCTTCACGTTCCGGCGTCGCACAGCGCGTGGATGCAGTTTTGGCGGAAGGCGATATTCGCACTCGAGTCACAGGTTACGCCCAGGCGGAGGGTGGAGTCAGCCTGACGGACGCCAATGTAATCGTCTCCGGCGGGCGCGGCGTTGCCAACAACCCCAACCTTACCCCGCCGGCAGACATGGACGAAAAGCAAGCGGAAATCTGGCGCGCTCAACAAGGCTTCAAGCTGATCGGAGAGCTGGCGGCAATGTTAGGAGGCGCGGTTGGAGCCAGCCGCGCCGCGGTGGATGCTGGCTATATCCCTTACGCCCACCAGGTCGGCCAAACGGGCAAAGTGGTCTCGCCGGATCTCTATATCGCCTGCGGCATCTCCGGCGCAATCCAGCACCAGGCAGGGATGCGCTCCAGCAAAATCATCGTCGCCATCAACAAAGACCCCGACGCGCCAATTTTTAAGCTGGCGCGTTACGGTGTAGTCGGAGATCTATATACCATCCTGCCGCCGCTGACCGAAGCGCTCCGCAAACGATTAGGAAAATAGCTCAGACGCGCCCTATTCAAATATCAGCGGCAAACGCAAATCAGCGCTCCGGAAAATTCCAGACCCCGGGGCGCTTGTTTATCCCCTTGCCGCGCTCTTCCGAGTCAGCAAGACGAATATCATATCGGCGTCGTTTTCGGATGAGCGGCGAGGTGATATTCGTCAGTAGTTTCGTGACATTTGCCACTATGTAATCTTGCGCTTTATCGGGTAAATTTTTATCAAACAATGGCAAGTGTACGAATGACCTCCGACCCATTTGACACCCTGACCCTCTTTCAAGGTTTCAGCCCGCAAGAAATTACATTTCTGCGGCCCCTGTTTCACCCTTATCACACGCCCGATGGCGAAATCCTGTTCAACCAGGGCGACCCTGCCAGGCATTTCTTCATTGTTGCCGAAGGCGAGGTGATCATTCGCTATAAACCAGAGGACGGGCCAGTGCTGATCCTTACCCGCGTACATAAAGAGGGCGTGGTGGGTTGGTCGGCTGCCATTGGCAACCCGGTGTACACTTCCAGCGCAGTGTGCGTGGAAAACTGCCTGCTTCTACGCGTATGTAGCGAAGATTTGCGTCAATTCCATGACGCTCATCCCGAAACTGCGCAAAAGCTCCTCGAACGGTTGGCGGCGGTTATCGCTGACCGACTGAGGCACACCCATCCGCAGATTATGGCGATGCTGGAACAAGGTCTGCATTCACATACCAACCAACCGATTTCTGCGGAATAGAGGCGCCGCCGGTGATAATGAAATCTCCTGGAGGTAACCGAGTATGGCTGAGACGAATAACACGGAATATTCTGAAGAAGAACGAATCCGCGCCCTGCTGGAAAACATCAACGCCTACATCGAACACTTCCACGGCGGGTCGGTCGAAATGGTTGAATTGAAAGGCAAAAAACTCAAAGTACGCCTGGGCGGCGCGTGCCTGGGCTGCCCGCTCTCGCCAACCACTTTGCATGGCTGGGTGGCGGGCACCATTCATCAGTTTTTCCCGGATATCGAAGTCATCGCTGCATAACCTGTCTGGGCGTCCCAAGCAGATCCACTCAGCAACTCTGCCCCGTCGCGCGATCATCCTCGAAATACATTTTCAACCGGACGTCCAACTTCAAAGCCCCTCTTCTGCGCAGGAGGAGGGGTTTTCCTTTTCCTACTGGCAACTGGACTTAAACCTTGCCCCTTTCGACGTTCGACAAGGTGGATATTTCAGAGTCGCCGAACATTTCTTGCGGCGGCTCTAAATCTACAGTAAGGGAATGTGTTTCATGCGGACGACGACGGCGCAAGCCGCTCCAGCGGCACTTCTCATTGACGCAGCGATAACGGCGGGCAGAGGGCAACAAGGTTAATGACAAGAAATGATCGAACCAATTGCGATGCACACGGTGGATTTCGTTGCCGCAACGCGGGCAGATGGTTGCTTTCCACGAAACCGAGGTCAAGAACCGCACCCGAATGCGCCAGGCGATCACCACCAGCGCCAGAAACACTGCCAGGTATGCCAACACGGTTGAGATGCTCAACCCTTGTCGCGCCTGAATAACCCATCCGTCCAGCAATTGGAGGATGATCCGCCCAAAAGCAGATATTTCCTGTCCGTTGCGTGCGAAAAATGCAGCAATCACGCCCCGCAGACTGAGGAATAAAACGCTTAACAGGGCAAATAAGCCTGCCAAAATTTCGATCCGATAGTTGCGAAAAAGTTTCCGCATTGTTTCCACCCTTTCAACAAAAACAGATTGAGCTTACTTTTTTTACCCTACATGAGATTTTCTGTCAATAGGTCATGGCGCAACCGTCGGCGCGCGGATCGCTGCCGGCGCACAACACCCCGCTTTCCGGTTGGCGTAGAATGATCTGCCCGCGCCCAAAAACCGCGCGCCCAAACCCGCTGATCGGCGTCACCGGATGCCCCATCTCTGCCAGCGTTGCCATCTCGCTCACAGGGATGCCTTCTTCCAGGGCAACATCGCTGCCAGCCTCCCCGCTCCGCAGACAAAAGCGCGGCCGATCCAAAGCAGCTTGCGCATTCAATCCATCATCCACCAGGGCAACCATCACCTGCAAGTGACCCTGCGGCTGCATATACCCTCCCATGACCCCAAAACAGGCATACAGTTCTTCTCTTTCGGCATCTTGCGCCGCCGGACGCGTGGCCAGCGCGGGAATGATGGTGTGATAGGGGCGCTTCCCCGGCGCCAGCGTATTGGGATGCGCCGCATCCAGGCTGAAATTATGCCCGCGATTTTGCAGAGAGAAGCCCCAGCCGCGTGGCACAATGCCCGTTCCAAAGCCCATATAGTTGCTGTTGATGAAGGAACAGGCGTTCCCCTGGCTATCCACAACACTGAGATAAACGGTATCTGAGGCGGCGACCGGCGCGCCGCGCCCCTGGTCGAGGGTCGCCCGATCCCACCGGATTAAACTCCGGCGCTGCGCCGCATAAGCTTTATCCAGCAGGGCTTCCACCGGCGGCTGGTGGAAAGCCGGATCCGCCACGTACCAGCGCGTGTCAGCGAAAGCCAGGCGCAGCGCCTCGATCTCCAGGTGCAGCCGCTGCGCCGAAAGCGGAGGCAGCGCCGCCAGATCGAACCCCTCCAGGATGTTCAACGCCAGCAGAGCCGTCAATCCCTGGCCGTTGGGCGGGCACTCCCAAATCCGCACGCCGCGATAATCGGTGCAGATCGGCTGTTCCCAGGTGCTGTGGTGCTGAGCCAGATCTCTGACCGTCATGCACCCGCCCGCCTCCTGCACGGCGTGGGCAATTGCCTGGGCAATCTCGCCCTGGTAAAAGGCTGCCTTACCGCCCTCTGCAATCGCCTGCAGCGTGCGCGCCAGACCCGGGTTGCGGAAAATTTCGCCGGGGCGCGGGGCGCGCCCATCCAGAGTCAGTTCAATCCCTCCCGGCGCGTGACGGAGCTGTTTCCGCACGCCGCTCTCCCAGGCATGCGCCGTAATGGGAGCAACTGGAAAGCCCTCCTGCGCCAGGGCAATCGCCGGCGACAGGATGTCGCTCATCGGCAAGCGCCCAAATCGTTCCACCAGATCGCACCAACCGGCGCATGCGCCCGGTACGGTGACCGTATAAGGATGATAAGGTGGAAGTTCTTTGCCGAAACCTTCATGCTGCAAGCGTTCCAACGTCAGAGCTGCAGGGGCGCGCCCAGAGCCATTCAACGCGTTCACCTGACCGCTGGCTGCATCATAAAAAAGGGCGAAACAGTCCCCACCTAACCCCGTGGAGGTAGGCTCAGTGACATTCAGAGCTGCGGCGGTCGCCACCGCCGCGTCCGCTGCGTTCCCACCCTGCGCCAGGATGCGTAAACCCGCCGCCACCGCCAAAGGCTGCGAGGCAGCCACGACACCATTGAGAGAATAAACCGGAGAACGATGTGAGTTGAAGGTCAGTTCGTACATATTCCCCCGGTTGTTGTTTACAGTACCTCGATGCCCGCACCAGAGATCACCTCGCCGACCACCCACAGCGGTTGCCCCACCTGAGCGGCGCGTTCCAGCAACTCATCCAGGCTCCGCGGCGGCACAGCTAACAGCAGCCCGCCGCTGGTCTGAGCGTCGAACAACAACATTTGAGAGGCTTCGTCTATCCCAGGCGCAAAGCGCACCTGAGAGCCATAGAACAATTTGTTATCCGCTGAGCCGCCTGGAAAGATCCATTCGCTGGCATAGCGTCGCGCGCCGCGCGTGAACGGAATACGCTCGAAGAAGAAGCGCAAGCCAACGCCGGAAGCGTTCGCCATCTCCAGGCCATGCCCCAGCAGGCTGAAACCGGTGACATCTGTCCCGCCGCGCAGCCCAAACTCCACCGCCAATTCGCCAGCCTGCCGGTTGAGCCGTTTCATCCATCCCACCGCCTCGGCCACATCGGACGGGTCGGCCTGCTCGCGCTTCAACGCCGTCGTTACTGTCCCAAAACCCAGCGGCTTGCTCAACACCAGCGCGTCGCCAGGCTGCGCGCCTTTCTTCGATAAAATGCGCTGCGGATGGACAAAGCCCAGCACGATCAGACCATATTTTGGCTCTTTATCCTGCACCGTATGCCCGCCAGCCAGGACCACCCCCGCTTCGCGGGCCTTCTCTGCTCCGCCGCGCAAAATCTCAGCGCTGATCTCCACTGGCAGATTGGGGGGCAAGGCAGCGATGTTCAGCGCCAAAAATGGCTGTCCACCCATGGCGTATACATCCGAGAGCGCATTGGCGGCAGCGATCGCCCCATAGTCGTATGGATCATCCACAACCGGCGTGAAGAAGTCGGTCGTGGCGATCAGGGCGCGTTCGTCGTCCAGCCGCCACACGGCGGCGTCATCCGGCTCGCCCAACCCCACCAGCAGGTCGGGGTAATCCTCAGATCGAAACAAACCTTGCAGAGGGCGCAGCACCTGCGCCAGCGTTTCCGCGTTGAGCTTGGACGCTCAGCCGGCGCAACTGGAAAGGCTGGTCAAGCGGATTTGTTTCCCTGAGGTGGCTCGGATTTGGCTCTCAGGATCCATCATACAAATGCTTCCTTAATGGTTTGCAACTGCTGATTCATAACCTTCAACAACCATGAGTCTACGGCGTGGGCGTCGGCAGCGGCGTAGGCGAAGGAAGCGGGGTAGGAAGCAGCTCGAAGGCGCCGGGGGCGGTCGAAGCGCCGCCGGTGGGCAGCGGGAACAGGTAGGGTACATTGTTGGGCAGGAAGATGGTCTGTACGCCCGGACCCAGGCGATTGATAAAGGTATATTGCAACAATTCAGGCTGTTCTTTCAGCGCCTGCGAAAGCCGCTCCAACGCCTGGGCTTCAGCCTGCGCCTGGATCAAACGGGCGTCCGCATCGCCCCTGGCGCGGATCACCGCCGCATCCGCCTGACCTTGTGCAACTTGGCGCGCCTGCTCGGCTTCCTGCTTGCGCTGCTCGACCACGAAACGCGCTTGCTGCGCCAGTTGCTCGGCGATTTGTTTTTGCTCCACCGAGGCGGCGTATTCTGGCGAGAAGGTAATATTGCGCAGCACAAACTCAACCAACAGCAAGCCGTTGTCTTTCAGCTTTTGGCTCAACGCTTCGGTAATGTATTGTTTCATCTCATCCCGTTTGGTGCTATACACTTCCTCAACGCCGAACTGCGACACCGCGTCACGAATGACGCCGCGCGACAGCGGGCGCACCAGGCCATCCACGTAACGGTCTTGCCACTCGATATGCACTTTAATCACCTGCGCCGGATCTACGGCGAAAATCACCGATGAATCGACAAAAATCTCCTGCCCATCCGCGGTGCGGGCGGTGATCGAATCATCGCCTTGGATGGCGCCTTCGCTCGGCGCGATGGACATGGTGTATGTCTGGCGCGAGATCGGATAAATCTTCACATTTTCAAAAAATGGGATGATCCAGTTCAATCCGGGCTGCAATGGCTGCTCGCGGTAGCCGTTGGGGGCGACCGCCGAAATCACCACCCCGCGCTGCTCCGGCTGGATGAACACCAACCCGGCGCTGATCGAACTCAAGATGACGGCGACGATAGCCGTGACCAACAATGCTGCACTCATCCCTTTGACCGACTTGCCACGCGTGGCGCGCGTTAACGCCAACGCTAACAGACCGGCAAACAACAACCACAAGAAAATAACAACTGTATCCAGAACCGTGGTGACATTCATGTTATATCTCTCCTCAGAGATGAAAACCGATCCAAACCTTTCGGCTTCTATTATACCTTGCACATCCTCTGTTAGGCTGTGTACCTCAAGTTAACGGCAAAGCGCTTTTACCCTACGTCAGCGCTTCTATTTCGGGTTCTTCAGCCCAGTGGCGAGCTTGTTCCTCACTTCTCGCTTTACCCGCGCAGCTAGGACTTTTTCGTACCTCGCCAGAAAGTCTTGCACCGCCTCTGGATCATGCACCACCAATTCCCGCAATGCCCAGGACAAAGCCTTGACGACCATGTCATCACAGTCATCCGCCAAGAGACGACAAACATCAAGGGTGCGAGGAACATCTCCCTTTCCCCCCTGAGAGCGCACATTCAGCGCCACTGTGCTGACCAACGCAGCCCGCCGCAACCAGCGATCTTCCGAGCGAGCCCATTGAGTGATCAACGCGTCTGTAACCTGACCCCTGAGCCAGAGCGGGCCAGCCAGGATGCGGGCGAAAGAGTCAACCGACCCCCAACTGTTGAGGCTCCGACCCAGTTCTTCCAGTTCGGCTTCTGTAAGGCTCTGGAAAGCAGCCGGATGATACCGAATCAATTCATAAGCCATCCAACGCAGCCCATAGGTTTTCAGGAGTTCCCTGGCCAGTTCCAGAACAAACTCAGGGGATGCTTGCCTGAGCTTTTGAGAATACTTGCGGCGCACCGCGCGATAACTGGGCGTATTACGAACCGGCAACGCCTGGAGGTCGGCTGCGATGCTCGAGGCGAGGTGCTTTACGTCTTCCAAATTTAATGGTTGATGCATGGCTTATGATAAAGCAGGTTGAAACTTTGCGGCCAGGGTTTTGCCTATGGCTTCCGCTACGCCAGCGGTTGCACCCAATCGGCTGGCATAGGCAGCAAGAATTTTGTTCGGCATGCTGATTTCTCCTGATTTTTCGAACGCTCCGCCCCAAGATGGATACTATTTCCTCTTCCCCTTTGTTTTAGCTTTTTCCAAATTTTGACTGTCTCCCTATTCGGTGTTGAGGAACGATAGGAATGATGACTAAGCCACAGAGCGCACAGAGAAGTATTAAGTAAATTTCCGTGTACTCCGTGCCTGCTTTGAAAATAGTCTCTCTGTGAGCTCGGTGGCGACATTTTCATCTTTTGGGGCAAATCATTGTTCTTGATAACCCCATGCTGAGATTCAATCACCAATGCTAAAAAGGGGAACTATACAAATTTTCCTTCACCCTGAACTCCACAATCCGGCGTATCAAGTCATAGGGAATTGGCCTATCCAATGGAAATCTTATCGAGCCCTTTCCACCTTTATAAACAGACAGCTCTTCCTGGAATTTCTCGGTGCCTGTCGGCGTAGGGTAAAACCCGATATGGTTCTTGAAAGCAGCAAAGTGAACCAGGTTGCCTTTCAGGGTAAACGTGGGCATTTGATAGCTGATGGTTTCTTGCGCCTGTGGTGCCGCTTCGTGGATCGTCATCCGGATCTTTTGCAGAATCTCCTGAATGTGGGGTGGAAATCTCGCAATGTATTCATCTATATCCTTTGGCGTTGCTGGATTCGTATTCATATTTCCTCCGGCGATATTTGTGGGAACCGCCTGAACTGCTCGACATGCGCTTACCAGGAACGGGCACTAAAATAGCATATCACAAAAATTCCACGCTCAGGCAATATTTCTGTCCCAGATGATCGTAACGATCACCCCTCTGTGCAGTGTTGATGGCCGATGGAATTGATATTTGAGCCACACAGAGAGCACAGAGAAAATTCGAAAATCCCCCATGGGAGGAGCAAGGGGAGATGGGTAATAAAGATGGTTTTCGAACGCTCTCTTTAAACAGTTTCAGGGAGTTGCAGATGCCAGGCATGAGCCTGGTTTGGTTGTCCTCCTCGACCATGGCGCGGTCAGCTCATAATCAGCTTGGCCTTCTCTTATAGCAGAGGCCCGAAGCCTTCAGCAGGATCAATCTAAATGCCAGCCAATATCTGCAAATAGAAACAAGATGAAATGGATGTGCGCCTGAGCGCGGTCGGTGGCGCCCTCGTCTCCGGTTCGATGAGTGACGGAAACGCACCTGGGACACACAACGCAGAGGTTACAAGCGCAAATTGAGCTGCCAGGAAACTATTGAACAGGCTGTTCAATATTGATAGTAAGGTTAAAATCCACCAGCGTCGTTGTCAGGGCTTTCACGGCTTGTAATTTACTTTCCCCAGTATTAGGATCTGTTGAAGCGGATAGGATTTCACCATCTACCACCATTTTATAAGGTAAGCCATCATTTTCGCCTACCCAGAGTTCTGTTCGGCTATGCAGTTCGATATCGTTTGACATGGTTGTACTCTTGTAGTCATATACAATGACAGCCTTACCATTAAGTGTGTCCTTGCGTAGCCATTGCTCATCGCTAATAGTCTCGCTGATCATTTGAGCAGTTACTTCCTGATCTCCCATAAAAGTGGACGCAGGTATTTGGGTTTCTTTCCACTCACCCGAGGTTTTTGTTTTCGAATACACCTTTTCGCCAACCACGATATACTCCACACCCTCATCGAGGTCAATCAAACGTTTTCTGTCGGGTGGGACAAACTCAATCACATTTGTTCGAGTTTGGCCGTCGCCTAAAATCGTTGTAACATCCATGCGATTGGGCTGTGTGTATAACGCCAGCAAAGCGTTCACGATCTTCATGTGGATTTCATCCACGCCTGGCGTAGGTGCCAGAGCTGGGGTCGCTGAGGGCAACGGTGAATCAGTTGGTTCTGGCGTGTTGAGCGGTACCGTAGGGATTACAACTGCGCCTGTGGAGTTTGTGTCTTGTGATTGACAGGAAGTCATTAATCCAAGAATGATTAAACAGACGAGGACAAGCATCATACGGTCGAATTTGTTCTTCATGGTTTCTTCCCTTTCGCGTTGAGAATACTTTCTGTGCCAATTGATCAATGAGGCAACGCTACGCCAAAGTTGGCGTCTATGACCACGGTTTCCACACATCCTCCATCTGGCACTCGCGCTCTTGGCACGCCCATTGACCAGATCGGCGTCGCTTATGCCGGCCTGCCCGGCAACCTTATTGCGAATGCGGTCGAGTTCAGCGAGCACCTTCAGCGCTTCCTTGCGCTTTTGCCGCTCCTGCTCGGCAAAATAAGCATCCAGGATTTCGCGGATTGCCCCACTTACGCTTTTTCCCTGACGGGTAGCGTTTCCTCACACACGCCAATCTTGTTCAGACCTCATAATATTGGAGCGCCAATCACACTTCTCTTACCGCTCCATCCAGATCGTAACTGGGCCATCGTTGGCGATTTCCACCAGCATGTGCGCGCCGAAATCGCCGGTCTGTGTGGGAACGCCCTGCGCCCGCAGCAATTCAGCGAAGCGCTCCACCAATGGACGGGCGATCTCCGGCGGGGCGGCGTCAGTGAATGAGGGGCGGCGGCCTTTGCGCGTGTCGGCGTACAACGTAAACTGCGACACCACAATAGCCGCCCCGCCCACCTCCAACAACGAACGGTTGATTTTGCCCTGCTCATCCTCGAAAATGCGCAGGTTGGCGATCTTCTCCACCAGGTAGCGCGCTTGCTCCTCGCCATCCTGCGGCCCCACGCCCAGCAAAATCACCACGCCGGGCCCGATCTCGGCGATCACCCGCCCTTCGACGCTTACCCGCCCGCTGCGCACCCGTTGAACCACCACTCGCATGGCTGCGACCTACGTCAGCGGCAAACCTATAGCTTCTTTGACTTCGCGCATCGTCTGACGGGCAATGGCGCTGGCGCGCCGCTGCCCGTCGCGCAGCACGTCCCACACATAGTTGGGGTCTTTGCCCAGCTCAGCGCGCTTCTGGCGGAAGGGTGCCAGATGGGCATTCAGATTACGGGCAAAGAGCTTCTTGCAATCCACGCAGCCAATGCCCGCCCGCCGGCACTCCACATCCACCATGGCAATCTCATCCGGCGAGGAGAACACCTTATGCATGGTGAACACGTTGCACACATCCGGGTTGCCTGGATCGCTGCGTTTGATGCGCGCCGGGTCGGTGACCATCTGCATCACCCGCTGGGTGGTCTCCTCCGGAGTGGCGGCCAGTTCGATATGGTTGTTCAGGCTCTTGCTCATCTTCTGCACGCCGTCAATGCCCAGCACCTTCGGCGTCTCGGTAGCGATCATTTGCGGCTCGATCAGCACGTTGGTGTTATACCGATAATTGAACGAACGCACCGTCTCGCGCGCAAACTCGATGTGCGGCTGCTGATCCACACCCACCGGCACCAAGTCGCTCTTATACAGCACAATGTCAGCGGTCATTAACACCGGGTACCCCACCAACCCATAGTTGACATTATGCGGCTGCTGGCGCGCCTTCTCTTTGAAAGTGGGCAGATCGGTGAGTTTGCCCAGCGGAGTGACCATCGAGAGATAAGTATGCAGCTCGGTCACCTCCGGCACCTGTGATTGAACGAACAGGATCGTCTCGACGGGACGAATGCCAATCGCCAGCCAGTCGAGCGCCATCTCGTAAATGTTCTGCCACAGGTTCTCGGTGGTCTCCACGGTGGTTAAAGCATGGATATCCACGATGCAGTACACGCACTCGTACTCATCTTGCAAGGCCACATAATTCTTGATTGCGCCCAGATAGTTGCCCAGATGCTGGCGACCCGTGGGCCGCGCGCCGGAAAAAACGCGTCCTTTCTTCATCACATCTGCCATTAACGACTCTCCTGTAGATATTGTTTCACCAGAGCGTTCACCTCGCCTGGCTCGGCGTGCCGCCCGGTGCGGAACTTCGAATAGAGGAGCTTATCATTGACGGAAAACTCGAAGCGCCCGCCGTGCGAAGGAATTAAGGTGATCGACTCAATGTCCGCTTCATACTCCTTAAGCAGTTCCGCCATCAAACTGATGGCGCGGTCAGTATAATGTCAAACCATGCAGTATTCCAAAGAAATCTTCATTTTCATAATCAACCTCCTGCAATGCAGTGAATTTCAGGCTTTGCCTGTTATGTTTTTAAAAAACCGCCCCGCCGGTGATGCGACGGGGTGAATGAGCCAGCTCCACTCTCATCGAGTACGGGGGCCCCGCCTTCACATATTGAAGAACAGCGGTTTCCCTTATACCCTTTGCCCGGATAACGGCGGCAACTCCGGCGCAGACTACTGGATCGCGGTGGCTACGCCGCACCCGATCGTTCATCCTGCAGCTCTGAGGGCCATTCGGCGCCGGCGCGCGGGCGGGACTTTCACCTGAACCGCTCTCTGTGCCGCCGTTTCGACGCGTACTCGTCCTCTTCACAGCTTTTCGCGATAAAAATGACGCAGCGGAAATCTCCGCGCGAGAATAGTTTAGTCGAAAGCAGCCTGGGTGTCAATGATTTTGGCTCTTTGTGAAGCAGAGAACATAACCTACCCAAAAACATCGAGGGGGCAAGCGAGAAAAATCCGACGCAACTTATTGAAGCGCTGCTCATCCCCGATCAAGATTGTGCTAAAATCAATTTAGCGCCGTTTGTTTTGCGGAAATTGCCCGCCGCGGCGTGGTATAAAACAAAGCTGCGTGAAACATTCATTATTTATGTTCTGGTCACAATCGGTGTAAGGAAGGGGAAGATGCGTAACTCACTCGACATCCGTCCCTCGCCCATTGCCGGGCAGTGGTATCCGGCGGATCCAAAACGTCTGGCCACTCAAATTGATCGCTATCTTAACGAAGCCCGGTTGCCCGAATTGCACGGCGAAGTGATCGCTGTCATGGCGCCTCACGCTGGGCACATCTACTCCGGCCCGGTGGCAGGATACGCCTTTGCCGCGCTGCGCGGCCTGTCGCCTCAGGTGGTCGCGGTGGTTTCGCCCATGCACTATCCCTATGTCGAACGGCTACTCACCACCGCTCACGACGCCTATGCCACCCCCTTGGGCGCGATCCCGGTATATCGCGAGGCTCTGGAAACGCTGGATGATTACCTGCGAGACCTGCTCGGTTTTGGCCTGGCGGCTGTCAGCCATGATATGGAGCATTCGCTGGAGATTGAGCTGCCATTCTTACAGCGCGCCCTGTCCAGGCCGTTTATGCTGTTGCCTGTGATGATGCGTGACCAAAGCGAAGCCACCGCCCGCGGCCTGGGAACCGCTCTAGCCCGCCTGGCCAGCGAAAGCGCCGCCTTGCAAGGGCAAAGCATGATCCTGGTCGCCAGCACCGACCTTTCACACTTCTACGATCAACAGACAGCCAAGGCGCTGGACAGCGAAATGCTGCGCCGCGTGGAAGCCTTCGACCCCGCGGGAGTGATTCGGGCAGAAGAAGAAGGCAAGGGGTTCGCTTGTGGGCGCAGCGCCCTGGCGGCGGTAATGTGGGCGGCGCAGGAATTGGGCGCTAACCGGGCGCGCGTGCTGCGCCACGCCACATCCGGCGATGTCACCGGCGATTTTGAACGCGTTGTAGGATATGGCGCAGCAGTCTTCCTACGAGAAAGATAGATCTAAAAAATAATATGGAAAATACATTGACGTTGGATTTATTGGGTATTTTGGGGATTGGCTTATTTGTTTTGACCAATGGCTTTTTCGTCGCTGCGGAGTTCTCGCTGGTCAGTGTGCGGCGCACGCGCATCGCTGAGCTGGCAGCGCGCGGCGAGGCCGGCGCAGAAGCAGTGCAAAAAGCCATCGAAAACCCCGATCGGGTGATCGCCGCCACGCAATTGGGCATCACCCTCTCTAGCCTGGCGTTGGGTTGGATCGGCGAACCGGCGCTCTCCCATCTGATCGCCCCTGTGGTGTCTTTATTCCCACAAACCCTTCGTTCCGATATCTCGCACAGTATCTCGGCCGCCCTGGCGTTCACCGTCATTACCTTCTTGCATGTGGTGATCGGCGAGCTGGCGCCCAAATCCATCGCGCTGCAAAACCCCGAACGCACTTCTATGATCGTCGCCCGGCCAACATTGTTCACCGAACGCCTCTTCAAACCCGCCATCTGGGCTTTAAACGGCGCCGGCAACGGTTTGCTGCGCCTGGTCGGTATCCAACCGGCATCAGGCCATCAGTTAGTCCATTCCGTGGAAGAGCTGAAAATGTTAGTGGATGCCAGCACCGAAAGCGGCGTGATGGAGCAAGATGAAGGCGACATGCTGCAAGCGATCTTCGACCTGGGCGAGATGATCGTGCGCCAGGTGATGGTGCCGCGCACCGAAGTGGTGGCAGTTGAAGCTGATACCCCCCTAGAAGAGATCATCCATCTGGCAACGCAATCCACCTACACCAAGTTCCCGGTGTATGAGGACAGCCTGGATCAAATTATTGGCGTGGTGCATGTTAAAGACTTGCTCAAAGTGATGCAATCGCCAAACTGCACAGACTGCCTGGCGCGCAGCATCGCTCGCGAAGCCTTATTCGTCCCCGAAACCCTGTCGGTCAATGCGTTGTTGCGCCTGTTCCGAGACAAACGCCAGCATATCGCCATTGTCCTGGATGAATACGGCGGCACCGGCGGCCTGGTCACTCTGGAAGACCTGTTGGAAGAGATCGTAGGAGAGGTGAGCGACCCCTTCGACTCGAGCGCGCCTGGCTTTCAGACGCTGCCGGATGGCTCGATCTTGATTGACGGACTGACGTTGATCGAGGATGTCAATCAGCAACTCCACCTCGACTTACACGATGAGTACTATGACACTATCGCCGGTTACGTGATGGGGCGGCTGGGCCGCATCCCACGCTTGCATGATGTTGTCGAAGGCGACGGCGTGCGCCTGCAAGTGGAGGAGATGGACCGACTGCGCGTGGCGCGAGTGAAGCTCGCCCGTCTGGACGCTCTTGCCTCGCGCTCATCCTCGGAACCTTCAAGCAATACTCTTGTCCAATAGATCGTGAGCGTTTTTGTTGAAGTAGTCGTCAATGTGCCCCAGGTCTCAGGGGTATTTCACTACCATCTGCCGCCCGAACTGGAGGGCGCGGTTCAGGTTGGCAGCCTTGTCTTAGCACCCTTTGGCCGTCAGGCCGTGCAGGGTGTGGTGGTGGATTTTGTTGACCAGCCCGACGTCCAAAAGACCAAACCTGTTATAGAAATTGTAGATGCCGCAGCAATCCTGACTCCGCAACAAATTGCCCTGGCGCGGCGCATGGCTCAAGACTGTCTGGCGCCGCTGGCTGCTTGCATTGGCCTGATGCTGCCGCCGGGTGTGGAACAGCAAGCCGATTATCTTTATACTGCGCAAAGCCGCCCTGTGGAGGGATTGAGCCACACCCAGACGCGTCTGCTAGGTTTGCTCAACCGGCGCGGCCCGCTGCGCGGCTCGCAAATTGATCGCGCCATGCCGCGGGTAGATTGGCGCGCCGCGGCGCGCGCCCTGGCGCGCCGCCAATTGATTAAAACCGAACCCGCGCCGCCCACCCCGCGCGTGCGCCCCAAATTGATCAAGACCGTCCAGTTGGCTTGCGCCCCGGATGAAGCCGAAGCTGCCCTGCCCACTTTAGGAAAACCTGGAAGCAAAGCCCTGGAACGCCGCCAATCCATCTTGCGTTTTCTGCTGCAGGAAACCGAAGCTGTGGATGTTTCCTGGGTGTACGCCGAGAGCGGCGGCAGCCTGGCAGATCTGCGCTTTCTGGCCGAACGCGGTCTGGTTCGCCTGGAAGATGACGAAGCATGGCGTAACCCCCTGGCGCAACTGGAGATCCAGCCCTATCACGCGCCGTTGCTCACCCAAGATCAACAGGTGGTTTGGGCGCAGGTCGAGCGCGCCTTGCAGCAAGCCGCAGACGGCGCAGAGACCCGCCCCATCTTGCTCAACGGCGTAACTGGTTCAGGCAAAACCGAGATTTACCTGCGCGCCGTACAGCGAGCGTTGGAAATGGGCAGACAAGCCATCGTGCTGGTGCCAGAAATCGCCCTCACGCCGCAGACGCTGCAACGTTTTGCCGGGCGCTTCCCCGGACAGGTCGGACTGGTGCATTCCGGGCTTTCGTCGGGCGAACGCTACGACACCTGGCGACGCGCCAGAGCCGGCGAACTGGGATTGGTTGTTGGTCCGCGCAGCGCCCTGTTCACCCCGTTTAATCGGCTGGGCTTGATTGTCGTAGATGAATGCCATGACGATTCGTACTACCAATCCGAAGCCGCGCCGCATTTCCACGCTCGTGAGGTCGCTGTTAGCTACGCAGCCCTTTGCGGCGCGCTGTGCCTGCTCGGTTCGGCAACGCCGGATGTGGTCAGCGCGCATCGCGCCGAAATCGGCCTGTGGCAGCCGCTCAGTTTGCCGGCGCGCATCCTGGCGCATCGTGACGCCGTTCAAGCGCAAGTCAAGCGTCTGGGGCTTCAAAAGCAACGCATCGCTGCACAACAAGCGCGCTACCGAACGCTGGAAGCGGAGGCTGAAACCGCGGATCTGCCGCCGGTAACCATTGTTGATATGCGCAACGAGCTGAAAGAGGGCAATCGCTCAATCTTCAGCCGCTTTTTGCAAGAATCTCTCAAACTGGCGCTTGAGCAGGGCATGCAGGCTATCCTGTTCTTGAACCGGCGCGGTTCCGCCACCTACGTTTTCTGTCGCGATTGCGGGCATACCTTGAAATGCCCGCGCTGCGACATCCCCCTGACCTATCACGAAGACCCCGGTAAACTAATTTGCCACTATTGCAACTACCGGCGACAAATGCCTGCCGTCTGTCCGGATTGCGGCAGCGAGCGCATCCGTCAGTTTGGCGCCGGCACTCAGCGAGTGGAAGCCGAAGTGCAGACGATGTTCCCAGGCGTGCGCACTCTGCGCTGGGATTGGGAAACCACTCGCCAGAAAGGCGCTCATCAAGCAATTTTGAGCCGCTTCGCAGAACACCGCGCCGACGTTCTGGTGGGGACGCAAATGTTAGCCAAAGGTCTGGATTTACCGCTGGTCACATTGGTGGGGGTAGTCCTGGCAGATGTTGGGCTTAACCACCCAGATTACCGCGCCGGCGAGCGCACATTCCAGGTGCTCACCCAGGTGGCCGGGCGCGCCGGACGCAGTCCCTTGGGTGGGCAGGTGATCTTGCAAACCTTTCAACCAGAGCATTACGTGATCCAGGCCGCCGCCCGACACGATTACAACGGTTTTTATCGCCGCGAGCTGGCTTTCCGCCGCCAGCAAGGATACCCTCCCTTTGCAAATGTGGCGCGCCTGGAATATCGCCATTATGACGCGGAGCGCGCGGCTCAAGCCGCGCAGCTCATGGCTGAACGGTTACACGCCTGGATCGAACAAGATGGCGCGCGCCTGACCCGGCTGGTGGGGCCGGCGCCATGTTTCTTCGCCCGCGTCGCCGGCGCATACCGCTGGCAAATCGCTTTGATCGGCCCAGACCCCGCCGCGCTGCTGCGGGGACGAGATCTTGGAGATTGGAAAGTTGAAGTAAATCCGCCAAACTTGCTATAATTAGCCCTGCCCATCTTCTCTGGATTGGCGTCTATCACTCAGGCGGGTTTTGCCTGTGGCGGACTTCCGCCCCAATTTTAATATTCAGGAGATAGAAATGCAGCCGCTGCGTAAGGAAATATTAACCTGGGACGATGTAGATCGTTTGATTGACCACCTGCTACCCCAATTTGAGGGCGAATTCGAAGCCATGGTGATGGTCACGCGCGGCGGCATCATTCCTGGCGGCCTGTTAGCCGAGGCCATGGGGATCACCCATATCCTCACCGCAGCAGTGGACTTTCCCGCTCAAATGGAAATGGAAAAAGCCAAACTGATGGCCTGGCCGCAGTTCATCCAGTTCCCAGACGACCGCGCGCTGCGCGGTCGCCGCACCTTGGTCGTAGATGACGTTTGGGGTTCTGGTCGCACCATCACCGCGGTAAAAATCCGCGTTTCGGCCTCGGGCGGCATTCCAAATACCTGCGTGTTGCACTTCAACCCTTATCGCAATCTGTTCGGTTCAGCCCGCCCGGATTACTATGCCGCCATCACCGATGCGCATATTATTTACCCCTGGGAGATTGACCGTCGTCCGGACCGCATCCTCACCGGCGATCGTTAGCCGCCTGATTTATCCAGCCAGGATGGCGAGCAACTTATAACACGGATACTGCTTGCGCCAGAGCGCGGCGGAAACCAGCCCGCCCAAAATGCTGCCGCCAGGTCTCCTGGAATGCGGCCATCAAACGATGGCGCTCGGCGTGGCGGAAAGCCAGATAATTCACCACTTCTTCGATATTCTGCCGCTCATAGATGGGCAAGGCGGCTTGCTGACTTTCCCATTCGTCAATAAACTGGCGCAGAATTTGCGTCGCCACTTGAGCATCGTTCAGGTCGCCCAGATGATCCTGAAGCAGTTTCAACTCGTTGATCACATACCTTGCCTGCTTGCCCAATACTTCTTCGAAATATTCCACCGTATAGCGCAATTTCTTGAACTCGATGCGCAGCATGTGCAACAATTCTATCGGCGCCTCTTTCAGGAAAGGAGCAAAGGCGCGAGCTTCAGCCAGACGGGAATAGATCAAAACAGGCGCTATTTCGGCTACGGTTTGGGGGGAAGGCTGACCGGTGGGGATTGGCCGCGCTCCGGCGCCGGGAGTATGCAAAAAGATATTGAACTTGCGTTTGAATTCCGCGTAGGCTTCGCTATCCAACACTTTCAACATCTCTGCCCGAGCCGCCTCGCGTTCGGCTTTCCAATGATCCAACAGCGGGTTCAGCCCATCGCGGCGTTCCTCCGGCAGCGCCTGAACATATTGTTGAGCTTTCTCCATAAAAACATCCAGATCGCGCACGGCGCCCAAGGCGCGGCCGACAGCCTGCAACCCGCGTCGAAAAGGTTTGAGAGCGCCGGGTTCAAAAGCCTCTTCAAAAACCTGCAGCGCCGCTCGCAAGCGGCGCGTGGCGACGCGCATATCATGCAAGGCTTCGATATCCTCGCCCTGGCGCGTGCCCGCCTCGTGGCTTAGCAGACGGGCAAAATGAAACAACATCACTTTGCGGCCCGCCTCAGCGATCGCATCTTTGGCCTGCATACCCACCTCATCCCTGGGCTCCGGGAAGGGTAGAAGTCGGATCGCGGCCTCCTTTGATTCCAGAATCTCCACCTCAGGATAGCCGATTTTGACCCACAGGCGTGCGCTTTGCTGCGCGGCGACCGCATCCGCCGCGGCGTTTGGCCCGTCCACTACAATCCACAAACCGTTATCGCGGGGTTCGATTTTCTGGATGAAAGTCTTTCCATCGCCGGAATTGTTCAATCCCACCGCGATACGCAACAAGGCTGCAATCGTCAAAACCTGCCGCACTTGTTTGGGAGACAAATCCAGGCGGGATATTCCTTTGCGTTTGAGCTTGCCTTGATGAAAAGCCAGGACTGCTGCCAGGGTATATTGATCCTGCTCTGGAAGCTGCTCCTCTACTTTCGAGCGCGCCCATTCGAGCGCCGCCCGCATCGGGTTTTTCCTGGAATGCGGCAAGGCGTCGGCGTGAAGTTGAGCCGCGAGTTTCAAGATCGAACGGCTATCCTCTTGCAAATCGTGCAAAAATTGAGCGCCATCAAAGAGGGTCAGCGCCAGATCGCAAACAGTTTTTCTCTGCTCCCCATCCGACGGCGCATTCTGCGCCATAATAGGGCTGTCAACCTGTGCAGCCGGCTGGTGGAGGCCGTCATTGATCTCCTCCGGCGAAGAAGCCGCTGCATTCTGCAGCCCGTATTCAGTTGGCGCGCCTTGCGAATCCATGATTGCTTTCTCCTGATTGATATTCACCGAAATTGGTTTATCTCGTTGGTGCAAAACGTCCCGCAGGTTCCCCCTAAGAACATACCTGTGTGATCAGAAACCTGCGGGACGTTCATCACCAAATTATCTTAAGGTCAATAAATGAGCAGATTAACCCTTTGAGCGCTGATGGTATTGCAACAGCCACTCTTGGGGATTCAGAGGCGGTTCACCCTTTGAAGGCTCAAGACGGCGGTAAGAGCCGTCCTTTTGCATCAGACGCACTTTTACATTCGCGTTCAGGTAGGTTTGCAGCACATCATCGCGCAAATAGCGCACCAGGCGATGGTCTTGAACCGGGAAGAGCACTTCTACGCGCCAGTTGATGTTCCGCGGCATCAGATCCGCGCTGCCCAGATAAACCTCCTCCTGACCGCCGTTGCAAAAATAATAAATGCGGCTATGTTCCAAAAATCGCCCCACCACGCTGATCACGCGAATATTCTCGCTTACGCCGGGGATGCCCGGCCGCAGGCAGCACATACCGCGCACGATCAAATCCACCCTGACCCCGGCCTGCGAAGCGCTATACAGCTTGCGGATCATGCGCGGATCTACCAGGGCGTTCATCTTGAAAATCAGATGTCCGCATCCGCCGTTTTTCTGATGCTCGATCTCGCGATCAATGAGCGCGTCCATGCGGCTGCGCAAGTTCACCGGGGCAACTAACAACTTGCGATAATCTTTTTTGGCAGAATAACCGGTGAGATAGTTGAACAGGTCGGTGGCGTCTGCGCCGATTTCTTCATCCGCAGTGAACATACCAATATCTTCATATAATTGAGCGGTCACCACGTTATAGTTTCCGGTCGCCAGATGAACATAGCGGCGAATATGCTCGCCTTCCTTGCGTACCACCAGGGCGATCTTGGAATGCGTCTTCAGCCCGAGCAAGCCATAGATCACATGCACGCCCTCTTTCTCCAAAGTTTTGGCCCAGCCAATATTGCTCTCTTCATCGAAGCGCGCTTTGAGCTCTACCAGCACAGCCACCTCTTTACCGTTCTCGCGTGCTTCGAGCAGCGCATCCACAACCGGCGAATTACGCCCCACGCGGTAAAGGGTCTGTTTGATCGCCAATACGTCTGGATCGCGGGCCGCCAGCTTGAGGAATTCCACCACCGGTTTAAAGGAATCGTATGGATGATGCACCAATATGTCTTCCTGACGGATAGCCATAAATAAACCGCTGTCGCGATAATCATGTCTTAAAGACACAGGAACAGTGGGCCGCAAAGGCGGGTCTTTTAGATCCGGTCGGTCAATGTTATACAATAGTATTAAATCGCTCAATCCCAAAGGCCCATCTACGGTGTACATATCGCGACGATCCATTTCCAGGTTTGCGATCAAGATTTCGCGCATACGCGTCGGCATGGCGTCATTCACCGTCAGGCGCATCACAGAGCCGAAACGTCGCTGCCGCACCACTTGCTCAATGGACTCGAGCAGATCGCCGGCCTCCAGTTCCTGAATTACCATATCTGCATCGCGCGTCACGCGGAATGGGTGCGCTTCGACAATCTCCATCCCGGGGAAAAGCTTATCCAGGTTTGCCGCCACCACCTGCTCCAGCCAAACAAAATAATGATGCTGCGGCGGCGTGCCGTCTTTGCGCAAACCGCCGGACGAGCGCTTGATGGGCAATAAACGCGGCAGGGTTTTGGGCACTTTTACGCGAGCAAAACGCTCCAGTCCGTTCTCATCCCGAATCGCCACAGCCAGGTTCAGGCTTAAATTGGAGATGTGTGGGAAAGGATGACCTGGGTCGAAAGCCAGCGGCGTGAGCACCTTAGACACCACTTCTTCGAAATATTGATCCACGCTATCCTTTTGCCGCGGGGTGAGCTGCTCGTAATTGAGCAGGTGAATGCCGGCTTTATCCAATTGGGGCAAAATTTCATCGCGCAGGCATTCGCGTGCCTGGGTCATTAACTGCAATGCGACTTTGCGGATTTCCGCCAGGGCGCGGGCTGGCGGCGTCCCATCGGCGGGCAGATCCACCACACCGGCGTCCATCTGCTTGCGGATGCCGGTCACGCGCACCATGAAAAATTCGTCCAGATTGGAACCCACAATGGAGATGAATTTAATCCGTTCGAGAAGAGGATTGCTATTGTCCTGCGCCTCTTCCAACACGCGACGATGAAATTCCAACAGGCTCAGTTCACGATTGATGTAATACTGCGGGTCTTGCAAATCCACTTCCGACTCAGAGACTTCACCCAGAGTCTGCGTTATGTCCACCATAGTGTTCTCCACGCCGTTACCGGTCTTCGCTCGCTCAACGATTTATTTCTTTTTACTCTTCTTACGTTTCACATCATCGCCGAGGGGATCTACATTCAATTCTTGGGTTAACTTCTCAACCACCGTGCGCAAAATTTTGACGCGGGCATACATTTTTGAATTGCCCTCGATCACCGTCCAGGGCGCTGAAATGGTGCTGGTCTTGAGCAACATTTCGTTGACCGCTTCCTGGTAGATGTCCCATTTTTCTCGGTTGCGCCAATCCTCATCGGTCAGTTTCCAGTTGCGACGTTTATCGCTGGCGCGCGACTCAAAGCGCCGGAGCTGCTCATCTTTATCTATGTGCAACCAGAACTTGAACAGTATTGTACCAAAGTCCACCAACTGTCTCTCAAAATAATTAATTTCGCGATAGGCGCGCTTCCACTCCGCCTCGCTGCAAAAACCTTCCACGCGTTCCACCATCACCCGCCCATACCAGCTTCGATCAAAGATCGCAATCTGGCCCGTTTCAGGCAGTTTGCTCCAAAAGCGCCACAAATAATGATGCGTGGCTTCATCGCCCTTGGGGGCGGCAATGGAATACACCACAAAGCCGCGCGGGTCCAGTTTTTCGGTCAGGCGGCGGATAGCGCCGCCTTTGCCGGCGGCGTCCCAGCCCTCGAATACAATAATCACGGGGCGCTGTTGCACATAAACCTGATACGCCAGTTGATTGAGAGCGACCTGATACTGGATCAATGACTTTTCATAAGTTTCTTGATCCATGGTTAGCGAAAGATCCACCGAATTCAACATACCGCCCTCTCCTCTCGCGAAACTCACTCGTCGTCTATCGAGTCGAATTCTTCCGTTGCTTCAGCGGCTGGTTCAATAAGCCCATTGAGGGTCTCTTCTTCCTCAGTGAAATCTGCTTCCGCTTCCATTGCCTCTTGATCCTCCGGCAACTCAACCGACGGCCACCCCAGTCGCTCTTCCAGCGCCGTAATGACGGTTTTGAAAATCTTCACCCAGGTGAAACGGCGGTCGGTAGCCTCGACAATCGTCCAGGGCGCCCATTCCGTCTCGGTTCGCTCGAAAGCCTCTTCATAAGCCACCAGCCAGTCGTCATAGCGGTAATGATGCTCCCAATCTTCGTCGGTTACATGCCAGGCAGTCAACGGATCTTTGGATAATTTATTAAAGCGGCGCTTCTGTTCCTGCTTGCTGATGTGCAAGAAAAACTTGAGGATCAGGTGACCGTCGTCGGCAAGGGTGCGCTCAAAATCCACAATGTCGCGATAGGCGCGACGCCATTCACTTTCTGGGATCAAATTTTCAACACGCTCTACCAGCACCCGGCCATACCAGGAGCGGTCGAAGATCGCCCATTCGCCGCGCGCCGGCAGCTTGAGCCAGAAGCGCCACAACCAGGGGCGCTTCTTCTCATAGGTGCGGGCGGCGCGGATCGGGTACAGTTTGTAACCGCGCGGATCCAATGGGCCGGTCATCTTCTGGATCGAGGTGCCTTTCCCAGCAGCATCCCAACCTTCAAAGAGAATAATCACCGGCAGGCGCGCATCCCAAGAGGCTTTCTGCACCTCAAACAGACGGCTTTCCAGGATTGGCATGATGCGTTTGAACCTTTTCTTCGGCATCTTGCAGCTCAAGTCAACTTTATCGAGCATGGCGACAGCTCCTCCGAATATCTGACCGAGACCACATGACCGGCGCGCACCCCCCACTGCTATTATAATATCATGCATGCAGAATATTATGGTGAGCCGCGCGGATAAAGTCGCCGCGCTACAGGGGAACGCCTATTTTTCAACCCTCAGCGCCGAAGTGCTTGAAGATCTGGCGCGCGGCGTCAGCCTCCATCTGTACCAGCGCGGCGAAACCATTTGCTGGCAGGGCGACGCCTGCTCTGGCCTTTTCATCATTCGTAGCGGAAGCGTCAAGCTGTTCAAACTCTCTTCCAGAGGCCGTGAATTGATCATCCGCACCATCGCCGAGGGAGCAACATTTAACGAGGTTCCCGTCTTTGACCACGGTCTCAATCCAGTCAATGTCGCCGCGCTGGAAGATAGCTACATTTGGGTTGTCAAAGCAGAGGTCATCCGCGCCTGCATGGAAAAACACCCCGAAATGTCTCAGGCGGTGATCCTGAATCTGTCCAAAAACCTGCGCACCCTGGTGGGCATTGTCGAAGAGCTATCTTTTTATCAGGTGACGAATCGGCTGGCGCGCCTGATCGCCCGCCTGTCGCCAGAAGAACTAGAAGATAAACATTTGACCCAAGACCAGCTTGCAGCACATCTGGGCACGGTGCGCGAGGTGGTGGCGCGCAGCCTGCGAGATTTAGAGCGCAGCGGCGCCATTCGCGTGCAGCGCCGGAAGATCCAAATCCTTGACGAGCGCACTCTACGCGATTGGACGGATGAGCCGTGTAACTGAGACTTCCATGTATGGCGTTTGCGGCTTGCCGTCCCTGCCTCACAAACAAAAGAGACCGAACAAGCGCTCGTTCGGTCTCTTCGCTCGATCCGCTTAAGGCACGCTCACTGACTGCCCTGTAAAACTTCGGTCGTCCCCGCCGCCTGGATGGCCTTCAATTGCGCCTGACGCGCCAGGTCGGTGGCTTTGGCCAGAATACGCAAGGCTTCCTCCGGGTTGTGGAAACCCATGCTATTCTCCGCGGCGATAAAATCCCACATCATCTGCGCCTGGCGATGCAAGCTGCGCGCCTCATTCAGTAGTTGATCATCTACACCAGATGTAGCGGAAGCTTTTTGGATCGCTGCGATGGCAGCAATCAAGGCATCTTCAGTGGCGTCCATTGTGGCGCGCACACTGTCCTGGATGATCTTGACCCGTTCTACCACATAGCCGGTATTGGTATGGCACGCCCCGCAGGCCGTCTCTGGGTTAAGTAAGGGGCTGTGGACATCATGGCTGGAAAACTTCGCCGCGCCGTCGCGCACATAAGGCATGTGGCAATCGGCGCAGGCCACGCCGGCTTTGTAGTGTGTGCTGTCAGCGGTATAGAATTCGTATTCAGGATGTTGCGCCTTGAGCATAGGCGTCTTTGAATCGGGATGCTCCCAATCTTTGAAGTTTGCTTCCTCGTAATAAGCTACAATATCCTCGATCTTTGTTCCCTTAGCCCAAGGGAAGGTGAGATATTTGCCCTCGCCCTGGAAGTAATATTCCACATGGCAATTCGCGCAGACTACGGTACGCATCTCCTGGCGAGTGAAAGTGCGCCAATCCTTGCCTTGCGCCTTCAGCGCTTCATCTAAAGCCGGGTTGGTCACCACCAGTTTCATCGTGCGCGCATCGTGGCAATTGGCACAGCCGATGGGTTCGGTGATCTGCCGGCCCAATTCCATAAATGGCGTCTTGTCATATTCAGCCATACCCATCTTTTTCCACAAGCCAGGGTTGTTGGCAGACTTGCATGAATAACACGTGCCGGGGGTGGTATCGTTGACGCGCTTGGTGGCGCGTACGTCCTCCAGGCTCTTCAGGTGACCGCGCTCTTCGTTGTAATCCTTGCTAAAACCATAACCGGCAAAAAGCTGCACCAGGCGTGGGTCCTGCTCCAGCTTGGAATATGGATCTGATCCCCCATAGGTGGTGCGGGCGTTGTTCGTCTCGGTTTTTAGCAGAGTGGAATATTGATTGGGAAAGTTGACGCCCCAGTTCGCCGAATTTGGGTCCATGTCAGCGATTTCTTTGATCGGGATGACGCCCCGCGTTGGTTGCGGCTGATTCTTCACAAAAAGCAGCACCCCGATCAACACCGCTGCAAGAACAATGATGACGCCGGTCAATGCCCAGACCAACTTCGAATTACCCGTTTTCTTTTCCGGCTCAGGGGTTTTCAGAGGTCCAACAGGCTGGATGGATTGAACATCGTCTTTCTCTTCTTCGCTCATTTGTATTCCTCCGAATGCTGATAAGGTAATATCGAAAGACCGCGCTCGCCATGCGCCACGCTGCGATGGCAATCGAAGCAATACCGTCCTGAATCTTGGCGGGTATAACCCATCTCCCAATCCAGGTTGACGAGGGTGGAGGCATGGCAGCGCACACAATTCTCCTGTACAACTTTGCGGGAGGCCTGCTTGGCGCGAATGGCGTCTGGGATATTCCCCAAGAGAAAAGCGCTCACGTGATGGTAACCAGACAGCGCCTTGACGTAGTACTTTGGAATTAAGGCGTGCGGCGTATGGCAATCGTTACAGTTCGCCCACTGTTTGTGCCCGCCGTGGTACCAACTCTCATATACATTATCCATCACGTGGCAGTTGTTGCAGGTGGTGGGATTATTGCCCAGGTAGGCAGTAAAGTCTGTCACATACAGTCCAACGCCAATCACCGCAACTAAGGCCAGCCCAGCGATCAACAATGCAATTTTCATCTGTACTCCTGTACTCCTATCTCACCTCGCAACGTTGATGTCAATGAACGGACGGCACATGGATCAATACTCACCCAGGTCTTAGACGAATATTATATAGGGCTAATGTTACCATAACAAGTCCATTTTCTATGTAACTTTTATCACAAATGGGTGCGCTAAAAAGTTGTTGGTTGTGCTCGCCCCGAAGCCCGCTTCGACGAAGGGCAACAACCTATGCGCCTTCACCTGAAATCGCCGCCCCGTTACTGATCGCTTTCCATCAACGTTATGGCAGCGGAGTCCCGGCGACGACCATGAGCGGCAGAGCATCCGCCGTCAGGCGGGTTTCGAGATGTTCCATTCCCCTCTCTGAATGCGTCACAAATTCGCCCTTTTTTCGTCATATTTGTCAAAGCGTCGAAGTGTATTTTCAGCGCCCGGGGTGTCGCTGTAGATACGCTGGCAGACGCAGCTTGCCGGTCAGCACAACATGGTGGACCTGGTCTGTGCGAGAGACGAGAAATCTGTTTGAGGGGGCAACGCTGATCTGGCAACCCAAAAGGGGTCATCCAGGCGAACCGCCTGAATGGCCCCTTTTGCATGATCTCAGCCTCGCCAGATCAGTAAATCGGCTGACTTGGGTCTACTTCCATCGCCCAGGCGTTAATCCCCCCTTGTAAATTCTTCACCTTGCGAAAGCCGGCGCTCAGCAGCAATTCCAACGCCCGCGCCGAGCGCGTGCCTGCCTTACAAAACACCACCATTTCTTCCGCGCTGTCCAGCTCGGAGAGGCGCGAGGCAAGTTGCCCCAATGGGATCAGCGTGGCGCCCTCGATGCGCGAGATTTGCAATTCATGAGGCTCACGTACATCCAATAGTTTCACATGATTGCCTCGCCTGAGGCGCTCTGCCAATTCGGCGGCAGTAATATCCCAGCCGCCGCCCACCGAGCCGCTGTCGTGATCGTGCCCCGGCACGCCGCAGAAAGCCTCATAGTCTATCAATTGAGTGACCTCAGGGTTGGGGCCACACACCTTACAATTGGGATTCTTGCGCAGTTTGACAAACTCGAAGGACATATCCAGGGCATTATAGAGCAACAAACGCCCAATCAGCGGCTCGCCAATACCCAACAGCACCTTGATCGCTTCGGTGGCTTGCAGCGTGCCGATGGTGCCGGGCAGCACACCCAAAACGCCGCCCTCTGCGCAGGAGGGCACCAATCCAGGCGGCGGCGGCTCCGGGAACAGGCAACGATAACAGGGGCCGCGCCGGGCGTCAAAAACGCTCACCTGCCCATCGAAACGATAAATAGAACCATACACATTGGGCTTGCCGGATAGAACGCACAAATCGTTGGTCAGGTAGCGAGTAGGGAAGTTATCCGTGCCGTCAATAATCAAGTCGTAACTCTCGGCGATCTGCATAGCGTTCGCTGAAGTGAACGGCTCATTGTACACGTCCACCTGAATATCTGGATTCAAATCCAGCATACGGCGGCGCGCCGATTCGACCTTCAACTCGCCGATGCCAGAGGTGCCGTGGATGACCTGGCGCTGCAAGTTGGAAAAATCCACCACATCGTAATCCACCAGGCCAATGCGCCCAATGCCCGCGGCAGCCAGATACAACGCCACCGGCGAGCCCAGCCCTCCGGTGCCGATCACCAGCACGGATGAGGCTTTGAGCTTCCGCTGCCCATCCAGCCCCACCTCAGGAATGAGCAAATGGCGAGAATAGCGCAGGATTTCCTGGCGCGATAGTTCCGGCAACATGTTACGCCTCGCTTCCTCCGGCGATACTTGGGATCAACAACAGACGATCATCTTCCTTCAAGGGGGTCTCTAACCCTTGCAGATCTTTGATGTTGTTCTCACCCAAAAATAAATTGACAAAGGGCCGCAAACCGCCGTTGCTATTATACAGGTGCGGTTGCAAGGCCGGATGCTTCTTGAGCAAGTCTTGCATGGCTTGCTCAACCGTCTGTCCATTGACGGTCACTTCACTTTGACCGTTGGTGTAGGATCTCAATGGCGCAGGGATGCGCAGGGTCGGCATAATCAAAAACTCCTCATCCTGAATAGATTTCTATTTCAGCTCGTTGATTTGACGCAGCAGCTTCTCCAGCGTAGCCACGCCATGATTAACATAACGTGGAGCGCCCTGTGCATCAATGACAAAAGTCATCGGCACACTCATTACGCCCCATTGGTTCGCCACCTCCGGCTGAGCCGAAGCGTCAATTTCAATCACCTCCACCGCGTCTCCCACTTGCTCTAACAGGCGTTGAATGGCCGGGCGCTGCACCGTCTTGCACGGGGCGCAGTCTGGCGCAGTAAAGTATAACAAAGTCGCCGCAGCAGAACGCTGCCCAGGCGTAACAGGTCGTCTGAAACGCTGCGCCCGGCTGCGAACGCGGCTCAGCGTGAGGAAACCAACCGCTCGAAAGAGCAGCCATCCCAGC
Organism: Anaerolineales bacterium; assembly: GCA_020060465.1. GTDB lineage: Bacteria > Chloroflexota > Anaerolineae > Anaerolineales > UBA4823 > RBG-16-57-11. Next base: position 41,088 of record JAGVAD010000038.1, read on the forward strand.
AAAATGATAACGCCGGCGAAGAGCAAACGCAAGAAAACCCCATCTATGAACATATCAAGCTTCATGGTCTGCGCGCCTCCGCGGCCGCATCCCAGGGAAGACTCCTTCGGGAGGAGATTTATAAAACCCCGGTATTTTCAACCGGCTCAGCCAATAGTACACCATGCAACCAACGCAGAAACCGCCGAAGGCGTTCAGCGCCGCCAGCGCCGCCACTAACCACACCAGCCCCCATCCCAACGCCGAAACGCCGGTGAATAGAAATAGCCAACCCGCCAGCATAAATGCGCTGCCCAACCCTTGAGCGAAGCGGTGTGGCTCTGGGTTATCCAGCAAAACCTCCGGCTTGATCCACCCTAAAGGCTTGAGCGCATAGCGGTATATAAAGCCAAAGCCGGGTTGACCCAGCAGCGTGCCAAGCAGCATCACCACGCCCACCAGCAACGCCAGCCAGGGCTGGTCAAAGATGAACGCCAACACATTGAGCGTGATAATCACCATCTGGTTGGTTCTCAATGCAGAATGATCTATTTTCACTAATCTGTCTAACATCGTTGCCTCTTTTTTGCGGCTTACGGGGTATCTCAAGAGCGACGATGAGGATTTTTCGCCTTGCAAGGCAATACCCAGACCTGCGCTCTCATCAATTTACTCCGTCGCCCGAATGGATTCTTCTAAGAATTGTGACCGATCTTCGCTCAGCAGCCAGGAACGGCTCTCTACGGCTCTGCCAGAATGCACGCTGGTAATCACATACGACCATCCAGGCATTGCCCATTCGCGATCATATTCCGACGGCTGGTTGGGGTGATCGGGGTGCGAATGGAACACGCCAATCACATCCAGCCCCAGCCGCGCCGCTTCCTGTTCGCCGTGCAGATAATCTTGCGGGGTGAGCAAATAGCGGTTGCGCCGTGCGGATGGCTCGCGGGCGTTGGCGAAGGTGATCAACTGAGATACGCGCTTATCACCATTTTCGATTGCGCCTAAAAGCAAGCCAGCGCCTTCTTCGGGGTATGCCGCTTCACTATGAAGGTGAATCTGCTTGAGCAGTTGATTAGATATCCTCAACGCCATTTTTCTTACCTGCTGACCTCTCGGCTCGCGTCAACTATGCGAAGCTCTCATTATTGAACCGGGCTGCCTATTCCCATAGCTCTTTATCGCTCAAATATTTATATCCTGCGTCAGGGAAAACCGTCACCACGACCCCTTCGTCCAGCTCCTCAGCCACTTGAAGCGCAGCCGCGGCCACCGCCCCAGACGAAATACCAACAAACAGACCTTCCTCCCGCGCCAGACGGCGCGTCATTTCGTAGGCTGTTTCGGTCTCCACGGTTATCGTAAGGTCTGGCAAAGCGGGATCGAAAATGCCCGGTGGAATGGCTGTGGGGATGTGTTTCAAGCCTTCCAGCCCGTGGAAAGGCGAATCCGGTTGCACAGCAATCAACCGGATGGCAGGGTTATATTGGCGCAAATAGCGCCCCACGCCAATCAACGTTCCCGATGTGCCCAACCCGGCGACAAAATGGGTCACTCTGCCATGCGTCTGTCCCACGATCTCAGGGCCGGTGCCAAAATAATGCGCCTGCCAGTTGGCAGGGTTATCGTACTGATTGGCGTAGAAATAGCGCTCCGGTTGTTCCTGCGCCATCTGGCGCGCCACGCGCAAGGCGCCATCCGAGCCTTCAGACGGATCAGTTAGCACGATCTCAGCGCCCAGGGCGCGCAGGATGGCAAGGCGTTCAGGGCTGGCGTTAGCCGGTAGCGCCAGGGTCACCGGAATCCCCATGGCTGCGCCAAACGTAGCGTAAGCAATGCCCATATTGCCCGAAGTAGAATCCAACAAGCGCTTGCCCGGCGTGAGACTGCCATCGCAAATCGCTGTGCGCAAGATGTTGAGCGCCGGCCGATCTTTGACCGAGCCGCCAGGGTTGAACCATTCCGCTTTTGCAAAGACCTGCACTTTCGCGGAGAGGTGGGCGGTCACGCGTTGCAGGCGCAGCAAAGGCGTGTTGCCGACCGCGGCTTCCAGGCTGGCGGCAGCCCGATCGGATAGCTGGAATTGGGTTTCAACCACGGTTTGCATTTCGACCTTCCTCATTAAACACAGAACGGCCAAATAGACTTAAAACAAAACGGGCGTTGCGCTGGCGCATGTAGCGCTTTTACGCTCGACGAAGCTGGGTTCGCAAGCGGGGCCGCAACCGCCCGATTTCAGTCTTTTGGCCGTCCAAAGCAGCGGACGCTGCTCTACAGGCTATTTACTGACGAGGCGGTTATGGACCCCGCCTCAGACACATGCAAGTATTCACAGAAGATAAACTCCTAAAGAATTTTTATGACAATCTTGATAATAATTGTATCCGAGAAGCGAAATTTGTCAAGGGAGGATTTTTTAATCTTTGACCTCAATGGGCGCAAACTGGAAATACATAAAGATAATTTCGGATCGTTTCCCTCTTGAGCGTTGGCATTGTGATGAACAACAGTTTTTTCCCAAAGGACGAAAAAATCGCCGCCGAGTTCACAGAGACCACAGGGAGGCGATCCAATTTCGCTCCGCCGATTTTCCTTCGGCGGAGCGAAAAAGGAGGCTGCAATCGCTTAAGTCTGAGAAGGGGTCTCTGGCTCTTCGCCTGCTCCGATACCCAGCGGAACCCACTTTTTCGGGTCCTTCAAGCGATGTTCGATGCCGCTGCGATCGTGCACTTGGTCGAAACCTTCTGGCTTAATAAACATCTGCTCGCCTTCCAGCAGCCCCAGCACGCCGCTTTGACCCGGTTCTGGGCGCTTTTGTCCTTTGAACTTGGCTGCATGGCTGGGCAAATAGTCAATCGGCTCCTCGTAGGTGGTGATATAGCCTTCGTAGTTGCGCAACACCACCTTATGATCGGACATGGAGAGCAGATAATTGGGCATCACCGGGATTTTCCCACCCCCACCGGGAGCGTCAATAATATATTGGTGGACAGCGTAACCGGAGGTATGCCCGCGCAAACCTTCCATAATTTCCAGCCCCTTCGCCACCGGCGTGCGGAAATGCCCCGCCCCTGCGACCAGGTCGCATTGATAAAGGTAATAGGGTCGGACACGGATACGCACCAGTTTTTGCACCAGATCGCGCTGGATATGCACATTATCGTTCACGCCGGCTAACAACACCGCCTGATTGCCCAACGGAATGCCGGCGCGGGTCAGGCGGTCGCAAGCCTGTTCCAGCTCGGCGCTGATTTCATTGGGATGGTTGACATGGATATTCATCCATAGCGGGTGGTATTTTTGCAACATGTCGCACAGCTCATCCGTAATCCGCATGGGTAAAAAGACTGGCACGCGTGAACCGATGCGTACGATCTCGATGTGAGGGATCTCGCGCAGGCGGCTGAGGATCTCCTCCAATATCTTGGGTGCCAACACCAATGGGTCGCCGCCCGAGAGCAACACATCCCGCACCTGCGGAGTGCGTTTCAGATATTCCAATTGCATTTCAAATTCCGCCCGCGAGAAAGTCGCCGAGGGATCGCCTACGATGCGCGAGCGAGTGCAATAGCGACAATAAGAAGCGCACTGGGTGGTCACCAGCATCAGCACACGGTCTGGATAGCGATGCACCAGCCCCGGCACGGGCGAATGGCGATCTTCGGCCAGCGAGTCCTCCATCATAGCGGTGAAGGGCGTCAGTTCCGCGTCGGTGGGCACCACCTGCTTGCGGATTGGGTCATCCGGGTCATCTGGATCAATCAACGAAATAAAATACGGCGTAATATCCACCCGAAACAGATGCGTCGCCGAGAGCGCCTTACGCTCGCTTTCTGTCAGGTGGATAACTTTCTCAAACTCCTCTACGGTATTGATCCGGTTGCTGAGCTGCCAGCGCCAGTTGAACCACTTTTCGTCGGGCACATCGGCGTAAAGCGGAGCGCGTTTAGAAGGGAAAGGTGAAGAGGTCATAGTCAGGTCTCCTGTGAGAAGAACACATCACAAACCACTGCCTGCTGATAACAGTAAGAACAGGCCTGAAACATTCGCCGCCAGTCAATCGCTTTCAGCCTACAAGCCGAAAGTGGTTGTTTACGGTCAAGGCGGAAACCAGGACGATCATCCCGTGATCGTCGGCGGGTCATGATCGGTGCGAAAGAAGCCGCTGCGTAAACCTGAGCGCCAAATGATGCACATAGTGATTGAATTGTAAATTAAACTGCTCTGCGGGTCAAATTATCTACGCCCAATGAGCCGCCAATGAAAACAATTAAGGCGCTAAAATCACCTCAACGCTGGATAAATAGGCGATGTCAGAGATTGGCTCGCCTTCTTCAAAGACCACCAGCAACGCCGGGGTTAAATCAGTCACCGTATAGGGCGCTTCGGCGATGAATACGCCATAGTCGCCTGGGATGGTCACGTTCACCCGCGCCAACCGCTGCCCCAAGATGCGGCCATCCTCGCCGATGATCATCACACGCAAAGGCTGATCGGGGCGATTCGGCAAAGCGCGGCCGGAGACGATCAGCTTCCCGCCCTGGATCAGCGCTTTTGGTGTTGGTTCCTGGATCACCAGGCGCTGCAGGAGCGCCGTCGCCGGGTTGAGTTCCGTTTGACCGCTGGACAGCAGGATCAGGTTCACCGAATTGACATCAATCAGCCGCCCAAACGGGTCTTCCAAACTGACTACCAGACGACCCAACTCGCCAGCCCCGCCGATTTCAAAATCCAGATCCGCATCCACTCGTGCTGCCTGCCAGGGGATGTTCTGAAACGTGCGCAGGTGGCGCGCCAGCAACCGGCCATCTTCGCCATAAAGTTCGATGCGCAGCACTTTCCCATTGCCAGAGGTCAGGCGGATGGTCGCCTGGATCGGCGAAATCACCCGCGATAACTCTCCCAGGCGGTAGATTTGCAACGGCGCATCGGGGATGGGCGGCGCCGGACTGGGCGTCAGCCGCGCCAGATCGGGGGTCGGCAGAGAAAAAGTGGCTGTCGGCGGCGCTGCATTGACGGTGGGAGATAAGATGATGGTGGGTGTGGGCGACTCTGCGCGGCCTGGCTCAAGGGTGAGCGCAGGCACAGTTGTAACAGCCGGGAGTGTCGGGCTTACCGCTGGCGCGATTGTCTGCATGACCTGCTCTGTAACAGAAACCTGGGGCGTTTGGCTCGGCATTCCTGCCAGCGTTGCAGGCGAGGTCGCGGCAACAGACTGACCAATCTGATCAGCAGGCGCAGGGGTGAACACAGGCACTCCCCGCGCCTGCAATGTCAGCGCCACGACCGTTGGCATATATTCCGTCGGGATGGGCGTCGGCAAGCTAGAATATCCCAGGCTAACGCATCCGCTCAACAAACCGACGGAGGCCAGGGCAACGAACAGACAACCCTGAAATTTCACGAAATGATGTCGCCGTTTAGCCCATAGATTTGGGCAAATTTCGTATTCAGATAGCGTATATACGGCGCCGGGTCAATCTTAGAGCCGGTGACTCGCTGCACCAGGTCTTGCGGTTCGAACTTTGCACCATGTCGGTGGATGTTTCTGCGCAACCAACCCAGCAAAGCAGTAAAGTCGCCTCGACGGATCTGATCGCTCAGATCAGGGATCTCCTGCTGAATGCGCTCCCACAGTTGGAGCGAGATCAGATTCCCCAATGCATACGTGGCGAAATATCCTATCAATCCGCTTGACCAATGGATATCCTGCAACACGCCCAGCGTATCGTTCGGCGGCATAACGCCAAGATATTCCTGCATACGCGAGTTCCAGATCTCTGGCAAATCCTTGACCCGGATCGTACCTTCGAACATGCCAATCTCAATTTCCAGGCGTAGCATAATATGCAGGTTGTAGGTCGCCTCATCAGCCTCCACCCGAATCAAAGAAGGCGAGACTCGATTGACGCCTTTATAGAACGTTTCCAGGTCCACTTTGCCAAGCTGTTCGGGGAAATACTCCTGCAGGCGCGGGTAGAACCGCTCCCAAAAAGGCAGAGAGCGACCGACCAGGTTTTCCCACATGCGCGATTGGGACTCGTGCACGGCAAGCGATGCGCCAGAAGCCAGAGGGGTTCGCGCCAGAGCATGATCCACCCCCATTTCATAGAGCGCATGGCCGGCCTCGTGCATTGTGCCGAATAACGCCGTGTTCAAAAAATCGGGATAGACGCGAGTGGTAATCCGCACATCGTCAATGCCAAAACTTTGGGTGAAGGGATGCGGCGCTTTATCCTGACGGCCGCGCTTCCAGTCATAACCAAAGGCAGTGATCACCTCCACGCCGAAATCCCACTGCTTCTGTTCATCGTATTGCAAATGCAGGAAGGACGAATCTACTTGAGGTCTTTCGGCTATCGCTCGAACCAGAGCTACCTGTTTCGGACGCAGGGCATTAAAAATCGCCCGCACCTCGGCAGTTTTCATTCCCGGCTCGAAATCGTCCAGCAAGGGGTCGTAGATATGCTCGTAAGGGGCAAAGCATTCCGCATAACGGCGGCGCAGTTCCACGATTTTCTCCAAATGCGGCAGGAGTTTAGAGAAATTATTCTCTGCCCGCGCTTCCGTCCAGGCCAGGTGCGCCAGGGCGGTCGCCCTGGCAAAATCGGCAACCAGGTCTGTTGGCACGCGAGTGCGCTTCTCGTATTCGCGCCGCGTTACGCGGATCAGACAGGCCTCATCCGAGTCAGGATCGAGCGTTTCTGCATAGGGCGTCAACTCATCCAGCAGCCGACCAATCTCCACCGAGGTAAACTTGAGGTGGGCAAGGGTCTCCAACGTGCTTAATTGATGCCCGCGGCCTTCCGCCCCGCCAGGGGGCATGTAGGTCTGCTGATCCCAGGAGAGCAATGCAGCCGCGCTTTGCAAATCAGAAACTTCACCCAGCAGGTTCTTCAGTTGTGTCAGTTTTGATTCCATCATCAAGCAGCTCCAGTTCAGGTCAAATTAAGATTGTTTATACCACTTTCCAGCGCAGCGGTTGCCCATGCAACGCCGCCAGGACTTCGTGGGCAATATCCACCGCAGCGCGCGCCTGCGCTTCTGCGGTCTGCGCGCCAATGTGAGGGGTGGCGATGACTTTTGGATGAGATGTCAGAGCGCTCTTGCCAGGCGGCTCTTGAGCAAACACATCCAGACCCGCGCCCGCCGCCTTGCCAGCCTCCAAGGCTGCCAACAACGCCGCTTCATCAATGATCCCGCCCCGCGCGGTACAAATCAAGCGTACGCCGGGCTTCATCTGCTCGAAGGAGCGTTGATCAATCATGCCGCGCGTTTCAGGCGTCAGCGGGACGTGAATGGTGATGATATCCGATTGCTGGTAAAGCTCCGCCAATGAAACCGGCTGAGCGCCGCGTTGGGCGATCTGTTCAGCGGAAAGCAACGGGTCGTAACCCAAGATTTTCATCTCAAAGGCTGCCGCCCGCCGCGCTACCGCGGCGCCGATCGCCCCCATGCCAATCACACCCAGCGTCTTTCCGCTCAATTCGTAGCCGATCAGCTCTTTCTTCAACCAGAGCCCCTGCTTCATGGCTGCATCGGCGCGCGGCACCTCCCGCGCCAGCGCCAACATCAAAGCCATCGTCAATTCAGCCACCGCCAAGGTGGTTGAGGCTGGCGTATTCACCACGCACACGCCATGTTCTCGCGCCGCCGACAGATCAATATTATCCACACCGACGCCAGCCCGCCCAACCACACGTAAACGGGGCGCAGCCTCCAAAACCTGGGCGGTGACTTTTGTCCGCCCGCGCACGATCAACGCCTCGTAGTCGCCAAGGATGCGCAGCAGTTCATCACTTTGCACATCCTCTCGAACCACAACATGGGCCGAATGGCGCAATATTGCCAATCCGTTTTCTTCCAAGCCATCTGTAATCAGGATGTTAAATTCGCTCATTCTTTCACATGCCATTAAAAAACAAGTTAAAAGGGTTTCGCCTTGACCTTTCGACAGGCTTCCAGATTTTACCGCACATTCTCACGATCTGTCGGCATGTCACCATGCTTCTCGCTTAATCTCGCCGAAACAACGGCAACATGGTATATTGACGACGTTCGGAGGATTGCGCCATGAACAACAACACGTTTGTTGTAATCTTAATTACCGCTCCATCGCCAGAGGTCGGAAAACAGATCGCTCGCCTGCTCGTAGAGCAAAACTTAGCTGCCTGTGTGAACATCATCTCGCCGATGCGCTCAATCTACCGTTGGGAAGGCCAGATCCAGGAGGATGAAGAAACCCTGCTGATCGTCAAGAGCCGAGCAGACTTGTTTGAAGATTACGTGATCCCGACGGTCAAGGCGATCCATCCCTATCAGGTCCCCGAAATGATCGCGCTCCCAATCCAATCGGGATTGGATGTTTATCTGGAATGGCTACAAAAAGAGACTCGCCGCAACACAGAGTGAGGCTTTTCAGGATACAGGCTGAAGCAAGCTTTCGCCCCTTTCGCGCTTTTCCAACATGCCGATAATAGCTGCTGGCGCTTGCGAGGCGGCGAATAGAAAACCTTGACCAAAATCGCAGCCCATCGAACGCAACTGCTGCAACTGGCCCTCGTTTTCCACGCCTTCAGCAGTGGCGTGCATACCCAGCTTATGCGCCAGTTCGACGATTGTGCGCACCAATTGGGCGCCGCTCTCATCCTGGTCAATCAACTGAATATAAGCGCGATCAATTTTCACGGCGCTGAAAGGGAAACGCTTCAAGTTCAGCAGGGAAGAAACGCCCGTGCCAAAGTTGTCAATTTCCACGCGAACGCCCATTTCTTGCAACGCCTGAATAATCCGCACCACCAGCTCGTGATTGGCGGATACGATGCTCTCGGTGACCTCCAGGTTCATGGTATTGGCGCTCAAACCGGTCTTTTTCAGGATTTGTTGGATGTTGTTGACCAGATTGGGCCGCGCTAAAAGGCTGCTGGTGAGGTTGACATTTATTTGCAACGGCGGATTAAAACGATACTGCGCCTGCCATTCACGCATCTGGCGACAGGCTTCTTCAAATACCCACCAATCAATGGGGATGATCAATCCTGCCTCTTGCGCCAGCGGGATAAATTCGCTGGCCGGCAACAAACCATATACCGGATGATGCCAATGCACCAGCGCCTCGAAACCAATGAGTTGACCACTGCTGAGCGAAAGAATGGGCTGATAAAAGACCTGCAACTGGTTTTTCTCCAGCGCCTGCTGCAAATCCGATTCCAGCGCCACCCGCCGTAAAATGTGCTCACGCATCGCCGGATCGAACACCTCATAAGTCCCCTTCCCGCTGGCCTTGGCAGCGTACATGGCGATGTCGGCATCGCGCAGGATGTCCTCGGCTTGCGAATAACCGAGAGAACTCAGCACGATGCCAATGCTGGCGCTGGTAGAGACATAAGCCTGATATTTCTCCAAATAAATCGGGCGCGAGAGCATTTCGATGATGCGTTTGGAAACCGATATGGCGTAATCGGGATCGCGAATCTTTTCCAACAAGATCACAAATTCGTCGCCTCCCAGGCGGGCGACGATGTCGGTTTCTCGCAATTGCGACTGCAACATACCCGTTACTGCAATCAGCAGTTCATCGCCTGCAGGATGCCCCAGGCTATCGTTGATATCTTTGAAGCGGTCCAGGTCCAGGTATAAAACCGCAAAAAGATGCCCTTTCCCTGCGCGTGAGTTTTCAATCGCCCGATTTAACCGCTCCTGGATGCTGGCGCGGTTGGGCAGGTGGGTCAGACCATCGGTGAAGGCGTCATGTAGCAGTCTGGCCTCCACTTCTTTGCGCTCGGTAATATCTGTTTGAGAACCCGCAATGCGCCCTGCACTGCCATCCGCCCCGCGCACTGCAATGCCGCGGCTCAACATCCAACGATAGGCTTTGTTCTTATGCAGTATGCGGTATTCGCTTTCGAAATGCGGTGTGACGCCGCGCAGATGCGCCGAGAGCGCCTGGCGCAAGCGATCTATATCCTGGGGATGAACGCGGCTGAACCATTCCTGAGGATCAGAGCCAATCTCGTCCTCTTCGTATCCCAACATGTTCTTCCAACGCGGCGAGAAATAGATGCGGTTGGTCTTCAAGTTCCAGTCCCAGACGCCATCATTTGCGCCTTGTACAGCCAGCGCGTAGCGCTCTTCGCTTTCTCGCAGCGCAGCTTCAACGCGCCGACGCTCTGCCAGCTCGCGGCGCGCTTTTTCGTACAATTCGGCGTTTTCCAAAGCAACTGCTGCATAACCCACCAATGAGGTGAGCATCACCTCGTCTTTTGGCGTGAATGGTCGCTGCCCCACTCGATTATCTACCGATAGCACGCCCAAAGGCCGGCCGCGGGAGAAGATCGGCACATACAACAAGCTATGCACCAAAAAACCCGTGCTGATCTTCAACTGACCGGCGCTGCTCTCCCTAGATTGACGCACCGGACGACCAGAACGAATCGCCACGCCGATCAACGAGTCTTTTACCGGCAGCCGCGTGGTCTTGGTCAGGCTTTCATCTATGTTCTTCACCGCCCGCAGATAAAACTGTCCACTGGCGCTATCTAATAGCGCCAAAAAACCTTCCTCAGCCTGGGTCAACTTCACGCCTGCCTCCACAATGCGCCGCAGCACCTCATCCAGCTCCAATGTAGAGGTCACCGTCTGGCCAATCCTGGACAGGGCGCTCAACCATTCCACTTGTTCCTTCAGTTCGACAGTTAACCGCTCTGCTTCCCGGCGCAACCGAGATTCGGCCAAGGCGCGGCTGATGCACGCTTCTAATTGATCGGCTTCAACTGGCTTGACCAGGTAATCCTGCACCCCTAAACGGAAAGCCTCCGCGGCGATATGCTCAGAGCCATGCGCGGTGAAAAGCACCGTGGGAATGTGGATGCCTTCGGCGTTCAATTGACGCAAGATGTCCAGACCGGTTGCGTCGGGCAGTTCCAGGTCAAGCAATATCAGAGATGGAGGCGTTGCTCGAATAGTTTCCAGCGCACTTTTTCCGTTATATACCGTGCTGGCGCTGTACCCCATGGAAGGCAACAGGCGATACGCAATAAAATCGCCCAATTGACGGTTATCATCAACAACCAGGATGGTCTCTTTGTTCACAGTCCCCTACATGTTGCAACACAATTGACCCATTCATGCTATGATCACACGTACCTGCGCTTGTTATAAAGAATTATATACCACATTATTCGTAACGCAATGCCTCTACAGGTTCAAGCCCAGCGGCCCGATTGGCAGGGTAGAGACCGAAAAACAGTCCTACGGCGGTTGAAAATAGCGTGGCTAACAATATAGTATCCACACCAATTTGTGGGCTGAGCGTCGTACCATTCGCCGCTGCGATGCGGGCGACGATGTTCGAAATCAGCGCCCCTAAACCAATGCCGATCACCCCGCCCACCATGCTGAGCAATGAAGACTCGGTTAGAAATTGCACCAGGATATCAATCCGCCTGGCGCCAAGCGCCTTGCGCAGCCCAATCTCTCGCGTGCGCTCGGTTACCGAAACCAACATGATATTCATGATGCCGATGCCGCCCACCAACAAGGAAATGGCAGCAATGCCCCCCAAGAAAATAGTCAACACCCCGGTGATCGTCTGGGCAGTAGCGAGGAAATCCTGTTGCGTCAGGATGGTGAAATCGTCCTTGCCGATCGCTGTGCGATGACGGGAGCGCAGGATCTGGGCAATCTCCTCGCTGGCCTGCGGAACCGCCTCAGCGCTGACGGCTTGTACCATCAGCAAATCCACCTGATCGCGCGTCTGACGGCGTAAGAGGCGCGTCTGCACCGTAGTCAACGGCGCCAGGATATGATCATCCTGATTGCTAAACCCTGATCCACCTTTGGATTCCAATACGCCAATCACCCGAAAAGGCTGGCCCTCAATGCGCACCGTTTCGCCCACCAACCCTTCTTTGCGCCCAAAAAGCCGGTCAGCCACTTCCGTCCCCAATAGCACAACTGAGGCCTTGCCCAAAATATGCTCTTCCCGGATGAACTCCCCTTCGCTGACATGGGTATTGCGCACCGGCTCATAATCCGGCGTGACGCCGCTGATCTGCGTGGTGGTGGTCTCGCCGCCGGCGGAAACCCCAACCGTTCCCTGTAAAATCGGCGCCACGCCCGCCACAGAGGGCGCCTGAAACGGGTCTGCAATGGCAGCCGCATCGCTCAAGGTGATGGGTTTCGGGTTGCGCACATCTTCTGATCCGCCGCGGAACACGAAAACCAGGTTGGTGCCGATGCCCTGGATCGAACCCGTGATAGTATCTTCCGCCCCGCGGCCAATCGAGACAATGGCGATCACTGCCGCCACGCCAATCACAATGCCGATGATGGTCAGTCCAGAGCGCAGTTTGTTGGATGCCAGGCTTTCTAAAGCCTCAAGGATGGATTGCCAGAGGATCATCGCTCATCCTCCACAACCCCGTCTCGAATACGGATGATGCGTTGGGCCTGCGCGGCCACCTCTGGGTCGTGAGTGACGATAATTAACGTCGTACCTCGCTCTCGATTGAGCGACAGCAAGAGGTTCATGATCTCGACGCCCGATTTTGAGTCCAGGTTGCCGGTTGGCTCATCCGCCAACAAGATCGCCGGGTTGTTAACCAGGGCGCGAGCAATAGCCACGCGCTGTTGCTGCCCGCCGGATAATTCATTCGGGCGATGGGTAATACGATCCGCCAGGCCCACCGCTTCCAGCGCCGCGCGTGCCCGCTCCTTTCGTTTGCTCCGCATCCCCGCATAGCGCAGAGGCAGTTCCACATTCATCAGGGCTGTCGCGCGCGGCAACAGGTTAAAACTCTGGAAAACAAAACCCACCTTGCGGTTGCGGATAGAAGCCAGTTGGTCATCCTTCAAGTTCGAAACCCGCTCCCCGTCTAAAATATACTCTCCCGAAGTGGGACGATCCAAACAGCCAATGATATTCATCAGTGTGGATTTCCCCGAACCCGAGGGCCCCATAATGGCGATCACTTCGCCGCGCGCCACCCGCATAGACAGGCCGCGCAAGGCATGCACCTGCACCTCGCCCATCTGGTAAACTTTGGTCAGCCCCTCGGCTTGGATGACCCAATCCTTGTCGTTCATCACGCGCTATCTCGTACGGACAAATGGCGGCGGGCCATTCGATTCAAATACGGTTGGCGGGTTCAGCACGATCAAATCCCCCACTTGCAAATCGCCGTCCACCACCTGAGAAGCCGTATCCGACGATGCGCCAAGCTGAATAGTCACCGGCATTAGCTGGTTATCTTTTAGAATATACACCACCTGCTTGCCATCGCGGAAGCGCACCGCCCGATTGGGCACCAACAACACGCCGTTGAGCTGATTGACCACGATGTTCACCGCGGCGGTCATCCCCGGTTTGACTTGCTCATCCGCATCTGTCAACTTGACCGTAACGATAAACTCTGGCGTGCCTTGCGTCACATTCCCCACGCGGTCCACCTGGCTGACCAGCCCGTGGTATTCTCGCCCGCGCGCCGCGTCGAAGGTCAAAACCACATCCTGCCCGATTTGAATCTGGTTAACATCTACTTCAGAGACTGACACATCCACCAGCAATTCGGATAAATCGTCCAGACGAAAAGCCGGCGCGCCGATCGCCGCCTGGTCGCCAGGCAGGGTATCCACCAGCGTAACCACGCCGCTGATAGGCGCTTCCAGCCAGGCCTGGTTGAGCGTCGCCTGAGCCGCGGCAATGCGCGCCTCCGCAGCCGCGATATCGTCCGGGCTGGGGCCATTTTCCCACTTGGCGTAATCTTTCAACGCCTTATCCAGATTGGATTGAGCCACCGCCAGGGCGTATTCATACTCCAACCGCTTCACCGCCGCGTCATAATCCGCCTGCGCCCGGTCAAGTTTTTCCTTCAAATCCTTGCGGGTTGCGTCGCCGGAGGGGTAAAACTTGTAGGGTTCAAACGCCGCTCGCGCCTCATCTAATCGCTTTTGCATCAAAGCCAAAGCTTCTGTGGCGCTCAGACCCTGCTGCTCGCTTGGAATTGTGTAGTTATCCAACTGGTATTGCGCGTTGCGGACTGCCTTGGTCTGCACAGAAATCGCCTGCAACGCCTGCGCTTTGGCTGCGACCGCGTTGGTGTAGAGATCTTCTAACGCCTGTTTGGCGCTAACCAGTTCCGCCCGGGCCAGGATAATGTTCTGCGGCAAAGAGGTTTGCTCCAACTCTGCCAACCGGTCGCCAGCTTTTACATGATCGCCCACCTTGACCAAAACCTGCTCGACCGTTCCGGTGGTTTTCCAGCTCAAAAATACGGTTTGTCGCGAGCGCACCACTCCTGTTGCGCCAATCGTAGCAGTGAGTTGGCCTAATTCTGCGGGCGCAGTCTGGTAACTTAAAAGCGACGTCGCTTGTTGCTGCGCCCGCCGCCACATAAAAGCGTAAACGCCGCCGGCGATCACACCCAGGATCACCAGTATCGTAATGATCTTTCGCATTGTCATCCCTCAATTCGTTGAACAAACCAATCCATGATTGTACTCCAAACTCATCCACTTGAAACGCCGGGCTTACAAACAAGCGTGAGAAAATCATGAGAGCTTCAGAAAATGACAACCGTCACGAAAAATTGTGACATCTGAGACTGAATTAAAACCTCTTTACTCATTATTATCATATACGCAGCTTTGGGCATTTATAGAAACGTCGGAGGTAAAAAGTAATGAGGACAATCCCTGGTGATTTTTTGGCCATTGACCGAAAATCGCGCGCCCGCACCATCAGTCGAGGCGTTCGGACTCGTCCGGCGGCTGAGCGCATTTGCGACTTCGACGACGTGGTCATCCCGCTGGATCCAGATACTGCAATTCTCGAAGCATCGCGCTGCATTCAATGCCCAGACCCCGCCCCCTGTATGTTAGCCTGCCCCACCCACAACGATATTCCTTCGGCGATGTGGCTCATCGAGCAGGGAAAATTCCTTGAGGCGGCCAAACTATATCGCCAGACCAGTTCGCTGCCCGAAATTTGTGGACGCGTATGCCCTCATGAACAACTCTGCCAGGGTTCCTGTTCCCAGAATAAAGCCTTCGCCCCGGTGATGACCGGCGCGTTGGAAGCCTTCGTAGCCGATTACGAGCGCCAAACCGTGGGCGTGGAGATCCCGGTCGGCGCGCCCAGCGGAAAGCGCGTAGCGATCATTGGCGCCGGCCCGGCTGGGTTATCCTGCGCGGAGCAACTGGTGCAAATGGGACATCAGGCGACGATTTTCGAATCCAAGCCCGGCCCGGGCGGATTGCTGACGTATGGCATCCCCAGCTTCAAGCTGCCCAAACAAGTGGTATTTGCCCGCGTGGAAGATTTGGAGCGCGCCGGCGTTAAGTTCGTATATCACACTTACATCGGGAAAGATAAAACCATTGACGACTTATTCGCCGAAGGTTATCATGCGGTGTTCATCGGCGTCGGCACCGAGATTGATGCGCCGATGGAAGTCCCCGGCGAAGATTTGCCTGGCGTGTATAAAGCCACAGAGTTCCTGATGCGCGCCAACGTGGCCCCAGAACTACTGCCGCCCGAACTGCGGGAAAAGCCCATCGTTGGACGCAAAGTGGTGGTCATAGGCGGCGGCGACACGGCCTCAGACTGCCTGCGCAGCGCCCTGCGCCTGGGCGCTGAAGAAGTGGTGTGCCTGTACCGACGCACCGAGAAAGAAATGCCCGGCGGTCGCCATGACCGCGAATTGGCTAAAGAAGAAGGTGCGCAGTATCAGTTCCTGACTCAGCCTATCCGCTTCATCGCCGGCGAAAACGGGCGCTTGAAAGCGGTGGAGTGCATCCGCATGGAGCTGGGCGAGCCGGATGCCAAGGGCCGCCGCAAGCCGGTGCCCATCGAAGGCTCGAACTTCATCGTCGAGGCGGATTGCGCCGTGACCGCCGTCAGCTATTGGCCCGACCCAACCATCGGTCAAACCACCCCCGACCTGAAGACCGATAAATGGGGGCTGATTATCGCCGACCCAGAGACGGGCGCCACCTCACGCCCGGGCGTCTATGCTGGCGGCGACGATGTCACCGGGCCAAGCCTGGTGGTGACCGCTATGGTCGCCGGTCGCAAAGCAGCCCGCTCCATTGACCAATATCTACAGAGTTTGACTGCCGCATAATTCAGGTTTAGAAAATTCTCACCTCTTTCATCCACCGCCGGTCAGACGATGATGCCGCGGTATAATAAAGGGCTGTGCATTTTGCGCAGCCTCTATTTTTTATTTTGATAAATCGCTCGGCCGACTGCTGACAAAGCAGTCGCACGCGTTGGATAAAGGATTATTTCATGGAAATTGGTGCAATCCAACAAGTGGACATAGATGAACAAATGCGCGCCGCGTATCTGGATTACGCCATGAGCGTCATCGTGGCGCGCGCTCTACCAGACGCGCGTGACGGCTTGAAGCCTGTTCATCGCCGCATCCTTTACGCTATGCACGACATGGGCATCCGCTCCAACTCGCCCTTCCGCAAATCAGCCCGCATTGTCGGCGAAGTGCTGGGAAAATATCACCCGCACGGTGATGCAGCGGTATATGACGCCATGGCGCGCATGGCGCAAGATTTCTCCATGCGCTATGTGTTGGTGGACGGGCAGGGCAACTTTGGCTCGGTGGATGGCGACGCCCCGGCCGCCATGCGCTATACCGAAGCCCGCCTGGCAAAAATGGCGGAAGAGCTGCTCGCCGATATCGAAAAAGACACCGTCGAATTTGGCGACAACTTTGATGGTTCGCTGCAAGAGCCGCTGGTGCTGCCGGCGCGTCTGCCAAACCTGCTGCTGAACGGCTCCGCCGGCATCGCCGTCGGTATGGCAACCAATATCCCGCCGCACAATTTGCGCGAACTGACCGAGGCCATCACTTATTTGATTGACCACTATGACACGCTGGATGAAATTCCCATCGAGGAACTGATCCGGCGCGTCCCCGGCCCAGATTTTCCCACTGGAGGGGTGATCGTCGGCGACGAAGGCATCCTGCACGCTTACAGCACCGGGCGCGGACGCATCGTACTGCGCGGCCTGGCTCACATCGAGGAGATGGGCAGCAACCGCCACCGCATCGTCATCACTGAAATCCCCTATCAACTCAACAAATCCAGCCTCATCGAACGCATCGCTGACCTGGCGCGCGAGGGAAAATTGGATGAGATCTCTGACCTGCGGGATGAATCCGACCGGCGCGGCATGAGCATTGTCATCGAACTCAGACGTGGCGCCCAGCCGCGTAAGGTGCTCAATCAACTTTATAAGTACACTCCGCTGCAATCCACGTTTGGGGTGCAGTTACTGGCTCTGGTGGATGGCGAACCGCGCTTGCTTTCGTTAAAGCGGGCTTTGCAGATCTTCATCGAACACCGCCGCGAAGTCATCCGCCGCCGCTCTGAGTTTGAACTTCATCGAGCACGCGAGCGCGCCCATATCCTGGCCGGTTTATTGATCGCCCTGGCGCATCTGGACGAAGTGATCGAACTGATTCGCAAATCGCCGGACGCCGATACCGCCAAAGAGCGGCTGATGCAGCGCTTCAAACTAAGCGAGCGCCAGGCGCAGGCCATCCTGGATATGCAATTGCGTCGGCTGGCTGCCCTGGAGAGGCAGAAGATAGAAGAGGAACAGAAACAGATTCTGGAGCGCATCGCCTTTTTGGAAGAATTGTTAGCCAGCCCCAAGAAAATCCTGCAGGTCATTAAAGACGATATGCTGGATCTGGCAGAGAAGTACGGCGATGAGCGACGCACCCATATCGCACGAGAAGCCAACGAAGATTTTCGCGAGGAAGACCTGGTGCAAGACGAGGCGGTGTTGATCAGCCTGACTCAGCGCGGCTACATCAAGCGCATCTCAGCGGCTGCCTTCCGCGCCCAAAGCCGCGGCGGACGCGGCGTCACCGGCCATGCCATGAAAGAGGAAGACGAGGTCATCCTGATCATCCCAGCCCGCACGCTGGATACGGTGTTGTTCTTCTCAGACCGCGGCAAGGTCTATTCCGAAAAAGCTTACCAAATTCCGGATACCGATCGTATAGGGAAGGGCATCCCCATCGTGAATGTACTCTCGCTGGACGCCAACGAAACCATCACTGCGGCGGTGGCTGCGCCGAAGTTCAACGGCGACGGTTTCTGTGTTATGGCCACCCGCCAGGGGCGCATCAAACGCGTGGCGCTTTCAGATTTCGCTGCCGTGAGACCTTCCGGCCTGATCGCCATTAATCTGGATGAAGGGGACATGTTGGGTTGGGCGCGCCTGACCAGCGGCAAAGACGAGGTCATCCTGGTGACGGAACAAGGCCAGGCGTTGCGCTTTGCAGAAAGCGAAGTGCGCTCAATGGGACGCGCTGCCGCTGGCGTAACCGCCATTAAGCTCAGCAAAGACGATCGCGTCACCAGCATGGAGGTGGTTGAGCCAGGTGGAGATTTGCTGGTCGTCACCACCCGCGGTTTCGGCAAACGCACCCCGCTCAGCGAGTATCCCGTCAAGAGCCGTGCGACCGGCGGAGTGAAGACCATTGATCAGAAGGCGCTCGGCCGCATTGGAACGGTTACATCCGCCCGCGTTGTACAGGAACAGGATGAAATTACCTTCATGTCGTCTTGTGGAGTGGTGTTGCGCACCAAAGTAAAAGATATTACTCGCAGCGGGCGTGCAACCCGTGGGGTGATGCTGATGAATTTGCAGCCCGGCGACGCTGTGGCTTCCGTGGCGCGGGTGAGCAACTCCGCCCTGCTGAACACCGACGCCCCAGACAAAGCTACATAAAGGGCGGCGGCGCGACGCGGCCGGTGACCAACAGGCAAAACGAGCTTAACAAACAGGTAACCGCCAGAAGCAGCAAGGCGACTACGAACATCTGAAATGGAGTCAGGCCAAACAGACGGCTGGCGCGGCGCTCCGAGGCAGGAATGGGGCGCACAAATTCGTCTTCCTCTTCGCCGAAAGTATCAGCCGCCTGTTGGCGAAAATCGTCTAGCATTGTTGAATCTCCTTGAAATCAAGATACCACTGGTCGCAAGCGCAACTCTCCGCTGCACAGCGCGCGTTCTTCGCCGCTGTGCAACCGTAGCCGCAGACAACCTCGCGCATCCAGCCCCAAAAGCACTCCCTCTTCTTCGGGTGGATCAGTCATCTGCGTCCCAATATATACCGCCACTTCTTCCCCCTTAAAAGCCAGCAATGCATCCCAAACAGTCAGAAAGTCGGGATCGCTCAGGCGATTGCGCCAGCGCAGCAAATTTTCGATCACCGAACGTAGCAACTCCAGGCGCGAGGCTGGCTTTCCCAAAACTGCCTCCACACAGGTCGCCGGATAGATCAGCGTTTCATCCGGGGGTAACGAAGCCGGCGACACATTGATCCCAATGCCCAGGATCACTGCAATGAGTTGTTCGCCCTGCCAGTACGCCTCCGCCAACACGCCGCAGACTTTGCGCCTTTGCAACAGCACATCATTCGGCCATTTGATCTGCGCCTGCAAGTCGTATAGCTGACTAAGCGCCTGACAGACCGCCACAGCCCCCAGGGCGGTCAGCCGCGCCAGAAAGGCGGGCGTCTCCAGCGATAATATGCGGCGCGGGTCGCCGCGCAGCGCCAGGCTGAAAGCCAGCGCCGCTCCAGGTGGAGTGTACCAGGAACGTCCCTGCCGCCCGCGCCCGGCGGTTTGTTCATCGGCGACCACCAGCGCCAGGTCAGGGGCGCCTGCATCCACCCAGCGCGCCGCCTCGACGTTGGTTGAACCCGTTTGCACGTAGTAGCGCAACGCTCCAAGCGGCAATCCATTCAGCGCCTGTTGAAGAAGTTGCTCATCCATCGCTTCGGCCATCTCGCCTGGCTTCGTCCTTTCCCAAAGGAGTTCTTTCTCTTACGACCTGGCGGGCATTATAACAAAGATCGCCCTGACGTTTCAACGCGGCAAAAGGAAGCCAAAGATCATTTCTAAGCAGGCTCGGCTTCGACGGACGTCAGCGGCAAAGTAAAAACAAAGCGGCTGCCGCGCCCTTCATCCCCTGGCTCGACCCAAATCTGGCCGCCATGCCGTTCGACCGCCAGACGGCAATAGGTCAACCCCAAACCGAAGCCCCGCCGCCGCCCACGCTGACCTGAAACCTGCGCAAAGCGCTCGAAAATTCGTTGCCGATCTTCTTCCGGGATGCCAGGGCCATTGTCTGTGACGCTGATCTGCACAAAATTACCCTTCTTCAGCGCCTCAACGACGATTAGACCAGCCTCCGGCAAATATTTCAAAGCGTTATCCAAAAGGTTGATCAAGACGCGCTCAATTTTGTCCTGATCGCCGACCGGGTTGGGTAAGTCGGGCGCGATATTGGCGCAGATTTTCGCACCAGGCGGCGATAGAAGCGCCATACGGCGGACGACATCTTCGATCAAGCGCTTGAGATCCAGGGTGGTCATCGCAAAAGACATCTCGCCTTCTTCCATGCGCGAGACCTCTAAGAGCGAATCCACCAACCGCTGCATACGGTCGCAACTGGCCTGGGCGATCTTCAGGATCTCCTCGTTCGCTCGCAACGCCTCCTCGGGCAGCATTAATGTGAGCATCTTCAGAGAGACCGCCACCGCGCTTAACGGATTGCGCAAATCGTGCAGAATCAGTTCGGTCGTCTCCTGGCGCAGGCGCTGCAACTCCTCCAGGCGTCTCTTTTCGCTTTGTAAATCCAGCACCTGCCGGCTTAAGCGCTGCTGACTGCGCTCGCCGCTGCTGCGATCCTCGGTAACCCTTCTCAGCCGCGCGCTCAACACTTCCATAATGCTGCGGCTGACGCCCGGTGACTCGCGTAATAACTGATCAAAGCGATAACGATTGATCTCTAACATGCGCAAATGATCTAATGCAACCACCGTCGCCGAACGGGGCTGATGCTCCAACAGCGCCATTTCCCCGAAGATCTCCCCGGGCTTGCGGAAAGCCAAAATCGTTGGCGAGTCCAGATCGCCTTTGACGATCGCCGCCCGGCCCGACCAGATCAAATACATCGAATCCCCCGCATCGCCTTCGCGAAAGACGATCTCGCCAGGCGCAAAATATCGTTCCGTAAAAGATTGGGTCAGACTACCGCGTTCTGCAGAGACGATGAGACGCAAAAACGGCGACGTGTACGTGGTCTCTTGCGGGTCCTTATAGTTGGCCTCAGCGTTCAGTAGAAACTCAAGCTGTGTGGAGGGTATCGTCTCTGGAGACATTTGAGCGGCCTCGATTTGGTGTTATTGCGATTATATAATGAAAAGCCTTCGACCCGCGCGCTTTTATTTTCCTGCATAGTATAATAGCCGCTCTGGATCCCGGATAATCTCCCTCTTGAGCGTTGGTCAGGCCACCGAGAGACTATTTTCCTCTCAGACATAGCATACGCGAAGATTTCCTTCCATTCTCTCTTTCTCTCTGCGGCTCAAATATTAATCCCGTGGGTCATCAACACGCCACAGGGGGACGATCTGATCCCGTTCGCCAAACAAAATCGTAAACTTGAAAACAATGAGTTGTATGTATAATTCATTTTGCCCATTTGGGCGGCTCAGCGGGGTCTTCTTGCCGCATTCGCTATCTCGATTGTATGACCTGGATGGCACCCATGCCGCCTCTCGCCCAAATGCTCACCAGCATCTTCGTCCCAAGAGCGTACTCTCTACAAAGACGTTGCCCTTTGTAGGAGCAAATCATGCAGACAACAGAGCGCCCAATTCTTTTAATCGAAGATAACCCAATGGATGTGGATCTGACGCGCCGGGCGTTTACTCGACGCAAATTAGCGCACCCCATCCAGGTCGCCCGCGACGGCGAGGAAGCTTTGGCATATATTCAGAAATGGGAAGCGCACAACCCGCCGCCGATCTTAATCCTGTTGGATCTCAAACTCCCCAAAGTGGATGGGCTCGAAGTGCTGCGCCAACTGAAGACCCACGCGGTTTTCCGCACCATCCCGGTGGTCATTCTAACCACCTCTACAGAAGAGGGCGATGTTCAAGTAGCTTATCAGGAAGGGGCTAATTCCTACATTGTCAAACCGGTTGACTTCGATCAGTTTATGCAAATCGTAGAGAACATCCATGTTTATTGGTGCATCCTGAACATCCCGCCGACTGTAAAATCTGGGGTTTAGTTCACAGGTGTATGATGAACCTTCAAAACAATCGCCCAATCCTGCTCGTCGAAGACAATCCAATGGATGCCGATCTGACGCGCCGCGCCTTTACGCGGCGCAAGGTCATCAATCCATTTTTGGTGGCGCGGGATGGAGAAGAAGCGCTGAGCTACCTGGAACGATGGCGGGCGGGCGAACCCCTGCCAGTTGTCATCTTGCTGGATATCAACTTGCCCAAAGTGGGTGGACTGGAGGTGCTGCATCAGTATAAGACCTCGCCGATCTCGCAGAAAGTGCCCGTCATCGTTCTGACTGCTTCCGCCGAAGACCGCGATATTGCAGTCGCCTATCAACTGGGGGCGAACTCTTATATCGTAAAGCCCGTGGATTTCGAAAAATTCCTGGCAGTGGCCGGGCAAATTGATCTGTATTGGAATATGGTCAATCTTCCGCCCCGTTGAGTTCAGCAGAATATAAACGCCTCATCACGATTTCATCATAAGATGCAAGAGAGCTGTGGTCTGAGAATCCTCTACGTTGAAGACGACCCATTTGACGCCGACCTGACCCGGCGGGCGCTGCGCAAAACCGCGCCCCATTTCAGACTGGACATTGCGCCCACCCTGGAGCAGGCGCTGCGCATCTTAGAAATGGATCCATCGTATGATCTGCTGCTGACCGATTTACGCCTGCCCGATGGCAATGGCATCTCGCTGCTGTCGCACATACGTGATCGGCGACTACCGATGGCTGTCGTGGTGATCACCGGACAAGGCGATGAAGAAGTAGCCGTTTCGGTGCTGAAAGCCGGCGCCAATGATTATGTGATCAAACGCCATAATTATTTGGAGCAGTTATATTCCACTTTGATCAACGCCTATGAACGCTACCAGGCGGAATCCGTGCGCCGCGAGCGACCACTGCGCGTGTTGTATCTGGAGAACGACCTCGGCGACAGCGAAATGACCCGCCAACATTTTGCCAGGCACGCCCATCACATACATCTCAATATCGTCTCTACGGCGCAGGAAGCGCTTCAATTATTACCGGGCAATCCCAAAATTTGCGACTACGACGCCTTGATGCTCAATTGCCACCGGCAAGATTACAGCGCCCTGGATTTGCTGAAAGAGTTGCGGCAGGCGCGCCGGTTGGATGCGCCCATTATCCTGGTCGCTTCTCAGGGCGATGAAGAGCTGGCCGTCCAGGCGCTGCGTTTGGGCGCTTACGATTATGTTGTAAAGACCCCAGGGTATCTCTTTCGCCTTCCCGGACTGCTGGAGAACGCATATCATCGTTCACAGCTTCAGCGCGAGCAAGCAGCTTTGCGCGCCAGCGAGGAGCGCTTTCGCCGTTTGGCGGAAAATGCTCCAGATATTATTTATCGCTTTCGCATCAAACCCAGGCTCTGGCTTGAATACATCAGCCCGGCGGTCGAAAGCATCACCGGTTACACAACCGACGAGTTCTATGAGGCGGCGGATGAAATCCACCAGTTTATCCATCCCGAAGACTGGTCTCTGATCCAACGCATGTTCGATGGCAAAATTCCAAAGGGTACGCCGCTCGCCTTTCGGCTGATTCGCAAAGACGGCGAGATCATCTGGGTAGAGAGCCGCAATGTTCCGCTATATGACAACCAGGGCGAGTTGGTGCTGCACGAGGGCGTCATTCGAGACATTACAGAGCGCAAACTTTCCGAAGAACGCATCCAGCGCCAGTTGCATCGCTTGAACGCGCTGCGCTCGATTGACGCCGCCATCACTGCTAATTCAAACCTGAACCAGACGTTAGATATCTTGCTGGAACAGGTTATTGCTCAATTGGGCGTCCATGCGGCTGCGATCTTGCTCTACAATCCAAAGAGTCAAACGCTCAAATGGCGCGCCGGTAAGGGCTTTCTTATGACGGGCTTAGAGAGTCTTCACTGCCAGCCCGGCGACGGACCCTCCGGCGCAACCTTACTGGGACGACGTGTGGCGCGCGTGACAAAAGAAGAGCTTCTATCGTCCAGCGATTCATCTCAACATGCTTGCCTGGCGGAGCTTTGGCGCAAAGAAAATTTTGCTATTTATTACGGCGCGCCGCTCATCGTTAAAGAACAGGCGCTGGGCGTTTTAGAGGTTTACCGTCGCGCGCCTTTTGAACCGGACGCCGAATGGATCAATTTTCTAGAAACGCTGGCCGGGCAGGCGGCAATCGCCATCAACAACGCATCGCTGGTGGAAGGATTGCAACAAGCCAACCAGGAACTTCTGGAAGCTTATGACACTACACTCGAAGGCTGGGTGCACGCGCTGGACTTGCGCGACAAAGAAACTGAAGAACACACCCGGCGCGTCACCGAAATGACGCTGCGCCTGGCGATTGCCATGGGGGTTGATGAGAATCAACTGGTGCATATTCGGCGCGGCGCGCTGCTACATGATATTGGCAAGATGGGCATCCCCGATGAGGTATTGCTCAAGCGCGGCCCATTGATCGAATCGGAATGGGTCACCATGCACCGCCATCCAGAGTACGCGCGTCAGTTGCTAGCCGGCATCGAATATCTACGCCAGGCTGTGGATATCCCCTACTACCATCATGAGCGCTGGGATGGAAGCGGCTATCCAAAAGGATTGAAAGGCGAGGAGATTCCGCTGGCGGCGCGCATCTTCGCTGTGGTGGATGTGTGGGATGCACTCAGCTCCGACAGGCCGTACCGCAAGCACTGGCAGCCCGAGCGGGTTCTGGAATATATCCGCGCCCAGGCCGGCCGCCATTTCGACCCCAAGGTGGTGGAGGTTTTCCTGCGCTTGCTGACCGAATCTGAGGCCAACCAGCCGGTCAAACAAAGAACGGTCGAATAGTTGCCTGCGCTTTGACAATCCCAACATGCCTGCTTAAGGTGCAATAGTTTTTCTGCGTAGCACATCGGGCAAGTTGCTCAATTTTATTAAATAAATATTGCTCCCGACTTTTTTCACGCAACCTGTTGCTGGCCAAACAGGCATTTTTTCAAATTCGGGGGTTAAAGCCAATCGTTGTTCATCTGGCAGCCTTTCAATATTTGAATATCCCATAAGCCGCATGTAATAAACTATCCTGCTTAAGTTACCGCCATCCCACTCGAAAAACGAAACCCCTAAAGTTCCAGACGAGGGATTAGGATAAACAGAAGCAATACTTACTGTTCCATACACGTCTATAAAAACTGGCTGAGTACGATCAAAGTTAGGATCTTCGCTGCCTAAGCGGTTATATATATCAGCAGCGAGTAAACTATCGTATCGCTGGGCTATCAGAGAACGTGCAGTGTATAACCCGTTGATGTTTAAACTTTGCAAAATCATAAGAGAAATGATTACACTATTCACTCCAAGCAAAAACTTGTGCTTTGTCTTGAGTAATATAACTGCCATTAGCCAGGCAACATATGCCAGGGGAAAAAGGGAGCGAGATGGCATTGCAATTGAAAAAAGAACAAACAAAAAGGGTGATAAAACTACCATAAGCCATAATAAAATTCCTAGAATTTTTTTATACACATTTTTGCGCCAAAGGTGTTGAGCAATAAATAACGCGGACAACAACATAAGTGCTTCGTTCGCCGGAAAATTTACCCCAAATTTAGATGCGTCGCCTGAGTAGTAAGAGTATGCATAACTAAAAAATGAAAAAATCAACTGCCTTATACTGGTAGAAGAAATGTAAAGAGTGTTAAGATAAGATGATAAAGGTATGTTTGCAACCCATCTTGCAAAAGTTCCTGTAAAATGATAAAGAAATAAACTCAAAACGGAAACTACAGATATCTGAACCACGCTTTGAAAAAATATTTGCAACGTTTCTTTTTCATCGGCTATTGTCTTAACTAACATAATTCCAAAGCTGATGGTCAAATACATTAGCAAAAAAGACTGATATGCTCCGATTGCCACAGCAATAAAAGCCGTCTGAAACGCCATGGATATAAGCAGCGGTACATATGTTCTCTCCACTGACATATAACGGGTACGTTCAAAAAGTAAACCGGCTAATGTGACAGAAACCAAACCTACGCTAATAGCCGGTAGCGTAGAGTCAAAGCCGGTAATAAGTTGCCATAGTGGATAGGTTACAAAGACTGGAAGTGTAAAATATTTATGGTAATTCTTAGTAATGTTGTGCGCCTTAATTACAAAAAAATACGATAACGCTAAACAAAGTGAAAAAAACAAATAAGGAGTATATGGAATAACAGGTTGGGGAAATAGAAACCTATCCAGTATTGCAGCAGTATAGCGTCCTATGGACAACCAATGCCGATAAGATGGTACGATAGCATGAACTTCGTCATCAATCGAAATAGAGAAATTTGATAAATAAAATACATTGAAAATCAGCGTCATTGCAATAATAACTGAGAAATCCCTTAAATCGCTATCTATGTTGCCAGATGTAAAAATCCCCAAATGTATTCGAGCAACGTTCTCTTGTAGATAAGCGATTTTGTTGCGGAAATTAATTGTCACTACGCTAAGTTTTTCAAACATTCTTTTCTCCAACTGATATTAACAGGGAGCTAACGCTCGGGTTCAGCCGCGTTGTGCAGCGCAGCGGAGCAACGTCGCCTGCAACAACTTGTTAGATGCCATGTTTCTCCTTCAATGCTTCAATCTTCCGTTCCTGGAACACTTAATTATGCGAAAAATCAATACCCTGCAATCATGCCGTATAATTGATAATATACTGCAAGAAACGCTTCCCTATCCAAATAACAAAACGCACCCGACCTCGTGGATGATTTATATTATAATTCCCAACCTTTCCCAGGAAAATATGTGTGAGCAACAATTTGCCGACCCCAAAGCCTAAAAAATTCCTCGACCAGCTCCGCGACGCGATCCGATTGAAGCATTATTCCTACAGCACAGAGAAAACCTATGTTCACCGGGCAAGGCGTTACATTCTCTATCATAATAAACGCCTTCCCGCTGAAATAAGCGCCGCGGAGACGGAATGTCTGTGCCTGTTGGATGGAGGTACGAAGCCCTGTAGCAGGGTCTTATTTTCCCCCTAGCGCCAAAACTGCGGCAGATATTCGCGATAGGTCTGCAAATAATCCTCCAGCACCTGGCGCGCCACATCCATATCCCGTATCACCGGGTCTAACAGGAAGCATTGCAGCGCAGCCTGACGGTCGCCTTGAACGGCAGCATCCACGCACAGGCGGATCACCGCCAGCTCGCGCCGGCACAACTCGGCGATTGGTTCCGGCAACGAACCCATGCTGAGCGGCTGCACCCCCGCCCCGCTGACAACGCCGGGCGTCTCCACAATCGCCCCCTTGGGCAGGTTGGCGATCTGACCATGGTTGGGCAGGTTGAACGCCAGATGATAATGATTCCCCGCACACAGGATATTTTCAATGACCTCCACCGCGCCTTCGCTGTCTGCCTCGCGCAACAGAGCGATGTCTCCCTCGCCGTTTGCCATACGTTGGATCTCCTCGCGCCCCTGCCCGCGCAAATCATCCCACTTGTCCCAATCGTACAGGCTAAGCGTGTATTTCTCCCAGGGTTGGGTGATGGGGTCGCTCACCCAGGGGAGATACTCACACAGATGTTCATCGCCAGGGATGGGGAACCAGCCAAAAGCATCGTACACCTGCCGCGTCAACGGCTCGAAGGAGGGGTCCATCTCCGCCCAGCGCCGGGCAAACAAAGGATACAGGTCTTCACCCGTCTGCCGGTCATGGATAGAAAGCATCCAGGTAAAATGATTCAGACCCGCGGCGCGAATATCCAGGCGTTTCACCGCCTGCCGCGCCACTTGCCGACGCAAAGACGATTCAACCGGGTCAGCATGACCGCCGTGAATACCCGGCGGAATCATAAAGCCCAGATCCTGCGCCAGCGTGATGCCCACCAGCGCATAACCCACCAGGATTTGATGACATAAACCTACAACCCTGATCTTGGAATAGCGCGCCACGGCGTCGCAGATGCGCGCCATCGGATTGGTGAAGTTGATCAGCCAGGCGTTCGGGCAGGCCTGTTGCATGGCGTGGGCGATTTCCAGCGCCGGGCCGATGTTGCGCGCCGCGTGGGCGAAGCCTCCAGGGCCGCCATTCTCCGCATACGGCTGGCGCACGCCATAACGCAGAGGAATCTCATAGTCCATACGCCAAAGTTTCTCGCGCGGCGAGACTTCGATAGACAACACCACAAAGCCTGCCCCTTCCAGCGCATCCTCATGATGCGTATGGGTGGTGATGTACATCTCGGAATCCCATTCCCGATTCAATCTCATTGCCAGATGTCCCACCTGCTCCAGGGCTTCAGCGTTGCGATCTACCAGCGACAGATGACAGCCCTTCAAACGCGGGCTGCGCATCAGCGCGGCTAATGTGTTCAGACCAAACGAGGCGCTTCCCGCCCCAATGACCACGATCTTTGCTGGCATGTTCCAATCTACCTTTCTGCAATTTGCTAGAAAATGTTCGGAAACCACCTTTCTCACCCATCCCCCTTAGCCCCCTTCCCGACGGGAAGGGGGGAATTTCCGAACGCTTTCTGCTAAAGTATACTCGAACGTCGTCGCCGAGCAACCCGTGGTTAAAACGTGAGCCGCCCTGAGGACCAACCTCAGAGCGACTCACGCTTCTCGCCAGATTTCACCCGACTGACCAGCTTCGGGCGCAGAAAAGGGAGGAGGAGAATGAAGAGGAGCGGATCTTCCCGCAGCGACGGCTGAGGGAAGTTGCAACTTAGTGTTATCCAGCCTTTACGCTGATTTTGCGGGTCAACGCCGAAGCAGCTTTCGGCAGATACAGACGCAAGACGCCGTCCTTGACGGTAGCCTGGATCTTATCGCGGTCAATCTCATTGGAAAGACGGAAGCTGCGCTGATAATCGCCGATTTCATATTCGGCAAACGCCAACGAATAGCCTTCCGGCGCGACCGGCTCTACATAAGCGTTGATCGTGAGGATGTTCTTCTCCAAAGTGACCTCGATAGAGTTTTCATCTGCTCCAGGCACATCCGCAACGATCACGATCTGATCGTCCACCTCATAAATATCGGCGCGAGGCACAAAGCAACGACAATCACGGGTGCGCTCGGTATCCTCCGTAGCGGTAACTTCCTGCTTTTCGACTTCCATAGTCTTTACATTCTGGGTCATGGGATTACCTCCATAATAGCTTATTTACACCGATCTTGCGTGCGTCTATCACGCGGTTTTGACCGCAATCTTGCGCGGGCGGTCTTCTTCGGCGCGCGGCATGTGGATTTGCAGCACGCCGTTTTTGAAGGACGCTTCAATGCCTTCCACTTTCACAGGGAAGGGCAGTTGCAGCGTGCGCGAAAATTTGCCATAACCCCGTTCCTGGCGGTGATAGCGAGCGCCTTCTTTCAGTTCATCCGGTTTACGGACGCCGCTGAGCGTTAACGTCTCGCCGACTACGCTGACTTCGATATCTTCAGAGCTGACCCCAGGGAGTTCGGCGGTGACCAGCAAGGCATCATCACTGCTCCAAACATTCAAAGCCGGATAGGCAGGAGCGACACGCCACCGCGGTGGACGGAATTCCTCATACAAACGGCTCATCTCTTGCTGCAAGCGATCCATTTCGCGCCACATAGGGGACACACGGTATCTACGGTACATCATCGGGTTACCTCCTGTTATGTGTTACACACTTCCTCAACGCTCAAATCTGCACCCATCATAAAATTTCGTTGTAAGAAAGACGCAAGTTTTGTATATGAGGAATATAAAATACCCTCGACGGGCGCGCTTCATGCAGCCCATCAAATCCACAGGAAACGCGGTATATTTCTAAGAAGACATTAACAGTATTCCGATAGGATTCTAACGATCGGACTTTATAAGGATATAGATCGGAGTCTGCCCATGGACTATAAAGATTATTATCGCATTCTTGGCGTGAACAAAGACGCCAAGCAAGAAGATATTAAAAAGGCGTACCGCAAACTGGCGCGCAAATATCATCCAGACGTCAACCCGGGCGACAAATCCGCCGAGGAAAAGTTCAAAGAAATCAACGAGGCGTATGAAGTGCTATCTGACCCGGCGAAGCGCGAAAAGTATGATCGTTTTGGCGCCCAATGGCAGCAATACA
Source organism: Anaerolineales bacterium (assembly GCA_020060465.1). GTDB lineage: Bacteria > Chloroflexota > Anaerolineae > Anaerolineales > UBA4823 > RBG-16-57-11. Next base: position 71,285 of record JAGVAD010000038.1, read on the forward strand.
CGCGCAGCGGCGGACGACCTCAGGATTTCGACTGGTCGCAATGGACGGCGCAACCAGGCGGGCAGGCTTACACGCGCACCGTAACGCCGGAGGAATTGGAGCAGATTTTTGGTGGAGCATTTGGGCGCAGCGCGGGCGGCGATTTTGGCGGTATGGGCGGTTTTTCAGACTTCTTCGAGATGTTGTTTGGCAACTGGGGCGGAAGCGCCAGACGCAGCGCCTCTGGAGCGCGCTCGACGCGCGGCGGCGACACAGAACAACCGGTGCAAATCTCGCTTGAAGACGCCTACCGCGGCACGACGGTCAGCCTGCAATGGGAGGATGGGCGACGCATCGAGGCCAAGATTCCGCCGGGGGTTAAGACAGGCTCGCGCATCCGTCTCAGCGGTCAGGGACGAGCCGGCCCCGGCGGGCAGCCGGGAGATCTGTATCTGAAGGTCGAAGTTTTGCCTCACCCCACGTTTACGCGCGAGGGCGATGACTTGAAAATCACCCTGCCGGTGGATTTATACACGGCTTTGTTGGGCGGCGAGGTGAAGGTGCCTACCCTGGATCGCCCGGTAGATCTGACGATACCGCCCGAAACAGCTAATGGGAAAGTATTCCGCCTGCGCGGGCTGGGCATGCCGAACCTGAAAAACCCCCAGGAGCGCGGCAACCTGTATGTAACCGTGCAGGTGCAATTGCCGCGCAACTTGAGCCAGAAAGAGAAGGAGCTGTTTCGCCAGTTGCGCGATCTGCGGCGCTAAACCCGCTGCGTCAACCGAAAATCCGTCCCCCCAACCAATAAAGCGCAGCCGAAAGCAATGCCGTCGCCGGGATGGTAATGATCCAGGCGACGGCGATTTCGCCCGCCACGCCCCAGCGCACCTTATTGAGGCGTTCAGCCGCCCCAACCCCCAAGATCGCCGCGCCTACAACCTGTGTGCTGCTGACTGGGCCGCCAAGTAGAGAGGCGCTAAAGATCACTCCAGCAGAGGCCGCCTGGGTGCAAAATCCATCCACCGGCTTAATCTTGTAGAACCTGCCGCCCAGCGTACGAATTAACCGCCAACCTCCCGTGGAAATGCCCAACGCAATCGCCCCGGCGCTGACCAAAATCACCCACAGCGGCACGCGAAAGGCATCCAATGCGCCATGAATCACCAATCCCAGAGTGATGACGCCCATCGTCTTTTGGGCGTCATTCGCGCCATAGCTCAAAGCCAGTCCCATGGCGGTGAGGACCTGCGCGCGCTTGAAAAATATGTTGACGCCCGGCGTCGCATTGCGCGCCAGAAAAAACACCAGACGGGTGGTCAAAAAACCGATGGTCAGGCCCAATAAGGGAGATAAAAACAGAGAAATCAACACTTTCTCCACCCCGCCAAACTGGATGGCGCCCAAACCTGCGCTCATCCAGGCTGCCCCGACCAAACCGCCGATCAGCGCGTGCGACGAGCTGCTGGGCACGCCGAGAAACCAGGTCAGCAAATTCCAGAGGATGGCGGTGCATAATGCAGCCAGGATCACCTCCAGCGTAATCGCAGATGAAACGACCACCTGCGCGCCAATCGTCTCCGCGACGGCGACGCCCAGCAGAAAGGGCCCCGTAAAAACCGCCGCCGCGGTGAGCATCAGCGCCAGGCGCGGCGGCAACGCCCGCGATGAAATGACGGTTGCCACCAGGTTGCTCGAATCGTGAACGCCGTTCAGAAAATCAAACAACAGCGCCAGGGCAATTAGCGCGATCAGATTTGGAGGCACAACGGGCTGTCCTCTATTAGGTCATTTTGACCACAACATCGGCGATGATATTCGCCGCCTCATCGCCCCGGTCGGCGGCGTTGCTCAAATGACGGTAAACTTCGCGCTTCTTCAACATGCGCACAATATGCTGCACATCTTCGGGCCCGCTGAACAACTCTGCCAGCGCCTCGCGGTACACTGCCTCAACGCGATTTTCCAGCGCCTTGGCGCGCTGGGCATGTTCAGCAGCGACGCGTGGATGCTCCTTCAGACGTTGCATTGCCAGATGCAGCTCATAAGCCGCATCGCGCAACAACGAAGCGATGCGCGCCATGTGCTGGGTGGGGCGCACTTTTAACACCACCATTTCATCCACGGTGGTGTAAGCGTAATCCAGCACATCATCAATCGCCCGCGACAGCGCAAAAATATCCTCGCGGTCAATAGGCGTGATAAAGGTGCGGTTTAATTCATCAATCAGGATGCGCCGCACTTCATCAGCCTCTTTCTCAGTCTGGGTCAACTGTTGCGCGGTCTCTGGATTGGCTTCGTTCATGTAATCTTTGAGCAAGTCAAGTCCCTTAAGGGTCAACGCAGCCTGTTCGATGAGCAATGACAAAAATTTATCTGGTCGTGGTTTGAACAGTTTAAACATTCTGACATTATCCCGACGTCTGGCTGGTGAGCGCCAGAAAACTCCCCAAGTACAACGCAGGGTATATCATACCAGAAAGTCAACTTGTCGGACATTCCGCTCTGAGCGCGTTCGGTTTGTGGTTATAATAGGCGTCTGACCCCATGCAAGAGGTATTTATGTCCACACCCATCGTTGAATGCATTCCCAATTTTTCAGAAGCCCGCCGCCCGGAGGTTGTTGAAGCGATCATGGCGGCGGTTCGTTCGGTGGCTGGCGTCACGCTGCTGGATCGCCACTCCGACATGGATCACAACCGCACCGTGTTGACCTTCGTCGGACCTCCAGAAGACGTTGAAGAGGCTGCTTATCGCGCCATTGCCCGCGCCGCGGAGCTGATCAATCTCGACGAGCATCGAGGCGAGCACCCGCGCATCGGCGCTACCGATGTTGTACCGTTTGTACCTATTCGCGGCATCAGCATGGCAGAATGTGTGCTCATTGCCCGCCGTTTGGGTCAGCGCGTTGGAGAGACGCTGGGCATACCGGTTTATCTATACGAGGCTGCCGCCTCTCGACCGGAACGCGTCAATCTGGAAAACATCCGTCGCGGCCAATACGAAGCGCTCAAGGAAGAAATCGGCGTCTTGCCAGAACGGGAGCCTGATTACGGGCCGAAAAAGGTGGGGCCCGCCGGGGCAACCGTGATTGGCGCCCGCCAACCCCTGATTGCTTTCAATGTTTACCTGACCACCGACGATGTCAGCATCGCCAAGAAGATCGCCAAAGCGGTGCGCCATTCGTCCGGTGGCTTGCGCTATGTAAAGGCGCTGGGGCTGCTGGTGGAAGGCCGGGCGCAGGTCTCAATGAACCTGACCAATTTTCGCAGCACCCCCATTGCCAGGGTGGTGGAAACGATCCGCCGCGAGGCGGCGCGCTACGGAACGGCGATCCACCACAGCGAATTAGTGGGTCTGATCCCCCAAGAGGCGTTGATCGAAGCCGCACGTTGGTACACGCAGCTCGACCAGTTCGAGCCGGATCAAATCCTGGAACAACGTCTGGCTGCCGCGCAACAAGAGGCCAGTTCCCAGGCTTCCATGGATTTCCTGGACGCCCTGGCCGAAGGCACGCCGGCTCCCGGCGGCGGGTCGGCTGCGGCTTATGCTGGC
>JAGVAD010000004.1 GCA_020060465.1 Anaerolineales bacterium
CCGAAATTTCGGTCCACCCCCACGCGTGTGGGGAAAACTACCGTATGGCGTGCCGTGGTGGAAGGGCATGCGGTCCACCCCCACGCGTGTGGGGAAAACCCTAAATATAGCCATTTAAACCCTATCCTGCCTTAATCGGCTATATCTGTGCTACTCTTCCTCCTCAGCGGCTGCAGAACGCCGCCCTTTCCTCGCCTTTACCCGGCTGCTTTCCAGCGGTATCTCAACCAGCTGCAGCCCCTCAAACTCTACCACGCGCCGCGTGGTAAAACCAAACATGCGCATCTCGAAATGCTGCTCATTGTTCGTATTCCACAATTGCACCACGCCCCCCTCGCGGCTTAACTGGCAACATTTCTCCCACAGCCGGTCGCGCACCATGGCATTCACATGCCCCACAAACACGCCTGTATGTGGCTCAATCAGCCAACGGCTTAATTGACCACGCAATGCTGGACTCACCCGTTCTAAAATCATCACGACCATGCCATTTGCCCCGGTTCATCTAACAGTGCTTCCCAAAGCGGCGCCGGCTGTGTATCGTCTTCCCCATTGTCTAACGCAGCTTCAGCCATCTCCTCTGGCGTGACGCCCAATAGCTCGTCTATATCTTTCAAGATGCGTTCCAGCAACTTCACCTGGTAAAACTTCGCTCGACAGGCTTCGCGCACCCGTCGCTCCACTGCATCCTCCGTTTCGCTCACTACCTGAAAAGCAACGGGGATGGTGATCTCAGTTTTATATAGATCGGCGATGTCATACACAAACGACAACTGCCGCCCCTGGTGGATAAAACCCAGCGCTGGCGAATATCCACCCGCTACAATGGCAGCATGGCAAATGCCATTGAGCAAAGCATTGGCTGCCGAAAGCGCCCGGTTGATCGTATCGGCATTGCCCCACTCCTTGCGATCATAAATGCGCCCTTGCCAGGGCACACCATACTCTTGACTAGCCTGAGCATAAGCCGAGCGCACGCGCGAACCTTCCATGCCACGGATTTGCTGCAAACTGAGCTCCGGATCAATCGCCATGCCAAAGCGCTTTTCATACATGCGCACCACCACTCGAGCGCGCTCTTGAGGGTCGCAGACCAGTTCCGCCTGGCGCAGCAAATGATAGGCGCGGTGCGTCTCGCCCGTCCCCTGTGCATACAGGCGGATGCCATCTTCCCCCGTCCAAAGCACACTGCAGCCATATTCAGCCAACAACTTCATCGCCGCATGGGTAATGCTCGTCCCGGGTCCCAGCATCAGCAGGCTCAACGCCGCCGCCGGCACCAGAACGCGCCCCTCCTTGCGGATCAGCTCAATGGCATGTTGGGCGCGCTCTACCACCACATGCTCCACAAACAAGTAGCTGAGGCTATCGCGTAATTTAGGCAGCTCGTGATAATCAATATGCATCGAAACCTCCTTGCCGCACCACAACCCCGGTTAACAGTTGACCGCCAGGGGACGCGGCGACCATACACAGAGTTGGGCTGCCGCGTCCCCGACAGACAAGCAAGGGTCAACCGATGCCAGGGTCCGGCCGCGCCAGCGAAAGCAGCCCAAAACCAAAACCTTTGGCACTACCCACGCCGGTTTCCACCGTCATAATCAGCAACTGCGGATCAAGCACTTGCAGCAAGCCATCGAATTGCACTGAAAGCAGCTCCAGCTTATGTGGAGCGTCATCCTGGCGTGGAATATAGTCTTTGAGTTTGCCGTCGCGGCGCACCGTCAAGCTCAGAATGCGAAAGCCACCCGCCTCTGCTTTGCGCTCCAGCCATCGGATTTGGCTCTCTTCATCGTAAATACCGACGCGCTTGCCCTGATCTTTCCCGGCGGCTTTGCCCAGCCGGCGGGTAGGGTTGGCGCGCAAGCGGAAAGCCAGAATTTGCCCGACGCGCAGCTTCTCCGCCAGGTGGAACTCGGTCACCGCCGGGTTGGGGCGGTCGTCGGGTAGCAGCTCTGGCGGCAGCAGATAGGGCTGGCGACGGGCATCTTGCTTGCCTTGCAAGAAACGCCAATCAGGGGCGACTTTGGATTGCACCAGCACGCGGATCGAGCCATCCCGCTCAGATTGCTCCAGGCGGAAGAGCACGCCAAAGCTATCAACCTCGCTGCGCGGCTGCTCTGCCCGTCCAACTGGAAAAGCGTTCAGCAGTGTGCGATGCAGTTGATAGGGCAAGGCGATCTCCTTGCGTGCCTGGGCATTGCGCGGGTTAAGGATCAAGCGGGAAAGGTACATCAGCTCACCTCCCTGGATAGAGAATTTTCCTGAACCACAGGCGGAAAGAACAGCGTACGTACCCTACGCGGAGCAAAACGCCGCTCAGCAAAGGAAACGGGCTGATCCGGCCGCACCTGGTCGCCGGAAGGGTCTTCTAAAACAGCCCGCAGGCGCGCCGGAGGAATCCTGCCCCCCAAATAGGGATAATTCTGCAAAGCCTGGAGCAAGGATGTATTTTCCTTCAACCCATCCTCCAACGCAATGGGTTCGCCGGGCGAAAACGCTTTGCGCCCCAGGTAGAGCGTCCAAACAGGATTCAACAGCGCCTGCTGTAACCCGCTCAGCAGAGCCATATCTTCGCCTTGTAGCCCCACCAGGAATGCAGCGTCAGCCAGGTAGTAGCGCGAAGATGGCACAACGTTTTCGCGCTCGATCGCTCCCGCGCCTCTCATGTACCCTCCTACCCCGGCTACATGATAATCACGGCTCAAGCGCCCTTCGCGGTCCACCCGCACGCCCATGGTGAGCGCAGCCAGGTCCTCGATGGGCGCATCGCGCCCACGCCCGCTGGCGGCGCATAACAACCCCACCACACCGCTTTTAGAAGGCTCCAGGCCTGTATCGCGCACACTGAAGCGACTCTGCACACCCCAAGACTGCATCGGTCCTATCAAGCGCAGTAACAAGGTATGCATAAGCTTACTCCTTGGGCAAGGCGTCCAGCAAAGACTCCACCCATTGCTGCAAATTTGCCGCGGCGGCGGATTGCAGATTGGGAGCGGCCGCCTCATCCGCCAGGATCAACGCCGAGGGCTTTGCCCCCTGTGAACCATAGACCCGGCTCAAACGACCCCAATAAGCATCCAAAGCGGCAATTGAGGGCGCCATCAAACCTCCATTGCGGTCGGGGCGCACCGGCTTTTCAAAAGCGTTTACCAGCGACCAGGATTGTCCATCGGCGCGCACAACCCCCAATATGAAATCCGGCGGATTCTGAGCGGCAAAGCTGTTCTGCTTGCCAGATGGGGTTGCCAGGGTTGCCGACCGCAAGAACCCCTCCACGGTTTTACGCGCCAATGGGACATTGCCACCCAGGTTCTTCACCAATTGCTCCCAATCAATGCGGGCATAACGGTAGAAGCAAGCGCTGTTGAAAGCAATCACGCCCATCATCCCCGCACCGGTCTCCTCGTCGGTGGAAAGGTCGTCCACGGCGGTGTAGAAGTCCATCTCCATATTGACGCGGTGAGTGGACAGAGCGTGCGCCACCTGGCAGGCAGCGTCCAGGTTCAAATCCGGCTTCTCCGCCAACATGCGCCCAAACATGGCGATATCCGGCGCGCCGGCGCGATCCTTATAGGTTTTAACAAACTCTTTCTGGATGGCCTCCAGCGCCGGCGATTTGCCCTTCTCCAACGTAGAGAGAATCTCATCCCAACTTTCCAACAGCTTCTCTGCAATCGCCTGCACTTCCGCTTTGCTCAGGTAAAGCAGCACCGTGCTGCGTGGCTTGCCGGTTTGTTTGTCTTTCTCTGTACCGATCTTCAAGGAATTGGCGAAAGCCTCTGCAACCGCCCAGGCTTCTTCCTCGCCCTTTCCGGCCTCCACGAGCGGCTTTACCAGCAGTCGAGTGATCCAGCGCGTGCGGTCAGCAATTTCCACCTGGGTGGTCTGTTCAAAGATTGGGTGGGTGCGGATGGCGCGCTTGATGCATTGCGAAGAGATACGCGCCCGGCGCACACCGCCAAACTCAGCATCCTTCGGGTTGCCGGTATCATCACGGTTCAGGTTAGATGGCGCAAAGCTCTGCAAGATATGAAGTTCGACAAACATGGGTCATTCTCCTTTTCTATCAAAAATCGGCTTATGGTTCAGGTTATACGTCTATGCCGGCGCGCCGGTTGATGGCGTTTCGGGTTGTTCCGCCGGGCGGCCCCAGAAAGCGCGCGCCCACTCCTTTTGCACGCGAGCGCGCCAATCGGGGCGCTCCCAGGCCTGCAAGTCATAAAGCAATTGTTCCCAATTGACAGGTATCTCCTTCGATTTCAAAAAACTCACTGCCTGGCGCAGATAGCCTGGCAGATCGTCGGGATGGGCAGCCAACAGGGCGGTGAAGCGCCGTTCGATGGCATCCTCGTTCCCCCCTTGCTTCGCCTGAGCCAGATGCCCACCCAGGTTTCCCTGAGCAGCAGACTTGGGATGCAGAGCAAATAACGAAGCCGTCAGGTAATAGGCCGCTTCTTGGGCGGCGGTCAGGTTTGCCGGCAAACGCGGTACGATATAAGGGTACATTTCAGGTGCCGACCAGGCCGGCTGACCCAAGCCACGGCGCAACGCAGCCAGTGCGCCGCGCTCCTGGTTATCCGCCAGGGACTGCAAGTATTGAATGAATGGATTCTGAGTAGCTTGATTCATACGGGTTCCTCCACTGGAATGGTTTCAGGGAATAGCTCTTTCAGTGACCCGCCCAACATGGAGCGGGCGCGCACCGCAGCCTTGAGCGCCGCCGGAGAATCGCCGGCCAGGTTAGTGGCTTGTTCCAGGGCATTCCAGGCGGTCCGGCGCAATGTCATCTTCCAGGTGTCCAGGGCTTCTTGTGGACGTTTTGGCAAGTCTTCCAGCAAGTGGAAGAAAGGCAATTCCAACGCTCCCCAGTAGAAACGCTCTACCGCCCAGTGATCGGTCAATTTATCCACATCTCTTGGGTCAGGCTTACGTCCATTCGGTAAATCAAGACTGGGAGAAGCGATGTACTTTGCCAGCGTGTTGACTGCTCCCCAAAGCTTCCCGCGCACTTTTTCAGCCCATGCCAATGCATCGGTTAAAAGACCAACCAGCTCTTCGCTATTCTGGCTTTCGAAGTAAGCCAGAGGAAGCGGCATTACCTCTTCACGGTAAAAGAAGATTTTAGCGTCCTTATAATGAGTTCCCATGCCTAAAGCCAGGGTGCGATAGATCTGCTTGGAGTCTAGATAACCATTTTCCACAAGTGATGCAATCCACTCAAAAGTCTTTGGCGGCCAGTTTTCATCGTTTTGATGCCGACGAAATAGTGTATGACTGTCGCGCCACAAACTACGATCCTCCTGAAATACCCAGTGCCTCCAGCCTTTATCTTTGGCAGTATATTGCTTCCAGGGATCGCGCACATCATCTAAATCTAGCCCTCGCGCAATTTTGATCTTTCGAACGATCACTCCATCCGACCCATCCTCGGGTACCAACAACAGTTTGCGATTCTGCCATGTCAGATAGTCCAGGTAGCCGCGAGGTTGATTTCGCGTTGGCAAAAAGGGATTGTCCATTTCCCAGGCTGGAAGATCTTCGCCGATTACGGGTAGTGGCTTACCGTCTGAATAGCGCAAAAGATTTAACGCCAGTGTCTCGAACAAATTGTCTCCTTCCACTAGGAAGATGATCCCTCTTGTCCACGGAGCATTTGTGAGAGTTATCTTCAATTGTGGATGGCATAAACCTCCCAATCCAAAAGCCTGAGCGACAAGCAACGTAATTGCCGCCTGACGGCTATTTAGGATCCTATCCTCAGTGATGGATTCATGCTCGAAGAGTTCATTGGCGGTGCCCATACCATGCACCAATTGAAGCGCCGGTTTTTCCGCCATGCGGTCCTCGATGACCTGATAAAACGGCCGCTGAGGATCAAACAAATCAAAGCGATGCTTCCAGCGATCCAGGTATTCGTGCAACCAGGGTGTGTCCCAGGTGCCTGCCCGCCATAAATCTCTCCATTGCGTGGCGCTCTCTGGGCCGCGCAGCGCACTGTGCAAGATGGCTAATAGCAGACGGTAAAGCGCGGCGGTCTCCAACGGAGAAGCGCCAGCCAGACCGCGCACACGCCGGGCATGTGTAAACACCTGGCGCAGGCTCAATTCTCCCGTCCGCTGATTCAGCCCCACACAAGGGATCCAGGGCTGATCAATCAGGTCAAATGAATAGGTCATTTCGCCTCCTTCTGAACTTCTAAGCCGGTCTCGCGGCTGAGGACTAAGATGAGCGACGCCCCCTCCAGCGGGCAGCGCCCCTGTTCATCGAAAATCACTGGATGATGATATTTTAAAGCAGAGACCTCCTTCCATGCCTCATGTCGTGGCAACCCAAGAAAATGCTTCAAAACGCCCCAGTGTTGGACATGCACCGCGCGGCGCAGTAATTGTGTGGCCAGATCCATGGTGGGGGGTTGGTCCAGGTCCAACGGCGCGCCGCTGCCATCAGGATCCAGCGCCAGGCCATGTTTCGTCTGATGCAGGCATACCAAATCAACGCCGGGTTCGGTCATGCGCGTCAAGGCGCGCATGCTTATGTGCACTTTCTGATCTTCTTCTTCCAAATTCTGGTTCGGATCGGAGAGCAAATCTTCGTCATCCGGTCGGGCAATGATGCGGCTTTTCGCCTGGCTGATCTCCTGCTCATGCGTCAGGCGCGCCTCTTCATCCGCCTGACGAATAGCCTGCTCCAATTCGGGTTCTATTTCCTGTTGCAGCGCAGCCCCATATACCTCTTCGATCAATGCGCTGGTCTCCTGTGGCAAAATGATTTGGTCGTGTTGGCGTAGCGCCGCCCAACTGCGTAAAAGAATGGCGCGCTCATATATGAATTCGTCGTCGCCAAATTGCGGCAAATGATCCATCTCTGGCGGCCAGGCCAGGATCAGACGCGGTTGAGACAGGCTCTCCGGGCGGAAGGCATCGTTTTGCGGATGTCGGTGCAGACGTCCAGCGCGCTGCAAGATGAGATCAACGGGTGCGAGATCTGTAATCATACAATCGAAATCCAGATCCAGGCTTTGCTCAATCACCTGCGTCGCTACCAGGATGGTTTTTCGTGAACGTTGACCATCTTTTCCAAACAGGCGCAGAACACGCTCTTCGATCTCCTGCCGCCAGTTATATGGAAAGCGAGCATGAAACAGGATCAAATCCTCCGCCGGGACAATATTCGCCTCTTTGACGGCGGAATACACTTCCTGAGCCCGCCTCACCCGATTGCAAATTACGACAGCGCAACCTCCACCTGCCAAAAGCTCAGATAAACTGGCAACGATGGCTTGCGGTTCACTCCCTATCCGTTCGATCTTCACCAGGCGCGAAGAGGAGGCCGATAACGGGAAAACCTTGGCTTCGCCGCCAGCAGCTACAGTTAGGCGGGGATAATTATGATCTTCCAGGCTTACTGTTTTTTCGCCTAACCAGGCAGCAACCAGCTCTCGCCGTGTTTTTTCTGGTAAAGTGGCCGAAAGGAGGATTACGGATGAGCCCACCGCGCTCAGCCAACGCAACAATTGTTTGAATAGAATGTTCATATAAGTATCATAGGCGTGCACCTCATCAAAGATAATCACTTTCTGGCTTAAACCAAACAAGCGCACAAAGAAATGGCGAGTTTGCAACACGCTCATCAACGCTTGATCCACCGTTCCAACACCGAACGGCGCCAGCAACGTGCGCTTACGGGGTAAAAACCAGGTGGCTGCGCGAATGCGGCCCTGGTTCGGTTGTTCATCATCCTGACTGATGGCAGTGATAGATTCCTTTGGCTCAGCCAGAAGCGCAGCTCCATGCACCAGGTGCAAATTGAGCATCTTATCTGGATAGCGGTTCAACAAGAAATTGATCACTCGTTGATGCATCTGGTTGCTGGTGGCTGTCGTCGGCATCGCGATGTAAAGGCCGCGCCCCCGCCAGGTTTGCAGCCAGATATCAGCCGCATAGAGAGCAGCCTCAGTCTTGCCACTCCCAGTTGGCGCCTCAAGGATGAGCAACGCTGGAGCGGAAAGCTTCTCGGCCGCGACGGCGACCATTTGCTGGATCGAGTTTGCGTTGAAAGGAAACATCTCGGAGAACGGGATCGTCTTTCCTTCCGCTTGCCAGCCCACCCAACCTAATGCATACAACGCACGCTTCGCCTGGCGAGCAGCACGGGCGGCGTATTGCTCGATGGGTATCTCAGCATCCATGAACGGGAAAAAGCCTTCCATTGAACCGATCCAATCGGCGACACTGATCAAACCAGAGACAAGGGTGAGCAATGCATTTTGCATTTCCAGATTGGCAGGTAAATGAACATCTTGCGGAGGTTGAAAGACTTTTGCGAGCAGACGAAACAGAGATCGGCGCGCTTCCTCCCAAATTTCATCGCCGCGGTCGGAGGTTTTTATTGCCGCAGGTACCAGTTCAAGGGCGGTGGGCCATGCGCCGTGGTGACCTCCAACCATGCGCGCTACACGCGTTGCTTCCTCCTGGCTCAGGTTGCATTCCTCTGTTAGCAGGCGTTTCAGCGCCCAGGTAGAAATTGCGCCATGCCGCGCCGCTTGAGCCGGCGGGGTCGGGAAGGTAAAGCCAACGGCTTGCAATGTAGCGATGGCCGGTGGGTATTTACGCTGGAAACCGGGAGCAGCCTTCCCCAGATCGTGCAAACCAGCCCAAAAAGCCAGCAGGCGGCTTGCGTTCTCCTCGTCTAAACCCAGTGCTCCAGCCAGAGCGTCTCGTGTTTGAGCAGGCAAAGCCAAACGCCAAAGCGCTAACATCACCTGCCCCACATCCAGCAGATGGTAAATCAAAAGGTGAATGCGGTTGGAATCTACATCTGCCTTCGCCCAAAGCATCCACTCCCTGGCTGACGACTGACCTACAAGCGAATATAGCCGGGCAAGACGATTAGCCTCATGCACAACTTGGCTCCGCAACTCCTCCGGCTCCAGCACCTCGCAATCTGCGCCCCAGCCGCGCACCCAGGGGAGCATTTCCTGCCATTCGGCCACCTGGGCGCGCCAGATGCAGCCGCCCTCGGGCAAATCTTCAATCTCCTGAGTGGGGTGCCATTTACTCTCTTTCACCCGCCGCGTCGCTTCGCCCGGCGCAAAGCGCAGCCGCACCGTGGTCGGTTCGCCCTCGCCGTACCAGATGCCCCAGGCAAAACGCAACAGCTCCTCCTCATCGAATTGAGGCGGAATTTCGAAGCGCGCCAGCTTCAACTCAGCATCCACAATGCGCTCGATCTTGAACGTCATCAGCTTCTCTTCCCCACTGCTCCAGGCGGAAAGCCCTATCGCCGGCCCGATCAGATAAGCCCCGTCGCTCCACAACGAAGGCTCGATCAAATATGGGCTGACCAGCCAGCGGCTATCGCTGCGGGCGTGCAGACCACGATAGAGGATCCCAACCTTGCGCCGCTCTGCCCAGGCTTGCGCCACTAACTCCACCACGCGCACCCGCTCCGGGTCGGCGGATTGCTCCAGAATACTCGCCGCCGCCTTCGCCAGGCGTTCGGTCATGGGCTGTTTCAAGGCAGCAGCCAGCTTTTCCAGCCCTCTCGCTGCGTGCGGCTGAGCGATGCGCGTCTGCCGCGAAGCGCGCCGCGCCGCCAGGTAAAGCGCCAGCGCCTCATGCAGGTTCACTCGCACATTGGAGAGATACCGCGTGCGGTCAATGCGATAGCGCCCATCTTCATCTGGCACAATAGGCATCTCTGTCTCCAACTCACGCCGGTCGCGGAAGATCGTGGCGCGGTCCACCCCGAACTCTGCCGCCATTTCACGATCGCTATAGGCGCGTTGCGTATAAAGCCATTCCATCTGGCGCAATCGCTCTGCTTTGCTCAAACCTCGTCCCATGAGATCACTCCTCCATCTACATTGGCTATGCGAAGTAACTGCGCGAACGATGACACATCCGCTCAATCACAATCAGGATGGACGCTCCCCTCAGCGCCCATCCCTGTCTCGGGTGTCCCCCCAACATTAATATAGCATAGCCTCGCGGCGAATTCTGCAACATCCAGACGCACAAATTTCGCCGCGCGGCCCTGCTTTGCTCCAAATCGGTTCACCTGTGATCGAATGGCCATAATCCTCCGCGGTCGTCCTCGGAAATCAAATAACCGTGCTCTTCCAGGCTGGGCAACAAACGCGTCACCTCCGAGCGATGCAACCCTAACAAACGAGCGATAAAGCCGGGCTTCTCCCCCGGATACTGCCGGATGGTCTGAAAAACCTTATCCATCCGGTCGGGTTTTGGTTTGCGAGCCATTTTGCGCCTCCAAGTACTTTATTCTCTGGATCATCCACCGGAATATCCGTTGGACAATTAGAGAATAGCGGAGGCATGTTGCAAGTACTGCAACAAAACGGCTCACATTCCCATATCAAGTATAGCTGAAGCCCGGTTCAAGAATAAAGTTCAGGCGTAAAAACTTCCTTAAGAAAATGTCAGGATGACAGATCAAACACACCCCAAAAACGGCGCAGAACCCACCGGCTGCGTAAACAAAACAAGGAGGCTATGAACCTCCTCGTTTTTCTCTACACCTGTGGCAACCTGCGCTATGCCAGATGAGCGCCTTCCACAGCCTGGCTAAACTTCCCTGTTATGCTGGTTGCGGCTGCGACTGTGGAGCGGCAAGCCCGGCTTCGGTGACGATGCGTGGCACAATTTCCTCCCAACCCACCGCCATCAGATGGATGCCGTTCACGCCCTGTTTGTCCTTCACCGCTTCAATCAACTCCAGAGCGATCTGCACGCCCTCCTCTTCGGCGCCATCGCCGGCCTGCTCCATGCGCTTCATCAGCTTCTCCGGGATGAACACGCCCGGCACCTCATTGTGCATGTATTGGGCAACCTTCAAACTCTTCAGCGGAGTGATGCCCACCAGGATATACACCTTATCCAGGATGTTGCGCTTGGCCAGCTCGTTCAACCAAATTTCCAGCCCGTCGGGGTCATACACCAGGTTAGTCTGGAAAAACTGCGCTCCCGCGTTGACCTTCTTGTGTTCTCGAATAGCCTGGAAGCGCGGCTCCGAAGCGAAGGGCGAGGCGGCTGCGCCCAGGAAGTACTTGGGCGGGAATTTCATTGAACGCCCATCCAAATACTTGCCTTCGTCGCGCATTCGGCGCAAAATCCACAACATCTGCACCGAATCGATATCCACCACGTCCATGCGCCCGCGCGGCTCCGGCGCCATCTTCATGCTGTCGCCAGACAGACACAGGATGTTGCGCACCCCCAAAGCGTTGGCGCCCAACACCTCCGCCTGCAAGCCCACGCGTGTGCGGTCGCGGGCGGCGATTTGCATCACCGGCTCAGCGCCGTTCTGCACCGCCAGCGTGCTGCACGCCCAACTGGACATGCGCGGCGTCGCCGAGGGACAGTCGGTGAAATTAATCGCTGCCACATACGGCTTGACCATTTCGATGTTTTGGATCAACTTCTTCGTAGCGGTCGTCACCGGCGGCGCCACTTCACAGGTGACCACGAATTCACCGGCTTTCAAACGCCGTTCCAACTCCGAGACCGGTTCGGAATACGCCGGTGGATGATATTCCGCGTCGCCTTGCCACCAATCCGGTTGGCGCACCGGACGGAATACCGAATCCCAGGTCACCGCGCGCGTGGTGGGGTCTTTGGAGAGCATACCGCGAACAAACCTTCCGGCGCCGACCTTCCGTACCTGGGCCACCACATCGCCCCAGGTCTCCGTGCCGACCTTATCCCAATCCAGTGGCGGAAGCACTTCCAGAAGCATTTCCTCCCGCCCCATCTTGAACGCCCGATCATAGATCTTGTACCAGATGCATGGACGGGTTTCATCTACGTAACAATGCTCTTCCGTCGAACCGCCGCAAGGTCCATTACGAACGCCTTTGGGGCACTCCATTGGACAGATAAAAGCTGTTTCCTGCAACAGACAGTTGCCGCACATTCGGCAACCAAACATTGGACCTTTAACCAGGCGCTCCACAGACTCGAGAACACGGGCGCCGAACGGTTCTCGTTTAAAGGGCAGGTAAGGTGGCTGCCACCGTCTTCCAGGAGTAAAGCCAGGCATATGATTCTCTCCTCAATGCGCTAAATTCCGTTTAGGCAAGGGCGAAGGTCAGCAGCCCGCGACCATCGTCCTGACCATAGATCATCCAAAATCAAGTCAAGTTCGTTCAATAAACTACTGCTCCAAATAAGAGTCAGCGTAAATCACCTTGTTGAGCAAAATTTGCACGGTCTTCCAGATTTTCACTTGCTCTGGATCGCTCATATCCACATCCTCTATGGAGGGTTCTTCCATGTTCGCAATGCGGTCGGCGATCTTCAAGTAGAGCCGTCCGACGGGCGTCGAGTCGTCGCGCTGTTCGATAATGCGGATGACCTCATTTTGCTTTTCATCCAACGGGTTAGCAATCATCATTTGCAAGCCTACACCCATCAGCATGGCCAGGTACACCCGATTGATCAATGGTCGGTTCTGACTGGGCACAGCGTTGGACACGTTCGATAGGCCAACCGAAATCATCGGCGGCGGATCCCAGGCGTATTGCAATGTCCGCACCGCTTCGATCAGATGCGGGCAATATTCCTGACAGCCCGATACGGTCAAAACCAATGGATCAATAATCAGATCCTGCATGGGGAAATCAATTTCCAACATGCGCGGAATCAATTTTTCGACTGCAATGTTCACGCGCTCATCCGCCGCCACCGGAATACCCGAAGAACCCATGGTGAGAGCGATCAGGCGGGTGTTATATTTCTTGGCCAGCAGCGGCGTCTTTTCCAACCGTTCTGGTTCAGCCGAAGTTGAGTTGATGATTGGCTGCGCTTTTGTAACCTTCTTCAGCCCGGCTTCGATGCCGGCCAGATTGGTGGTATCAAAGCTCAGCGGCACATCCACCACCTCTTCCAAGACTTGCACGATCCACGGGAAGACCTCTTCGCCGTCCTTCTTGCGCGGTCCCAGGTTCACATCCAGCGCTTGAGCGCCGGCTTCCACCTGTTTCACCGCCAGCTCCTGGAAGAACTTTGCATCGCGGTTCGCCAGGGCTTCTTTTACTTTTTCCGAGATAATGTGGATATTTTCTCCAATGATATACATTGTGCCCGTCCCTTCATTTAGGTTTAATTGAGACTTTTAAACAATCCTGCGCGGCGTTGCATTGAAAATAGACCGCCTCATCCTGCCGAGGCGGGACTTTTTAACGCCTGGGCAATGGATGGAAAGCGGTTCAGATCGGTGTGCGGCAGAAACAACGCCGACATGAATGCCTCATAAAACGAATTATCCGCCGATAGCTCGATATAGGTCATCCGCGTTGCGATCTCCTTGATGCGTGCGCGAGCGCGGTGATCCAGCAAAGCGTAATATGCGCCGCGCACCGAAGTATTACCCAAAAACTGAAACTTTTCCCAGGGCATATCCGGGAGCAATCCGATCTGGATGGCTTTTTCGACATTGATATACTTGCCAAATGAGCCGCCGATCAACATCTGTTCAATCATCTCCAGCGGCACGCCCACGCTGTCTGCCAACACGCTGTAACCGGCATAAATTGCGCCCTTGGCTCGCAAAAGGTTATCAATATCCACATGCGTAATGGTAATGTCTTTGCCCGTCTGCGTTTCCTCTCCCCAGGCTATCACATATTCCAGGCCATATTCTCCTTCGCGGATGCGGTTAATACCCAGTTGTGTGTTCAAATTGCCGGCTTTATCAATCACGCCGGTCATAAACATTTCCGCAAGCAAAGAAATCAATCCGCTGCCGCAGATACCGCTGGGTTTACCGCCGCCGATGACGCGATAAGTTGGCTCATACGTCTCACCGTTAATCCACACTTCCTCAATCGCCCCGCGGGTCGCCCGCATCCCACAATACACGCCCGCGCCTTCAAACGCCGGACCCGCCGAGCAGGCGCAGGCAACCAGCCAGTCATTGGATCCCAGCACGATCTCGCCATTAGTGCCTACATCCATGAACAACGTCAACCGATTGGTATCATCCATACCAGAGGCAAGCACACCCGCGGTGATATCCGAACCCACATAGCTGGCGACACCAGGCAAACAATCCACGATCCCCAACGGGTTGATGTTTAATCCCACCTCTTGACCGCTTAATAACGGCACATGGTTTACCGCAGTGATATATGGAGACAACCGAATGCTGGAGGCCGGGATGCCCAGAAAGAGGTGCATCATCGTGCTGTTGCCGGCAATTGTCGCCTTGACAATCTGTTCCGGCGAAGCTTTCGACTCCCAATCTTTCTTGCGCACATTATAGCGTTGGCAAACTGTGGCGAGCAACTGGTTGATTGTATCCAACACCAGGTTGCGCATCTCGGCTGCCCCGCCGTTTTTGCTGGCATAAACGATGCGCGAAATCACATCCTCACCGCGCGCGATCTGACCATTGTATTCGGAGGCTTGCGCCTCTACCTGGCCAGTCAGCAGATTTACCAACCAAACAGTAACTGTGGTTGTGCCAATATCAATTGCAGCGCCCCAAATTGGCTCCTCTTGCGGAACGCGGCCGGGCAGGAGGTCAACCAGCCTTTCTTCGATATATCTTCCGTCAAACAGATCATGGACATCTAAGATAGCAGTCACATTCCAATCGCCCGCGCGTAGCGCTTCGCCTAACTTGCGCAGAATTGGCAGCGGCGTGCTGACGCTGGTAAAGCCAGCCTGTTGTTTCAAAGCAGTCAGCAGGCGGCTAAGATCATCTGTTTGGTCCTCCAGGCTAGGTGGCGAGAGAGATAAATGCACCCGATGGATGGTCTGATCCAGCTCATAGTTGTAGCCCGGCGGTACGGTTATCTCGCTAACCGTGCGGTCCGTTGTCAGCCGCCGCTCGATCTTTTCCTGTGGCGGAATGGAAACACGGCAATCGCCTTCGACCACCGTCTGGCAGGCTAACGCAAATCCCTGCGCCACATCCTCTGCCGATAAACGCAGTGTGCTGCGGCGGCGCACGTTTCCTTCCAAAACCTGAACCGTGCACCGTCCGCAGCGCCCTTGCCCGCCACAAGGCTGACCGATTTCCAGCCCGGCCATGCGCGCCGCCTCCGCCAGCAGCGTTCCGGTTGGGACACGCACCGGCTCGGTCAACGCATCAAAATAAACCAGGTGTTCAGCCATAGGAAACGATTAACAACGGTACCAGCTTAAAGTGCCTCTTTCATAAATTTTGGCAGATCAACCGCTTCGCGCGGACCCACCCGAATTTCCCATCCAGGGAGTTCTTCCTCAAGCTCGCCAGATAAGACCGCCACATGCCCTGGCAGCACAACGCGTTTGCGCTCAACCTTATCCGCGACGCTGAAAGTCTTGATAGCTTTGGCGATCCGTTCGGCGTCAAACTTACCCGCCGCCCAGGCAGTCAACACACTCATCCCCTCCGCATCACAGACGGTCAGCCAGGCAGGTAGGCCTGAGCCTTCCACTTCGTTCGCCACGCTGAAATAGGTGATGCTGAAGTTGGTGGTGACCAGCACCGGGCTGTTCGGTTGCGGGTTATTGATTTCGTACACACCAGGCTGCACCTGGATCGGTTTTTGAGGATCGGTATAAATGTTCTGGCGCAGCACCAGCAAGGGATAAACCAGCTCTGGGGCAAAGTGATCCAGAACGATAAAGCCAGCGTATTTAACGATCGCCTGTGCCGCCGCCTCGGGGTTTTTGGGGAATACAATTGTGGGATACCCCAATGGTCGAAAATTCTTCTTCAGCGCCAGCCGACGAATCTGCGTACTCAGGGCGAGCATTTTGCTTAAATTACCGCCATCAACCGCCAGAGCAAGATCTTCAACGCCTTTTTCCTTGACTTTCTCAGTTAACGCTGCCATGCTTTCTACATCCGGCGCAGAAACCGCCAATACAGCTTTATGTTGCTTCGCTAAATGGGTCATTGCTTCCCAATTATTGGCGTCAGCCGCGTAGATCATAACCGTCTCGCCCGTCAGGACTTTCAGACCCGCTTCCAAAACAGCCGCATCGCTCCCGACCAGGATCAGGGGCCGCTTACTCGCCGAGCGCACCGCCTGCACGGCTGCGCCAAACTTACCTGCCTCCCCGCTGGCTGCTTCAACCGCAAATCCATCTACACCCAATCCAATACCTACGTAGTTCACCTGGTAAGCATCCGCTTTTGCGATCGCGTCTTTAATTTCTTCCGGTGATTGTAGATCATCAATCTTCACAAATAAACCGGGTTTGTTATAAAAGGTTTTTTCATGGCGGAAAAGCACCACTTCATTGCCGGCTTTTACTTCATAACCATCGGATTTTAGCGTCACCAGGCGAATGGGCGGCGCCGCCGATTCAGCTAGCTGCGCTTTGGACTCTTCACTGACGTAGGGACATGCCGATAGCTCAACCTGCTTTGCTGCCAGCTTCATCGCAAACGCCAGGCAGGTGGGGAAGCCGCATTCCTTGCAATTGGTCTGCGGAAGCAATTTGTAGATTTGAATTCCTGAAAGAGCCATAATTCATTTCCTCCTAAGCCGGAGTCATCAATTCTTCGATCGCCGCTTTCACCCGGCGAACGCTTTCGGGATGGCGCAGAACAAGAATATCTGCTCCAGACTCGAGCAAAGTCATTGCGGTCAAAGTTTCCCAATGAATTGCCCGTTTCAGCCAATCTCCCCAGGCTTCGGGTACGCCATCGCCCACCTTAGACTCTTTTGTCTTCCAGGCCTCGAAACCAGGAGTCACCAGCATTGGTGATTGAGTCATAGCGTCGCCTTGCAACGCAGCCAGCCGTAAGCGCTCCATCACCGAGAAACCATATTCGATGCCATAACCCAGCGCGCCAGTGGTCGGATCCATGATGATCCGATCGGTCGGCAAACCCATATCGCTGATCAAGATATTTAGCTGCTTGGCAAGGTTAACGTCCATCGGCGTTCGGGCATTGACCAGATGACCATTCGCCATAGCCGTCGCCACAATTGTGCGGTAGTTTTTATCCTCACAGATGCCCAACAGCAGGCGTTCGCCCTTTGCGGCTTCAGCCACCGGGACGATCAAGGCATTGTCCATTTCCGCCTGACCTGGGCCAAAAACGATCAATGGCAGGCTGGTCGCTGCCAGCACTGCCTTGACGTTGGCGACCGCTGCTTCAGGTGTGTTTGGGTTGCCATTTTTGTCGGTAAGGCTTAAAGTGAGCTGAATCAGATCAGCACCTGCTTCTTCGGCTGCTTTTGCCCATTTCGCCGGGTCGTCAATCACTTCTTCCCAGGTCTCTATGAGCAACGGCGACCAGTCATCTGGCCTACGATCGCGAATCTCAATCGCCACAGCGGGACGGCAGGGAGTCTCACTCTCAAAATGCAAAAACGGCAGCGAGGACTCGCCCCCTACTGTGACCGTTTTCCCACGCGTGCCGCCCTCTGCGGTCGTAGCGCCAAGGGTAACTTTCCGCACACTTCCGGGCCATTTGTCTTTTGGAATTTCAACAGGCATAATGTCTCCTCCGGTTCAACGTTTGTGAACTTTTATGTGCTTTCATTTTTCTCACCCAGATTACGTTTGCGCGCTGCTTCTCGGCGCTCCAGGAACGTTTCGATGGGCGATTTTCTCTCTGCGCTAATGCCCAGATCGCGCAATTCATCGAGATTGCGCGCTCCCAGATGACGTAACAAATGCTGGTAAGAAATCATCCCTGCCGGGTATTCGATTCCTCCGGCATGGTGCATTAAAAATAATACGCGCGAATGATGGTCTTGCATCAATTGCGCAGCCGCGGTCAACGGTATATCTGGCCGCGCTTGCGGCACATCATCCCGCATCACTTGTTCCGCTTTCAACTGACGCACATCCATCCGCGCATAAGCCTGGGCGATCTCATCCTGGCTGACCACACCCAATGCGTGTCCCTCAACTGGATCCAGTACGACCACGGCTTCCAGGTTCTTTTCGACCATCAATCGCGCCAGATCAACGATCGGCGTATCTGGAGCGCAAGTGGCGACCCCAACCGTCATCAGATCTCGCACCAGCAACGGTGAGGCTTTTTCAGCATCTGACATCATCATCGGCGCACACACTTCGTCGGGGTCGGACACCAAGGATTCGCCCCCGGCATCCGACCCCTGAAAACAGTCTAATTAGAAAATTGGATCCATGACCAATGCCGGATGATTGTGTTCTTCCAGCCAGGCTAACAATTCCTCAACGGTAGTCACATTCCGATCATCGGCGATCTTCTCGATCAAATCTGGATCTCCCTCACGTATGGCTACGGCTTTCAACTCTTCAGCCATCGTCTCTTTAAGCACACTGCTCATCCAGACCACCCGCTTGAAACCGCCATCCGCCGAAATAAACTTCGGGCTGATCAAATAGAATTTGCCCACGCCCATCACTCCGGGGGTTTGCAATCCACCACCTGCGATGCCTGCCAGTGTGCTAAAAGTCATCCCTGCGGGTGTCATACTGGTATCCTCGCGGCTCACAACCATGACGCCATTGGCTTCTGGGATCAGCATCACGATACACTCAAAACAACCGCAGGCTGTCATTGGGTTTTCCATGATCGAATACATGGAGACTTCCTGAACCTGCCCATGAGAGCCGATCTTAGCGTATTCGTTTGTTCCAGTCCAATAACCTTTGACCGGATCAATGATCTTCCCCAGCTTGATGGGCTGGTTCGGACCGGTGGGATTGATGTTATACGAAGCTTTGCAGTCCAACCAGTTATATGCGCCGCACAACCCCAATCGCTCTGGGCTGACCACACAGACGTGATTAGGCGCAAACGACTGACATAGTGTACAGGAATAAAATTCATCTACCTTATCATCGGTAAGATCTGCCAGGCGTTTATTGCGATAGTCATACGCTTCTCGGGCAATTTGCAGCCATTCCTGCACTTTTGCTGGGTCGGTAAAGATCGTCACCTGTACTTTGTCTACGATGGCGCCAAAATCGGTCTTGAAGCGGGCATGCAAAATCTTGCCAAAATGCTCCAGGTTAAATCCCTTATCCGCGGCTGCGTTAGAAATGCGGATCCAGGCAATATCCCGCTGACCGATGTGTTGCACGCCTGAAGCGCCATTGATAAAGTAGTGAATCTGACGCTCCAGCACCGGCTCGAAGTCTTGTTGCATCTGTCGGCCTGCAACTTTGACCACAATTCCCATATCCATCGAACCTTGCGGCGGGACATTTTCCATCCCCGGGCCAACAACCTCCACTTTGCCATCCACGACTTCATCCAATGGGGCCATGTAGAGGTACTCAAAGCAGCGCGAGTGTTTACCGCCAAATTCGATGCGCATATCTGCTTTGCGCACCACCTCGCCTTCAAACGCGGAACCATAAGGAACAGGCACCGGCACATCAGCGACCTTAACCTTGACCCCACGCACCTCGATGCACTTCTGAACCAACCGTTCGGCTCGCTCCAGGTCATCCTTTCCCTCAATTTCATTGAAAGGCATACTGACGACATGTTCGTATCGGGTGATGCCGGTGGGCAGGATCTCAGGGATGACCGTGTCGGCAATAACCGGGAAGCCAAAGTTGATCGCTCCAGCCGCAGCCGCGTATTTCAGGTCGTCCACCTCGCCTAAGGCAAGCACAAATGCGAAGACGCGTTCTTTGTTATAGAGCAGGATTTCGCGCGCCTGGCCGCCCTTCAAACCACCAAAGGTCAGGGCTGAGCGGGTGGCAAAGCCGAGGGCGTAGATGGCGCTAATCGTGTCAGTGCCAAAGGGGACGGTGTAAGTGTCATAGCCCAGCTCAACGCCCTCTTCTACCAGTTGATCAATAATACTGCGTCCATTCACGTTGCCGGAAAGGAAACATAGGATGTTGCGTTTCTGGAGCTCACGCACGATCTTAACCGCCACTTCATTCGACTTGGCGCAACCCACAATGGCGGCAAAACCAGGCATACGCCCATCCACCAGTTGGATACCCCAGGAGCGAAGTTGAATATCGTCAATTGGCCCATTCAGATGACCATCCAGGCTGTCGCCTTCCTTGTTTGCGTCCGGGCTGGTGAAGGATGTACCGCCAGCCAGATGAAAGCCAGGATACGGCTCTGGCTGTAAACCATAGACAAAACGAATGGCCTCAATCGTCTCTGCGGCGAGCAAAGTCGCCATACCACAATCCAGGGTTTCGCCTAAATAGGGCGTCCAGTTGTTCTTCGAAGGGACGGGATGGAGCAGCCTGCGTGCATGTTGCAATATTTCCGGCAGTTGCCCAAGCGTGGTCACCTCGACGCCTGTCATACCCAGGATGAGAGGTAAATAATAAGCCGTATTGGGAAAGGCCACTTTTGTATCTGGTCCCTTTTCCTCCAGGGCTTTCTGTAACATCAGCTCCGCTTCGGTTACCAGGGCGTTCGCCCCACGAATTGCGCGAGTTGCAATGTAACGAGACATAGTGTTTCGACCTCCAACCGTAATCGCAGGCTAATCCCCGACCACGCCATACAGAGCTTGACGGCGCTCCATCGCGGGCAATTTCTCCAATTCCAACATCCGCGCATCGCCGCTACGACCGAATTTCATCGGATCATAAGCCGGCAACCCCAGGGCAGCGCGTTTCTTATCAATATGTTCCAACGTCTTGCGAATCATCTCATCTGGGTCAGCGATAAACTCCATCTTGCCGCCATATAACCTCTCCCACCCTTCGCTCAAATAACGCAAGACCAGATCGCTGTCCGATACTCGGTCAGGCATGCCGCTGATCGGCGAGGAGCCGCCGAAGATTACATAAGCACCAGAAGCCACACAGTATGTGCCGATTGCCAGCGCTTTTTCGCTCATCCATTCCGGCGCCAAACCTACAGCGGGAACTTGATCAATGTCGTCTCCCAAACCGCCTTCTTCCACCATCTGGGTCAAGACCGTCAGAATACGTGTGTTATCCACACACGAACCCATGTGCAACACTGGCGGAATGCCAACCGTCTCGCAGATTTCACGCAACCCCGGTCCGACCTTCTCCAATCCCGCCTCGCCTAACATCAGACCCAACTTGGCGCTGGCGATCGCGCCGCAACCCGTCTCAACGATCAACACATCCTGTTTGAGCAGTTCCTGAGTTACATAAGTATGCAGATAATCCTGCTTGCTGCGCGGGTTATTGCAACCAACGATCGCCGCCACACCCCGGACGCGCCCGGTCATGATGGCGTCATTCAGGGGGCGGAAAGAAGCCCGGTAAGAGCCGCCAAGCATATAGTTGATATATTCGTGTGAGAAACCAGGGATTAAGTCTTCACGCACCTGGGGGATATAGGCTTTGCCTCGGTTTTTGTAATTATCTATGGCGGTTTTTAGAATGCTCTTAGCCACTGTCAGGGCGTGATGTTCATCAAATTCAATATGTACTGCCCCTTTGATCTTTACTTTGGGCGAGGTGGTGATGATTTTGGTGTGGAAGTTGCCAGCCAACTCCACCAGCGCCTGCATAATGCATTGTACATCTACCACCATCGCTTCTACTGCGCCGGTCAATATAGCCAGTTCTTGATGCAAGAAGTTGCCCGCCGCCGGAATGCCCTGGCGCATCAGAATCTCATTCGCAGTGCAGCAGATACCCGATAGGTTAACGCCCTTCGCGCCTGCCTTCTGGGCATATTCGATGATTTCAGGATCCTGAGAGGCCGCCACCACCATCTGACTCAGCGTCGGTTCATGCCCATGCACCACCACATTGACCATATCCTCTTTCAGGACGCCCAGGTTCGCTTGCCCCAACAAAGGCGCCGGAGTGCCAAACAAAATGTCGGAGATGTCCGTCGCCATCATGCTCCCGCCCCAACCGTCCGCCAGCGCGGTGCGAATTGCATGCACCAAAATATGCTCCGGGTCCTGGTCATCGCCGATGTGGGTGCGGTGCAAAGCTTCCACAACCTCGCGATCAACGCCTCTGGGGACAACCTTCTTCTCGCGCCAGAGCGCCTGGCGTTTGGCCGGGGCGCGTTTTATGGGGACGATTTCTCCAGTTTGTTGCCCATACTGCGAGATGTACAAGTCTGCCAGATCATTGGCAATTTCGTTTGGAGATCGCCCTTCAATAGGGATGCTGTAGTACTGCGCCACCCTGCGCAGCTTGGCGACATCACGGATCATATACCCTTCGGTTTCACCGTTGGCAACCGCTTTCAAGGTAAAAGCCATATCGCGCCCATGATCGGAGTGCGCCGCTGCGCCGGCGGCCACCGCTCGAATAAAGTTACGCGCTTGGATTGTATCAATGGTCGCGCCGCAAACACCCGTCTGGCCATCTTTCGTCAAGCGGCAGGGCCCCATACCGCAGATTTTGCAGCACATCCCTGCGCCGCCAATGTTACAAGGCGGCATGTCCTCCGCCCGGCTGAATGCAGTTGAGACGCCCAACTCATCCGCCCGGATCAGCATCTCCTGGGCGGCTGGGTCAGCCGTTCTTTCTTCATAGCTTCGCTTTCCCTTTGCCATCGCTCAATCCTCCATCTTATTTCTAATCACACCAAAACCGGGGCAATTCCATAAAGGTCTGCCAGTATAATGGACTCTTTGTGCAAAACTGACCACCTGACGCGAGGTTTCATAGACTTCGGTATGACGGAAATAAGCCATCGAACGATCTGAAGCCAGGCTGCTTGCCATCCCGCTCTCTTCGGGCAACGCTAAATCCTCCAAATAGCCCAATTCCTCAAGTTTTCGCGCCAGTTCCGCTTCACTGACCTTCTCTTCGTCGAAAGTTACTTCAACAATACGGAATGCGCTGCTGGCATAAACATCCGTAACGCCAGGTATTTCGAATAAAATACGCCGGACTTCTTTAACGTGATGATCGCCATATAATGCAGGCGTATCGAAAGTGACCGTTTTCATGAACTCCTTCCTTTCGCAATGTCTATTATTTTTATCGGCATTCTCTGATAATAAACAAAAAACCTGGCCGATGAGCGCAGCGCTCTGAGAGGCCAGGTTTTATCGGTTTTTCCCTGAATTGCTTCGGGAAAATCGTTCTCATCATCCCATCAATAAAGCGCGGTCTGCATCTCAACATCAGTTATCCTAAACTCGCGCTTGACTATAGCAAAATTAACGCCCGATGACAAGTGACAAATATTACATGTTTCTTTTATTTTTGTCCTAATTCATAGTACCTTTGTGCTTTTTGTCACATATATAACCGGCGCGTCGGCGGTTAATTGCATCGCGCCTACATAACGGGGGATGAACTCAGCATCCTGATCCAGATCAATTTGTTCGGCGCGCTGGGCCAATTCTTCGCCCAATGCAAATCCCTCATCGCTCAGGAACATCGCCGCCCCCAGTCCAGCTCCATTAGCAATGGTTTCAACTCTTTCCAGCTCCACTGGCGGGATCATCCCCAGTTCAACCGCGGCGCGCACATCAATTTGTCCCCCGAATGAGCCGGTCAGAATGATGCGACGCAAATCCTGCGGCTCCAATTTCAGGCGTGCCATCAGAGTATCCACTGCGGCGCGAATCGCGCCCTTCGCTTTTTGGAGTTCGCGCACATCCCATTGGTTTAACCCCAGCCGCCCATCTGGGGTCAGGCGCAGCCTGCGCCCGCCATCTTGGGCAATTTCGAGGAAGTCTTTATAAACTGGCGGATTAGCCGAAATGCGCCCACTGGCCTCAATCACTCCAGCCTTACGAAACTCGTGGACGATCTTTAGCAAGCCAGAGCCAGTGACGCCCACCGGCGGCTCGCCGCCAATTGTTTCAAATTCCATGTGGTCGCCGTTCAGATATGCAGAGACAATCGCCCCATCTACCGCACGTGTGCCGCAAGAAATAAAGACGCCCTCAAAAGCTGGCCCAGCGGCGGTGGAAGCGGTCAAGATGCGCTTGCCATCGGTCACCAGCACCTCTCCATTGGTCCCCAGATCAATCGCTGCCATGGGGCCATCCGGATGGTCAAAACCGAAATATGCCAGGCAAGCCAGCGCATCTGATCCAACAAAGCCGCCGATCAGCGGCGGCAGAGCCACGCGCGCGCCTTGTGGAAAAATACCCCCCATCAGGGCAGTAGCATCACGGATAGCAGCTCTGGATGCTGGTTGAAACGGCATCCCAGCCAGAGTGTTCACAGGCAGTTTCGCCAGAAGATGATGCATAGCGACATTTCCCACCACCGTGACGCGTTCAATTCGCTGCCGGATGCGTTCTGGCAGCTTCAAAGAGTCAACCGCCTGGTTAATCGAAGCCAATGCCAGGCGATGCAGACGTTCAACGTTTTCCCGGCTGTTCAACGCCGCTGCAATGCGCGAGATGACATCTGCGCCAAACACCGCCTGTTGATTGAGACTGGCGCCGCCAGCGCATACCTCGCCGTTATCCAGCATCGTCAGGAACGCCGCTACAGTGGTCGAACCCAGATCAATCGCCAATCCTAGCGGCGTCTCCACCCGCCGATAACGGTAACTGGAACGGAATATTTTATTGGAATAAACCACAATCGGCGCTAACACCACCCGTGAATCGCCAGCGATACGCGCACGGCAGGCCAGACGATTATTCAACGCCAACTCACCGGGCGTCAGATGTTTTCGCTCGATTTCATCTGGCGGGGCGACCCCTTCTTCGATCAAGACCTTGCATTTACCGCAAGTTCCACGACCCGCGCAGGGCTGTTCAAGCGGCAACCCGGTAGCTGCAATCGCCTCGCCAAGCAGGCTGCCCTCAGCGGCTTCCACGCTCTGTACATTTTCACCATAAACAACGGTAACTTTAGGCATGAAGTTTATCTCAACCGTAAAAATTGGCTTTGTGTGAGTTCGCTTCCGGGCGGCGCAATCAGAAAATCATCCCCTGCCAGAGTTAAATTCTGCGCCGCTTCCGCCAGTTGGCGTATATACTCTTCCGAACCCAAAATTTCTACGTATTGCATTCCCCATTGGGCGCAATATTCGGCCACCTCTTTGGCTTTGGGGCGATATTTTTCCAAATCTTCGGGACGATGGGCGACCAGCGCCAGGCGTTTATAATGGCGATACTGTTGATCCATGATCCACGACGCCTGTTGCTCGCCATATTTTTCGACATAACCTAAATATTCTTGCAGAGGGTTGCTGCCTGATTCCAGCCATCCTTTGCTCAAATAATAAGTGGCTGGGCATTGGTTAAATTCGTGTTGATAAGCCTGGCGAGAGCCTAACAGAATGGCAATACAGTCATCGGTGCGCGGGACCAAAATCGTGTGAATGCCGGTTTGGATGCCATGCAAACCGTTTCCGCACAGCCCATAACCCAGAACGATCAGGCTGGGGACGCGAATGCGGTCAATCTGCTCCTGAATCGCGCTCTTGAGGTTTTTAGGCACCGCATGCAGCCCATAATCCAACCAGATCACTTCCCGCGTCAGATGGTCGGGCAAATAACGCTCCAGGAAACCTTGAAATACCTTACAGGCAATCACCACAATCGGTAACGGGGGTTTTGCTTCCAAACCAGCCTCCTGAGCATCGGCGCAACAATTGAAAAAAGACCTGCGGGCTTGCAGGTCTACCATCGAGTGGCGAGGGTGGGATTTGAACCCACATCCAAGGGCTTATGAGTCCCCTGCTCCACCATTGAGCTACCTCGCCTCGCAGCGGCAAAATCTTACTACGCTCGGCGGGTTTTGTCAACAACATTGTAAAAAAGCTAAAACATCGGAACTGCCAGGTGTAATGGCGAATAAAGATATGCGCCAGGCAGCTTATCGGGCTAATACGTCACTGGCATAGCCATTTGGTCCTCGTTTGCCGAAAGCAGATCACCGTAGGCGTTCAGCGCCCGATAGTAGGGCAAAATGCTGGGAACGTAGTGTCGTTCGTCGCGGGCGTGGGGCCCGAGGCCACTTTGTCCCCACACCACGCCCTGTCCTTCAGGGGCAAAGCGGGCGCTGGTGCCAGGCAGCTTTCGTCCGATGCGCGGTTCCAGACCAGAAACATCCTGCACTGCTCGGATTAACGCCGCCAGATACGGGTTCTGCGGGTTGCAGATAATACCCTTTTCCATCACATGCACCCGCATTTCCAGGCCCTGAGAATCGCAATACGCCTGCAATTCTTTGCACAGCTCAAAGATGTCGTTCTGGGGGATCGGCCGCACTTCCACGCCTAAAATCGCCTCGCTGGCAGTAATGTTGTAAACGCCAGGGGTGCCAACCTGGATAAACGGGAAGCGCGCCTGCGACTGCCAGCCGTCTGGGCTGCTGAGCGTCAGATGGCTGCCTAAAATGCCAATCACCGCGCTGCGCGCCAGCAGCAAGCGTTCGGTCAAGTCTGCGGATTTTCCAGCAACGCCAGGGTGTGATTTTTCACCGCGCGCCAATATGTCAAAGCGCATCACGCCGCGATTTTGGGTGCAGATCTCTCCCCATAGCTCGTCTCCTTTTTCGCCCGTCCGTTCACCAGCGATCAAGAGCTTTGGCCGGTAAGGTTGATTAAAGGGATCCAATTCATCTTCTTCCAACAACCGCAAGACGTGCGGCGTCCCCATCGGCTCGCTCTCTCCATTCTCCTCATTACCCACCAACAACAGGTTCAGCGGTGGATAGGGCGGCTGGCGCAGCATATCTTTAAACCAGGTCAGATAAGTGGCTACTACGGTTTTCATATCTGCCGCGCCGCGCCCCCAAAGATAATCGCCCTCCAGGCGAGGCTCAAATTGGCCCTCGTCTGGCTCCGGCGCAACCACATCGAAGTGACCGCTGAGCATCACCGGCGCTTGCATCTTGCCGGGGAAGCCAATGAGCAACGCCGGATACTTCTCCTGATCGTAGTAGCGCACTCCCAAGCCATAACTGCGCGCATAATCAAAAATGAAAGTCGCCACCCGGCGCACCTCATCCAGGCGTTCATTCGGACAGGCCGTCACCGAAGGGATGCGGATCAATGCCTGCGCCAACGCCAGGATCTCGCTGGTCTTATCCACAAATGCCTCTTCAATCAAGGGCAACGCGCCGGAATGAAAACGTATTGGCGCCTGTGGATCATGGCGAGCGTCATCGCGGGCATGTTGTAAATATTCATCCAGGCGGTAAGCGTCCTCATCAAAGGGAACGTCCGTCTCAGCGCCAAATTCTGATCGCGCAATGGCTTCCACATCCTGGATCACCTGAGCGATGCGCTCCTCCGCCAGGCTTTTGAGCAGTTCCACTGGCGCTTCGCCATCGGCGCCGATCTCAGTCTGCAAACGGGCGCGCAATTTCTCCGCTGTGTTGGCGGCCCCATCTGCCATCTCCACCAGCGGCGACAGGTCGTCCCACAGATTCAAGCCCTCAGCCAGCGGCTTCAACTCATCCAACGTCCAGCGCAGGAACGAACGCATAGATACCGGTTTCGCCGTGAACGGATTCTCGATTTCCGCTCGTAACCCCATGCGCGCCGCGCGTTCCTCGTTCCGCCGGGCGCGGGCAATGTCTTCAGCGTCGTAGCGGAATGCCCGCCCAAACTCCGGGTCGGCGTAAAAGCGAATCATCAGCAAATGTTTCAGGGTCAAATTGGCGATCTCCACCGCCAGTGGATGACCGCCGTCATCGGTGCGCACTTCAACCCGCGCCATGGGCAGATTGATGCGCGCCATCAGGTTCTGAATCTCGATCTGCCGGGCGATCGATTCGATGGATTCGGCCTTTCCAATAGCATACAAACCGCGCGAATATAAATCCCGCAATTCATCACTGGTGACTGCAATCAGCCTCTCCACCGGTTCAGCAAAAGAGCGCGCTCTCACCGGCGTCCAGTTGTTGTTGCCAAATCGCACACCCCGTCGCACCAAATCATAGGAAATTCGCAGATAATCATCATAAGAACGATAGAGATCTGGCAGGTCAATTTCAGCCGGGTTTGGGAACGTCAGGTTGCGAATCGAGTCAAAACCGGTCAACTTCACAACCGGATGTCCATTGACAATCTGAGCTTGTAGCGGCGTTGAAGCGCTTACTGCAATGAACAACGCCGCAAAAGCCCGCATTAACCGGGTGGCGGTGATGTAAAACTGGCTTTTATATTCATCCAGGTGCAAATCGCCGCGCTCCGCTGGCGAGAGATGCATGAAATCCCAGGCGAATAAAGGATCCGGCAGGGAAAGATTGGTGTGTGTTCCGGCGGTAGCCAACGCTTCACCGTACAGATCAACGCAGCGCTCAAGATAGCGTCGTTTCGCCAGGTGCCAAGAGCCGGGGATCGATTCATGGCTGATTTCTGTGGCAAACAGCAGATTGCCATGCCAGGCATATAAATTCTCGCCAAATTGACGCCCGGCGTGGCTCAATGCGTTGATCAACGAGGCTTCCATCAGCCGCGCTTCATAAACGGCAGCGCGTGGGGTATAAAACGGTCGCGTGGCCCATTCAATCATCCAATGAAAGACTTCCAACTGGCTGAATTCTCTCGTCCACGGCGAGAGACAATTCGCTCGCAAGTAATCCACGAAGGATTGTTGACTCGGCTTCGCCCCTACTGTCAGCAAAGGCTTCATTTGGGAATCGAGCAGATTCCATTCCAGCTCGAAACCGCACAATCCGCCCCGCGGTTTTTCCTTCCGGACGGCGTCTAAAGCCAACCGATATTTTTCAACGAAACGAGGTAAGTCATAAGCCATAGGTTACATCGCTTCCAGCCCTTCGAGTAATCGTTCCGCCGCGCCCACCGTCCGTTCCGGCGGCGTAGCATAAGAAAAGCGGATCCACTTCCCCCCATAGACCGAAAAATACACCCCTGGCACAATCGCCAGGCCGTGCTGTTCCGCCAAATACTGCCCTAACGGTTCTGTATCTGCCCAGCCGCGTCGTTCCAACCAATTACTCACCTCAATAAACGCATAATAACCTTTCCCCATAATATATCGAAAGCCCTGGCGATCTAAAAATTCTTTAAGGACCAGACGGCTGGCATTGGTTGGCTCGACGATACTGCGCACAGCTTGTTGATAGCCCATCTCATACGCCGCCATGGCTACTGCCAGCGAGTAGAATGAAGGGATCACGCCATGCGAAGCCCTGGATACGATCCATTGAGCCACTTCTGTATTAACAATCAAGTGGCAATTGCGGATGTTCGATGCGCCCAGGCTTTTGGTGATGCCGTCCAGGAACATCAACCGTTGCCGTTCCTGAGGATCGAACATTTGCAAGAAGGCGTTCAAATCCATCGGCTGCTCATCCGTTACGTAGTGATACATCCAGTCGAACAGAATAAACGCCGCGCCGGCCTGTAGCGCAGCTTTCGCCAGATTGGCTTGTTCTTGAGCTGAGATCGTCCTGCCGGTCGGATTGTCCGGCGAAGTAATCACCACACCGGCCACTTCTCGCCCCTGTTGACGCGCAAAACGGACGCATTCACGCAATCCATCCTCAGAATAAGCCCACCCATCTTCTTCGCTGCCCGGCGCATAAAGCACGTTCGCTCCAACACCATACGGCCCCCAGTTATAGGAAATCCAGGGGACGCGAGATACAACCAGGACGTCCCCCTGACGACCATAACCCAGAGCCAACATTGCCTGATAGGCTTTCATCAGCGCATCTCGTCCGCCAACTGTGGCGATGACATTACCCGGACCGAAACCCAGCGACGGATCCAGCTTCCAATATTGTTCGATCACCGCACGGCGATAGGCGTCGGTGCCATAAGGCATATCGTAAGCGGTTCCGTGCTCGATTTGCAGTTGCGCAGCGCGTTCCAGGATCTGGCGCGGAACGCCGGGCAAACTTGCGCCGCCATCCCCTTGAGAAGCGTCGAACATCGGTCGGTCAGCGTATTTCTCTCGAAAGACCTTCAAGCCCTTGTTGATTAGAAACATACGCGAAGGGGGGATAGACGCCATGCGCGTTAGATAATCATCTACTGGAATAAGATTCTGATCGGGGACGACAAAGACGGGTACAGCGTTTGGGGTGGACATTGGCAACCTCACTGGTGTTGAATGGTTGGACATCAGTTTTTAATTGAACAGTATCTTTGCGGCGATAGCCTCAAACCTGGCGAGATATACGAAAAGGCTCTGCCGCGGCAATGTATTGCCGTTCGCAGAACCTGTTTACACGCTATTATAACTCTTAAAATTGCCGGCTAACGAAATAACGTGCCAGATCTTCTAACGCCTGGCGTTCGGAATTCTCGGGGAAGACCGACAGAAGCTCCAGGCCACGCTGGACATAGCGTTCTGCCTCTTGCAGCGCGCGATGGATCGCGCCGCTCTCTCGGATGTTGCTAATCAGACGGTTAATGACCACTTCCTCGATATGATTGCCATCCAGGATTTGGTTCATGTCCCGATCATCAGGAAAATCATTCAAATACAACAAGGCAGGAAGCGTGATCAAACCCTGGCGCAGGTCGCTGGCAACTGGCTTGCCGACCGTTGCTTGTTCGCCGGTGAAATCCAGGATGTCGTCCACAATTTGAAACGCCATCCCAATACTATAGCCATAGCCACGCATGGTTTCTACCAGTTCGGGCCCCACCGGGCTGAGCAGCGCAGCCGCCGCAGCCGCCAACTCAAACATTGAAGCAGTTTTGGCATAGATCCTTTGGTTGTAATTCTCTCGGCTGATGTTCCCACGCCCGGAGAATAATTGTGTGATCTCGCCACTGACGATCGTCGCCAATGTTTCGGCAAACAAACGCATGACTTCTACGGAATCGGTCGCCGCCGCCAGCCGGGCAGCGCGGGCAAAAATGTAATCCCCGGTCAATACCGTGGCTGCCGGCGACCACTGTGAATTGAGTGTGGCAATGCCTCGCCGTAAGAAAGAACCATCAATCAAGTCGTCATGCACCAGCGTCGCTGTGTGTAACAGTTCAATAGCCGCAGAGAGGGTCACCAACCGCTCCCAATCGCCATGCAGCATCCGACCAGATAACAACGCCACCGCCGGGCGCACCCGTTTACCACCCGAAGAAAGTAAATGTTGCAGCGCCGCGTTCAAATCTGGCTGACGCTCATCGGCCTGAGAACGCATCAGTTCCTCGACGCGGACGAGATCCTCCTGCACCAGCGCAAAAAAATTTACCGATATGGGCGAGTTACTTGCCAAAGAATAACCTCTCCGCGTTCATTGTAGTGATACGCCCCAACTGGTTGGCGTCGCTCTGCCGCAGCTCGGCGATTTTCTGGTTGACAAAACGCACATAAGCCGGTTCGTTTCGCTCTCCACGATGAGGATGTGGCGTCAAAAACGGCGCATCCGTCTCGATCAACAGATAACTCTCAGGTATTTCGGCTGCCACGCGTTGCAGCGTTTCTGCCTTTTTGAAGGTCACTGGTCCGGCAACGCCGATCATGAATTCAAAAGAGACGGCCTCCAGCGCTGCCTGGAGATCGCTACTAAAAGCATGCAAGACGCCTGGGCGACTGGCAAGTTTCAGGGCATTTTGTTTCAAATGACGCTGCCAGGCAGACAAGATCGCCAATGTATCCTGCATGGCATTTCGTTCTTGCGGCGTCTTTTCGCGGCAATGTACAATCACCGGCAAGCCAAGCTCAGCCGCCAGATCCAACTGCTGCTGGAAGATCGTTTTTTGCACGGCGATGGGCGTACGATCCCAATAATAATCCAGGCCGATTTCTCCAACAGCAACCACTTTTTCGTGCTGCGCCAGCGACCAGAGCTGTTCCACCCAATCGCGGCTCAGGTCATCCGCGTCATTCGGGTGAACGCCAACAGCGGCATAGACCATTTCATGTTGCTTGGCGAGTGCGAGAATGTCGCGGCTGGTGTCAAGGTCAATCGCCGGATTGAGCACCCATCTCACGCCTGCGGCGGCTGCACGCTCCAAAACGAGCGGACGATCTTCGTCAAAGCGATCAAAATTTAAATGGCAATGTGTATCTACCAGCACCAACCTTTTCCGATCTACCACCGCAGCATTCGCGAGCAAGTGAGAAACAGTACAAACGAATTATATCAAGGGATGGTTGTGCAATCCAGGGAACGACTTGTCCAATTTTCACGAAAGAAGGGGTAAAAATCCTCTTCACATTCTGGGCGGGACGGCAAGCTGCACCCCAGCATTGTGGAGGGCTTGCAACGCCTCCCGGCGCAGGGCTGTTTCCACCGCTAACCTGCCGCTGGGGCGCGTCTTCGCGCTCAGGCGCGCCTGCACCGACCAATCGGTCAGGTTGCTCCAACCTGCTACCTTCGGCGGTTCGATCAAGTCTGCTTGCAGTGTTTCATCCTGGGCAGCGCGCTCAGCAGCTTCCTGAAGCAAGCGCATGACTTGAGGAAAATCAGCGTCTATCGGCAAGTTGAAATCCACAATTGCCAGCGACCAATCGCGCGAAGCGTTGGTTACCAGGCGCACATCGCCATTAGAGATCATGTGCAGCCGACCGTTGACATCCCGTAAAACAGTAAGGCGCAGCGTCAGGCGCTCTACCACGCCGCTAACCGGCCCAATGGTTACAAAATCGCCAACGGTAAACTGATCTTCAATCAAGATCATCAAACCACCGATGTAATCCTTGATAAGGGTTTGGGCGCCCAAAGTGAGCGCCAAGCCAGCCAATCCCAGGCTGGCTAATAACGGCGAGAGGTTGACGCCAAAAGCAGCCAATATGCTGAAGACTGCCAGCGCCAAAATCAAGGCCCGCGTTGTTTGGTAGGCTGCTGAAATAAGCGTCTTCAGCCGCGCGCGGCGTTCATCGGCAAGCGAAGAGCTTTCCAGTCGCTTGCGCAAACGGCTTTCAACCAGCCATACCAGCCTTAAGCCCACCAAGGCCAGCAGAATGATCACGATGGATTGAAAAAGGCCATCGAAATGTTTGCTCAGAATATCTTCCATTGTCGCCGCCAATGAAGGCAATTATAACGGGCAATTTATGAAATCTGTCACTCCCCTGTGACTTTTTGTAACCTTCTGCGATAATATCAGCGAATGAACAACTTCGCAGACAACACCGATGAGGCGCTTGTACAGCGCGCCCTACAAGAACGGCAGGCGTTTGCCGCCCTTTATCGCCGTTATGTGGAACGCATCTATCGTTACGTTTATGTGCGTATTGGCGGCGAAACCTACCTCGCTGAAGATCTGACCTCACAAATCTTTGTGGACGCTTTGGAAGGGCTGAGGCAATATCGCGATCAGGGCCAGTTTGCCGCCTGGTTGTTCAGCATCGCGCGGCGTAAAATTGCCGACCATTATCGCGCTCGCCGCAACCAGGTTTCTCTTGATTGGTTGGATAACATACTGCATGCCGACGATGATCCGCTGCAGGCGCTTCTGGAGGCTGAGGATATCCGCCTGGCGCGCCAGATCAAAGAGCGCCTCAACGACAACGAACGTGAACTTATCGAGTTGCGCTACGCCGCCGGGTTAAGCTTCGAAGAAATCGCTCAATTGTTGGGACGGAAACCTTCGGCGGTGAAAATGTCGCTGTACCGGTTATTGGAAAGGTTGAGAGAAGAATGGCAACCCATGAAATAAACAAAAGCGAAGATCACACCCCTGGCGCGACGCCCGAAATCGAACGTCGGCTGAGGCGTTTGTACAGCCACATGCAACCGCAGATGGAATTTACTCGTCGGCTGGAGGAGCAGCTACTTGAAAACAAAGATGCACAGACTGCTCGACAACCAGCGCCCCGTTTAAGCTGGGCGCTGCGCTGGTTGGGGAGCTTGGCCGCGCTGGCGTTGATTGCCGCTATGGCTGCTTTCGCCATTCAGAGCCTGCGCCCTGGGCAGCCTGGACTGCCGATCCCCGCTGATCTACCGGCGTCGGCAACCGTTGTGCCAACGTCAACGGTTACAGTAGCTGAAACTGAACCTCCGCGCTCGCTGGGGATCGCCGCGGCCGCATGCAACATACCGCTGGCTGCACTGAGCAACTCAGAAGTAATGCCAAGCGAGCAACAACCGCAAGCATTGGCTGGCGGTGGGACGGTAACGAGCGGCGACTTCACTTACAAATTATGGCTGGCGTGCGGCTCACAGTTCAGCCGCGCTGCGCAGGGCTATCGTTTCAGCGAAATTGACGGACTGGGGCTGCTGACGAGATGGAGATATCACGGCCCAGATTTGGAAAGCCAATACCCTGACTCGCGGATTGTGGAGTACGCCGGTTTTGAGCCTTTTGTGGTGGAAAATGGCGAGGCCGGTCCGGTGCAAAACAACGTGGGCGCCGCCAGCCTGCTGGGCATCCAGTTCCCCTCCGATGTGCTGCCCGATTTCAGCCAGGTGGAGGTCAAGCTGCGCTATGTGGTCAAAACCGTCGCGCCGGGAGGCCGGATCGGCGGCGCAGCGCTGAGCTTTACCCTGCAACGCCGAGCAGATGGCTATTACCCTGTGAATGTACAAATCACTCCTCTGACGGAGCAAGAGCTGAGCCAGATGGAAGACCAACCCACGGTCACGCCATCTTTCCCGTTGCTGAATGCACAGCAGCTATACCCCGAATTGAAAACCTTGCGAGAACTGCTCGACCGCTGGCAAATGCCGCTGATAGATGAGGCCGGCTGGCTGCATCGCAAGACCCAGGTGGAAGATCACGGGCGCAACGACTTGTATCCAGGCGTGCATGAGTACACCACCGACGAATGGCTGCTCCTGGATGATAACCGCCAGGTCCTCGCTTTCATCTACCAGGATCACACCTCAGATGGACGAGTGATACAACAAACCGTCGCCGAAGACGGGCAAGCGCGCAACCTGACCTTCGGTGAGACGCACAATTTCGTACCTTACCGCCTGGATTTTGGATCTGGGCTATACGATTCGGCGCTGCAAGCGCTGCACCACGACATTCCTGTTCAGCCAAATGTGGCGACCCTGGATGGCCGTGAGGTTTGGATTTACCGCTTTGTGGATCAATTCCCCCAGCCAATGGATTTGGAAGGCATCCACGCGGCCGGAATCGCCCAGCAAGAGACCCTGGACGCGCACAGCGGGGCGTTGT
Organism: Anaerolineales bacterium; assembly: GCA_020060465.1. GTDB lineage: Bacteria > Chloroflexota > Anaerolineae > Anaerolineales > UBA4823 > RBG-16-57-11. The sequence continues at coordinate 34,870 of JAGVAD010000004.1, forward strand.
TAACTTCCGAGACCTACGCTCTGGTCGTCGAAGGGGAGCCGCGCTTGCTGAGACGTCTGACTTACTTGAGCATTGAAAGAGTAGAACAACCGCCAGCGGAAATGTTGGCGCTGTTTGATGCGCCAATGGACACATATTCGCCGCCGCCACCACAGGGCAAAGCACCGCCAGCGGATTTCGACCCGGCGCAGTCAAAGTTGACTCTGCGATCTATTCCTGGCGATAATTTCACCCGACCCACCTTCTGGTACGGCGATCTATACGCCGGCGATTACCTGTTAGGGCGAGTGGATTTTGGCTTCGTCCCTGGCGGTTGGTGCGACCGCTCCGCCAATGGCTTACGCCTGGCATTCAATCACATCACTCAATTAGAAGATGGCGGCAGTTTCGCTCGTCTGCACTGGCTGGATCTGCGCAGCCCAGATGCAGTGCAGAACCCTCTACCTGACCTTGACTTGCGCAGCCCGGTCGCCTGGGCGCCGGCTGGCGAGCGCCTGGCGTTTTGGGCTTGCCAGGCGCAAGAGAATTGCGGTTTGTACCTGTACGATGTAACCAGCAGTGAGCTACGCTTTTTGTTCAACGCGCCGCCGCTATCTCAGCCGCCACTCTGGAGTCCAGATGGCTTGCAGATCGCTTTCTCAACCACAGATAACCCACAGCAAGTCACAATCCTGCGTTCTACCGATGGGCAAGTGATCTATACCGGCGCGCCGCAAGACCTTTCTTCCCAATTTGCCTGGGTCAATCTCACCCAGGGGATGTCCAGCTTTGGACGTTGTGAAAACCCTTAGCAAGGATGTAATCATGCATGATCAGCACCCGCCATCGTCGCTCGACCGTTGGAAATACCGGGTAAAGCAGCTCAAAACCGAAACCTATGCCCTGTATCTGGCGTATTGCGACCCGCGCACGCCCTGGTATGCCCGACTCTTTGCAATCCTGATCGTGGCACACACTCTCAGCCCCATAGATTTGATACCCGATTTTATCCCCGTACTGGGCTATGTGGATGATCTGGTGATCACTCCGCTGGGTTTGTGGCTGGCGCTGCGCATGATCCCTGCGCAGGTGATCCACGAAGCTCGCTTACAAGCCGCCGAAAGCCAGGAAAAAATTGAGGCATTGGGCAAGGTTGGTCTGGCGATGACGCTGGGTGTTTGGGTCGGTGTGATTCTGCTGATTTCATGGTTGATCTGGCGTGCAGCACGAGGCGCCTGAGCTTTTTTATCTACGAAAACACTCTCGCCTCACCAGATCGCCTTACAAATTTGTTGGACCACGTCACGAATCCATCTGAATCAAGCTGGTTGGTACTAATATCCCATAGCGTTGTTATGCAGGCGGGCTATAATCTCTTATAAGAGATGAAGTTTCTTCGCAATTTTAAATATCTCCTCATAATTTTTTGCCTGACGGCGCAAATTCCTATATCCGTGTACGCTGCGCCTGCCATGCAGGATGACGGCGATCCAGCGCCGCAAGATGTACAGGTTACAGTCACGCGGCGGGTGAATGTTCCCTATTTCGCTGACCGCGTGCGCAATGTCGATTCGGCTATTTTTTGGTTTGGGCGCGTCACACCCAGTGAAAATTACGCTGATGTGCGTTTAGGCTATACCGCCTCGACGCTGGTTGTGCGGCTGCACGTCATAGATCGTCTGATCTGGCGAGATAACACCCCGACCCCTGCCGAATTGACCCTGTACGATGCCGCCAGTCTGTATCTGAGCCTGGACGGCAACACCGGCTCTGCACCGGATTCGCACGATTATCGTTTTATTGCGCAATTTGGAGTATCCGCAGGCGACCCCGCATTCCAGGCCGTGTATCGGGGGGAGAACGCGGCCTGGAGCCCGGCGGATACCAGTTTCACAGCCAACAGCGGGTGGCGCGGCAACGCCCCGAATGACATGATTGAAGATCGCGGCTGGACGCTTGAGTACAATATCCCCTTCAGCAGCCTGGGGTTGAGCGCCGCCCCACCCAACGGAACAGTGTGGGGCCTGGCAGTGACGCTATATGACCGTGACGACGCTGCCGGCACGCCAATCGCTGCAAAATCCTGGCCGGAGGGGATGTCCTCTACGCAACCCTCCACCTGGGGCCAGCTTATTTTTGGTTTGCCCAGCTACACCCCACCAAACGTGCCTTCCTCTGGCTCGACCACAATCCGACAGGGATTGAATGGAGCTGTCGTTCCAGATGCAGGGGTGGGCGGTGACATCGGGCGTCTGTGCCCGGGCGACTCGTATTACATCTGGAATTTATGGGGCAACGCCAACTTTGCTGGCGGAACAGGTGTCAACTTGCAAAACCAGGGCGACATTGCCGATTGGCCGTGTTTTTCAAAATATTACATTACCTTTCCACTCAACCAATTGCCGCCCAACAAAGCCATTCTCTCCGCCACGCTGACATTACACCATTGGGGCGGCTCGGACCCAAATCAGGCGTTGCGCTCATTGATCCAGGTCTTTACTGTTGCAGAGGATTGGCAGGAAACAACGCTCACGTGGAACAACGCCCCGCTGGCAGTGGAAAACGTCAGCCGCGCCTGGGTGGACGTGGTGGCAAGCTGCAACTGGCCGTGCGTACCGCGCACCTGGGATGTCAGCCGGGCGGTCGCCCAGGCTTATGCGGCAGGCGCGCCGCTGCGCCTGGCGCTCTATGAAGCCGACGAGGCATATCACAGCGGTAAATACTTCACGACCTCCGATGTGGGTGATTGGAACGCAGTTGGTCGGCCAACGCTGACCGTCGTCTGGGGTGAAGCGCCCGGCGCCTTGCGCAAAACCGTCTGGCCAATCATTGCCTCCCAGGGGGACACGGTAACCTTTACCCTCAATTTCAACGGCATTGGCCAGAATCTGACACTCACCGACATTCTGCCCAACGGCCTGGGGGCGCCCATCGGTTTGAACGCCAGCTCGGGCCAGGCGCAATATAACCCCGCCACGCGCACAATCACCTGGACGGGTGCGCCAGCCAGCGGTCTGGCGGTCACCCTGACTTATAGCACCACGGTGCAGGTCAGCGAACGGCAGGCGCTGATCAACCAGGCGCAACTTCTACTGCCGGACGGCTCATCCACCGCCCAGGCGGCCGTCATCGTGGACGGATCGCTGCTCTTTCTACCCCTGGCGCGCCGATGACCACCCGGCCGATCAGCCAGCGTAACAATTGCATCTTCCGCTGTTCTAAAGTTATAATATCCCCATGCCGATCCAATATCGTCTCGCTGGTCTGGTCTGCGGCGTCTATCTGAGCTTGCAGGCAGAATCGTTGGTCAGCACGCCGCAAGCACTGGTACACGCCACTCTTGCTGGTTTCGATGGCGATAAGCATGCTGGCGTGACGCGTCTATCCGATGGACGTACACCCAAATACCCTCGCGGCGTCTCCATCCGCAACGACCGCCAGGTCTCGCTGATGTCTGTGGAGGAGTTAGAGCAAATCGCTCAGACGCTGGCGCTTCCCAAAATCGAGGCAGAGTGGCTGGGGGCAAATATGTTGTTGCGCGGCATTCCCAACCTGAGTCGCCTGCCGCCCAGCACGCGGCTGTATTTTTCCGGCGGCGCGTCGTTGGTGGTCACCAGTGAAAACCGGCCCTGCATCCATCCCGGACGGGTGATCGCAGCGCAATACGACGGGCAGGGGCTGGTAAACCGGTCGCTGGCGGAGGAATTTGTGCGCGCCGCCCAGGGTCGCCGCGGCCTGGTCGCCTGCGTCGAACGCCCAGGGATAATCCGCGCTGGAGAAACGGTTGAAGTTGAAGTTCCCGAATTGAAAGCGTATTCGCCGGTATGAAAGCCGCCGGCATTTCTGAAAACACGGCGGGCGCGGACAGCTTGCCCCTGCATCGTGTTGCCAAAACATGGTGGCCGCTGGCGGCAAGCTGGCTGCTCATGGCCCTCGAGCTGCCCGCGCTCAGCGCGGTCATCGCCCGTCTTCCACATCCAGAGATACACCTGGCTGCGTACGGCGGCGTAGTCTTCCAACTGGCATTGATTATCGAATCGCCCATCATCATGCTGTTGGCGGCTTCCACCGCGCTGAGCAAGGATTGGGCGTCTTACCGCCGCTTGCATCGGTTTATGATGACTGCGGGGGGACTGCTCACTGCTTTGCACCTATTGATCGCGCTGACGCCGCTATACTCTCTTGTGGTGGAGGACCTGATCGGCGCGCCGCCGGAGATCATCGCCCCTGCTCGCTTGGGGCTGATCGTGATGACGCCCTGGACCTGGTCTATCGCCTATCGGCGCTTCAATCAGGGCGTATTGATCCGTTTTGGTCATTCTCAGACCGTGGGCATTGGAACGGTCGTCCGCCTGAGCGCCAACTTGATCGTGCTATTTGTGGGGTTCAATCTGGCGCAAACGCTGGGGCCGCAACGTATACCGGGCATCCTGGTAGGAACCGCAGCGGTCGCCGCCGGGGTGATGAGTGAAGCATTTTACGCCGGATGGGCAGTGCGGCCAGTGCTGCGCAATCAAGTACGCCTGGCGCCGCCCGTTGAACCGGCGCTCACCTGGCAGGTCTTTTTTGCTTTCTATATCCCTTTGGTGATGACCTCGTTGCTCACCCTGATCGCCAACCCCATCGGCAGCGCTGCATTGAGCCGCATGCCGGAGAGCCTCGCCTCTTTGGCGGTCTGGCCAGTGGTTACCGGGCTTGTCTTTATGCTGCGCAGTATGGGAGTCGCCTACAACGAAGTGGTGGTCGCATTGCTGGATCAACGCGGAGCGTATCGCAGCTTGAAGCGTTTCGCCGAGTTGCTTTCTGCCTTCACGACGGGGCTGCTGTTATTGGTCGCCGCCACGCCCTTGGCTGCGCTCTGGTTTGAACGAGTCTCCGCCTTGCCGCCGTTTTTGGCGCATCTGGCGCGCTCCGGGTTATGGTTGGCGCTGCCATTGCCTGCGCTGAGCGTATTGCAAAGCTGGTATCAAGGCGCATTGCTGTATGGGCGGCGCACGCGCGGCGTCAGCGAATCGGTGGTGGTTTATTTGTTCGTGGTTGCTGCGTTGCTGGCCGCCGGCGCAGTCTGGGGAGGCGCAATCGGCCTGTATGTCGGTTTGGCGGCGATGACCGTGAGCATGGCTGCACAAACCGCCTGGCTGGCCTGGCGAGCCGCGCCAGTTCTGGCCGAAATTCGCCAACGGGATGAGTAAAACATGCGCGCAGTCCACAAATTCCACTGAAATCTTATCAACTTGGCTTGAGACGATATTTTGGGTAAAATCAGTCCATGAATTGGCGATTAACTGAAAGTCAATGATGGATTTTCTTCCCTCAGGTGGAGCGTCTCATGGTAGAAAAACAAGCGGATTGGTGGGAAGCGGCGCGCATCCTATTGCTCTCGCGCAAACTGGATCAATTAGAGGAAGAGCAGCTTGTCCCACAAGGCAAAATCAAATACCAATTTTCGGCTGGCGGGCATGAGCTGGCTCAGGCTTTGCTGGCACAGGCGCTGGATCACCCACACGATGCGGCGACAGTTTATTACCGCTCGCGGCCATTATTGCTGGCCTGCGGGCTGAGCGTGACCGAGGCGCTGGCAGCAGGTATGGCAAAAACTGGCAGTCCCAGCCAGGGGCGGGACGTGGGCGTAGTGTTCAATCTGCCGCGTCGCCGTGGACTGACTATTCTGCCCGCCTCCGGCGATGTGGGGGCGCAATATACACCCGCCGCTGGTTGGGCGCAGGCTATTCGTTACCGAGAGCGCGTACTGGGCGAATCCGACTGGGATAGCGCCATAGCTGTCGCCTGCGGCGGCGAAGGCAGTACTGCCGCCAATGGCTTTTGGGCGGCGCTCAATCTGGTGACTACCGAAAATGTCCCCCTGCTATTTTTTATCGAAAACAACGCCTATGGCATCTCGGTGCCGGCGGAATGCCAGACGCCAGGTGGTAATTTAGCGGCTAATCTGGCGTCGTTCAATAATCTGTTGACGCTGGACGGTGACGGCACCGATCCACTCGACGCCTGGGACGTCATTACGCAGGCGGTCACTCACGTGCGCAGCGGGGCCGGGCCCTGCCTGCTGCATTTGCGCGTAGTGCGCCTGGGCGGCCATACCTTCATTGACGATCAGGCGTATAAACCAGAGGAACTGCGCCGCGTTGAAGTCGAGCGCGATCCGCTGCCTCGCCTGCAGGAATTTTTACGTCAGAATGATGACCCGCACGGCGAGCGTTGGACGGCTTTGGAAGCTCAGGTGCAGGCGGAGTTGCAAGCTGCCTTGCATGAAGCTGAAACCCTGCCTGATCCCCAACCGACAGAAACTGCGCGCTTTCTGTTCTTCGAAGGCGCTGCGCCGCTCCAGGGCGGGCTGCGCCCGGAGGGGGCGCTGCTTCCTTTGAGCGACTCGCAACCGCTGTCCAGCGGCCCGCGCATCAATTTTGTGGATGCTGTGCGACGTACACTGGAGACGGAGATGCGCCTCAACCCACGAATGTTGGTTTTTGGCGAGGATGTGGGGGTGAAGGGCGGCGTGCACGGCGCGACGCTGGATATGCAAGCGCACTTCGGACCCGATCGCGTCTTCGATACTTCATTATCTGAAGAAGGCATCATCGGTCGAGCGGTAGGCATGGCGCTGGCTGGCCTGCTGCCCGTACCCGAAATTCAGTTTCGCAAATACGCGGACCCCGCTCACGAGCAAATTAGCGACCTGGGCACGCTGCGGTGGCGCACTGCCAATAACTTTGCCGCACCGGTGGTGGTGCGCATCCCGGTCGGCTTCAGTAAAAAGACCGGCGACCCCTGGCACAGCGTGAGCGGCGAGGCGGTCTATGCCCACACTCTTGGCTGGCGCATCGCCTACCCCAGCAACGCCGCAGACGCCGTCGGCTTATTGCGCACAGCGCTGCGCGGCGACGACCCGACGTTCTTCTTTGAGCATCGCGCCCTGCTGGATACGCCAGACGGACGCCGCCCCTATCCCGGCGACAACTTCTGCCTGCCCTTCGGGCGCGCTGCCCGTTTGTTGCAGGGCGATGAGCTGACAGTGATCACCTGGGGAGCGATGACGCCGCGCTGCCTGGAGGCAGCCAAAGCCTTCTCCGGTCGTGTGACGCTGCTTGACTTGCGCACCATTGTTCCCTGGGACCGGGAAGCAGTTTTAGAAGCTGCCCGGCGCACAGGTAAAGTCCTGATCGTGCATGAGGATACTCTCACGTCCGGCTTTGGCAGCGAAATCGCCGCGCAGATAGTCAGCCAGGCGTTCACCGACCTGGACGCGCCGATCGAGCGCCTGACAACGCCGGATTTGCCCATCCCCTATAATATCGGTTTGATGGAAGCCGTACTGCCCAGCGTGGAACGCATTCGTCAGAAAATACAAGCGCTGCTGGCGTATTGAACTCTCCATGTCCTATAGCCAGAAAAATAAATCGGGGCATCTGAAGTCTCGTCGCGGAGAAATTTTTAACATTCCTCCTACATACCTCTGATTCTGATCTAACGCGCATTCTATAGAATATAAGATGAGCAAAGAGGCTTTCTTCATGAAAGTTCTCTCCCAGTACCCGGAAGGCTTGCCGAACATCTATGCGCAGCAAAGTTGACATGCGGAGACCTTCCGGGCGCTGGCTAAAAGACAACTTTAGCGGATGAAAATAACAAACTACCGAAAATGAGGAGGTGCGTCTATGGATAAACTGGTTGTATATCGTCCTTTCAACGACATCTGGAATACGCGCAGCCTGATTGAACGAGTATTTGATGAGACGCTTTCCGCCTTTAACGATCCATTTTTCTCTACTACAAACCTGGCGCCATGGACAGCGCCGTTTTGGACGCAATGGAGCTGGCCAGCCTTCCCCGGCGATAACCTGCCGCTCGATTTGTACGAGACCGATAAAGAATTGGTGGCTGAAATCCCCTTGCCGGGCGTCCAACCAGAAGACATTCAAGTGGAAGAACGCGACGGCGTGCTGACCATTCGAGCGGAGAGCAAAGCTGAGCAGGAGCGCACCACAGGCAATTGGCGGCTTCAAGAGCGACGCTATGGCGCCTGGCAACGCAGCGTGCGGCTGCCCAGCGCAGTACGCAGCGAAAAGGCAAAAGCAGAGCTAAAGGATGGCGTTCTGAGGGTGATTCTGCCTAAAGTTACGGCAGGCAGCCCGCTGAAACGCATTCCGGTCAGCATCCCCAAGATCAAATTACCTTCCATTGGCAGGAAGGAAAAGCGTATTCGTGTCAAGGCGTAGAAAAGGGGCCTAAATCCCTCTCCTTTCTCCTTCGGCGAACTGAACTGTGGCGGGCGGCAATTGCCGCCCGCCACTCTTTTTTACCTTTCATAATGCAGACCGGAGCTTACCTCGATGCACAGCTCTGTTCAGCGCAAAGGCCATACCAATGGCAATAACCCCAAAATCAAGAGAGACAATAGCAGCGCCAAAGGCGCGCCAACGCGGGCATAGTCACGGAAAGTATAACCCCCTGGCCCCATCACCAGGATGTTTACCGGATGACCGAGTGGCGTGATAAACGCCATCGAAGCTGCCAAAGCGACCGCCATGCCCAGCGCATGCGGGTTCAAACCAGCCTGTTGAGCTGCGGCTAACGCCACCGGCGCAATCATCGCCGCCGCTGCCGCGCCGTTGAGCGCTTGAACCAACAAGGTCGTCGTCAAAAACAAACCGATCAAGATCATCGCTGCACCATAGGGCTCCAGCAGGCGCAGCAAACCATTGGCTAACGAAGCCGCCGCCCCGGTCTGGATCATCGCTGTACCGAGTGGTAACATCCCCGCCACCAAAAAGACGCTGCGCCAATCCACTGCACGATAAGCCTGATCCATGCTTAACACGCCGCTTACCACCATACCCAATGCCCCCAACAGAAACCATTCCGCCGTTCGGTTAGGAAAGACGATCGCCAGGATTAACGCAATCAATGCCAGCCCCAACCCGGTCCAAAACTTGCCCGCTGCAACCGGCGCACGGCGATGATTGAACAACACCAACACTTCTGGCTCGCTCTGCAATAAAGTCAGATTTTGCGGGCTGGCTTGCAGAAGCAAAGCATCGCCAAACTGAAGCGGCAACTCCCACAGGCGGGTGCGGATGGAGCGCCCGCTGCGCCAGATTGCCAGCACGTTCACCCCAAATTTTTCGCGAAATTGTACCTGGCGCAGCGTTTGACCAATCCAATGGGAGCGCGGCGTCAACACCGCCTCCACCAGTTGCGCCCCGCCTCGCTCCAGATCTGTCTCGTCCCAGTCTGCTGGCTGCATGATCTGCAATAATGGCGCAAGCGACTGCGGCGAGAGGTCATCCGGGCGACCTTCCAGCAAAAGTTGATCGCCCGCCTCCAGACGCGTTGTCGGTTGCAACGGGCTGAGTATTCGCCCGCCGCGTCGCAGTGCAACTACATTCAAATTGTAACCCTCACGCAGCCCGCTTTGCTGTAAAGACTGTCCGACCAATGTGGATTCTTGGGGTATGCGTCCGGCGACCAGGCGTTCACCCAGGCGATAAATATCAAACAGATCCACCGCTGGCTGTTCTTGCGCCATGCGTTGCACCGGCGATTGTTCTGGCAGCCAGCGCCGGCCGACCAACGCCAGATAAACTGACCCCGTCAACACAATGGGGACACCGAGTGGAGCGAAATCCAGCAGTCCAAAGCCAGTGTACCCATGCTCTATCAAGGTGCTGCTCACCACGATATTGCTGCTGGTCAGCAAAGTAGCCATGCCGCCCAAAATCGTGCCATAGGCCAGCGGCATCATCAATTTAGAAAGACTTACATTGGCTTTACGCGCAGCAGAAGAAACCGCCGGCAACAAGACCGCTGCGGCGGCGATGTTGTTCATCACCAGCGATAGCGTCGCGCCAGATAAAGTTATAATGACGATCATCCAAAATTCGTTTTTGCCCCCCAGGCGGAGCAAAAACTCGCCTAGCCGCGCGGCTACGCCGGCTGTCCGTAGCCCTTCCGCCAGGATAAACACTGCCAGGATGGTGACCACCGCCGGTCGACTCAGCCCAGCAAATACCTCTTGTGGAGCCAAGACGCCGGTGAGTCCAAGCGCAAGTGTCGCTAACAAGGCAACGACATCTGGCCGCGGTTTACCCAATAACAACGCCAGAACTGCAACAAACAGGATTAAGAAAGTGACAGATTGAGGTGTCATGCAACCATGTGTGCAGATATGCGCAATTTCAAACCCCGCTTATTGTACCAAACTCCCTGGAGATGGATTACAATTCAAGGTAACGCATTGGCGATTTACCCGTTGCGTCAGGCGATCATGATACGTTCGTCATGTCAGAATGGGTACTCCTGGAGAGTGAGGAATGGATGTCAACGCCGACACGGATGCCCTTCAGAAGCTGGCTGCGTTGATCCAACGCCGAAATGAGTTGGAAAAAGAGATCAGCGCCATTATCCAACGCCCGGTTGCCCTGAGCTCTCTGGGCGAGTACATTGCCACACGCATATTCCCTATCCGATTGATAAAAAACGCCGCCCACACAGCGATTGACGGATATTTCTACGCAGGGCCGTTGACATCTTGTTCGGTAAATATCAAATGGTACGCTATGCGCGAGGGGAACCTGGATATCACCCCCGGCTTTTTGCCAGATTACTATCTGATCCTGGCCGGTCCGCTACCCAGCATGACGGCTCAGCTCGGACTGCGCTCGCGCCCCTGGCTGATCGCTTCTGTCCATTTGTTCGATGCTTGCGCTCTTGTAGATGATTTAGCAGAGCGAGGATTGAAAGTGGGACCGGCCAGCAGTGTGCGCCGCGAGCTTTGGGACGCAGCGGAGATTTATCCACGCCCCTGTAACCCACTCTACCCGCTCAACGACGAGCAACGACGCTTACTCGAGTTGTTCAAATAGCTCTTATCCACTCCCTGCTCTACCAATTTTTCAAATGGAGGTATACGCATGACCACATCGCGCTTTCTTCGTTTTCCCGCCGGCTTCACCTGGGGCGCTACTACCTCGGCGTACCAGATCGAAGGCGCCTGGAACGAGGATGGCAAAGGGCTTTCGATCTGGGATGCTTTCGTGCGCCAACCTGGGCGCATTGAGCGCGGTGAAACTGGCAACGTGGCTGCTGACCATTATCACCGTTGGCCGCAAGACCTGGCGCTGATGAGCGAACTCGGCCTGGGGGCTTATTGTTTTTCCATTGCCTGGACGCGCGTTCAACCGGACGGCTACGGCAAAGTGAATCCCGCCGGGCTGGACTTTTATCAGCGGCTGGTGGATGGCTTGTTGGAGCGCGGCATTCAGCCCTGGTTGATGCTTTATCATTGGGATTTGCCTCTGGCATTGCAAGAACGAGGCGGCTGGGCAGAGCGAGACACCACTTTCCGCTTCGCCGACTATGCGCAGATCATCGCCCGTCATCTAGGCGACCGCGTACGTTACTGGGTGACGCACAACGAACCAGCGGTGATCGCCTTCTTGGGTCATTTCACTGGCGAACATGCGCCTGGCATCCAGGATCCTGTGATCGCTCTACGCGCCGTCCATCATGTGCTGCTCTCACACGGCTACGGCGTCCAGGCGCTACGCGCCATCTTGCCTGCCAGCGCCCAACTGGGCATCATCCTCAACTTATATCCCGTTTATCCGGCCAGCTCCTCGCCGGAAGACCAGCAGGCAGCGCAACTCTTCGACGGCGTACAAAACCGCCTCTTCCTCGACGCCCTCTTGCGCGGCCAATATCCGCTGGATGTACTGCAACACTTTACTGGGCTTTTTCCCGAAGCGCACGATGGAGATCTGGAGATCATTTCCGAACCGATGGATTTTCTGGGGATTAATTATTACACCCGCGCGGTGGTGCGTTACGATCCAAAATCCTTGCCCCTACAGGCAGAGCTGTTATTTCCTGAAGGCAATGAGTATTCGCAGATGTGGGAGATCTACCCGCAAGGGTTATACGACCTGCTGACGCGCCTGCACTTGGATTATCGCGACGCTCCCTTTTGCCCATTGGATTGGTATATTACGGAGAATGGCGTCCCCGTCCCCGATGGCGTGGATTTCGACGGGCGCGTGCGCGACGAACGACGTATCCGCTTCCTGCGCCGCCACTTAAAGGCGTTGCATCGCGCCATACAGGCCGGCGTCCCCATCCGCGGCTATTTCCACTGGTCGTTGATGGATAATTTTGAATGGGCTTATGGTTATCGAATGCGCTTCGGGCTAATTTACGTGGATTGGGAGACTCAGCAGCGCATCATCAAAGACAGCGGGCGTTTTTACGCTGAAGTGATCCGCAGAAATGCATTGGAGACAGCCGAATGACAACCATGCTTCTAGAATCGCCGCGTTTACTGAACGTCCCCGCGCAGCGCACGTTGGAAAAGCTGAACTTCCGCCGCGAGGCGCACTTCGTCGAGAATTTGTGGTTTCCCGGCCGTTGGAGCAGCGAATACTGGTACGCTATATTGGAACGAGAGTGGTTTCGCCAGGCGCAATAATCTAGCGCCTGGCTTAAAAAACTTAGTGCGACAAAATCTGCGACAAAAACAACTTGGTGCGGTCTTCCTGAGGGTCATTGAAGATTTGGTCGGGTGTGCCGCTCTCCACGATCAGACCCTGGTCGAAGAATACCATGCGGTTCGCCACCGCGCGGGCAAAGCTCATCTCGTGGCTCACTACCAGCATGGTCATACCCGATTCAGCCAGACTTACCATTACATCCAACACTTCTTTGATCATCTCTGGGTCAAGAGCCGAGGTGGGTTCATCAAAGAGCATGATCTTGGGCTGCATAGCCAGAGCGCGAGCAATAGCCACGCGTTGCTGCTGACCGCCGGAAAGCTGCCCTGGGTACTTTTGCGCCTGTTCGGGGATACCCACCCGTTCCAACAATTGCATGGCGATCTCCTCGGCTTTTTCGCGCGGCCACTTGCGCACACGGATCGGCGCCAAGGTGATGTTATCCATCACAGTCATATGCGGGAACAGGTTAAACGACTGGAAGACCATACCGGTCTCCATGCGCACCTGCTCGATGTTGCGCACATCGCGCGTCAGCTCGATGCCGTCCACAATGATCGTGCCTTGCTGATGCTCTTCCAGGCGGTTCAACGTGCGGATGAAAGTAGATTTACCCGAACCAGAAGGCCCAAAGATGACGACTACTTCGCCTTTGCGCACTTCCATAGTAATACCGCGCAAAGCGTGAAAACGGCCATACCACTTATGTACATCGCGAGCGATGATGATGGGGTCTGCATTGCTGGACTCTCGGCTCATGACGGTCTCCTTAATCTGGCGCGTGGCTGTTTTCCACCAGGCGGGTTTATCAGCCTATAAACGTTCCCCAATTGTAGCATTTTCCGGGCAAATTATGGGAATAAAATTGAGCATTAACACTACATCGCCCTTGAAATCAACCGCGAGCAAAATCCACCAAAGCCGCCCCACATAACTCAACCAGGGCTTCTACCGGCAGACGAATATTCAGGCCGCGTTGCCCACCGGAGATGTAAATTTCATCAAAGAGCAGAGCGGCTTCATCTATAACCACTTGAAAGCCACGGTTAAGCAGCGCCAGCGGTGAGATGCCGCCAGCCTGAAGGCCGGTCAACTGTTCAGCTTCCTTTTGAGTAGGAATAGCCAGTCTCTTCTCGCCCAGGGCAGCAGCCAGCGCCTTGAGATCCACCTCTAACGTGCCTGGCGTCAACGCCAGGATGGGTTTCCCCTTCTCTGGGCGAACCACTACGATGGTCTTGAACACCTGATCGGCGGGAACGCCCAGGTATGCCGCAGCTTCCACTGCACCCAGCTTTTCTGCAGGTAATTCGAACGCCTGATAGGGAACGTGATGGGCATCCAACAAGCGAGTGACATTATTTCGGATAACCGTCATAAAGCTCTTCCACGGGAATTATTATTGCTTTTTTCTGTCGGTAGCGTCAGAATAAATTCCGCGCCTCCTTGCGGATGATTTCTCGCTTCTAAAGTCCCGTCATGCGCCTCTGCCAACTGGCGGGCAATAGCCAACCCCAGCCCAGAGCCACCCTCCGCCCGACTGCGAGCGCGGTCTACGCGGTAAAAACGCTCGAACACCCGATCCAGCGCCTCCGGGGGAATTCCGGGACCTGTGTCGCGCACACTCACAATTGCACGGCCAGGCAGAGTCTGCGCTCGCACACTGATCTCGCCCTCTTCTGGCGTATAGCGCAACGCGTTAGAAAGCAAGTTGGTTAAAATCTGTTCGATGCGCAACGCGTCCACCTGAATGCGCAATGTCTCCAAGCCAGGATGTTCGAAACGCAAAGTGATGCGACGCGGGTCAGCCTGTGGGTGGAATTGTTCCACCAGGCGGCTGATCAAGGCAATTAGATCAGTGGGGCTAAATTCCAGCTTGAGCTGACCGGAATCCGCCATCGCCAATGTGCGCAAATCCTCCACCAGGCGGGTGAGCGCGAGGTTCTGCTCCAACACCGGCTGCAAGTTTTCCGCGCTCAGCGGATAGATGCCGTCTTGCAGGGCTTCCAGATGTGCGCGTTGCACCGCCAGAGGGGTGCGTAGTTCATGAGCGATGTCGGCGGTCAGGGCGCGGCGACTACTTTCAGCCTGCTGCAAAGAAGCTGCCATGCGGTTGAAAGCCTGCGCCAGGTCAGCCAGTTCATCATTGCCACGCGCCTGGACGCGTTGTGAGAGGTCACCTTCACCCAAACGGCGTGCGGCGCGGGTTAGCTCACGCACCGGGCGCATCAGGCTGTAGGCAAGCAATAAAGCCAGCAGCAACGAAAGGCCGCCGGCGATCAGCCCCGCAGTGAGGGCGGCGCGGGTTAATCGCCCAAGCAGGAAGGCTTCATCAGCCTGGGTGAAAGCCATTCCGCCCGTCGCCAGCAAATAACCCACCGTGCGCCCACCCACCTTCAGGGGGATCGCGGCGCTTATTTCGGCGCGGCTCAGCGACCCAACGGGCGAGACTTGTTGAGAATCGTACACCAGGCGGCCTTCGGCGTCCGCCAACCGCAGCGACTGATCCATCATCATACCGTGGCCCATACCACCCATGCCTGCGCCATAGCCGCGTTGGGCGCGGCGACCAGGTGGCTCAAGCAAGCTTTCCACGCCCTGCCATGAACCATTCTGGCGATAATAGTCCTGCAGAGCGCTCACCAGGTCTTGCATATCCACCATACCGCCTGGGAACATAAAGGCGCGCACCTCGCTGGCCGCGCCTTGCCGCGCCAGGATCACCACACTGACCACTGCGGTCAGCGCCACCAAAGCAAAAGACAAGATTAGCCGCAAGCGCATGGGATGCTCAACTTTCGCGACGCGAGGCGCTTATTGACGGGCAAAGCGATACCCCACGCCAAAAACAGTCTCAATATATTGCGGATTGCGTGGGTCGCTCTCCAGCTTGGCGCGCAAGTTTTTGATGTGCGCATCTATGGTGCGCTCGTACCCTTCGTAGGCTGTTCCCTGGCTGGCTTCCAACAGTTGCAAGCGAGTGAACGCGCGGCCAGGCTGGGCAGCCAGCGCGGCCAGCAGATTAAATTCGGTTGGAGTCAACTCCAGCGGTTCGCCATTACGACGCACCGTATGCCCATCCAGGTCAATCTCCAGGTCGGCGACGCGCAGCAGGCGCGCTGGTGCAGCAGCGGATTCGGCGCGGCGCAACAAAGCGCGCGCTCTCGCCACCACCACGCGCGGCGAAAATGGCTTGGTGATGTAATCGTCTGCGCCTAACTCCAGACCAATGAGCTGGTCAGTCTCTTCCACACGTGCAGTGAGCATAATGATCGGCGTATTAGACTTGCGGCGGATTTGGCGCGCCACATCCAAACCATCCATACCGGGCAGGTTTAAATCCAGGATAACCAGATCCGGTTGGCGGTTCTCCCAGGCAGCCAATCCAGTATCACCGCGATAGGCGGCAATCACACTGAAACCGGCCTGCTCAAGATAGGAACGCAGCACTTTGACCAGTTCAACTTCGTCTTCGATAATCAGGATGACAGCCATGGAGGAGGCAAGCAGATAGGCATTTCAATGGATAGGCGACTTTCCGCCAGGTGCATTTAAAAGATACTGCACACCTTCTGGCGAAACCAGGCAATGTTTTCGACATCCAGGCAATAGCAGGTAGCTGGGCCCTCGGTTTCACCTTCGATCCAGCCCGCCTCACGCAAAACTTTGAGATGCTGCGATACAGTGGACTGCGCCAGCGGGAGATATTCGACGATATCGCTGGTGATACAACCGGGATGGGTGAGTAAAAACTTGAGGATCTCAAAGCGCACCGGGTTGCCCAAAGCTTTGAACATCTGCACCAGGCGATCTTGCTCCTCGCCGTGGATATCCAACGTGCAGCATCCAATCATTTGTACTTTTAGAAGGTCTTTGTCCATAGCACCGCTCAAATCGCAATATCACGATTTAGTATAAATGGAAACCGCAGTTTGTCAAGGGGCGCTCCTCCCCAAATCTTGCTCTTTGGAAACTTACTGATGACGCGCTCCTCCCCCAAATTCCATATCTTGGAATTCGGGGGAGGCAGGAGGGGGTCAAGATATTACCCGTTGTTGGAAGGCGTTGGCTGAGCTGGCGGGGTGTTCCAACGCCCGCCGCCGCGGCCAAAGCCACCCGGCCCAAAGCCGCCGCCCATGCCAGGGCAACCAGCACCGCCCGCGCTGCCCCACATGCCCTGCATACGGCTGAGCATCCAATCCGCCTGAGCCTGAGTAATCACGCCGTCAGCAACCATCTGCGCCAGCGCTTTTTGGCGCGCTTCCAGCATTAAGCTCTGGAACTGTTCCAGGGTGAAGCCCTTTTCCTGAGCCACCAGCCACATCGTCTTGCCAGCGGCCAGTTCTGCGTTCAACTGTTCAACAGTCATACCCAACGCTTCTGCCATCGCTGTGGTCATGTACTCATGCATCGGACCATAAGCCTGAGCTGAGCCCCAACCGCCCATCATTCCACCCCTAAAGCCACCCATCATCCCACCGCCACGGCCATAAGCAGAGCCCGGTCCCAGGGGATTGGTCGGCGGGGTTGGCGTCTGAGCGTAAGCGTAACCCGCCGCGCCTAAAGCGGCCAAAACGACAAATGTAGCAACTGCAATCAACACGATCTTTTTCATTTTCGACACTCCTTCATGTGTGTTCACGATATGTGAGAATTGACGATCTCGATGCTCCTAGGATAGCAAACACTTATGAAGAAGTTGTGAACCTGGAACGAAGAGGGTGTGAATTTTTTACTGCGCCGGAGCAATTACAGGTGCGTCCCACCTGTATCCCGCGTCAGACGATGAGCAACCAGAATCGGGATGAAGGTCAGCAGAATAACAAAGATCGCTACCACATTGGTTACCGGACGATCGCGCGGCCGGGTAAGTTGGCTGAAAATCCAGATCGGCAAGGTCATCTGCTGACCAGCAGTAAAGGTGGTCACAATGACTTCATCGAAGGAAAGCGCAAAAGCCAGCATTCCTCCAGCCAGTAAGGCGGTAGCCAGATGCGGCAACACCACATAACGAAAGGTCTGAATGCCGTTTGCCCCCAGATCCATTGAAGCCTCGATGAGCGAATGACCAAAGCGGCGCAGTCGCGCCAGCACATTGTTATACACCACCACCATACAGAAAGTCGCATGACCCAAAACGATCGTCCAAAAGCTGAACGGTATCTCGCCAATGCTGATCGCTGAGCGCAAGGCAATGCCGGTGACGATCCCCGGCAAAGCCAACGGCAACACCAGCAAGACAGAGATAGTTTCGCGCCCGAAAAACTTGCTGCGATACACCGCCGCAGCCGCCAGCGAACCAAGCAGCAACGCCGCGATCGTGGCTATTCCTGCCACGCGCAGCGAAAGTCCTAATGCAGCCCAGAAATCTTGCCGCCCAAAAGCCACTGCAAACCAGCGTGTGGTAAAACCAGGCGGCGGGAAGCTGTAGGTCGCCTCATCCGTCGTGAATGCATACAGCAAAATAATCCAGACCGGAATGTGAAGAAAGAGCAACGCTGCAGCCGCAGCGATCTTAAGAGGCAAGGATGCCTTCTCTGCAGTGGGGTCGCTTATCCTAAAGCGCATCGAAAGCTCCCAACTTGCGCGCGATCAGAAGATAAACGACCATAATGACGATGGGCACCATCGTAAAAGCCGCCGCTAAAGGCAGGTTGCCGGAGGTTCCCTGATGCGAAAGTACCGCCTGCCCAATGAAAAAACTGGAATTGCCCAACGAAGCCGGGACGATAAAATCCCCCATGGTCAGCGAAAAAGTAAAAATTGAACCAGCTACCACACCAGGAAAAGCCAGCGGCAGGGTCACCCGCCGAAAAGTCTGACCTGGACGCGCTCCCAAATCGCCCGAGGCTTCAATCAATGATTTTGGCACGCGCTCCAGCGCCGCCTGGATCGGTAAAATCATGTACGGAAGCCAGACATAGAGAAAAACGATAAAGATGCCTATGGGCGACAGCGACAGCGATGGCCCACCAATCGCCGGCAGATTTAGCAAGAACTGTAGCGTCTGACTCAATCCTACCTGGGCGATAGTCCAGCTTAGAATGCCCTCCTTCGCCAGGATCAGCTTCCATGCGTAAACGCGCACCAGATAGCTCGACCAGAGCGGCAGCAACACCGCCAGGTATAACCAGCCTTTTGCGCGCGGCGAGGCATGGCGAGCAATAAAATACGCCAGCGGAAACGCCAGCAGCGCAGCCGCCAACGTGACGGCAATCGCCATCCCAACCGTGCGCAGGACGATGTCCATGTTGGCTGGCGTAAGGAGCTGGGCATAGGTCTTCAGCGTGAATTGACGTACCACCAAGCCGGTAAAGTCATCCAGGCTGTAAAAACTGTTGACCAGCAGAGCAATCAGCGATCCGAGATAGACGACCACCATCCATAACAACGGCGGTCCGAGCAAGATAGACAGCAAGAGATTCGGACGCAAGTAGATATAGGTAGAGAGGCGAGAGCCAAACGAGCGCTCGCGTCGAACGCCAGCGGAGGCATCTATTGCAGTCATACCGTCTCTCCCGGCTCGCTCAAATAGCGGTTGGCGCTGCGCGACCAGATCAGACGCGCAGGCTGATTGCGCACCGCAAGCGCCTCGTTGCGGGTGGTATTCAGGTTCTGTTGAACAACAATCAGCTCGCCGCCTACATCCAACGACAGGACATAGCGCGTATACAGCCCCAAATAAATCACATCGCGCACACAGGCATCCACGGCGCATTCATCCTGGGAAAATCGGGTCCCTGGAGCAACAATACGGATTTTCTCCGGGCGCACCGAAAAGGTCAGCGGCGAGCCAGTGATGGCTTGCGCTACCTCACCGCTGACCAGGTTGGTGACGCCAACAAAGCTGGCTACAAAGGGCGAGGTGGGGTTCTCATATACGTCCGCCGGAGACCCCACCTGCTCGATCTTGCCGTGATTGAATACAGCCAGACGGTCGCTCATGGTGAGAGCTTCCTCCTGGTCATGCGTCACGTAGATGAAGGTGATACCTACACGCTGCTGGATAGCTTTAAGCTCGAGTTGCATCTGCTGGCGCAGCTTCAAATCCAACGCACCCAGCGGCTCATCGAGCAACAGCACACGTGGATGGTTGATCAACGCTCGCGCCAGAGCAACGCGCTGGCGTTGCCCACCGGAGAGTTGCGAGGGTCTGCGCCCCTCCATGCCAGTCAGGCGCACCAGGTCGAGAATCTCTCCCACTCGTCGCTCGCGCTCCGCTTTAGGCGTTTTCCTGATCATCAACCCATAAGCCACGTTCTCGCCCACCGTCATGTGGGGGAACAGAGCATAGTCCTGAAAAACGGTGTTCACATCCCGCTCATAAGGCGGCAAATGCGAGACATCCACGCCGTGGAGCAGAATGCGCCCTGCGGTCGGTCGTTCGAACCCGGCGATCATGCGCAAACAGGTAGTCTTCCCCGAACCGGATGGGCCGAGCAAAGTAAAGAACTCGCCGTCTAGCACATCAAGGCTGACGTCATCCACTGCCTTGACCTCGCCAAAATGACGGCTGACGCGCTCAAAGCGGATAGCAACCTGTAGGTGGTCGGACATGCGCTAACGCCCGCCGATTACGGCAATATAATTGGTCACCCACTCGTGATAGGGCACACAATCCATGGATCCGTTGCCGCAGTCAGAAGTAGGCGTCTTCCAGAAAGCGATTTTCTCGAAGTTTTCCAGGCCATTCGTCTTGCAGCCTTCCGGTCCAAGCAACTCATTGCCCTCGCAGGCAGCAGGCACAGCCGGTACAGAGCCAAACCATGCCGCCAGATCGCCCTGAAGCTTGGGGTTCAGCGAGTGTTCCAGCCATTTATAAGCGCAATTGGGGTGCGGGGCGTTTACATGCATCATGGTCGTATCCGCCCAGCCGGTGACGCCTTCCTTGGGGAAGACGCTGGCAATCGGCTGGCCTTCGGCTTGCAGCAGGTTCACTTGAAACGGCCAGGAGCTGCTGGCGACCACACCCTCGTTTTTGAAGTCGTCCATCTGGATGAAAGCATCATGCCAGTAACGGGCGACGAGCTGGCGCTGCTGGCGCAACAGATCCAGAGCGGCGTTGAACTGATCGCGGTTCAAGGCGTAGGGGTCCTGGATGCCTAACTCCGGCCGGGTCGCCTTGAGATAGAGCGCCGCGTCGGCGACATAGATAGGGCCATCATAAGCCTGCACACGTCCCTTATTCGATTTGCCATCGCCCAGGGTTTGTTCTTCAAAGACCACGCTCCAGCTATCCGGCGGCGTGGGGAAGGCATTGGTGTTGTACATCAACACATTCGGGCCCCACTGGTATGGCACGCCGTAATGTTTTCCATCCACAGTATGCCACGGGGCATTTTGCAATCGTGGATCAACCGTGCTCCATGAAGGAATCAAGGCAATATTAATTTCCTGCACACGCCCACCGGAGATCAGTCGGTTGCTGGCATCTCCGGAGGCAGTCACCAGGTCGAAGCCGCCTTCGTTCATCAGGGCGACCATTTCATCAGAAGTGGCCGCCACCTTGACGCTGACCTTACAATTGGTAGCTTTCTCGAATTCAGTCACCCAGTCGTAAGCTGGGTCGGTTTCGCCGCGTTCGATGTAGCCAGCCCAGGCGACGATGGAGACCTCACCTTCTCCTTCGCCAATGGACTGTAGCGGAGCGCCTTCAGCCGGCGGCTGGGCAACGGTTGGCGCTGCCGTCGCTTCACTGACTGCTTGCGTCGCCGGCGCTGCGCCGCCTCCGCAGGCGGTCAGCAGTATGCTGAGCAAAGAAATCAAAGCAATGATAGGGGTGATAACTTGCTGGGGTTTGCGAAGATTATTCATCTCTCTCCTTTGGCTATGAACGAAAAAAGGCTGTTGCTCTATTGGATCATGTTTACATGAGATATATCCATTCTCTGGGCTCTACGCTGCGAAACACCCCCTTTCTTGGCTATTGTTGCCAGGGCGCCAACCCTGATGGGAGATTTTTGATCCGACTGACTTACCCCACTGGCGTGGAACGATAAATCCAAAATCCATCCAATTGTCCCCACGATCAATCACCCAAACGCCAGCGACCAAATTCAGACCTCAACGATTGTATAGATAAATGTTAACTGGCGTTAAAGTATATATAGATTATCAAATATGTCAATAACGACTTTATTAAGAAATTTCCAAACCCTGTCCGCGCACTTAAAATATCCAGCGGCAGAATGCCATCGAGAAGCATTTCCACTGCTGGTTTCGTCTCTTCTCTTGCGAATTCGCACCTATTCGCCGGCCAAGAGCCTGATTTTCTCCCAGGGCTTGAGATCGCTATCTTCAGCCAACAAAGCGCGTAATTCATACATTTCGTCGCGCAAGGCAGCCGCCTTCTCAAACTCCAGGTTGCGGGCGGCTTCTCGCATCTGCTTTTCCAGCTCGGCGACCAGGCGTTGCAGCTCGTTTTTCGGCAAAGATGCCGCTCCAGAGACGCGATATTCCGCCTTTGGCTCAGCCACGGCGCGCACCGTCAATTGATCAGTCAAATCACGCACTGCTTTAAAAATGCTCACTGGTTGAATGCCGTGGGCTTCATTGTAAGCAATTTGCTTGGCGCGACGGCGGTTGGTTTCATCTATGGCGCGGCGCATCGAGTCAGTGATCACATCTGCGTACATAATTACCTTACCATCAATATGGCGGGCAGCGCGACCTATGGTCTGGATTAACGCAGTGTCCGAACGCAGAAAGCCCTCCTTGTCAGCATCCAGGATCGCCACAAGCGACACCTCCGGCAGATCCAGACCTTCGCGCAGCAGATTGATGCCCACCACCACATCGAAAACGCCTAAGCGTAAGTCGCGCAGTATTCCCACCCGCTCCAGTGTATCAATTTCCGAGTGCAGGTAATGCACCTTAACGCCCAACTCCATCAAATAATCGGAGAGCTTCTCGGCCATGCGCTTGGTCAATGTGGTGACCAATACACGCTGTCCTTTCTCCACTCGTTTACGGATTTCGCCCAGCAGATCATCCACCTGTCCTTCGATGGGACGCACCTCCACTTCGGGATCAACCAGCCCGGTAGGGCGAATGATCTGCTCCACCACCTGATCAGCGCGCTCCATCTCGTACGGGCCAGGCGTAGCGGAGGTATAGATCGTGTAACCCATGCGGTTTTCGAATTCCTCGAAGGTCAGCGGGCGGTTATCCAAGGCCGAGGGCAGGCGAAAGCCATATTCCACCAATGTCTGCTTGCGCGAACGATCGCCGTTATACATGCCGCGCACCTGGGGGATGGTCATGTGCGATTCGTCAATCACCAACAGGTAATCGCTGGGTAAATAATCCATTAACGTCCAGGGGGCGGTGCCTGGAGCGCGCTGATCCAGGTGACGAGAGTAATTCTCAATGCCAGAGCAATAGCCCACCTCGCGCAGCATCTCCAAATCGTAAGTGGTACGGCTCTCCAAACGCTGCGCCTCGAGTAATTTGTCGTTGGCGCGTAGATACGCCAGACGTTCGGCCAGCTCAGTTTCGATATCGCTGATCGCCGCCTGGAGCTTTTCATCTTCGGTGATGAAATGGCGGGCAGGATAGATAGCAACCGTGTTCAATTCGCGACGCATTTCGCCGGTAACAACGTCAAACTCCAGCAAGCGTTCGATCTCATCGCCGAAGAAAGTGATACGGTAGCCAAACTTATCCTGATAAGCAGGCACGATATCCAGGTTGTCACCGCGCACGCGGAAGGTCCCCGGACGCAGGTCGAGGTCGTTGCGTTCATAGTGTCCTTCAATCAACTGGCGCAGCAAGGCGTTGCGACGGTATATATTACCGCTCTGCAGGTTGATCACCACCCGTCCATAGGCTTCTGGATTGCCAATGCCATAGATGCATGACACCGAAGCGACGATAATGACATCTCGCCGCGACATAAGGGAAGTGGTAGCAGCCAGGCGCAGGCGTTCGATCTCCTCGTTGATGTCTGCGTCTTTCTCAATGTACAAATCATGGCGCGGTACGTAAGCTTCAGGCTGGTAATAATCATAGTAAGAAACGAAGTACTCCACCGCGTTTTCAGGGAAGAATTCTCGGAACTCTGCGTAGAGTTGCGCCGCCAGAGTCTTGTTATGCGCCATCACCAGAGCAGGTTTATTCACCTGAGCAATGACTGAGGCAATCGTGAAGGTTTTCCCTGTACCGGTGGCGCCCAACAACACCTGATCGCGATAACCCTTTTGGATGCCTTCCACCAGTTGGCGTATTGCCTCCGGCTGATCTCCAGTGGGTTGATAGGGAGCGTGAAGTTTAAAATCCATACGCTTCTCTCGATAAGCAGGATAAAGTTTACACAGAACAAATTTTCAGTAAATGATTATACCTCACCCCAACAAGACCGAGAGATGAATCAGTTGGGCAAAAAATCAATCAGTTTTATGGATAAATATAATCAATTTCATAACATTTCCATCGAATTTACGTTATACCATGCGAGCAGTAGTACCTTTGTACCACCCCGGCTGAATATATCGCAGCGATAAAGACGCCGGCCTCGTGAAATTTCTGCGAGAGCCAGGAAGGAGAATACAAAAGCGGCGATTCGATTTCTTACCCTATTAATTTCTACTACTCATTACCCGGAACGACCACGATTTTATATTATGGAGGATTTTCGAATGTCGAAAACACGATGGGCAATTTATCTGTCGGCCGCGCTGGCGGCAGTCATCCTGATTGCAATGATATTGCCAATGCCAGCCGTGATGGCCGGCTCCAAAACCGACTCCACCTTCGGGGTGACGTTGTACTTTCCAGACGACCAGTTTGCCTGTGAAAAAGTCGGGGATATCTATTCTACCAATGTGCCGGACGGTTGGTCAGTCACATATCATTTCTTCGATGACGCCCTGCAATTAATCAGCTCGCAAACCGTGTCGGGCAATCAGGCTGTTTCCTTCCCCTATCCGGCGAACTATAGCGGTGCAGGTTATTTCGCGGTTACGGCAGAGTATATTGACGCCTCAGGGCAGACGAAATTCAAGATCGGCGCCAAATGGTACCTGGATTGCAGCGCTAAACCTACCGACACACCTACCCCGACCCCAACCGATACCCCCACCCCTACACCAACCTTCACTCCGCCCCCGCCCAGCGGCGGTCAGGGTTGCACGCCAGGCTATTGGCGACAGGAACATCACTACGATTCCTGGATGGGCTACTCGCCCAGCGATGACTTCGAAACCGTGTTTAGTGTGGACGCGTCGTTTAGCCCTACGAACCTGGGTAATGCCGTGCAATTGAACGGCGGCGGCGAGCGCGCGCTGGCGCGCCATGCGGTGGCTGCATTGCTAAACTCGACCAACCCGAGCGTCTCATTTTTCTACACCACTGCTCAGGTGATCAGCATGGTTCAGCAAGCCTATGCCACCGGCAGCTTTGAAACCGTCAAGAACTTGTTCGAAGCGCAGAACGACACAGTCTGCCCGTTGAACTGATCTTTCTCGTCTTTCATCTTGATAATGACCCTGAAAGAACGCTATCGGGGTCATTATTAATTGCAGATTAGTTGAGATTAGAAAAACAATAATTGCTGCATATTTTGCGATCTTTTTCGTCACATTATCGAGCCAGCGACGTCTCAGAGGGTAGAATAACAAACGCAATAGTACTACAGTACTCCTGTGTGGCGGCGTTGATCCTGAGACTTGCACATGGTCGCTTGCACTCTCTATGATTTCATCGCATAAGCGAGGGGAGGGCGGTCTTCGGGGAGCCAGTAGCGAAACCGGCCACACAACCGTCGGTTTAAGTTTGCTCAATTCCATTTCAGGAGGAACATATGTCCATTCATCGAAGTAAAATCATGCACCTGTTCAGAGCAGCGATGCTACTCGTCTTGGTTGTAGCACTGTTGCCGGCCCAGGCGGCTTTTGCTGGCTACAAAGTCAAAGAAGGCGTCACGCTCATCTTCCCCGATAACCAAACCGCCTGCGAGCCTTTCGCAAAAGTCGTCTCTACCGGCATGCCTGAGGGTTGGGCAGTAGAATATCAATTTTATACCGCCACCAGCGCCGGAGTTGGCTCGCTCATCGGCGTCGTAACAGCCGTCAACAACGAAGTGGTGAAATTCTACTACCCAGTTGAATCCCCTTATTATGCTGTGACCGCCGTGTATTTTGACGCCTCTGGAGCGCGCAGGTTCAAGATCGGCGCCAAGTGGTCGTGGAATTGTGAAAAGCCAACCCAAACTCCACCGCCTCCGCCTACGGAAACTCCTCCCCCTCCACCACCTCCCGGCGGCGGACAGGGTTGTACACCGGGCTACTGGCGTCAGTCGCATCACTATGACTCCTGGGTAGGTTATGCGCCTTCGAACGACTTTGAAGCCGTTTTCGGCGTGGATGCATCCTTTGACCCTCATACCTTGGGTGATGCAGTTGCTCTAGGCGGCGGCGGCGAACACGCCCTGGCGCGCCATGCAGTGGCAGCGTTGCTCAATTCCACCAATTCGGGCGTCTCTTATCTCTACACGACTGCCCAGGTGATCAGCATGGTGCAACAGGCTTATGCCACCAATAGCTTCCTCAGCATCAAGAACTTGTTCGAGGCGCAGAACGAGGCTGGCTGTCCGTTGAACTAAGTTATTCCACCTGGACGCCATTCCACATGACAGCCAGGGGGGAACGGCTGAAAATGACGTTCCAGGTATTCTCCTTCAGGGCGGAGAATTAAACCAACAGGCTGGTGACCAATGGATCGTCACCAGCCTGTTGGTTAGTTAAATGATCCAGGCGGCGCGCTTCGGCAAGCTCAGCGCTCCAGAGGTTATTTGGAGTAGCCCATCTCAATACGAGGAGCTATATCTATCTGTGTCGCCCGTTGTTTGATCAATACATCGGCGTAGCTTCTGCGCCAATTCGTTCACATAAGGCGGCGCGAGCAGATTATGATGGGCGCCGGAGATATATTGCAGCGTCACGCCGCCGCGTGCCACACGGCCCCAGCCCATATCGTGCGCCTGGCGAGAGAAGAGCGGCATGCGCTGGATGCGAAAGAGCGTGACGCGACCATCGTAGGGCGGCGTGCGATAATTCAGAATTGCCTGCATGTGAATTTCCATCAGCTTCTGCCGGTGCAGAGGCGCCTCTCGCATATGATCGCCGATGATTTCTTTGGGCGTCATCTGCGCGGGTTTACCCAATTGTTTTTGCATGGCTTTAAAGATGCGTTTGAAGCGGCGCAGCACGACTACACGAACTTCAGAAGGCGGAAGCTGGAAGAAATCGCGCAACCAATAGCGCAAGTTGAGGGTAAAATTTAGCACCCATCGGAGCGATAAAGGCTGAATGTCATGCAGATAGCCTGGCGCGCCGCCGTCAATGACCGCCAACAACGCGATTGGCTCGCCCTGTGTCTGTAATTGCCGCGCCATTTCATAAGCCACCACTCCGCCAAAGCAATAGCCGCCCAGATAATACGGCCCATGCGGTTGATGCTCTCGCACAGCGTCCAGATAATACGCCGCCATTTCTGCAATGGAAGTATGCGGCGGCTCTACTCCATCCAGGCCACGGGCTTGCAGCGCATAAAACGGCTGGTCGTCTCCCATCGCTTGCGCCAATGGCGCCAGGTCCAGCGCTTCGCCGCCAAAGTTATGCACACAAAAAAACGTTGGTCGCTCACCATGAGCATGGATAGGCACGAGCGCCGACCAGTCTGCCGCAGCGCGCTCCTGGCGCAAGACAGCGGCCAATTCAGACACGGTAGGCGATTGAAATAGCGTCGCCAACGGCAAACGTTGACCAAAATCTTGCTCTAACCGGCTAAACAAACGCACCGCCAATAGTGAGTGGCCTCCCAATTCAAAGAAATTGTCATTCACGCCTACTGGCTGCACATTGAGCAAATCTTCCCATAAGCGGCATAAACGGCTTTCCAGCTCGTCACGCGGGGCAGCGAACTCATCGCCTGCTTCTTGCCGTTGTTGCGGGGGAGGGGGGAGGGCTTTGCGGTCAACCTTGCCATTCGGCGTCAACGGCATCCGCTCCAGCATCACCCACTGCCCAGGCAACATGTACTCCGGCAATCGCCCCTTCAGCCATTGCCTCAACTCTACTCCCCTCACTTCCTCCCCCTCCTTCTTCACCACATACCCCACCAGCCGCTTCTCTCCCCCCTCCTCTACCAGCACCACCGCCGCCTGCTCCACCCCCTCATGCTCCCCCAACACCGCTTCGATCTCCCCTAACTCGATCCGATACCCCCTCACCTTCACCTGCTCATCCCTCCGCCCCACAAACTCGATCTCCCCATCCCAGCGCCGCCTCACCATGTCTCCCGTCCGATACAACCGCTCCCCCTCCCCGTACGGGTGCGGCACGAACTTCTCCGCCGTCTGCCCCGCCTGCTTCCAATATCCCCGCGCCAATCCGTCCCCTCCCAGGTACAACTCTCCCACCACCCCTTCCGCCGTCAACTCCATCTCCTCATCCAACACATACGCACTCGTGTTCGCTATCGCCCGCCCGATCGCCACCGTCCGTTCCTTCTCCCCCACCCCCTTTACTTCGTACCACGTCGCAAACGTCGTGCTCTCCGTCGGCCCGTACACGTGCAACAGCCGCTCCGGCCCCCCGGCTTCCACCACCGCCCTCACCCACCCCACCGTCGCCGCTTCCCCTCCAAACAACACCGTCTTCAGCCCTCGAAACGCACCCCCTTCCACCGCCGCTATCTGGTTGAACAACGCCGTGGTCACAAACAGATGTTCCACCCCCAACTCCCTCAACACACCCCCCAGCCCGCGCGGCCTCAGCATCGCTTCCCGCTCCACCCCCACCAACTCCCCACCGTTCAACAGCGCCCCCCATACCTCAAACGTCGCCGCATCAAACGACATGTTCGACGCCTGCCCTACCCGCTCCCCTGCCCTCACCTGCAGATAGTCCGCTCCCTTCACCAGCCTCACCATCCCCCGCTGCACCACGCTCACCCCCTTCGGCTTCCCCGTCGAGCCTGAAGTGTACATCACATAGCCTAAATCCCCCGCTTCATTCACCCCCTCCAACCCCTCTCCGCTCTCCTTCTCCACCTCCCCCCACACCTCTTCTAGCTGCACCACCCTCACCCCTGCCTGCCCCTTCAGCACCCCTCCACTGCTCATCACCAACTCCACCCCGCTGTCCCCAATCATGTAGCTCAGCCGCTCCGCCGGATAGCTCGCATCCAACGGTACGTATGCCCCTCCCGCTTTGATCACCCCCAACATCCCTATCACCATCTCCATCCCGCGCTCCATCCCTAACCCCACCAACCTCTCGCGCCCCACCCCTTGCCGCCTCAGCCACCTCGCCAGCCGGTTCGTCCGCTCATCCAGCTCGCCGTAGCTCAGCCGCCGCTCTCCGTATCTCACCGCCGCCTGC
>JAGVAD010000023.1 GCA_020060465.1 Anaerolineales bacterium
AAGCTGGCCGGCAGTGAATATCAGTTCTCCGAACCGGTTTGCAACCGCGTAAGGGCCAATGGCTTTTGGGGCCTTTTCGGTTTGTATAATTTCTTTTCGCGCCATTTTTACCTCGTCAAATCAGGATAATTGCATTGTATCAAAAGTCTGAGCCTTTTTCGAGCAATCATTTCACACTGCCCTGCAACTGTCGCTTATAAAGAGAGCGTTCGGGAACCGTCTTGATTACCCATCCCCCTATCTCCCCGGTCTATACAGGTGGAAAGGGGGAACAAGGAGGGGGATATCCGAACGCTCTCTATAAAAATAGAGCAGGATGTTTGTATCCAGCAGAATTTGTAATTTTGTAAAGTTTTGTAAATCCGTCTTTGACATTTACGCCGATTTGTCTTACAATCGGAATTCGGCATATTGGGCGGCGTTGTCGCCGCTGTATTATCGAAATAATTGACCGATCATGCAATCACTCACCCGCTCAGGAAGGTTTCCGCAATGAAAGAATATACAACTGATCAAATTCGTAACATCGCTATGGTCTCGCACAGCGGCGCCGGTAAAACTATGCTGGCCGAAGCCTTTTTGCATTTTACCGGCGCCACCACCCGCTTGGGTAAAGTCGAAGATGGAACGACTGTATCCGACTTTGAAGAAGAAGAAATCCGTCGCAAACTCTCGCTCTCAACCGCCATTTTGCCGGTGGAATATCGAGATTGCAAAATCAATCTGCTAGACACACCAGGTTATACGGATTTTGTCGGTGAAGTGATCTCTGCTTTGCGCGTGGCAGATGGCGCGCTGGTGTTGATCGATTCGGTAGCTGGCGCCGAGGTGGGCACCGAAATTGCCTGGAATTATTGCGATGAATTCAAGCTGCCGCGCTTTGTGGTCATCAATAAGATGAACCGCGATAACGCCAATTTCGCCAAGGCGCTGGAGAGCGTGCGTGAAATCTCAGACGTGCGCCTGATTCCAGTGCAACTCCCTTGGGGCGAAAAGGCGGATTTCAAGGGTGTGATTGACCTGCTCACCATGAAAGCTTACGAAGGCGATGGCAAATCGGTTAAGGACATTCCGGCAGAGCTGCGCGAGAGCGCCGAGGCGGCGCGCATGGAGTTGATCGAAGCCGCAGCCGAAGGCGAGGATGCTTTGCTGGAGAAATATCTGGAAGGCGAGGAGCTTTCAGCAGAAGAGATTCTGCGTGGTTTGATCAATGTAACGCGCTCCGGCGCTTACGCCCCGGTCTTCGTATCCGCTGGTTCGGCAGAAATCGGTCTGACGCGCTTGCTGGATGCTATCATAGACATCATGCCTTCTCCGGCTCAAGCGCCTGCGGCAACGGCGGAAGGCAAAGATGGCCCAGAGTCGTTATCGGCTCTAGATAGCGGCCCATTGGCAGCTTATGTCTGGAAGACCACCGCCGACCCATTCGTAGGTAAGATCACTTATTTCCGTGTCTATTCGGGCATGTTCACCTCCGATAGTCGCGTCTGGAATCAAACCAAAGGCGTTGAAGAGCGCATCGGAACCGTTCACCTGTTGCGCGGTAAAGAACAAATTGCCGTCAAAGTGGTACATGCCGGCGACATCGCCACAGTGCCCAAGCTAAGCTCCACCGCTACCGGCGATACGTTATGTGACCGAGGTCATCCTGTAACCTTCAGCAAACCCACCTATCCAAACGCTTTGTATCGGGTAGCAGTGATGCCCAAGACGCAGGCAGATTCAGCCAAAATCAGCCCCACGCTCACTCGTCTATGCGAAGAGGATCCCACCCTTTCCTGGTATAACGAACCAGCCACCAATCAAACCATTTTGCAGGGAATGGGCGATCAGCATATTGATGTTGCGATCCGCAAGGCAGAATCCAAGTTCCAGACCAGCCTGAACGTGGTAGAGCCGCGGGTGCCGTTCCAGGAATCGATCACCAAACCCGGGCAAGCCATGTACCGCCATAAGAAGCAAACCGGCGGCGCTGGTCAGTTCGGCGAAGTGTGGATGCGCATCGAGCCACTGCAAGATGAGGAATACGCTTTTAGCTGGGACGTGTTTGGCGGCGCGGTTTCCTCCAGCTACCAGCCGGCGATTGAAAAAGGCATCAAAAGCGTGATGAAGGAAGGCGTGCTGGCCGGTTTCCCACTCAGCAAAGTGAAAGTCTCAGTGTATGACGGCAAGGAACACCCGGTGGACTCGAAACCGGTAGCATTTGAAATCGCCGCCCGTGAGTGCTTCAAACTGGCGGTTAAAGAAGCCGCTCCTGTGTTGTTAGAGCCAATCTACAATGTGCGTATCGTCGTGCCGGAAGCCAATATGGGCGACATCCTCGGCGATCTGAACACCCGCCGCGCTCGCGTCCAGGGTATGGACACGGAAAAGGGTCGCTCGGTCGTCACCGCCCAGGTGCCGCTGGCAGAAATGCTGCGCTATACCACCGACCTGCGCTCCATGACAGGTGGGCGAGGCGTGTTCACGATGGAATTTTCCCACTACGAAGTCGTACCCCAGCACATAGCCAACGAGATTATTGCTCAACGCCAGAAAGAATTGGCTGCGCAGAAGGAAGAATAAGACGTTCGTTTGTCTAAGAATGATGACCAGGGGCTGCCCGGATGATGCAGCCCCTGGTCGTTGTTAATTGGCTGTTTCTCCCAATCGCAGGCGAATGAACAACAATGGAGCAAAATAAGCAATCCACAAACCGATCAAAGCATAGCGGAGATACCGTAATATCAACGCTCCCAGTGTTTCTCCGTGCGGGAAAATCACCCCCAGCAGGGTATATAACACCAACACGCCCGCCACGCCGATCAGGTAACGGACGCCGCGCTTCCAGGCTGTTCCGCCAGCGTTGAACCAGCCTCGTTGTTTGAGCAGAACGCCGCCCCAGGCCAGCCCGAAGAAAGATGCCGCCGAGGTGACCAATCCAGATAACGCGTAAGGTTCAATTGGTTTTCCGCCTGGCGCACGGTTTGCCAGGTTCACCCAATCGGCGGGCAATTCAGCTTTGCCCAACAACACGCGGGTCAGCGCGCCGAAGGCAATCAGGATCAGTGAAACCGCCAGGATTGCCAGTATCTGGCTCGAAACCCGACTGCGCTCCAACCAGGGCTTGAGCGACCGCTCGCCGCGCAGGATGAGCCACAACACCACCATCCCAGCCGCCCAGCCGCCGATCACATCTCCAGGAAAATGTACCCCCAGATAGATGCGCGATAAACCAATCAAAAACATCAGCGCAATCGCAACCGCCCATGCCCATGGCCGGCGCAATGTGTCCGCCAGGACGCCCCACACTGCGACCGCATTTTGCGCATGACCAGAAGGCATACCAAAAGATGTCTCGGAGCTCAGCGCCTGCACGCGCGCATCGTACCAATAAGGACGCGGGCTATGGAACACCAATTTCAGTACGAAATTCAGAGAGCCGCTGAATGTTAGCGCCAGACCCATACGCAGTCCCCAACCCGTATCCACGCACCATAGCAAGGCTGGGGCTATCAACAGGTAGAACTGTTCCGTTCCAAGAAAGGTGAAAAACCGCATCGGCGCAATCAGCCACGTTCCCAGGCTTTGCAGCCATAAGATCAATGAAACACCCCAATCTAAGATTGCATCCATTCTGCCCTCTCTTTTTCTTCGAATGCTTGCACATCCGCCCGGCGAACTGGCGAAAACATCAGGGAAGCGCACACGCCAATGAAAATGAGAGCCAGACCAACAATATACATCCACTCCGCCTGCAACTCATAAAGATAACCCGCCAGCGGCGGTCCCAGTACAATTGCCAGCGACATCGTGGTTTCCAGGAAACCGTACGCTACACCCATATTACCTGATTGAACCAGGGCGCGGCTTTGGGCAATCGCCAGGCTGCGAGCCGTAATGTAGCTACCCATCAGCATATAGCCTGCCAGATAAAAGGGAAATCCCGTACCAAGCCAGATTAAAAGGTTAAAAAGCGCCATTCCCGCCTGAGCCGCCAGAAAACCCACCCGCGCGTTCATCTGTCCCAATGTGAGGCTGAGCAGCACGATGCCCACCGAACGAGCGGAGATGAGCTGACCCATTTGCAGCAGATTCACCCCGCGCTCGTTTTGCAAAAAATTCGTTGTGAGCGGCTGAGAGATATACAGACCAAACATTACAACAAACATCAGGACCGTATAACGCAAGTACCGCCTGTTAAGGATAAAGCCCAGGCTGCTACGCGCTCCGTTGGTTGTGGGGGCCTCGACAGGTTGTGGCCGAATGAAGAGGATGATGCCCGTGGAGAGCACAAATATGACCATGGCGAGGCGGAAATTTGTTTGCAGGCCCGCCTGCGAGGCCACCCAACCGCCTAGCAGCGGTCCCAAGATCGAACCCAGGTTGAAAGATGCCGAAATCAGGGTCAGTGTGCGCCCAACGCTCAACTTGCCGCGCGCCGCAGTGATATAACTGTTTAACGGCACAGTCACAAATCCGGTCAAACCGTAGAGGATCATCCCTGCCGTGAAAATAGGCAGCGTTTTGGCGAATGCCATCAGCGCAGTGGCGCAGGTGGCGACAATCCAGGCGCTGTGAATTAATGGTCGGCGGCCAATTCGATCCGAGAGCAACCCCGCCGGGAGGTAAGAGATGGTCATTGCCAGTCCAACGCCGCCCAGAATGCCGCCAATCTTGAGTGGATCAGCGCCTAACTCCTGTAAGTATAATGATTGGAAAAAGAAAAACATGCCTTCGCCGACCCCCCAGGCGATCAACGAAACGGCAACCAGGATCAGATCACGGCTCAAGGTCTTCCTCAATGCGTCGAATAAACTCGTACGTTGCCTGAAACACTCTGGTGCGCTGAGCATCGCGAGTGATGACATGCCCGCTACCCTCGATCCACACGACGGATTTATCCTGGCTGCCCAGAGCCCCTAAGATTTGTTCAGCATGGCGCTCTTCCGGGCGCACCGTTTGATCGTCTTTCGAGTTGATCAGCAGGACGGGAGCGGTCACTTTTTTCAATGACAGGCGCATCTCCTCCAGAAGGTCGCGTAATTCAGCGATTGCTCGCGTGGGATAATAAGGATAATCAACGTGCGAGCGCGCCGCTTCTTCATCGCGCCAGTCTGAGGCGCCTTTCGCTATTTTGGGCTGGATACGGCTCAAAATCTCGGTGTGTTGCAAACGCCAATCTTTCGGCACATGGTGCAGCGTGGACATGGCAATCACACCGGCTACCGGGAAGCGACTGGCGAAAAGCAGCGAGAGCATCCCACCCATTGAAAGCCCGGCCAGATAGATACGCTGAGAAACGCCGCTGAGCAACTGCCAGCCGTCTTCCACGTCGGTCAGCCAGTCTTCCCAACGCACACGCAACAAATCCTGCGGCTGCGTGGCGTGTCCTGCCAGTCTCACGCCCAGAACAGCATAGCCGCGCTCAGCCAAGTATTCGCCCAACCAGCGCATTTCCTTAGGCGCGCCGGTGAAACCATGCACCAGCAGGCAACCAACCGCCCTGCCGGGCAGCGCGCCAGGGAAGAAAAAGGGTTCAGCAGAAGGGATAATCCGCCCAGGATTCATATCAGCCTTGCTCCTTCGTCGGATTAAGCGTGGTGGACTATGGGGTTATAACGGCAGTATTTGTAAATCGCGCGGCAGGTCGCTCAGCGTTTCAGCGCCTCCAGCGGTAATCACGACATTGTCTTCAATGCGCACACCGCCTCGTCCGGGCAGATAGATGCCAGGCTCCACCGTGAAGGCCATCCCCGGCTCTAACGGTTGGGGGTTGCCTTGGCGTATATATGGGGCTTCATGGCCCTCCATGCCAATGCCATGACCCGTGCGGTGGATGAAATATTCTCCGTATCCGGCATTCGTGATGACTTCACGGGCGGCGTGGTCCACCTCCTGGCAGGCGACGCCCGGACGCGCCGCAGCGCGCCCGGCGGCATTGGCTTGTTCCACTACATCAGCAATGCGTTGGTATTCGGCTTCCACCTTACCAATGGCAAAGGTGCGCGTCAAGTCGGAGACATAGCCGTGATAAACTGCACCCCAATCAATCACCAACAAGTCGCCGTTTTGCAGCCGCCGCTCGCCTGGAACAGCATGAGGATTGGCGCTGTTTGGCCCGCCGGAGACGATGGGTTGAAAGGCAAGTTCGGCGTCCGAACCCGCACGCAGCAGTTGCAGGCTGAGTTCGGCGGCGATCTCGCGTTCACTCACCCCTGGTTGGATTATTGACAGCGTCGCGCGCAGCGCCTGTTGGGCGATCTGCACCGCCCGGCGCATGTTGGCGATCTCTGTTTCGTCCTTACAGGCGCGCAGCAATGCCAGGGCTTCTTCGGCAAAGACAAAATCGGCTTCAGGGGCAGCCTCTTTGAGATAATGAAATTCGAGCAAGCGCATGCGCGTAGGTTCAACGCCCACTCGGCTGGCCTTGACGCCAGCATACTGGGTTGCACGGCGGAACGCCGCCGGCCATTCGGTTGGGTCTTCGCCATACGGGAAGGTGGTCGCTGGAAAAGGCAACGCCTCGATTTTGGCTTTCTCCAGCTCTGGATGTACAATCACTGGCGGTTTATCCGGCGTAAATAGTGCAACGACCGGGCGTTCCATCAGGTGAAAGTTCAACCCGGTCAGATAGGTCAGGGTGGGGCCAGGGTTGAGCGCCAGGGCATCCAGGCGATAGCGAGCAAGAGCTTCTGTCAGGCGGCTGCTCCGCTGAGCATAGATTTCGGAAAGTTGGGTTTCATTCATCAAAGAGCCTCCGAGAAAACGCTGGCAAGTTAGCGCCGAGAGCGACGCCGTGCACATTTTAACCGAAAAGCGCCCTTACGGTGAATCTTGATCTGGGGCAGGAAAGGGAGGTAAACGAGGAAATCTTTGTGCTAAAATCAAAACAACACGTATGTTTGAATTGCCCTTATTTCCACTGAACACAGTGTTATTCCCTGGCGCGCCAATCCACCTGCACATCTTTGAACCGCGTTATCAGAAGATGATCGGGTTGTGCATCGAGGAGAGCAGACCTTTTGGCGTGGTTCTGATTCGCAGCGGGAAAGAAGCCAATGCTCCCCTGGCAACGCCGCATCGCATCGGTTGCACAGCGAATATTATCCAGGTGCAACGAATGGAACAGGGGCGCTTCAACATTGTGGCAATTGGACAAGAACGCTTCCGCATTCTGACTTTGGATACCGACTCGCAGCCATACCTGATCGGGCAGGTCGAGTTATATCCTTTCCAAATTAAGGATCCACAGGAACTAGAACAGCGAGCCGCCCGGTTGCGGCGTCAGTTCCAGAAATTCGTCGCCGCGGTTATTGAAGTCAGCGGCAATTCAGTGGAAATTGGCGACCTGCCTGAGGATGCGCTGGGGCTGGCTTATATGGCTGCAACGGTGTTGCAGATTGGTGTTCATCAAAAGCAAGCCTTGCTGGAGCAATCTGACGTCGTCACGCTGCTCGATCAACTTTTATACATCTATCGGCGTGAGCAAGCTCTGCTGAAGGCGATGATTCATCATGGCGAAAAACAAGACGGCATCCCCTATTCATTGAACTGATTGCTGTTGATTCCATTGGCTTGTCTGAAAGGGTTGTTATGGCTGAAATTCGCTGCCCCAAATGTAATGCAATCAACCGCAGCACGGCGCGTTTTTGTTCGGAATGCGGGACGCCCCTGACCGCGCAACTTTCGCAAGAGCCAGCGCCCGCCCAACCGAACCAACCGGATAGCGCCAGCGACGCGTCACGGGTCGCCTCAAGCGCGGCGCAGAAAGATGCCGCCGATCAGCCGTCGTCAGCCTTGCCCGTATTGGAAACTGGTAAAGTATTGCTCGGACGATACCGCCTGGCTGAAGAACTGGGACGCGGCGGTTTTGGCGCGGTTTATAAGGGCTGGGATGCCAATCTAAATCGCCCATGCGCCATCAAGGAGAACCTGGATACTTCCCCTGAGGCGCAGCGTCAATTTCAACGCGAAGCCTCAGTATTAGCCAATCTTTCACATCCGAACCTGCCGCGAGTTACAGATCACTTTACAATTCCGGGACAGGGTCAGTATTTGGTGATGGATTTTGTTGAAGGGCAGGATTTAGCGGAAAGGGTGCAAGAATTAAAGACCATCCCTCTGGAACAGGCTTTGCCCTGGATCATTCAGGTTGCCGACGCATTGACCTATTTACACAGCCGTCAACCCGCTGTTTTACACCGCGACATCAAGCCTGCCAATATTCGCATCACGCCAGAGGGACGGGCGATGCTGGTGGATTTTGGCCTGGTGAAAATGTACGACCCGGCCCTAAAGACCACAATGGGCGCTCGTGCGGTCACGCCAGGTTATGCTCCGCCGGAACAATATGGTCAGGGGCGCACCGATGCCCGTTCCGATATTTACGCTCTTGGCGCCACGCTGTATAAAATTCTGACCGGACGCGATCCACTGGAAAGCGTGTTACGCATCTCCGGCGAACGGATGCCATTGGCGAATCAGCTAAATCCGCGTATCCCGCCGCAGCTCAGTCAGATCATTGATAAGGCTCTTGCCCTGGATCCGGCGAACCGTTTTCAGAGCGCGGCGGAGTTCAAAGCTGCCTTGGAGATGATCCTGGCGCCGCTAAGCACACCGGCACTGGTGACGCGAGGCATGTCGCCCGCCCAGGCCGCCGCTCGCGTGGCTCGTGAACGGGAGATGGGTCGGTCGGCTGAAGGGCGGGTGGAGCGGCGTTCGCCCTGGATATGGATCGCTCTTGGCGGAGCGGCGCTATTGCTCGTATTATGCCTGGCTGCGGGCGGCGGCATTCTGGCTCTGCTGGGCATTAATGGGAACGCCACACCTACTGCCCGGGCAGCGCTGACGACAATTGAGGTTGTCCAGTCTCCAACCGCAGAAAATCCCACGTCTATCCCCACCCTACCACCGACCCCCAATCCGGCGTTTTTATCCAAAGATCCGACCGTTTACGTGCATGTGGACGAAGGCGAACCGGACACGTTAGACCCGGCGAAAGATTATGAAGTTTCCGGGTTGCAGGTCATACAAAACATCTACGATACCCTGATCTTTTACCGGAAAGAAGACCCCAATGCATTTATTCCTCAGCTCGCAATAGAAGTGCCCAGCGTGGAGAATGGCGGCATTTCGGAAGATGGCCTCATCTACACATTCAGAATCCGCCCGAATGTTCATTTTCACGATGGCAGCCTGTTGACGGCGGAAGATGTCGCCTACACGTTCCAGCGCAACATTCTTCAGGGTGGTTCAAATTCACCCATGTGGCTGCTGACCGAGCCAATCTTTGGCATCGGCGTGTACGACATTGCAGCGCTGGTTGACCCTGCCGATGTGGATGATCCAGCCCGGCTGGCTAAAGCCAACCCAGAGAAGCTGCAATCGGTTTGTCAACGTCTGAAGGAAGCTATCCAGGCGGATAACAACGCCGGATCGGTCACATTTCGCCTTGCGCAATCCTGGGCGCCCTTCCTACCCACGATTGCCAACGGCTGGGGCGGCGTTCGCTCTAAAGCCTGGACAATCGCAAATGGCGGATGGGACGGGGATTGCCGCACCTGGCAAAATTATTACGGCCGCACAATAGAGCAATTAAACAAAACCCCCTT
>JAGVAD010000041.1 GCA_020060465.1 Anaerolineales bacterium
TAGTTCTGCCAGAGCTTGTTGTTCCTGCCCCAAACGAAAACTCAATTGGATGATTTGAGAGCGCGCTTCGACGTCATCGGGCTGCAGGGTGCGTATCTGTTCCAAAACGCGCAACGCCTGACGCCAATCCAGGCTTTGGATGTCAATATCCACCATACGGCGCAGGATCTTCACTCGCAGGGCGCGATCTACGTTGGTTTGCTGCGCGGTGCGCAAGGCGTCGGTGTAGGTTTTACGCGCCAGGCTAAATCTGCCAGGCTGTAATAGACCTCGGCCAATTGGATATATTCTTCAATGGCGCTTTCGGCTTTGCCGAAGGCGACCAAATGATCAATCAAGCGCTGGCGCGCGTTGATATCTGTGGGTGACAGCTCCACCACGCGACGAGCGTAGCTGATAGCCTGCTGCGCCTCGCCACGCA
Source organism: Anaerolineales bacterium (assembly GCA_020060465.1). Taxonomy (GTDB): domain Bacteria; phylum Chloroflexota; class Anaerolineae; order Anaerolineales; family UBA4823; genus RBG-16-57-11. Next base: position 422 of record JAGVAD010000041.1, read on the forward strand.
TCGCATAGGTGCGGGCGATCACCTGGAATTTCTCCACTGCCGTCGCCACCTGATTGGACTGCACCAGCATCTCGCCGATAATGGCATGTAACGGCAGATAAGTGGGAGCCTCGTCCATGGCATAGAAGGCTTCTTCCATAGCAGAGCGCAGGTGTCCCCTCTTCATCATCTCCTTGATCATCGAAACCGAGATAGTAACCTGACTGCTGCGGGCTTCAACCAGGATTTCCGCCAACGGCAAAACCGAGCCTTGATCACCCATCGCTGGCAATTGTTCACGCGCCTGGCGAAGTTGAGCGCGCCAATCTGGCCGCATGAGCATATCATGCACATTCACGCAAATTCGATTCAGAATTTCGGAATTATTCTGAAAACGCTGCGACTCAATCAGCAAATCATAGAGCTGGAGAAGATCGGCGGCCTGCTCGGGCGGCACTAATTGCACATCTGCTAATTTAAGCGCTTCCAGGTATTCCAGGGCGGCTTCTTTCAGACGCCCTTTCTTGTTGAGCAGGTCGCCCAGCAAAAGGCGCGAGCCCAGGGCAAAATCCGCGTGCTTCACCGAGGTTTGCAATTGACGGATGGCGCTTTCCACACGGCCGACTTCAGCATACAGATAGCCCAAATCGAAGATTGCCGCCATATGCTCTAACCCCGCTTCCATCGCCCGGAGCAACTCGTCGGCAGCTTGAGAAGCCTCTCCACGCGTCTGTAGATCCACCACTTGGGAAAGATGCAAGATCATGCGGTTACGATCCACGGGTTTAGGTGGGGCGCCGGAGGCGCCGCTGACGATAGCTTGCAAACCGCGTCGGCTGGAAGGTCGCTGATCCAATTCATCATCCGCAGTGTCAAAAAGCATACCCGCCAATACAGTCAATGCTTTCTGTCGCGCCGCGGCCACAGGATCCAATTCAACAACAGCCTGAGCTGCATCCTGAGGAGCCTGCAATTGGCGCACCTGCGACATGCGCAACGGGGCAGTGCCTCCACGCGGGCGGGCAGGTTTGGGCAGCGGCTTGAAGTCCTTGAGCAAGTTTAGCGCCTGACGGGCTTCCTCGTTGTCAGGCAGAATGTTCAATGCCTGCTTAACCGCCTGCATTGCTTTGTCTGCTTCCCCGGCGCTTTGCAACAGACTCGCGACAGCCAGATATTCCGTCGCCGCTTTGTGTTTTTCTCCGAGTCGTTCGAAGATCATCGCCAGGCGTGAGCGGGCGGGCAGGCTCTCCGGATTCAGCCGGATCACCCGCTCCCAATTTTCGATAGCTTTGTTGGCATCGCGAGCTTTCAGATATAACTCTGCTGCGCGCAGAGCCGCCTGAGCCGCCAGGTCGAGATTGCCCATTCGTTCAGACAATTGAGCAACCTTTTCGAGTGGTATGGGGTCATTCGGATTCACGCGTGCAGCTTTTTGATAACAACGCAACGCCTCATCGAACTCCTGAAGCTCGATCAACGCCAACCCCAGATTGGTCAGTGCTTGCGGATTATCTGGCATTTCCTGCAATGCCTGACGGTAATAATGCGCAGCGCGGTCCCAACGCTGGTCCCAGGCTGCAGAATGACCCTGGTTCATGGCTTGTTGAAAGGCATCTTCATTTCCCGTCATCGGTACTCCTCAAACCTGCCCCACACAACAGGTCATCCATAAATTAGAGCGGTTGCATTTCTCCCCAGTTCAGCCCCCAGCGCGCCTCAGTCAGCAACGGCACACTGAGCGTGTAAGCTTCTCCCATCACCCGCTGTACAATGGCAGCCGCGCGTGTCAACTCCTGACGCGGGCATTCCAGCACCAGTTCATCATGCACTTGCAGGATCATGCGGCTGGTTAGATCGGCATCTTCCAACGCAGTTGGCACGCGAATCATTGCAATCTTCATAATATCTGCCGCAGTTCCCTGGATGGGCGCATTGATCGCCTCACGTTCTTCTCGATTGCGCTGATTGCGGTCGGAAAGGTTTTTCAAGGCAGGGAAATACCGTCGGCGACCAAGCAACGTCTCGACATATCCCTGCTCTGCGGCCAGGCGGCGTATCCCGTCCAAATAAGCTTTGACGCCCGGGAACTGGCGAAAATACTCGCTGACGAAATTCTCCGCTTCGGCTAATGTCAGATCCGCGTAGCGCGTCAAACCATAGGGGCTCATCCCATAGATTAAACCGAAGTTGATCGCCTTCGCTCTTCGGCGTTGATCTTTGTCCACAGACTCCAGCGGGATGCCAAAAATGGCTGCGGCAGTCGCAGCATGAATATCCTGACCCGCGCGGAATGCAGCCAACATTCCCTGATCGTTCGCCATGTGGGCGACGATGCGCAGTTCAATCTGCGAATAATCTACCGCCAGCAGAACGTGATCTGGCGAAGCAATGAATGCTTTCCGCACCTGGCGTCCAATCTCGGTGCGGATAGGAATATTTTGCAGATTAGGATCAGACGATGCCAGGCGTCCGGTTACCGAACCAGTTTGGCTGAAGGAAGTGTGCACGCGATGGGTGAGAGGATTGATCTGCAGCGGCAGCGCGTCCAGGTAGGTGGATTTAAGCTTTGCCAGCTCTCGATGTTCAAGCACCAGGTCAATCACCGGATGTTGACCGCGCAGACTGTCCAAAATATCTGCAGAGGTGGAATAGAAGCCGGTCGAGGTTTTCGCCGTCCGATCAGGTGGAGAAATCTTCAGGGTGTCAAACAACGCCATTGAAAGCTGCTGTGGCGAGTTCAGGTTGAACGATATTCCCACGGCTTCGTGAACCTGTCTTTCAATCTCGTTGAGGCGCTGGCTCAGTTCAGCAGACATTTGCTGCAAGAAAGGCACATCCAGCGCCACCCCTTCCATTTCCATGTGCGCCAGCACCGGCACCAACGGCATTTCGATCTCGCGCAGCAGCGCCTCCGCCTGGCGCTCCTGCAGTTCACTTTTCAACTCAGGGATCAAACGTAAGACGACCTCGGCATCCGCAGCGGCATACTCCGCAGCCAGGTCAATTGGCACCTCTGCCATAGAAATTTGCTTTTTGCCTTTGCCGATCAACTCGTCAATAGGAGTCATCTTAATATTCTGACGCACCCAGGCCAGGTTTTTCAACCCCAAATTACGAGAGGCCGGATTGGTCAGCCATTCGGCGATCATCGTGTCGAAAGTCAACGGTGATACTGTCAAACCATAACGCTTAAGTACCACATAGTCGTACTTGAGGTTATGACCGACTTTGGGTATTTTTGCATCGCCCAGAGGCTTTCTCAGCGCCTCCAGCACCTGCGCCAGCGGCAATTGCGTCCCCAATTCAGGCGCATGGCCGACAGGGATATAATAGCCCACGCCAGGTTCCACCGCCAGGGCAATGCCGACCAACTCAGCGCGCATCTGATCCGTCGAGGTGGTTTCTGTGTCAAAGGAAATGCTCTGTGCATCTTCTAATCGCTGAACCAATTCATGGAGAGCTTCAGCGTTGTTCACCAGGATGGCGCGCCGGTCGGGCGCAGTTCGGTCTTCTGTTTGAATATGGACAGCGGTGGCGCGCGGAGGTGCTTCTTGGCTGAATAAGGGAAGTTGCTGAGTCGGCGCAGAACCTGACTTGTTATTAGCTTGCAACAATGAGTTCAAACGCGCCATGAGGGTGCGAAATTCTAATTCGCGGAAGATTTCTTCCACCTGCCTGGGGTCGAAGGCGTCTGTACGAGCCTGTTCGAGATTTAGAGGCACAGGCAGATCGGTTACAATGGCGGCCAGCTTACGACTCAGATAGGCGGAATCCTTTCCGGCCTCCAGTTTTTTTCTCAAAGCAGGCGAAAGTTCGTCCAGATGAGCGTAGAGATTATCAAGGTCGTTGTATTTGTTCAGCAACGATACAGCCGTCTTTTCACCCACGCCAGCCACGCCGGGGATGTTATCCGAAGTATCGCCCACCAAGGCCTTGTAATCCACCACCTGATCCGGGCGCACTCCCAGATAGGCCACGACATCTTCCACAAAATAGTCCTTTGAATCAGATAAGCTTTTCCCAGGCAGACTGACAATGATACGGTCATCCACCAATTGCAGCAAATCGCGGTCGCCAGTGATGATCTTTACCCCCAGCCCGCGCTGAACTGTTTGGCGGGCGACGCTGCCCAACACATCATCCGCTTCATAGCCTTCTACTTCCAGGCGTGGAATGTTGAACGCGTCCACCAATTGGCGGATGCGTTCAATCTGCGAACTCAGCTCATCGGGCATCTTGGCGCGAGTGCCTTTGTAGGCAGGAAAGATGTCGTCGCGGAAAGTTCTACCGGTGTCAAAGGCGACCGCCAGATATTCCGGGTGTTCCTGTTCCAATAAACGCAGCAGGACACTTGTGAAACCAAACACTCCAGCAGTCGGTTCTCCATTGCGCGTCCGAAAGCCGGAGCTAGAGCCACTGGTTAAGGCAAAATAGGTGCGATAAGCCAGGGCATGTCCATCTATCAGATATAAAACAGGAGGCATAGGTCACCTTTTTAAATTTAGGTCACAGACAAACATGAGTTTATCACGGGCTTTCCGGTGAAGCAAGTCAGGAAATAGAATATTAAAAAAACGTTGACAATCTGTGTTGAACATGTTATTTTTGAGTAAGGATGTCGTGGGCGAAGAGAGCCATCGTTGTACTCTGCATTCTTGGTTTTGTAATCGGAATGCTCACGGTTGCGGGGGAAAAAGTCGCCGCCCAGACTGTCACGCGCCAAACGACCATCATCATGCAATATACAGAATATCTGTGGTGGTTGATCCGCTTCTCGGATAACCAAATTTTATGCCAAATCGCGGTGGATCATGAAGGCCCGCCCACAGTGCGAGAAGTGGGTTTGGCTTGTGGTTCCGATCTGGCCGATCAATGGTGGACAACGCCGCCCTGTAACCCCAAAAAGCCGGTCAACCGCTGCGAGGGTCTATATATCTACCAGGCCTCGTCTACCCCCAAAGAGCGCGAAGTGCTGGTGGCGCTGCCGCTGCCAACGGTATGGGTGACACTGGAAGGCTGCTCGCCAACGCCGCCAGAGAATCTGTGCGCTGAACTCCCATCTTTGATCTTGACCGGTGAAGAGCCGCTGCCCGACGAACGGATCATTGCCATCCAGGGAATTTTCGACGGGCAGCTTTTTTATTGCGAGGGGGACATCTGCAAGCTGCCGCTGCGAACCACACCCCCGCAAGGGATTACCGTCGAGTTTTGGGCTGACTCAAGCTACGGCGACTCGAGCGAGCATTTCACTGCTCATGTACGGGTGCTGGATAGCGGTGTCTCGTCTGTTCCGGGAGGCGCTGGTTGGTATGTGGATGTCATCAGTTCTCAATGGCAGGGTGAATCACTGGCGAGCTGCGCCCGCATTTGGGAGGCATTTCCGCCGGCTGGCGCGCCGCCCAACTGGCTATCTACGCCGGATCATTTTGAATTACTGGCAAGCGGAGAGCCCTATTATTACCTGGCAGGCAGATTAATCAGCCAGGGGGTTGTGGATGCCAGCGTCTGCCCAAACAATGGGCTGTTGCCGAACGGTTATGCCGACGCCTGCGGATTGGAAACCGCCCGTCCGCTGGTGGAAGACTGGCAAAACCAATTCGACAACCGCCTCATTGAAGTCGCTAACGAAACGGGCGTTCCGGCTCAATTGATGAAAAACCTGTTTGCTCAGGAAAGCCAGTTCTGGCCAGGGATGTACCGCGTGCCGTTTGAGTTCGGCTTGGGTCAGCTCACCGACCACGGCGTAGATGCCGTCTTTTTGTGGAATCCATCCTTCTTTCAGCAGTTTTGTCCTTTGGTGCTTTCCGAGGAAGCCTGTTCACGGGGCTATTTGTCCCTTTCTCAGGATGAACAAGCCATTCTACGCGGCGCCTTGGCCTTGCAAGCCAGGACCGATTGCCCGGATTGCCCGACGGGTATTGATCTGACCAATACCTTTTTCACCGTTTCTTTGTTTGCCAACACATTGCAAGCCAACTGCGCGCAAATCGCCCGCACCATTTTCACCGCAACCGGGCAAATGGCCGGGCGTTTAGCGACTTATGAAGACTTGTGGCGTTTGACCATCGCCAACTATCACGCCGGCCCGGGGTGTGTCTCGTTCGCCATCCATCAAGCCTGGCAAACCGCTCAAACCTTGAACTGGGATGTCGTCTCGACGCGTTTTACTGAACCCTGTCAGGGGGTCGTGCCTTACGTGGAGCAAATTACGCGCTAACCGCAGACGAGGCAGATAAAGTTACTTTACCAACAACCGCGCCAGCTTCAAAAATTCGTCCCACTCCTCTTGAAAGAAGTGCAGGGTCACGTTGTTCATTTCCAGATGATAAGTGATCTCGCCATCCGGCTCAACAGCACGCCAGGCGCTGTAGGTGTCTGTTTCGGCGATCAATTCGGTTTGAGGTTCCATTTCGTCGGACATCTTTCCTCCCAAAGCATCATAAAGGATTTTTTATTGATCAGGGCGCAGGCAACACATACCACGGACTGACAAAACCGCCCAGATAGCGTACTTCAAAATGCAGATGCGTACCGGTAGAATTGCCGGTGGAGCCGGCATAGCCAATAACACCGCCCTGGCTCACGCTTTGGCCACAGCGGACAGCCGCTGACTTCATGTGAGCATATAAAGTCTGGTAGCCATTGCCGTGGTCAATCATCACGGTATTGCCGTAACCGCCGTTCGCCCAACCGGCGAAAACCACCACCCCGCTGTCTGCCGCATAGATTGGCGCGCCGTCTCCGGCAGCAATGTCAATACCCAGGTGACCGGGCCAATAATCATTCCCTGAAAGGATGTGATTCGCCGCCGGCCAGACGAACACACCGCTTCCATAAGCGCCATCATAGCTCCCTGTGCATGCCCCAGCGCCGTACACCGAGCTAGAGACCCCGGCGCTGCCGCGTGGGATGGTGGGGATAATCCATTGACGAAACTCGCGATGCCCACCCGGCACGATCAACCATGTTCCCGGTTCAACCTGAGGGTTAGAAAGATCCAGGCGATTGCCCGGCCAATTCAAGACCTCATCCAGATTGGCTTCAAACCGCGCCGCCACTGTTTCCAAACTATCTCCCTCCTGAAATTCATAAAGCACGCCATCCACCGGTGGAATGCGCAATTGCATGCCCACAGAAATCAGGTCTGGATTATCGTTTAGTTGGGCGTAATTACTCCACAGCACCGTTTCCGGCTTCAAGTTGAATTTTTTCGCGATCTCGAAGACCGAATCGCCTTTCTGCACCGTATAAGTGATCACTTCCTGGCGTGGACGAGAGGGGATAATCGTATGCAGCTCAGGGCGTCGCAAAATCGCCTGTGATGTTTCAGTGGGGAAATATTCTGGCATGATTGCCTGCAAATTCGGCGATGCCTGCCCCCAAGAAGCACGCATAGCCTGCTTCTGACCGTCGGACGCAACCACTTCATTGGTCTCGCCTGCCGGTAAAAAAACAGCGCGCAGACCCAGATAAAGAGCGATTCCAACCAGGGAAAAAGCCAGCAACCAGGCAGCCACCGACAGGAACCGCCCCTTTTCCCATGATGGATCCATTTCCCGCGGCTCCTCAGTGCTGGGAGATCGAACCTCCACGCAGGATCAGTCCTCGCTCAGCGTCTCCAAAAATTCCTGGTTGTTGGCAGTGCGTTGCAAACGCTGAAGAATTGCTTCGGTGGCAGTGGAAGGATCTAAGCCAGCGCCGTGCGGCGGAGCAGCTACCATCTGATCATACATGCGGCGCATCAGCCAGACACGCGGCGTGATGTCCGGACCCAGAAGCAGCTCTTCTCGCCGGGTGGAGGAACGCTCGATGTCTATAGCAGGGAAAACACGGCGCTCTTGCAAACGTCGAGAAAGATGAAGCTCCATATTACCGGTGCCTTTGAACTCTTCATAAACCACATCATCCATACGGGAGCCCGTGTCAATCAAACAAGTGGCAATGATGGTTAATGAACCACCTTCTTCGATATTACGCGCCGCGCCAAAGAACCGTTTCGGCGGATAAAGGGCAGAAGGATCAATACCGCCAGAAAGTGTGCGCCCTGAGGGTGTAACCACCAGGTTATAGGCGCGCGCCAAACGGGTGATTGAATCCATCAAAATGACCACATCTCGCCCAATCTCGACCAGACGTTTTGCTCGTTCGAGCACCATCTCGGCTACCCGTACATGGGAGGTGACTGGTTCGTCAAAGGTAGAGGAAATCACCTCCGCCTCCACGGAGCGATCCATATCGGTGACTTCCTCCGGGCGCTCACCAATCAAAGCCACCATCAGATGCACTTCCGGATATTTGGTCGAAATCGAGTTGGCAAGCTGCTTCAAAATGGTGGTTTTGCCGGCTTTGGGTGGAGATACGATCAAGCCGCGCTGTCCGCGCCCAATGGGCGTGACCAGGTTGATCAGACGCGTAGAGAGCGTGTGGCGGTCGGTCTCTAAATCAAAGCGCCGATCCGGGAATATGGGCGTCAGAGATTCGAATGACGGCCGATATTTGGCGTCATCCGGATTCAAGCCATTGACCGTTTCAACCTTAAGCAGGCCGTAATGACGTTCCGATTCGCGCGGCGGACGCACATGGCCGATGACTAAATCGCCATTGCGCAGGCTGTAACGCCGAATCTGAGACTGCGAGACATATACATCGTAAGGCCCAGGTTGATAATGGCCGGAGCGCAGGAAACCAATGCCTTCGCTCATAATTTCCAGGATGCCGCCGCGCAATTCCAGGCCTTGTCTTTCTGCTTCCGCCTGTTGAATGCGCAAGATCAAGTCTTCTTTCTTCAGACGGATGGCGTTCTGTATGTCCAGGTCTCTGGCCATTTGGCGCAATGTGGATAAGGATGCGTTTTCCAGTTCAAGAACCTTCGTATTTGCCATAGTATTTGGAATCAGATCTAAGTGAAGTTGATATAGGGATAGGTATGCAAAAACCGCGGGAGCTTTCCGGTTCGCAGTGAAATCACGATGTATAAAGGGTTACCTGCTCGTCAACGATTGAACACCAAACAAAGGGAGAATGTAGCCTTAGAGGAGGCTGCTGAAAAGACTGGAGGACCGAGCTTCGAAAAGCCGAAGAGCTTCCCCTATCAATTTGAATTATACCACAAACTAAAAAGAAATATTAATCTTCTCGCGTCAACCAGCGTTCTAATCCTTTCGGCGTTTGGAAGTTAGCCAGCTCGTCTAACAGAACTTCGATATCTTCCTGGCAGGTGAAAAGGGCGTAATGTTCGTTATAGATAAATCCTTCCTCCAGCGCATGTTTTACCAGCGCCAACAACGGGTTGAAATAGCGCCGGATATTCAACAGCCCCACCGGTTTGCGGTGCAAACCGATCTGCGACCAGGTGAGGATCTCGAAGAATTCCTCAAAGGTACCATAACCGCCGGGCAGAGCCACAAACGCATCTGCCTGCTGAGCCAGGCGCTGTTTGCGCGTGTGCATCGAATCGACCACTTCCAATCGAGTGAGACCCGGATGCGCCAGACGCGGGGTGTTGAAAATTTCAGGAATTACGCCAATCACTTCTCCGCCAGCTTGCAATGCGCCATTTGCCACTGCGCCCATTAATCCCGTGCTGCCAGCGCCGTACCATAGCCGCCAGCCACGGCGGGCAATGGCTGCGCCTAACTGATAGGCTGCATCCAGATATTCACTGCGGACCTTATCCGATGAACCGCAATAGACGCAGATTGAATTCATGGGTTCAACACCTTTATAGAAGCCAATTGATGCGCCTGGCGGGTTGGTTCGGGTAAACGAAAGCGCGTCGCGCAGTCCAGTGTGTATCGTATGGCAGATTCGAGGCTCATCCGATGACCAATCGAAACATACACCGGACGAGTGTTCTGCCGCGTGCGCAATGCCGCGCCAACGACTTCGCCCTTGTCGAATAAATATTGCCACTCGCCGCGCGCTGCGCCGAGGGTGGCGTGTTCTCCGATTAGACGAGACTTGGCTGCGCCAATGGAGGGCAAATCGCAAAGCAAACCCAAATGGCTGGCCAGCCCAAAGCGCCGCGGATGGGCAATCCCCTGTCCATCGCAAATCAGTAAATCAGGCAAACTTTTTAGCTGTTCAAGCGCTTCTAACGCAGCCGGCGCTTCACGAAACGAGAGCAAACCAGGAATATAAGGAAAGGAGGTTGCCCTGCGCGCGACCGCCGACTCAATCCATTCCAACCCTGGGAAACTGAGCACCACAACCGCAGCGCGGGTAAGCGCGCCGTTTTCTTCAAAACCGATGTCTATGCCAGCCACGCGCTGGATCACGCCGTGTTGATCGTGGCGGATCACCCGCTGCCACAGACTCTCTTGAATGGCGATGGCTTCCTGAGGCGTCACATCCCAGGCGTGTAGCGATTGAAAAGTCATGCGTCGAATTTTACCTCAACTTATGGTATCCTCAGATTATCTAAAGGTCGCAAAAGGATCCGATCTACCTACCGCTGGAGGAAAGAAGATGGCTGCAGACCCTCGCGCAGGCAAACCGGCAACGCCTGATATGCTGATTAACGTTCCACGGCTGGTCAGCGCCTATTATACCCATTCGCCCGACCCTGAACAGGCCGCTGAACAAGTTGCATTTGGCACTTCTGGACATCGTGGTTGCTCGCTAAATCATAGCTTCAATGAAGACCATGTTGCAGCGATCTGTCAGGCTATCGCCGACTTGCGCAAAAAACAGAGCATCACAGGACCCTTATATCTGGGCATGGATACGCATGCGCTGTCAGAAGCTGCCCTGGCGACCGCCATCGAGGTCTTTGCAGCCAACGAGGTTCTACTGATGATTCAAACTGGGCTGGGTTATACCCCAACACCAGCCATTTCGCATGCCATTTTGACCTATAATCGTGGCAAGGGCGGTCAGAGGAAGGCTGACGGCGTGGTGATCACCCCTTCGCACAACCCACCGGAGGACGGCGGCCTCAAATACAACCCACCCAACGGCGGACCGGCAGATCCCGAAACCACCCAAATCATCCAGGATCGGGCGAACCAAATGCTGCGCGAAAAACTGCGCGCGGTGAAACGCCTGCCCTATAAAAGAGCTTTGCAAGCAGATAATACCCACTTTTTTGACTATATCACCCCTTATGTGTCTACGTTGAACGAAGTGATTGATTTACAGGTAATTTCAGCGGCCAAAATCAAAATCGGTGTGGATCCTATGGGCGGGGCGGCGGTCGCCTATTGGGATCCCATCGCGGACACCTATCATCTGGATCTAGAAATTGTGAACCGGGCGATTGATCCCACCTTCTCTTTCATGACCGTGGATCATGACGGAAAAATCCGTATGGACTGCTCATCGCCCTACGCCATGGCGCGTCTGATTGGTTTGAAAGACCGTTTTGACATCGCCTTCGGAAATGACCCGGACGTGGATCGGCACGGCATCGTTACGCCCAGTGCGGGCTTGCTCAACCCCAATCACTATCTGGCTGTGGCAGTGTGGTATCTCTTTCAACATCGGCCGGGCTGGCGCAAAGACGCCGCGGTGGGAAAAACGCTGGTCTCCAGCGCGATGATTGACTGGGTCGCCGCCAGCCTGGGTCGCAAGTTAGCCGAAACGCCGGTAGGGTTCAAATGGTTCGTGGATGGTTTGCTGGAAGGCACGTATGGCTTTGGCGGTGAGGAGAGCGCTGGAGCGTCCTTCCTGCGCATGAATGGCAAAGTGTGGACGACGGATAAGGATGGCATTATCCTGGATTTGCTGGCGGCGGAGATTACCGCGACATTGGAGAAAGACCCTGGCCAGTGTTACCGCTCATTGGAAGAGCAATTTGGGCGCACCTATTACGCCCGCCTCGACGCGCCGGCTAACACGGCGCAGAAAGCGGTATTGAAAAACCTCTCGCCGGAAATGATCGCCGCCAAGACGCTTGCGGGGTCGAAGATCCTCGCCAAGCTGACTCGCGCCCCAGCCAACAATGCCCCCATCGGCGGCTTGAAGGTTGTTGCTGAACAGGGCTGGTTCGCGGCGCGTCCCTCCGGCACCGAGGACATCTATAAAATCTATGCGGAGAGCTTTGTCAGCCAGGAACATTTGCAGCGCCTGCAAACCGAGGCGCAGGAAGTAATCAGTCAGGCATTCAAAGCAGCCGGGGTATAAGCCACAATCGCATAGCTATGCGCAGATTTTTCGAGCGAATTATAAACCCCGAATAAACGCCTCCCCCAGGGCAATCAACTCGGCGTGGTCTTCTGGTGGGTTGGCAGTTTCAAGCAGCGAGAGAGTTCGCTGACGCAGTAAGTCTTCCGCCCGCGGTCGGCCGCGCGCCTGCCATTGCTCTAACCCCAACCGAGGGAAGACCATGCTCTCATAATACGCCCGGCGATAAAGCTGTAGAGTCAGGTCGGCGTCCAGGAAACTCCCGCCCGGCCCGTGCTGAGCAATCTCGTCAACCCCAAGGACGGTATCATCCAAAGGGAAGCCTTGTGCAAATCGCAGCGCCTGAGCGATGACTTCATGCGAATATACCGCAAGGGCGGGAGAAAACACCTTCGAACCCAAGACGCCGCCCACAAACGGCGCCAAACCCACCTTGCCCAGCAAGCTGGTCAGATGATTCATCCATAATAGGCCGGCGGCTGGCAGGTCGGCGCCCCAGCCCAGACCACAGCCAGATGTCCCAGCGTGCGGCAGACCGTAATGCGCCATCATCTCCGCGCACGCCAGGTTGATGACAAACGTGTGCGGATCGTAAAAATCCTGCATGGCGCGCATGTCAAAGAAGGCTGGCAGGCTTCCCAGGATGATCGGCGCGCCAGGGCGAGCCAGTTGCGCCAACGTCAGGCCAGCCAGTAGCTCCGCGTTCATCAAAACCAACGTTCCAGCGGCGGTGATAGGGGTGGACATCCCCGCCATGCTATAGTTCGAGTAGATCACCGGCAAGCCGTGTTGGATGGCTTCCAACATCTTATCCGCGGTACTGGCGTTGATGATCAATGGCGTGATGGGATTGAAATATGGCAGGAGAAAGGGCTTGTCGCCAAGTTCGCCGTGCAGGCGCTGCGCCAATTTAAGCACATGGGGAAACAGGTGTTCGTTCGATATTAACAGCAACAGCGGTCGGGTGGTATTGGCGATCATCTCCAGGGTGGCGTACATATCGGCGGTTTCAGGTGGGTAATCCTGAACGACGCCAATCGTAGAAACGACATCATATAAAGGCAGGCTGTTCACCAACCGGGTGCATAACGCCATGTGTTGCCTGGTGAAAGGGGTCACATCGTCGCTGAGCGGGTCTTGATAGTATAAATTGGTGACGCCCAGGCCAAAACGCGCGCGCCCCTCACCAAGACGGAATGCCAGTTGACCACGGCGATCATAGACTTCTACCACCGACGGCGCGGACTGGATCGCCCATTCCACCAGTTCAGGCGACAACGTCACTCGTTCCTGATTGAGCCAGCGCGCCCCTTCCGCGGCAGTGAACATCCGTCGAGCAGCGGGCGAATCGACGCGCACCCCAACGCGGGTGAGGATCTCCAGTGATCGTTGGTGGATATACTGAATTTGCTCCTCTGTCAGGAGATTCATTTTGGGGCTAACGCTGGCTGTCATGGCATATATCTCCTTGTAAGTAGATTCAGCCATTGGCGCGCAAATAACGCAACGCCGTCTCTGCCAGAAGCGCCGCGCCAATCGGCAGACACTCCTCATTGAGGTCGAATTGTGGGCTGTGTAAATGACGCTCATCGCCCTCAATGCGGCACCCCAGGGAAAACATCGCGCCAGGGGCAATTTCCGAGAAGCAGCCGAAATCCTCCGCTCCCAAACCGTTCTCTGGCGGCAGCACGTGTTGAGGGCCAAGCAAATCTGCGGCAGCCTGACGGATCAGTTCGACCACGCCTGGATCGTTGAACATTGGCGGCGTGCCAGGCTCGATTTTGAGCTGATAGTCGCCCCCCAGGGTGCGGGCCACCTGCAAAGCGCGTTCTATTTCCGCGTGGATGGTTTCGCGCACCGACTTTTCGAGATAGCGGATCGTTCCAGACAGTTCCACCCGCTCCGGGATCACATTCTCCGCCTGGCCGCCGTGCAGGCTGCCAATGCTGACTACCGCCGGAGCAAAAGGATCTAATCGGCGAGAGACAATGCCATGCAGCGCCAGCAAAACATGCCCGGTGATATAGATGGGGTCCACCGTGTTGTGCGGCGACGCGCCGTGCCCGCCCTGACCGTAAATGGAGGCAAAGAAAGAATCCACCCCGCCGGAAGCGGGGCCAGCCTCGAGGCGAATAGCGCCGACCGGAGTAGCCGGGTCCACATGCAAGGCAATAATACAGGCGACACCCTGCATAGCGCCATCCTGGATCATGCGTGGCGCACCGCTCAATCCTTCGCTATCATTTGCCTCTTCGGAGGGTTGGATGAGGATGCGCACGCTGCCGGGAAAAGTCTCGCGCGCCAGCAGGGCGGCTGCGCCCAAAGCCATGGCGGTATGGGCGTCGTGGCCGCAGGCGTGCATCACGCCCGGGTTCTGCGAAACATACGGCGTATCATTCGCTTCCTGGATGGGCAGCGCGTCCATATCGGCGCGTATGGCGATCATCGGTGTTCCCTGACCAAAATCGGCCAGCACGCCGGTTTTCCCCACCCCACGCCGCACCCGCCAGCCCAGTTCACTCAACACCTTCGCCGCCTTCTCGCTGGTAACCATTTCTCGAAAACCCAGTTCTGGATGGCGGTGGATTTCCCGTCGCCAGGCGCGAATTTGTCCTTCGATGGCGCGAGCCTTTTCCAACATTGAAGACCTCCTTTCGATCAGTTTGCAGCCAAGACCTGCCCAGCCCCGGTCATAATTTCATCTAAATAACGCTCTTGCTCTGGAGATAACGGCGGAACTTCATGTTCCGTTAGAATGCGCTCCGCCTGCGCCTGGGCGCGCTCAGCCATATTTTTACGCTCGCCCTGCTCCCAGGTTTCCCAAGAGGCGCGCTCAGCAAGGCGGGTGAGCAACAACTCGCCGGAGCGCAAACGAAGCGAGGTATGCCGCTCGGCGAGGAAATTGCGCGGACCAGACATGGCGGCAGCAATCACCTCCACCGCCAGGGAATCGGCGTCGCAAGAAAAGCCGCGTAACAGGCGGCGAACGCTGGCGGCAATTTCATCGTCGCATACCATCTGAGCGTAAGAACCCATCACACCGGCCTCCATCTCGCCAATGCCGGAAAGCTCGTCTGCGCCAGCCAAAGCCGGGATGACCGCATTCAAGGCGCGCTCATAGCCATTCTGAATATCTAAGACATGGGCATTGGTCGAGAGGCCATATACATTGACCGGCAAGCCATAGAAATGACCCAACTGCACCGTCGCAGCGGAGGCTAACCCCAACTCGACCCCGCCCCAGACGGAAAAGCCGGTGCGCGGCTCCATCATCGCCAGACGACCGCAATAAATCACCGGCAAACCAGGGTGTACAAGCTCGGCGATCACCATGCTGGCTAGTAGCTCGGCGTTCTGTTGCGCCAACGCGCCAGCAATGGACATAGGGGCGGTGGTTCCGGCAGTGGGGCAAGGCAACGGCGCGAATGTCACACCAGCCCGTGCGATTGCCATCATCGCCTCCACAATCGTATCGGGAAATGTCAACGGGCTGACTGGCGAAACGCTCAGCGTCAGGTATTCCTGCGGCGGGCCCAACACTTCCGCCATGCGAATGGCAAATTCCGCTTCTGCGCCGGTCTGCACGCCAGGCCCCTGCAGGGGCTTGGTGGTGTGCGGCAAAGCATAGCGATACATCGCCAAAGACATCAAAACGCCAGGCACATCCAGAGGGGTGAAAAACGGCGTGATGGTGGTGACGCCCGGCAAAGCATCCAGGAGACGGGTGCTATCGCGCACATCTTGAACAGTGGCCGGGCGGCGAGCGCCGCTGCGATGGTCATACACATCTCGCGCGCCGCCCAGGTTATGCCAGTGCAGTTCGCCGCCGCCCAACACTTTGATTGTACCGCCGCGCCCGCGCAGGCGAACCTGGCGCGGCGGCAAGGTCAAGACGCGCTCGACCAGTTCGGGCGGCAGCAAGACACGTTCGTCCGTCATCCGCGCTCCTGCTTCAGCCAACAGCCGCCTTGCCGGTGCATAGCCCAGAAAGATGCCTGTCTCGCCGAGGATGCGCAACGTGGCGTGATGAATGGCTTCGATCTCATCCTGCGATAAAACCGAAAGTTGTAGCATCGTTTTTATTCCAGAAGCCGGGCAAGAAATTCAACGCGGCGCAGTTCGTGATCCAAGACATTCTCGATTTTCAAAAAAGTGTGGCCTTCGTCCGGGTAAAGGATTAGCTCTACTTCCTTGCCCAGGGCGCGCAGCACCTGCTCAGCAGCCAGCGACTCGCTGGCCGGGCAGCGTGGGTCATTTGCTCCGCAAATCATTTGCACCGGCGCTTGAATGCGATCCAGGTAAAAGTACGGCGACCGCTCCCGCCACAAAGCTTCATGTTCCTGTGGATCGCCCATATTTTCGATGTCCCAGTGCTGCAAGTCCATGCGCGAGTTGGCGTGCGAAGTGAACCAATTTAAGAACGGCACAATAGCCGAACCGCCCGCGAAACGATCCGGGTATTGCGTCAGGCAGCACATGGTCAAATAACCGCCGTGGCTGCGCCCGGTGACGGCGATGCGTTTTTCATCCGCCAGGCGCATACGAACCAGGTAATCCGCGCCGGCAACGACATCCATCACATCGCCGCGCCCCATATCAAAGCGGTTGGCAAGTTGCCACTCACGACCGTAGCCGGTGGAGCCGCGGTAATTCGGCGCCAGCACCACCCAACCGCGGCTGACCAGATGAGTCATCAGCGGATACCACAGGAATTGAAACAACCAGTTTGGCCCGCCATGGATGACAATCACTGCTGGCGGGAGCTGCGACTGACCTGCGCCGGCGGTGAAACCGGCAGGTAAATAGAGCAAAGCCGGAACCTGATTGCCATCCAGGCTGGGGTAGGAAATGTGTTGCGGCATGATGAAGTCCGCCTCAGACAGGTTTGTGGGAAGCGAATTGGTCAACCGTCGAAAAGTCTCGCTTTCCAGATGCAGCGCCCACAAGTCGTCGGGCTGGCGTGGGTTATCGAAGACAAAGATCAACGTTTTGCCATCTGGCGTGAAGCGCGGCATGAAATGGACGCCCGGTTCCACCCGATAGACCCGCGGATGCGACTGTCCAAGTTCATGGACAGCCAGCCAGGTTTCTGGGCCATCCGTCAGGATATAGGCGATGCGCTTGCCATCTGGCGACCAGTCGGGTTCGCTCTTCTCGCCGCCGCCGCTGGTCAGCCAGCTAATCAGCCCATCGGCAAGAGAGTAGATGCCAATATTATGATTGCCGGTTGCGTTGGAAGAAAATGCCAATCTTTGGCTGTCTGGCGACCAGCAAACCTCGCGGGCGTCAATCATCTGACCTTCAAAGGCAATGACGGACGGTCGCGCTGCGTCCTGGGCAGGTCTGCTTGCCTGCTCGGTGAGAGGAATCAGGTGGGTGGTGTAATCCTGCCCCTTTCCTTCCGCGGTAACCGCCAGCCAGCGCCCATCCGGCGACCATTGCACATCCAGATGTGGTCCAGAAGCGTCGAATATGGGCAATTGGGCTGACAACGCGCCATCAGGAGACGAACCAGAAACATCCAACAGGTACGTTCGGAAACGCCCGCTTTGGTCGGAGATACACGCCAGCCGCTTGCCATCTGGCGACCAGCTCAGGCGCGGTTGAAGGGTGAACGGCGTCTCAGGGGTCAGGTTGACGGCGGCGCCGCTCTTCAAGCTGTAAATCCAGATGTCAAACTGCTCGCTGCCATCCAGGTCAACCACATAAGCCAGATGTTCGCCGTCTGGCGAGTAGCAAGGGCCAAACTTTGCGCCTTCACCCGAAGAGATCTGCCGGAAAACCTCTGGCCGATCAAGGCTCAATTGGTAGATTTCCCACTGCCCGCTGCGATTCCAGGCAAAGGTCAGAGACTTTCCATCTGGGGAAATATCATATCCAGAGTAAGCATCAACATAAGGCACACGTAACAGTTCAGCCAGATCTATCAACGTGTTTTTGGACATTTACACCTCCTGGATTTGAGGCTTCGGCGCGTAAGACGATTTCCCTCAGCCTGGCGCGGGTTTCCTCAGGCAGCGGCTCAGGGACATGACTCTCTAGAATGCGATCCACGCGCTGCGCTGCCCGCTCGCCTAGAGAGTGAGCGCCTTTCTGCACCCACTGATCGAATGTGCCGCGCTCAAAAAGGTTGGGATACCAATGATCGCGGAAATGGCTCAGGGTATGTGGGGTAGCCAGATATTGTCCCTGCGGGCCGACCTGTTCGATTACCTCCAGCGCCAGAGCCTCTGTGGAGACGTCCAGCGGCTTGAGAAAGCCCTTGATCCAACTGACGATCTCATCGCAAATTACCAATTGAGCGAAAGAATAGGTCAATCCCGATTCCAGGTAGCCCAGATCGTGGATCAGGTTGCCGCCCATCAACGTATCAGCCAGCAAAGTCAGCGCCGCCTCCGCCGCCGCCTGCTGATCCACCAGCTTGGAGTCCGAACCACCGGCCAGTGAAAAAGACGGCAAGTTATAAAATTGCGCCAGCGAGCGGATAAAGCCCCGTTCTGGATAAGCATACGGCGATACCATGGTGCGCATGTCCAGCGCCGCAGGATCCATGGCCGACATGATATAAGGCGTCCCCTCCCGCTTGAGCTGCGATAACACCAGCCCCGCCAGCCCGCCAGCCAGATCCAGCGCCACCGCGCCGGCCATGGTCATGGGGCTGGTCACACCGGCGTTCGAACCGGGGATATAAAGCGCCGGCAAACCCTTCTCGGCCAGGAAGAGCAATTTTTGCAACCCGACGTCATTATGCACCGCCCCAGAGATGACATTGATGTAACAGGTCAAGATCGGTCTTTCCCGCAAAGCAGCCGCGCCGCCCATCACCGCTTCAGCCATCTCCACCGCCGCCAACAAACCGCTGGCTTCATAGGAGACATAGACAATGGGCTTGATGGTGTTGTTGAGCATGGCCTCCATCTGATACACATCGGCAATGGTCTGATCCACGTCGCCAGGCAAGACCATAGACATCACAAAATCTATATTGGGCAGCGCGTCGCATAGCCGCGTCCCTTCCACAACATCGTTGAGCGTCGGCTTACGCCGCTGGCCGGTGCGATGATCTATGATATTCAAACAATCTGATCCAGGTCCATAATAGCATTGCCCATCTTCCAGGCATACGGCGGGTTCGCCGCGCCGATTATACAAGATCACCTCTCTTGGCGCGGTGGTCAGCGCCCATTCCACCAGGCGCGTCGGAATGCGCACCCGGCCTGTTTCGCTTTCTACTGCGCCAGCTCGCTTGAGCAATTGCACGGCTTCTGGCAGGTGTAGTTGCACACCGATCCGTTCCAGAATCTCCAGGCTGGCGGCGTGGATCTGCTCTATCTGACTGGGGGGCAAGCGATTCAAGTTCATAAAGCGACTCAGCAATGGTTGGTTCATCGAGAAATCCTTTACTCAGATGATTGGATCAACATTGGGTTCAATCAGCCAGAAGATGAGCATCTTCGGGCAGCCAGGATAACTGCACCACATCGCCCCGCCGATACTCCTGCGGCGCAATCCCACAACCGTTTTGTACTCGCACGGCCACCGGTGATTGCGCTTCGACGTTGACAATATAGCGCGTGTCCGTGCCAATGTAAATCACTTCCTGGATCACCCCACGCAATGCACCGTCTATGCTCTCTTCGCTGATGATCAGGCGGACTTTCTCAGGACGAACGGCAAACAATGCCTCTTGACCTGAGGAGGGAGGGAGCGCGCCCGCAGTTGCACGCACGCGCGTTCCGCTCACTTGAACCTCCACCAACTGACCTGACACGGCTTCCACCACGCCACGGAAAAAGTTGCTTTCGCCAATGAAATCCGCCACGAAATGGCTGGCTGGCTTTTCGTATAACGTAACCGGGTCGCCCACCTGTAGCACTCGACCTTTATTCATTACCGCAATACGATTCGACATCGTCAGAGCTTCTTCTTGATCGTGAGTGACATAGATAAACGTGATCCCAACCTGCGCTTGAAGCTGTTTCAATTCAATCTGCATGGCTTTGCGCAATTTCAGGTCCAGCGCACCCAACGGTTCGTCCAGCAACAAAACCGCTGGCTGATTAACCAGGGCGCGCGCCAGGGCGATGCGCTGTTGTTGCCCGCCCGATAACTGAGAGGGTCGGCGGTTGCTCATCTCGGCAAGCTGCACCATATCCAGCGCCTCATGGATGCGGCGCTCACGTTCCGGGCGCGAGACGCGGCGCACTTCCAGGCCAAACCCCACATTACGGGCGACGTTCAGGTGTGGAAACAGCGCATAATTCTGAAAAACGGTGTTCACCGGGCGTAAGTTTGGTGGAACCTTGCTCATTGGTTGGCCATGAATAAAGATTTCGCCTTTTGTGGGGCGCTCAAAGCCGGCAATCAGCCGCAAGGTGGTCGTTTTACCGCATCCACTTGGACCTAACAGGGTAAAAAACTCTCCCTGAGCAATCTCTAAATTCATTTCCTGCACAGCATAGACCTCTTCAGCAAGGTCGCCGCGCGTCGAAGTAAATACTTTGGTGACATCGCGCAGCTCAACAGCCGGTTCGCTCATAATTTCCTCAAAACAATGGTTTATTTTTTCTTGGGCTGCGGCGTCTGGCCCACGCGGCGCAGCCATTCGGAGAACAGGACAATCGCCATAGAGGCGCTCATTAAGATCGCCGCCATAGAGACGACTAATGGCAGGCGGGTTGGGAAACGCAATTGTGAATAGAGATACACAGGCAGCGTCGGTTGTGTGCCTACCAAAAAAGAGGCGATGGCGAATTCGTCAAACGAAATCGTGAAACAAATCAAAAACGCTGCCGTCAGCGCCGGAAAGATAATAGGCAGCGTCACCCGCCATAAAGCGCCCCAATAGGTGGCGCCCAAATCCATAGCTGCCTCTTCCAGGTTTTGTGGGAAACCTACCAGGCGGGCGATGACCACCAGCATAGCATACGGCAGGCTGATAACCACATGCGCCAGCCCGGCTGTCCACGCCGATAGGCGGACGCCCAGGCTATGCAGCATAATTAACAACGATACCCCTAAAATAATGTATGGAATCACCAGGGGCAAAGCAGCAACGGCG
The DNA here is from genome assembly GCA_020060465.1 of Anaerolineales bacterium. Classification (GTDB taxonomy): domain Bacteria; phylum Chloroflexota; class Anaerolineae; order Anaerolineales; family UBA4823; genus RBG-16-57-11. The sequence goes on from JAGVAD010000041.1 coordinate 21,585, forward strand.
ACAAAAACATTGCGCCCAGGAAATTCATAACGCACAACCACCAGCGCGCCCATGGTGCCTAGCACGGTGGCAATAAAGGACGACCCCAGCGCCAGTAAAATGCTGGTGCGTACGGCTCGAATCAACTCCGGGTTTTTCGACAATTGACCATACCATTGCAGGGTAAAACCTCTAAGAGGGAAAACCAGGCGCGTCGAGTCGTTGAACGAAAACAGGATCAACAGGAAGATCGGTAGAAACAAGACAATAACGATCAGCCAGTAATAAAGCAAGCCAAACGAAGGGATGCGGCGCGTTTCCATGGCGCTACAACTCCAACAGTTTCGAGAACGAGCCCATACGGCTGAATATCACGAGCAGCACGATCACTGCCAGCAGCATAGCCAGACTCATCACCGAGCCCATGGACCAATTCAGGGCGCGTACGAACTGGTCCTGGATCAGGTTGCCGTACATGGCTCCTTGCCCACCGCCCACCAGCAAGGGGGTCACATATTCACCCAGGGTGGGGATCAGGCAGAAAAAGAAGCCAGCGATTACTCCCGGCGCGCTCAACGGCAGCGTAACGCGCAAAAAAGCCTCCCAGGGCTTGCAGCCCAGATCTGCCGCAGCTTCCAACAACGAACGGTCAATCCGCTCCAGCGCGGCGAAGATGGGCAAAGCCACAAAGGGCACCCAAACATAGACCAGGGTGACCATGACTGCGGTGCGGCTGTAAAGCAGGATTGGGCTGGCCTGATCAATGATCCCCAAACTGAGCAAGAGAGTGTTGAGCAAACCATTGGTGCCCAAGATCAGTTTCCAGGCAAACACGCGCAGCAGGTAGCTCGTCCAGGTGGGAATGATGATCAGGGTCATCAAAGTCAGCTTTCGCTCGCCAGCTTGAAATGTCAGGAAGTAGGCTAAGGGATAAGCCAGCAAGGTGGAAATGCTGGCGATGCCAAAAGCCATCAACGAAGAGCGCCATAGCAGGCGATGGTAGGCAGCGTTGGCGATAAACTGACGGTAATGCTCTAGGGTAAATACGTTACGCGCCTCGCCAATGGTGCCGGCGCGAAAGCTAAAAACCGCCATGATGCCCAATGGCAGCAAGAAGAACAGCGTCAGGTACACACTCGGCGGCCCGATCAGTGCAAACAGGCGTCTCGGATGTTCCATGGTGGATGCCCTGATCTGGGGCCTCCATTTTCTGGAAGCCCCAGCAACCCAAATTTGATCCTATCGAGAAGTTTTCACTTCAGACCAGGTATTTGCCCACAACTGGCGTTGCTCATCGGTGATGTATTTATAGAAAATGGTGCGCGCCAGCATGTCTTGGTCGTCCAGTGACAGCAGTTTAACGATGTCGGGCTTGACCAGCGAAAGCGCCGCCTGGTTGGCGATGCCGTAGCCATATTCATTCGCCAGATAAGCTTGAGCATCCGGGGCAAGGTAGGCGTCAATCATCTCCAGCGCCAGATCCACATTCTTGGAAGTGCTGGGGATGCCAAAGCCGCATAGATAGCCTGTGCGTCCCTCTTTAGGGTCAATATAGACCACATCATAGTTCTCATTGAGCAGGCTGACGTAGGACGCATTCCAGGCGCCCACACCCAGCCAGGCGTCGCCGGAGGCCAACATCTGATCCAGGTCGGTCTGTCCGGTCCAATATGCCAACACACTGGGCGCCAATTCCAAAAGCTTTTGCCGCACCTGCTCGTATTGTTCTGGCGTCTGGTCCCAGGGGTCAAGCCCCAGCGCCAACGAAGCCCAAACGTGCGCCGCCTCGCCTGAGTCGTTGATAGCAATATGCCCTTTATATTGTGGATCCCAAATATCCGCCCACGATTCGGGCACTTTCTCCACCAAATCCTTGCGCACCAGGACGGATTCATAACCCCAATCCCAGGGCACCCAATATTGTTGGCCGTTGAACTCGCCTTGTTTCGCCAACGAGGGGTTGACGTTGGGCCAGTTCTTCAGTTTGGAGGTATCAATAGGCTGCACCATGTTGTTATCCACCAGGATCTTCCAGAAGTTGGAGCAGGGATGCACAAGGTCAGCCTCGAATCCGCTTTGCAGCTTGGAAAAGACCTCCGCGCTCTCGGTCAAAAAGCTGAAGTCCACCTGCACCTGCGGATGGTTCTTTTTGAATTTTCCCCAAAATTCTGGGATTTCGTAGCCGGCCCAGTCAAGCATCACCAGGCGCTGAGCGCCAGCCGATTGAGGCGGGGCAGTTGGCTGTTCGGGCGGCGCGGTAGGTTGCTCTGGCAGAGCTGTGGGAGGCTCGGCGGTTGGCTGGGCGGAGGGGGCGCAGGCAGCCAGAACCAGGCTGAACACAGCCAGCCAGGCAATACAGACCCAGGCGCTTCTTTTAAGGGACATTCTATTCCTCCTTTACTTTACATTTCCACTTGCGAATTGAACCGGGTTCAGCGGTCTTGCTGAAAGCAAATGCTCGATCTAAGTTGCAGTTTCACCTCCTTGGTTCATTCATGCGAGGGCAGATGATCCATGCCAGCTTGCTGCGCCAGGCGCAGGGTCATTTGTGATAATTCTGTCATCTGCTCTTCTGGCATTGACGGCGGTTGGTAAGCGCCCAACAATTCATGAACCCGCTGACGAGCGCGCATCATGGCATCTGGTTTACCTTCTTCTTGCCAGGCGCGTACTGATCCGCGGTCAATCACAGCGGAAGGCAAATATTGCTCTTTGGCAAACAACTGCCGGGTGACCTTCTGTTTTAGAAACTCGCCTTTGAAGTTTATCCCCTCAAACATGGCGGTCGCCAGCGTCTCGGTGGGGGTTTGTACGCCAGCAAGCAGACGCTTTGCCATGGCGATTGCTTCAGCATCTATCACCAGCTTTTCAGGGCTAAAGCAGGCCAGGAAGTCCAACATGCCTGCGCCAGAAATCATATTGATGCCCGCCAACGCGCCGACGAGCGCCGTGACGCCGCTTTCCAGCCCGGCCTGAGCGTCTATCAGCTTGGCGTCGCTGGCGCACAGATAAGTATGCGTGGGCAGCCCCAACGCCTTGCCCACCTGAGCATACGCTGCGTCAATCATCGCCGTTTCAATGGCGCCCATGGGGGTGGTGCCTTTGCGCATATCGAAGATCGCTGGCGCGCCGCCCCAAACAATAGGCGCTCCGGGCTGGGCAAGTTGATGGATGACCACTCCGCTGATACATTCGGCAGCGTGTTGCACCACAGCGCCAATGAGGGTGACCGGCGCCGCGGCGCCGGCAAGGGGCATGGAAACCATTTGCGCCGGTACACGCGCCCGCGCCAGTTCGATCAGGTTCTGCGCGCCGAAATCGCTCCAAATCAACGGGGGCGAGGGACACACGTCAAAGACCGCCTGAGGCTTCTCAGCCAGCGCCTGACGACCGCCAGCGAAAATCGCCAGCATATCTATCATGCGCTGCAGGGTGGGGATAGAAAACGCCCCGGTGACAATGGGTTTGGTTGAATACAACAACACCAGATACAGGCGATACAGATCGCCAATTGCTTTTGGGACTTCGTTGCACACCACGGCGGTGGATTGGGCATCGTATTGCGGCAGCATTTCCGCCAGCTTGACGATACGCACTAAATCTTGGGTGAAAGATGGCCGATGCTCAAGCGTCTCAAGGTCGAGGACATGTACGCCAGAGGAACCCGGGTCGAAGTGGACTGCATCGCCGCCGTAATTCACCACCGCCCGATCAAGACGATCATACAGATAGAATTGACCCGGCGCGCTGGAAAGCGCTTCTTCCCCCACCTTGCGCGGGATACGCGCCACTTCGCTGGCTTCATCCACCGCGCAACCGGCCTCGGCGAGCAATTGCCGCGCCTCCGCCGACTGCACCTTGATGCCCGGCTCCATCATCAGTTCATAGGCTTCATCCAAAACGCGTTGGACTAACTCATCGGAAAGCAAAGTAATTTTGGGTTGCATGACGTTTTATTTTCCTGCTAACATCGCTTTTGATCAACGTTTTGCGCGCTCATTCGACCGATTGGATAATCGCTTGCAATTCGGCGGAAGTTCTCGCGTCCAACAGATCGGGCTGGTGGCTCTCAAGGATTTGGCGGGCTTTTGCCAGCGCCCAATCCGCGGGTCCATCGCCTTTCTCCTGCCATTCGTTATACGGGCGGCGATCCATGAATTGAGGCAGAAATATTTCGCGCATGTGGCGCAGGGTATGTTTTTGCTTGAGAAAGTTGCCGCCGGGACCCACGGCGCGGATTGCCTCCAGCGCCAACGTTTCGTCATCCACCACAATGCCCTGCATCATCTTATGGATGATGCTGAAGATTTCGCAGTCCAACAACATTTGCGCGTAGGACCAGATGCGGCTGCCGTGCAAGAAACCCACCCCCAACAGCATGTCCGACATGACCACGCAAGCCATGAAGGTGGATAAGCTGTTATCCACACCAGCCTGCCAGTTCGGTTCTTTTGCGCCAGTGGCGAAAGAACCCATCGAAAGCGGAATATTGTAAAAGTCCGAAAGCACATTTGTGGCCGCGCCAAACAGATAATCTTCGGGGCCGCCGCCGGTATAAGCGCCGGTGCGCAAATCGGAGGCGGTTTGGGCGGCGGCATAGAACACCGGTGCGCCCGGGTAAGCCAGTTGAATCAAGGCAGTGGCTGAGATTACTTCCGCGTTGCCCACCACCAGATTGCCCGCCAGCGTGGCTGGACCGGTGGTCAGGCAGGCTGCCATGGTCATAAAGCCCACCGGCACCCCAGCTTCTGCGCCGATCAAAGCTGCGTCCAGGCTGCCGCCGTCGTGACCCAATGGCGGCGCAGTACATTGCATAATCGAAAGCACCGGGCGTTTGCGCAAAGCTTCACGCCCGCCAGCAATCACCGCGGCCATTTCAATGGCAGCCCGCGCTTCTTTCTCGGAATAGATACTCTCCGTCTGGGCATGCTTGGTAGAGTTATCCCAAATAGCTTTCAACTCGTGCAAACCGCGGGTATGCGGTGGCTTATCTTGCGCCGAAACCGCCACCCAGTGGAAACCTACCTCCTCTAAGTAGTCTGCCACGCGGGCGATCTCCACCACATCTTGCAAGCAAGAGCGGCGACGTTCTCCGCTGTGAATATCAATCACTTCCACGCCGCAGCCATCCGTCCCAACGAAGACGTGATTGCCATCCAGAGGTAGATCCTGCGCCGGGTCGCGCGCCGCCAACGCATAAGCCGGCGGCGCTTTTTTGAGCGCCTCTTCAATCAGGTACCCTGGCGCTTTAACGATCTGCGTCTCCCAATCCACGGTTGCGCCATGCGCCGCCCAAATATCCAGAGCGCGTTTGGATGGAAAGCGCACACCCACATTTTCGATCACGTCCAGGGTAGCGGTGTGGATGCGCTGCACCTCCTGCGGGTCGAGGATGTTCAGGCTCAGTTTTGGGTTGGTGATAGATTTGATGCTGCGCGCCATCATACCTCCTACGCCGCGCTTGTCGCGCGTGCATCACTCACCAGCCGCCGTGCGACTTGCACCGCCCCAATCGCGTCTTCGCTGTAGCCATCCGCGCCGATCTCCTGCACCCACTCGCGGGTCACCGGCGCACCGCCCACCATAATCTTAACCTTTGGCCGCATCCCCAGGTCATCCAATGCCTCCACCACATCCCGCTGGCGCACCATGGTCGTCGTCAGCAAAGCGCTGACGCCGACAATATCCGCCCCCACTTCGCGGGCTTTTTGTACGATGGTCTCCACCGGCACATCCACGCCCAGATCGAAGACCTGAAAACCGGCGGCGGAGAGCATGGTTCCCACCAGGGTCTTCCCAATATCGTGGATATCGCCGTGAATGGTAGCCAGCACCACTTTGCCCAATACTTCACGAGCGGTGCCGCGGCGCGCCATCTCCGGCTCCAACGCAGCGACAGCGGCTTTCATCGCTTCGCCAGCCATCACCAATTCGGGCAGGAAAGCGTTGCCGCATGAAAACTCATTCCCCACATGGTTCACGCCGACGACGAAGCCCTTGTTAATCGCTTCCAGCGGGTCAATCCCCTGTTCGATCGCCAGCCGGGCAAGCCGGTCGGCCTCTTCCGAATCGCCGTCAATGATGCTTTGAGCCATCGCTTTGAACAGTTCTTCAGACATGTGTATCTCCTTCTTCTGTAATGATAGATTTATAATTGCCAATTCGTTCACCGCCCAATCTTATGCTCCAACAGAGAGCAAGGGGGCGATTTGGTCCTCTTTTTCCGCCAGCAGAGCTTCAGAAATGCCCAGATAATTCACCAATTCAGGGCGCAGGTTGCGGATGTGGATCACGGCGCATCGGGCAGCTTTGTCCGGCTGACGGGCAACAATAGCCTCACAAATTGCCTCATGTTCGCTATATTCACGTCTCAGATCTTTTTCCAACAATTCCGGGTGGCGAAACATATATTCATACAAGCGCCAATCGGGGAACAGATTAGAAGTCATTTGATAGATTTTGATCAAGAGAAAATTTTCGCTAAGTTCAGCAATATAGGAATGAAAGCGCCTGTTTAACTGCCGCTGCTGAGACATGTCTTCTAGCGTAATCAAGCCGCGGGTTTTTTCGACGATTTGGCGTAAAATCTCGCTGCGTTCTGGGGTAATATTGAGCGCCGCCATCCGTGCAGCGGCGCTCTCTAAAAGCAAGCGCAGGATGTATGCATCTACGATCTCTTCCGCGCTCCACTCAGGGACGCGCACCCCGCGGTATGGGACGCGCTCCGCTAGCCCCACTGACACTAACAAATCCAGCGCCTCGCGCACTGGCGTCTGGCTGACGCCAAGCTGCGAAGAAATCTCCTCCTGGCGCAGCCACTCGCCCGGCGAATATTTACCAGCCACAATACGCTGATGAAGAAGTTCAAAGACGCCTTCACGCAAAGATTTCTTGCGGAAGAGTTCCCCCTCTTCGGTGTTGGGCAGCGTAAAGTCCGCCATAACCACCCCGTCTTATCTATCGCTGCAACATAGGCGCATCGCTTCCTCGCGCCGCGCCTGCGGCGAATTCCAGCCAGGGAACCGGCTGCCAGGGATTTATATATCATACATTATATATAATATCTACGATTTGTAAAGGCAGAGGCGTTTTGATCATGAGCGCTGAAGCTTGACTTTCCACCTCCCCGGCGATAAAATCCTCCCTGAGCAATGAGGCTCGCTCGGGAGTATCCAAACCGCTGAGCTTACGGCTGATAGCCTCTGCCCTTGATAACAGGCAGGGGCTTTTTTGCGAGGAGATGAGAATGACCACCCGTATTCTGCTTATCCGACATGGTCAGACCGAATGGAACCGCGTGGAGCGTTTTCGCGGGCAGGCAGATGTGCCGCTGAACGAAACTGGCCTGGCTCAGGCAGAGGCCACCGGTCGGCGCGTGGCGCAGACCTGGCGACCAGTGGCTGTCTATTCCAGCCCGCTCTCACGTGCGGTCAAGACCGCTGAGGCGGTTGCCAGACATTTTGACCTGTCGGTGCAAATTCACCCCGCTCTGGCTGACATAGATTACGGCGATTGGCAGGGGTTGACGCCTGATGAAGCCCGCCAGCGCTGGCCGGAAGAAATTGACAACTGGTACAACCACCCCGAACGGGCGCGTATCCCAAATGGTGAAACGCTAACCGAGCTGCGCCAGCGCGCTATGCGCACAGTCGGTGAATTGATCGCGAACCACGCCGACGATACGATCGTTCTGGTCGGTCATACCGTGATCAATCGCGTCATCTTACTGGGCATGTTAGGCTTGGGGAACGAGCGTTTCTGGCGCTTGCGCCAGGATACCTGCGCCATTAACGTGATCGAGGCCGAAGCCGGCGATTTCACCCTGGTTTCGCTGAACGACACCTGTCACTTACATGGCTGACCCAAACCTTCCCGCTCTTATAGAAGCCTGCGCGCAACCGGGTTGCCCGCTCTGCCGCCTGGCACAAGGCGCAACAGAGCGTTTCCTGGATAACTTGTTCTACGAAATGGTGAACGACGCCGGGATGCGCAATCAACTGCGTAACAGCCTGGGTTTTTGTAAGACGCACACCCGCCTGCTGCTGGATACTTCGCTGCGCGATCCATTAGGGTTATCTATTGTCTATCTTGATGTGCTTAACAAAATTCTGTCCACCTTGCCCCAACCGGATCAACCAGGGCGCGCCGCCGGGCTGCTGGATCGGTTATTGAGGCGTTTGCCAAAGGAAACAACGGAACTGTCAATAGATGCGTTGCAAGCCATGACGCCGCGCAGCCCTTGCCCGGCCTGTCATTACCGGGATCAATATACCCACTCGATGCTCGAATCGCTGACGATCCACCTGGAAACGCCAGACCTCTCTCAGGCGCTCGAGGCTTCAGATGGTCTGTGCCTGCCCTATCTGCGGCTGGCTTTGGAAAAGTCCGCTTCCATGAGCGGATTTGCAAAATTGATCCTCATTCATCAGAACAAGTTGCAGAAGCTGCGCGATGAATTGGCTGAATTCATCCGCAAGAGCGATTATCGTTTTATGGGAGAAGGTTTTGGCGCCGAAGGCAATGCTTACCAAAGAGCGATGGAAATGCTGGTTGGCAGTGAATAACTATCCGTCATTCGGCTGCTTCGCTGGCAATCTTAGCAGTTTTCACTTGAAGGAATCCCATCCATGAGATATACTCACTGGGTGAGTATATCTCATGGCAAAACATTCCACTTACGTCGGCGCGCTATCCCCGGAATATGCTTTGTTAGGCTTTCTGGAACAAGGAGCCACCCACGGTTACGACCTGCACAGACGCTTATTGTTTCACCTGGGACAGATATGGCATATCAGCCAGAGCCAGTGTTACAACATTCTAAAGCGCCTGGAAGCGCAGGGTGACATCGTTGGTGAGCTATATGAGCAGCCCCGTTTACCAGACCGGCGCATTTTTCACATCACCGAGCAAGGGCGCGCCCGCTTCGAAGACTGGCTGGCGACGCCCACTGGATGCAGCGTGCGGGCGATCCGGGTGGAATTTATCACCCGCCTGTATTTTGCGCACTTACGCGGCTCTGGCGAAGCAGAGCGTCTAATCCAAAATCAAGTGGAAATCGTTCGTCAAGGCCTGGAAAGACTACAATCCGCGCAAAAAACGTTTGCCCCAGAGCAAACCTTTAACCGCTTGGGGTTGGAATTTCGCCTGCAGCAATTGCGCGCCGCGCTGGACTGGCTGCAAAACTGCGTCAAAACGCTTCAAGGAGATTGAATACGTGGGCAGATTGAGCCATTTATTGTTGTCTGGTTGGATGATCCTCTCGCTTGCTGGATGCGCAGAGGCGCTATCTTTATTTCCGGGCGCAATTTCCACAGCAACAGATCCAACTGCCGAAATCACTGTCGCTGCGGCGGCGGATTTGCAGTTCGCCTTTGGCGAAATCGCCGCTTTGTTTGAGGAAGAGACCGGCGTCAGGGTCAATTTGGTGTTTGGCTCGACCGGCCTGCTGACACAACAGATCGAGAACGGCGCGCCATACGACCTAATCGCAGCCGCCAACATTGCTTATGTTGAACAGTTGGCTGCCCAGGACTTGGTGTTGTCAAATAGTATTCAACTTTATGCTCAAGGAAGAATCGCTCTGGCTGTGAACCGCGCTTCAGGCATTCATGCGACAATGTTAACCGATTTACTAAAACCGGAAATTCGCCATGTAGCCATTGCCAATCCAGAACATGCACCTTATGGCGTGGCTGCCATGCAAGCTCTGCAAGCTGCCGGCGTTTGGGAACAGCTTCAGCCCAAACTGGTATATGGCGAGAATGTGCGCCAGGCGCTGCAATACATCCAAACAGGAGATGCAGAGGCGGGCATCATCGCCTTGTCAGTGGCGAATGCGCCGGGGATTGTATGGACTCTGATTGACGGCAGTCTGCACGCGCCGCTCAATCAGGCTTTAGCGATCCTATCCAGGAGCGCCCAACCACAATTAACAGCGCAATTTGCAGATTTTATCAATGGGGAAAAAGGGCGTCCTATCATGCGGCGCTACGGCTTCATCTTACCCGGCGAAGATCCGCTCACCGCGGAAGATTTACAGCCATAGGTCAATCGCAACATGCAATGGTCGCCGCTGACCCTTTCGCTTTGGATTTCACTCTGGTCGGGCTTGCTGGCGTTAGTCGCCGGGGTCTGGTTTGGATGGCTGCTGGCCAAACGCAGCTTTCCAGGCAAGCTTTTGTTAGAGGGCCTGATTCTGCTGCCCTTAGTGCTGCCGCCAACCGTATTGGGTTACTATTTGTTATCCGCGTTGGGCGCACGCGGTCTGGGGCCATGGATCGAACAGGCGTTCGGCTTCCGTTTGGTGTTCAGTTGGCGCGGCGCAGTGATCGCTGCAGCAATAGCCGCTTTGCCCCTGGTAGTGCAGACGGCTCGCGCCGGTTTTGCCGAAACAAGCGCCGAGATCGAAGACGCCGCCCGCGTGGATGGCTGCTCTGAACGCCAGCTCTTCTGGCTGATTGACCTGCCCATCGCCTGGCGCAGCATCATGGCCGGCGGCCTGCTGGGGCTCTTGCGCGCCCTGGGGGAATTTGGCGCTACCCTGATGGTGGCAGGCAACATTCCTGGGCAGACGCAGACTCTCTCCATGGCGGTATATGATGCAGTGCAAGCCAATAATCTGACCAGAGCCAACCAACTCACTCTCCTGCTTTCCGCGACAGCGCTGGGCTTTCTGTATCTGTCGCTGCTGCTGAACCGACGCATCTCGGGCAACCGCTGAGCGCGCCCAACAATCTCAGGCGAACATCATTCTCAGTCCGGCGATGACCAGGATGAGCGCCAAAATCTGCTGTAAGCGCCCCGATCCCAGCCGCCGGCTGCCATATTCTGCGCCAATCCAACCGCCCATTCCCGCCGCCAGCCCCCAAATCGGTATGGTGGCCGGTAAACTGACCATGATCGAAAATTGACCTGCCAGTCCGGCCAGCGAATTTACCAAATTGAAGACCGCCGCAGCGCCTGCGGCGCGACGGGCGTCCGCCCAACCCGAAAACAGCAGCAGCGGGCCAAGGAAAATACCGCCGCCCACTCCGGTCAGCCCGGCGATCAACCCCATCACTGCACCTGCAATCAACGACTGCCAGCGTGAAACCGGATTTTGCGGTTCATTGCCGTCGTCTGCCGCAGCACGGCGGAATAAACGATAAGCCGCATAGAGTAAAACCAACCCCACCGTAACGCGATAGATCGTTCCAGGCAGAACAATACTTCCCCCCAGAAACGAGAACGGAATCGAAGTTAGCGCAAAGGGCCAGAAAAGCCGACCATCGAAGCAACCCGCACGATAGAATTTATAAGCAGCAATGGCTGCCACCAGGACATTCAAAGAGAGCGCGGTGGCCCTCATTTCATCATGCGGCAAACCGAAGAACGCCATCACTGCCAGATAACTGGACGCGCCAGCATTGCCGACGCTGGCATACAAGAGCGCAGCAGCAAAAAAGAAAATTGCCAGAATAAGAGAAACGCCGGTGAGCAAATGAGTCTTTACGCTGTAAGTCTGGTCAGCGGTTACCGCGTGCCGCAACATCTGGCGACCCACCAGACCCAGCGCCCTCCCTTACAAATCAACTACGGCCAGCCATTTCTGGCTAAACATTCCAGCTATCATAGCCGCCTCGCCCCCTAATTATATCAACCGACCCATTTTGCGCGCCTCCGTCGTTGCAATTTCTTATCAGCCGGTTGAGAACTCTACAGCTCATCTTCTAGCCTCCCACGCAATTGCTGAAACGCCTCACTTGCAGCCCTGGAGACGCTGGGACGTTCATCCGAACATGCTCTTTTCAAAGCGCCCAGGGCTTCTTCACCGCCCAGGGAACCCAATGAATGGGCAGCCGCAACCCGTGCAACAAACGGCTTATTTGGGTCAAGCAAAATATCCGCCAAAGCAGTAACCGCTGCCCGGTCGCCCAACCTACCAAGTCCCCGCGCCGCCAACACCAGACGGTGTGCATCCACATCGCTTAACAACAACATCTGCAACGGCGTAATCGCGCGCGGCTCCTGTATCCACCTTGTCAACACATCAATGGCCATACCCACGCGAGTGGGGTCTGGCGAGAAGATGGTCTCCATCAGTTTCTCAACATACGATTCGGCTGGCGCATTACAAATTGAGCCGCAAATCGGGCAAGGCTGAATGGCAGCAGACACGGAACGACAATTTGGGCAAAAGAAAAGATTCATCCCAAAATCCCAAATAACAACCAGCCAACACCCTGTTTCAACTTTCTCGTTATCAATATCCTAAAAGCGCGAAGGTGGATAACCGCTGAAAAACGAGAGCGTCTCTTTCCATGAACGATGCTCTGCAGGAGTGATTGCTTCGTGTCTGGCATCCCAGGCATGTTTGCGAATATACTCATTCATACGCTTTTCGCGATCTTCCAGACGCCGAATTGTATCTTTAACCAAATATTGCGTCGCTTCAGGGTGTATTTCCGAATAGTTATCCAGGCAATCTCTCAAATGTTGAAGACACAACCCATCTGATGCCGCCAATAAAGGCCCCCAATCGTCAAGATGGACTTCTAATTCTTCAAGCAAATTCAGAAGAGCGAATTGAGCGCTGCCTTCTGCTATTTGACACACTCTACAGGGAGATTCCACCGAGAGGACATTTTGAGGCGGTGGGCGGCGTGCAGAAACAATTTTTAGCCACGCCAGAACACGCCGGATTGGTACCAGCCATTGAGGCGATCCCTTTTCTGGGCGCCAAGTCTCTAAGCGATGAATAACCACTTGCGCCAGATGCTCATAGATAATACTCGTTCCCATAGCACTGCCATGCCGGTTTACCTCCATAGAGGCTAACAACAAAGTGTGTTCTGGGCAATATCCCAGTGAAGCAATAATTCGCTCACGGGTTTCCACGTCATTCACGCTCTCCCAAAGCAAATTGCTGATATATCGAGCGCCAGCCTGTTCCTGCATAGAACAGATGGGGCAACCAGGTTGACGAAGCGCTAACTGAAGCTGAACGATGGTGATGCCAAAGGACATTTAATTCGATCCATTCCAAATAATAAGGAATAGCCCCTACCGAGCAAACAACCTGGTAGAGGCTATTAGTCTAAGAAGACAGTTGCGGCGAGCCTCATCGCCCATATCTGTTTGTGAAGGGATTTTACCATAGAACTCCAGCTTGCACTCTTCACCGGAGCAAGCATGACATCCATCACTCACAAAGGATGACACTGCATCCTTGACGGAATTTGTATAACGTCATAAAATTATATTCGATAGATTGAATATAATTTCGAGAGTAAGTATGTGCATTGATCAAAAGTGCAAATCAAATTCCGAAATCGCCGATTTTATCGGCTCACAAAGCGTTAAGCGAGCAAGCAATGATTCATCCTTAGCACGAAGTTTGGAAAAGAGAAAGCTCTCTTTTTTTTAGGAAGGAATATTCGATTAATCGAATATAACATCGAGGCAATTTCACTTATGAATCTCTCTATTTATTTGATAAGCGCAGTTTTGGTTTTCTTCTTCTCCGGTTTGCTGGCCATGGCCGGGTTAGGCGCAGCTTTCCTGTTTGTGCCTTTATTCTATTATTTGGGTGTGCCATTAGCAGAAGCGACGCCTACCGCATTGTTGCTCAATGTGATCAGCCTGCTCTTCGCGACAATCAACTACTGGCGCGGCAAACTCATTAACTGGCGAGTTGGGGCGCCGATTCTGGTCATGGCGGTTGTCTTTGCGCCTGTAGGAGCACGCTTAACACAACATGTAGACAGGAAAATCTTGCTTACCTTGTTTGCTGCATTTCTCGTCTTTGCCGGAGCAATGATGTTGTTTTATAAAGCTCAACGGCGCGCGCAAACTCTCAGTCGAGCGACAGAAGTATCCGCCGGCGTTGGCGTGGGCAGCGTCGCCGGCTTTCTGGGCGGATTATTAGGTGTGGGAGGCGGCAACTTCATCCTGCCGGTTCTTAATTGGACAGGTTTGGAGGCTAAGGCCGCTGCCGGTACGACCTCTCTGGTGGTTGTCTTCTCATCCCTTTCTGGCTTTCTGGGACACGCCACATTGGGAGGGCTGGATCCACTTTTCATTGGTATTACCGCAATAATGGCTGCCGCAGGTTCGATCCTGGGTTCACAGTTGATGAAAACGAAACTCTCCGATCAACAGCTCAAACGCGTGATCGGTGTCCTGCTGTGGCTGATTGCCGCCAAGATGATTTTCGATCTGATCCAATAAGAAAGGATTTCAAAATGACTACACAATATATTCCCCCCGAATGGGCCTATGAGTTTCACGCCCATGAATGTCCCTTTATGCCAATTGGCTATCGCATGGGTAAGCTGGCTTTGGAATTCCTGGGCGTTGAGAAAGAACCGGACCACGGCTTCTTCATCTTCCCCGAGCTGGGTGAGGGCCATCCGCAGACCTGCATGATGGACGGCATGCAAATCGCCACCGGCGCCACGTATGGCAAGGTGATGGTTGCCAAGACCTTCTACGGCAAGCTGGCTGCCACCTTCTACCATCCCCAAAAGGGCGCGGTACGCTATTCGCTCAAGCCCGACTTCATTGATGCGCTTGGCAAATTCGAATTCTTTGCTTATCGCAAGAAAGGGATTGAGCCCTCACAAATTCCGCTGGAAGTGCGCCGCGAGGTAATCCAATGGGTCTATGACCAGCCCGACGAAGCTATCTTCAAAGTGGAAGCCAAACCCGATTTCACCTATACTCCGGTCAAAGGCTCATTCAACAAGACCAAATGCAGCATCTGCGGCGAGTACGTCTTCGACCGTTACGTGCGCATGAAAGACGGTAAACCGGTTTGTATCCCCTGCTCTGGATATGAAAAAACGGTCTTGACGGAGCGTTAAATTCCAAGATTCATTTCACTTTCCTCTTCAGGAGCAGCATGGTTCGCGTGAAATTAATTGGCTCACCCTTATGCCGACGCTATCAGAAGATGCGCGCAAGCGTTCTCCATGAGGCAGAACGATTAGGCGTTGCCATCCACATCGAAGAAATTGGCGATGACGATGCCCTGTCTCAGTTTAATCCGCTCAGTCTCCCCATGCTATACATTCAGGGAAATTTGATCGCTAAACAGAACCCACCCCAAGCGCAAGAAATTTCACGAGCTTTGCAAAAATTATCTTAACTGGATAAACCAATCAGAAAAGGAACCTTATCATGTCTGATCCCAAAAACAACAATCAATGGCACGGAATTCCGCGCCAGGAAATTGAATGGCATCCGACCATTATTGCCGAGCGGTGCATCGGTTGCGGTTTATGTGTTACTTCCTGCGGCCGCAATGTGTATGCTTTCGACTATGAAGCCAACAAACCTGTAGTTGTCGCGCCAAGCATGTGCATGGTCGGTTGCACCACCTGTGCAACGATTTGCACCCGTGACGCTGTCGAATTTCCTTCAACCGGTTATATCCGGCAATTCATTCGCGAGCATAAGATTCAGCGTCAGTCGAAAGACATGCTGAAAAGCGCGCCAGAAAAATACGATGTCAAGCTGCGTGAAGTATGAGTGTTCAAGAATAACCCAAGTGCTAAAAGTACTGTGAAGATAGGTCTCGAAACAGTGACAAAGATCACAATTGACGACCGGATTCCAGAAAGATAAAATATATTCGTTCAGCCGAATATAATATTGGGCTAGCAATTTCATCGAGGAGAACTTTATGGACATTCTCGCTTTTCTACTAAAACTATTACAAGGTGGATTGGGCAACCTGGCAGCCTATCTTGCGGCGCATGTTTTGCTGTGCCTGGTGCCTGCATTCTATATCGCCGGCGCGATGACGGCGTTAATCCCTAAAGAGTCGGTCACCCGCTTTTTGGGGCGCAACGCCCCCAAATACGTTTCTTATCCGGCGGCGGCGCTGGCCGGCTCTGTGCTGGCGGTGTGTTCCTGTACCATCGTGCCGCTATTCGCGGGCATCTACAAAAAAGGCGCTGGACTTGGGCCAGCGATCACCTTTTTGTTTTTCGCCCCGGCGGCGAATATCCTGGCGCTGGTCTATACCGGCGGGGTCATCGGCGCCGATCTGGCTTTCGCCCGTCTGTTCCTTTCGCTGGCGTTTGGCATCGGCATTGGAATGATCATGGCGCTGATCTTCAGCCGCTCAGACATTGCTCACGATCAGGCAACCGATGCCATGTTTGCTGGTCAAAGCAAAAAGGGGATGCGCCGCGCCGCTCTCCTCTTCTTGTTGATCCTGGTTGCTTTATTACTCTCGGGCACGCTCAAAGTCGGTCTGCTGACCGATTCCTATGCTCATTTTACTCTCCCGATCTCAGGAATGGATCGCTTCCAGGACTTTCTATCCCGCCTGGTTCCATACGATGCATCTAAGGGTGAAGAAGGCGTGACAGCCCAAGGCGCCATTCTGATCGGCCTGCTGATATTGATTGGATTTACCTCCTGGAAAGGGATGGAAAATATTTATGAGGGTTTTAACCGCTGGACCTGGACTGCCTTAGGACTGGTAGGGTTAACTCTGCTGGTTGCAGCCGTGGGTATGAAGCCACATGTCGGCGGTCTGGATATTTTATTCACCGGTAAATTCTTTGGCGTGTTGCTGGCGCTAATGGTGCTGACCTGGCTGCTGCGAAAGCAATTGACCGAGGATGAGCAGCGCGATTTTCTTTGGGAATCCTGGCGCTTCGTCAAGCAAATTTTTCCCCTGCTGATCGTAGGTGTTTTTACAGTAGGTATGATGCGCGTGATTATCAAACCGGAATGGATCGAAGCCCTGGCAGGGCATAATACTTTGCTCGGGAATCTGGCTGGAGTGATCTTTGGCGTCTTCATGTATTTCCCCACCCTGGTGGAAGTACCCATTGCCAACATGTTCCTCAGCCTGGGTATGCACCGTGGTCCATTGCTGGCTTACCTGATGGCCGACCCGGAGCTGAGCCTGCAAAGCATCCTGATCGTCTCGACCATTATCGGGCGGCTAAAGGCCTGGACGTATGTGGCCTGGGTGGCCCTGTTCAGCACCCTTGCCGGGCTCATCTACGGTTCCTGGGTAGATGGCGCCAGCATTGGGATGTTAATTCTGTATCTGGCGCTTTTCTTGGGCGCGTTAGCTTTAGGGTTGTGGTGGATTAGCCGACGTAACCACGTCGCCGAATCGAAAAGCGCGCTAACATCGCCGCAATCATCATCAGATTAATACACCTCCCAGGAATGTTATTGCATCCTGGATAAACTATTTTACGAACAAGGAGAAGAAACATGCTCACCATCAAAGTATTAGGTCCAGGTTGTCCCAATTGTAAAAAAGTAGAATCCATTGTACGGCAAGCCGTACAGATGATAGGCCTACAGGCCGAAATCATCAAGGTCACCGACTATAACCAAATCATGAACTACAACATCTTATCCACACCGGGTCTGGTGATCAATGAAAAAGTAGTCTGCGCCGGGCGCATCCCCAGTCCAGCAGAAGTAACCACCTGGTTGGCCGATGCAGAAATGGCAACCGCATGATACGGTCTTAACAAAGCAGGCGCTCATGAAGAAAAGCCGGAAACCCCCCATGATTAAGGTTACCAACAAAAATCCTCAAACGGGTAATAGCGGTAGCCCGCGGGGGTTTCCGGCATCGCACCCGGCCAAGCTTTCACCTCTTGTTGGTGTGTTACAGGTCAAACCAAATGATAGGTTGTACACGGAAACAGTGCATCTTTCTGCCCCAATGAAAGATTCGAAGTGTGTTCTCATTTGGAAGGGAGAAAGCCATGAAAATCGAAATTTTAGGCACGGGCTGCTACAACTGCATCAAGCTGGAAATGCTGATTGATGATGTATTGATGGAGCTTGGGATGCACGATGTCGAAGTTGCGCGCGTCACCGACGAAAATTACATCCGCAAATACATGCCTCTGGACGAGATTCCTGGGCTGATCATCAACGGTGTTTTAGCCAGCATGCATGATTTACCGGATGCTGAAACACTGAAGGAATGGCTGCGAAACGCTGAAGCCGCAGCCGCTTGACGCAATTAACGTCGTCGAGCATCAAGAATATGCTATCTGACAGGCTGCCAATGCAGATTTTTGCACATGGCGGTTCTGAATAATTTTTTATGCCGAAAACATATTGAAAGGCTTTCATTATGGACGACAACGATAAACAAATATTGTTCGACGCGCTCAGGTTTCACGGTCATAAATGTTGGGCCAGCGTCGTTGGCGTACGCGCGGGAATAGCTGCTCTGCGCACCCTGGAGGTTAAGCGCGCTGGCGGCACACAGTTGTATGCGATCATCGAGACAGGCGAAGATCACAGCGGTATGTGTTTTGGCGACGGCGTGCAATACACTACTGGCTGCACCTTCGGCAAAGGTAACATTCGCAAGCAGCCTTATGGCAAACTTGCCTTCACGTTGATTGATAAAAACACCAATCGAGCGGTGCGAGTGAGTTACAAACCCACCTTACGAAAGCAAATTGCCGATTCTGCATTTATGCAGAAACGCGCTGCCGGCATTATGGCAGATGAAATTCCTGAAGAAGAGCAAATGGCTTTGGTCAACCTGGTTTGGGACGCGCCTGAAAGCGATGTACTTATTATAGGAGATGTATTTCAGTATCCGGGAGAATGGATCCCCGAGGTGATGGGCTTTGAACCTTGCGCCATTTGCGGCGAAATGACCGCCTTTGCCTACCTGCGTGTGGTTGGCAAAGCGCATGTTTGTATTCCCTGCTCGAGTTATGACCGCTAAAAAACGATCCACACAAAAAACATCACGCCTGGCGCAATTTTTGACCGTGGGCGGTGTAATCCTCCTGGCGGTGGTTGTCCTGGCGCTCAAGGATCACCCCCAAACGCAAATAATGGACAGTAGTGCGCTTCCCGAAGCGCAATTAGAGCGCGCTTTGAGCGCCGGAATACCGACCCTGGCATTCTTTCATTCCAATAATTGTGAACAGTGTCTCATCATGATTAAAACTGTGGAGCAAGTATTTCCAGAATTTGCAAGCTCGATAGCCTTAGTAGATGTAAATGTCTATGATCCCAATAATGAGCCGCTATTGAGAAAAGTCCGGCTGCAATATATCCCAACTTTGATTTTCTTTGACCGAAAAGGTCAGGGGAAAATCCACGTCGGCGTGATGCAACCAGATGTGTTGCACCAGCAATTAAACGACCTGGTTGGAGAGCAATAACTATGCCCTTCGATATCAGTTCAATCCAGAATATATCTACCCTGGGCTACCTGATCGTTTTCCTGGGCGGGATTGTCACCAGCCTGGGGCCATGCAATCTTGCTACTATTCCACTGATCATTGGTTTCGTCGGCGGCGCGCGTAACTTATCGCGGCGGCACGCCTTCTCTTTATCCTTCGCTTTTGCGCTTGGATTAGCGATTACTTTCATGTTGCTGGGGATTGCTGCTGCGCTGTTAGGGGCATGGATAGGAAGCGGTACGCGTTGGTGGTACTACCTTGTTGCAGCAATCTGTTTCCTCATTGGACTGCAAATGCTCGGCGTGCTGCAATTCGATTTACCAATGTATCTCGGCGGTTTGCGCGAACGTATTGCCCTCAAAGGTGCACCGGGGGCGCTGGCGCTAGGTCTCGTCTCGGGTCTGGTAGCCTCACAATGCGCCACCCCGGTATTGGCAGCGATCTTAACTTATGTGATGGCAAAAGGTGCCCTGGTTTATGGAGCGACTTTATTGTTTGTCTACGCCCTGGGGCGCGGCGTGCCGGTTGTTTTGGCAGGGACATTCACCGGAGCCTTGAAGGGAATGCAATCTCTTGGACGTTGGTCGCCCATCATTGAGCGGGTTAGTGGAATAATTGTATTAGCAGTCGGATTTTATTTCTTGTGGATTGCGTGACCTGATTATGGACTGTTTATGGAAAAGCATCGGCGCATCGCAATTGGCTTTAGCGTTTTGGGGCTGATCCTGATCGTACTTGGCGTGAAATTTACACCCGTATTTTTCACCTATATGAGCCAGCAATCTGCGATTAGCGATAAGCCGGCCATATTGTTTTTCACTGTGGAAGACCCATGTGAATGTATGGTGGAGTTGACCTTGCGAGCCGAGGAGCAGATTGCCAAATGGCTGCCAGAGCAGCGCAACGGAATTTCCATATTACGCATTGCCATGGATCAACGCAAAGATCTGGAGGCAAAATATAAGGTGTTTCGCGCCCCATGTCTGATTTTGGTGGATGCTCAGGGTAAGGTCGTCTGGCGACAGGATTACCCGTTGATTGAGGGTGGCCCCTTCAAATTGAACGAAGCAGAGGCGATAATTGCAGCAATGGATGCACACTAAGCCAACGTTATTAGCGGTCTTTGCACACCCCGACGACGAAACTTTCCGTCCCGGCGGAACTTTGATGTTGTTAGCCCGCAGCGGCGTTCAGGTGCAGGTTCTGACGGCCACACGCGGCGAAGCCGGTTCACGCGGCGACCCGCCGTTGTGCACGTCTGAGGAATTAGCCGCCGTGCGCGAGAAAGAACTGCACTGCGCCTGCGCCGTTTTGGGTTTACAGCCGCCACGCTTGATGGATTATCCGGATGGAAGCCTGGCTGAGGTTGATTTCAGCGAACTTCTAGCAAATATACTGGCTGTTATTGAGGCGACTCAGCCACAGGTGATGCTTAGTTTTAGCCTCGATGGTCTTTCAGCGCATCCTGACCATATTGCTATTGGGCGCGCCAGCCGCGAAGCATATCATCAAGTAGATGATATTGCAGCCTTATACACGGTAGCCATACCGCTTTCTGTAGCACAAAGGCTAAATATGCGTCAGGTGCGTCCTGTGCCAGATGTTGAGATTGACCTGAGCGTGGATGTTACACCTGTTTGGGAGACGAAACTGGCAGCCATTCGATGCCACGCCACCCAATTGGGCGTCACGCCATTATTGCGCGCTCCCGAGGAACAACAGCGGCTCTTTTTCGGGCAGGAATATTTTGTTAAAGCCGCTGAACGACGACCTGAACATAACTTTCTTTATGAGGCGTTAAAGGAATTTTTATTATGAGCGAGGTCATTCGCGTCGAAGGATTGACGAAAACTTATCCGCTTAGCAAAGGAAGCACGCCCCTGGTCGCCGTGGATGGGATTGATTTCAGCGTGCAGGAAGGAGAAGTGTTTGGCTTTCTCGGTCCAAATGGCGCCGGCAAAACTACCACCATCCGCATGTTGACCGGGTTGTCCCGCCCAACATCCGGTCGCGCGGTGCTATTGGGCTTGGATCTATCACGCGACATGGCGCGCATCAAGAAGCGCATTGGCGTCGTACCTGAAACTTCCAATCTGTATGACGAGCTTACCGCTTTCGATAACCTGATATTTGCCATGCAACTTTATGGAGTTCCTCGCTCAGAACGCAAACGACGCGCTGAAGCTTTGCTGGAACGTTTTCGTTTGAGCGAGAAACGCAATACGCTATTCGCCAAACTCTCACGCGGCATGAAGCGTGCCCTGACCATCGCTGCTGCGCTGGCGCACCAACCACCGCTGGTTTTTTTGGATGAACCAACCACTGGCCTGGATGTGATGAGCGCCAGAAACTTACGACAGACCATAGCCCGTCTGCGCGATGAAGGGGTGACCGTCTTTTTGACCACTCATTATCTGGAAGAAGCCGAGCGCCTGTGTGACAGAATTGCCATCATCGTAAAAGGGCGCATCGTTGCCCTGGACAGCGTCAGCAACCTAAAATCCAATGCGCAATCCGCCGGGACTGTGACGGTTGAGATCACATTCTCCGACGGTGAAAGCGGCGTAGAGACGCGCCGCGTTGAAGCGCAGGATGTCGAGACAGCTATTCAAACCGCTCTTGCCCAAGCTAACGGACGACAGATGGTTTCTATCAACACCTTGCGCCCATCTCTAGAAGACGTGTTCGTCAAGTTAACCGGTCTGAAAGCCGAGGTGATGCTGGTTGAAAAAGGCGGTAAAGGAGGCGGCAATGCTGGTGGATGATCTGAGGGGTATGTTCTACATTGCACTGAAGGACTTGCGCGCCTATTATTTCAAACCTCCGAACATCAGTTGGGGCATTCTGTTCCCGTTCGCCTTCATTCTGGCGTTTGCTATCCGTAATCCTGGCGACCTGCGCTCGCTCGTCCCCGGTCTGCTGGCGTTGACCGTGCTGTTCGGCACAAGTTCGATGGAAGCGATTGTGATCGTCTTTGAGCGGCGCATTGGCTCTTTAGAGCGGCTGCTGCTGGCACCAATTCGCCTACCGGCGCTGCTGGCAGGCAAACTGCTCGGCGGGATGACCTTCGGTTTGACGGTGACCCTGGCTGTCTTGTTAATCGCCCTATCTATATTCGGAGGGACAGAGACGAATTGGTTAATGATGGCGCTGGCGCTGTTATTATCTGCGACGGCTTTTTCGTCGTTGGGGGCGTTTGTCTCGGTGGCAGTGCGGGAGGTCTTCGAAGCGCAGACGCTGGCAAACTTTATCCGCTTCCCGATGATGTTCCTGGGCGGCGTGTTCGTATCAGTAGACTCGCTGCCTGCCTGGTTGCAGGTTATTGCCCGTTTGCTGCCGCTGACATACTCGGTCGAGGCGCTGCGCGCCGCGCTGACCGGCGGGCGCTGGGAAACTGTATGGCTGGACCTGGGATTTCTGGCGATATTCAGCCTCTGTTTATATTCCCTGGCTGAGTACACCCTGGCACGGCGATTGGATTAGAGGAGGTAAACATGTTAATAGAGAAATATGATCTGGAAGTCTTTACCCCGCCCTGCGAACCAGGAGCAGAACGTTATGCCGCCCGGGCGCGGCTGACGGTGGACATATCCGAAGTTCTGCCATACTTAAACGCCACCCTGCGCGGAGCGGTCTATTTGCCTGAAGCGCACGCGTTGACCTGGAAAAAAGGCGGACATAACATCGCGTTCCACGCCTATGAAATAGCCACCAGCAATGTTGAGGATCGCGAAGGGGCAGAAAAAGAGCTGAAAGGGTTAATTGATCTGGTCAACCGCACCTGGGAACGGCGCGCCGAAATTACTCCAGATACTCGGACCCGCCAGCGACCTACCCCGATGGCGCTCTACAAATTGTTGCCAAAGACCAACTGCAAACAATGCGGCGAGCCAACCTGCTATTCTTTCGCGCTCAAATTAGCCGCTGCCCAGAAGGAATTGAATGATTGCCCGCCATTATCCGAGCCGCAATATGCTGAACAACGCCAGGCATTGGAGGAGATTGTAATTGAAGCGCCGTCTATTGGGTGATAATATAAAAATATGGCGCATTTGTATTGCACTTTGCTGGTCATTGGAGGGTATCTGCTTGGCTCGGCCTCTTCGGCGATTCTGATCACGCGTCTGTGGACGGGAAAGGACATCCGCGCCCTGGGCAACCGCAATGCAGGGGGCGCGGACGTCGCACGCAGCGTCGGGCTGGCTCCAGCGGCGATCGTCGTGTTTTTCGATATCTCAAAAGGCGCGCTGCCCATAATGATCGCTCATCTGTTGGGATTGACCGAAGCCTGTGGGATAGGCGGCGCCGTAGCCGCAGTGCTTGGCCATAGCTATCCGTTGTACTTTCGCTTTCGAGGCGGCCAGGGACTGACCGTTTCGTTGGGTGCGTTGCTGGCGCTCACGCCTTTCGAAACGCTGCTCATCCTGCCCGTCCTGGGAATGTTATATTTGGTTATCACCGGCAGCGCAGTAGTGAGCGCGGCGACAGCCTTACTGCTGCTGGTAGGGCTCAATTTATGGCGCGGCTACCCTCTGATCATCGTTCTTTCGCCGCTGATCTTTTTAGGAACGATGGGATTATGCATCATCCCACGCGCCTTTTCTGACTGGCGTGAGCGCGCGAATAAGCGCAGCGTGGTCGCTCAATGGCTCTCTCCCAAAATGCAGCGGCTTGAAAAGCCTGGCATCGCGGTGATCACAGATAGCGTTGCCAGCCTGCCTGCAGAATGGTCAACTCGTGAGGGGATTCACATCATCCCAATGACGTTAATCCTGCCGGATGGCGTCTACCGCGACGGTGTGGAAGTTGAACCGCGCCAGTATTATCAACGCTTGCGCGAGGAGCATTTTTTACCCAAGACATCTGCCCCATCGCCAGGAGAGTTCTTGAGCATCTATCAACAGTTGGCCCAAACACATCGTATTGGGATTGTGATTACCCCTCCCAAAGAACTCACCCGCACCTGGGAGTCGGCCTATTTGGCGACCCAAATGGACTCAAATCCGCTTCAGGTTGAAGTGGTTGATAGTCGCACCGCCGGCCCGGCGCAGGGCTTTATCGCTGTTGCTGCTGCACGCGCCGCGAGCAGCGGAGCGGATATGACCGCGGTGCTTGAAAGCATTCGGATGACGCAGAAAGATGTTGGTTTTGTTGGCGTATTGGACACCGTGAAATATTTGGTCGAAGGCGGGCGCGGAGCCGAACTGCATCAATGGCTCGATTCGGCTCTGCGGGTCTATCCCATCTTATATATTCATGAAGGGCGGATCAACTTAGTTGGGGCAGCGCGCACGAAATCCAAAGCGGTTGAGCGTATGCTGCACTGGCTCAAAGGTAAATTGCCAGCCGAGAGTTTATCTCTAGCGATTGTGCATACAGATGCTTTTCAAGAGGCCGAGGATCTGAAGGAAAAGTTGATGTCTCACTTTCGCCCGGATGAGCATTTCGTCGCCGAGTTGACGCCGGTCATCGGCGCACACGCCGGACCGGGTTTAGTCGGCGTTGCCTGGTGGATTCATCCACCTCCTATGCAACAAGAGGAAAATTTAAAGCCATGAACAAGGGATAAGTAACCGCCCTGTGAAAGTGAAGGCTTCACCTATGAAGAAAAACCTTGCCGTAATTGTCGAAGACGAAGATCTGATCGAGTTAATGCGCATTCTGATGGATGATGATGCAGAAGGCGCGCTGGCCTTTCTCAAGAAGCATTTCAAAGGCAAAGCGCGCGACCTGCTCGAAGGCTGCTGAAAAGTGATGATCGAAACGCCTGGTGCAGGCGGAATACAAGTTCGAGGCAGCCTTCTAACAAAATGAATGAAATCACGTATCTTACTTCGATCGCCCTCGTTCGCACGCTGCCCTGCCTGGCTGAGCCCGGTAAAATCATTGTAGTTGGCAAACCCGGTCGGGATTTGTCCGAAGTGATCCCTTTCCTGGCGAACTTGCCTGGAGTGATCGCTTATAACCCAGAAACTCTCACACTCACGTTTCGTCGGCAGCCGGGCTTTTTAACCCTGTATCCTGACAGAATATATATCACTCAAGTCAAAGACGCCCAAGAGGGATTGGAACTGCTTAAAGCCCTGACGGATGCGATCAATGCCACCTGGGAGCGTCGTAAAGAACTGGTTGCCGCCGCAACAGCCCGCCGCGCTCCGCGTTGGTTGGATATTCTAACTCTTTTACCTCAAACCAACTGTAAACGCTGCGGCGAAGCCACCTGCATGGCCTTTGCCGCAGCGCTGTTACAACACAAAAAGCAATTGGACGAATGTTCACCGCTCGCCTCAGACTCTGCGTATTCAGACCGCCGCGCGGCTTTAGAAGCCATGCTGTAAAGTTTTGACAAAGAGACGCTATATGGCATGGCAAAGACGGGGCCTTGCGGCGTACAAGCTATAAAACAGGAGCAAAAGGTGACGAATTTTCTTCCTGCCATCAAACAAATCACGTGTTTACTATCCTGTTACCCAGCCGACCTCGATAGTCAGCTCCCCACAGTCCTGGAATGCTTGCGCGCTGCGTTTTGCGCTCAGGCAGTGGGATTATTCAAGCCAATTTCAAACAACAGCTCAATTCCTCAGTGCATCGCGCCGGAGAATTATCCTGTGAGTGAAACACTCCGCAAAGAAATCATGCAAATCACCGAGCCGATACAGCATTATGATAGAAAAACGGGCCATACCTGGTTAGCCACCCCGATGAAGAATGGCGGCACAACAACAGGATACCTCTATGCGCTTGGATCTGGTCGCCGTGACTTCAACCAACAAGAATTTGAAACGTTGATAACCATTAGCAACCACATTGCTATGGCTTTCGAGAACAGTCGCTTGCACAGTGAAACTCAACAGTTAGCTGCCCAGCGCGGGGAACTGTTGAGGCGAATTATTGCAAATCAGGATGAACGTTGCCGACGCATATCTCGTGAGCTTCACGACGAGATAAGCCAATCACTGACGGCTATGGCATTAGATATTGAGGCGGTTGAGATAGCCGACTTACATTCAAAAGACAATGCCATGGATCGTCTAAGAAAAATGCGCCCACGGCTCCTTGCTGCTATTGAGGAAATCAATCGTATTATCCTCGACTTACGCCCAACCTTACTGGAAGATCGAGGGCTAATGGCCGCAATAAGCTGGTTTGCATTCCAGCGTTTGCAAACCTTAGGGATTGAGGTTTTCATCGAAAGCGAACCCGAGAGCATCCGCTTCGAGCCCCATGTTGAGACCACCCTTTATCGGATTGCACAAGAGGCGATCAACAACATCGCCCGTCATGCTGGCGCCAAGCATGTCTGGTTGAGCCTGAAGCAATCAGGTGGTCAATCAATTCTAACCATTCAAGACGATGGCTGTGGTTTTAATCCTCATCAAATCCAATATCAAGCGAATCGGCGTATCGGCATGGGACTTTTCAGCATGAAAGAGCGGGCGGCAATTATCGAAGCTCAGATTCAAATCATATCAGAGCGAGAAAAAGGCACCCGTATTATTGTCAAATACCCACGAGGTTCATCCAAGCACGATGATGAGTATAAGGAGCATTTCCATGCCACCGATCCGTGTACTAATAGCTGACGATCATGCAGTGCTGCGAGATAGCCTGAAAGCCTTTCTGGCTCTATTCCCGGATATTCAAGTGATTGGCGAGGCCAGCAGTGGAATTGAAACGTTGAACCAAGCTCGCCAGCTGCGCCCTGACGTGGTGTTGTTGGACTTAGCTATGCCCGAACTCGGCGGTCTGGATGTGCTGCGGCGCATCCGCAACGATTTACCTGAATGCAAAGTCGTTATCTTATCCCAGTATGAACTGCCCGATTATATTCTGCCAGCATTGCGGGAGGGAGCCCAAGGATATGTATTGAAACGCGCCAGCGGTCAAGAAGTTGTACAGGCAATCCGTACAGTTGCAAATGGTGAAGCTTATCTTCACCCATCTATTGCTGGCCTCGTTATTCAAACTGCTTTGCTACATTCTGGACATTCATCCTCTAAGCATCCAAACACGGTTCTAACTGAACGGGAAAAGGACGTTTTGGCATTGATTGGAGAAGGAAAAACAAATTCCGAAATTGCTCAAATCCTTTCCATTAGTACGAAGACCGTAGATAAACACCGCGCCAGCCTGATGAAGAAGCTGGGGATTTCTACTCGGGCAGGTTTGATTAAGTACGCATTGTTGCAAAAGTAGAATTTAACCACCCCATTATTGCAGCTTTCTCCCCCTTTTTTCTAAGATTTTGTTAATTTATACTATGTGCAAATTGTAACAATCGCCAGTATTCGATTAATTATTCCAATGGGCTTAGAAAGAATACGAGGAGAATGCTATGAAAAATAAAACAAATCTGCCTATTCTGGTGTTTTGCTTTGTCATGAGCCTGGCGCTAGGAATAGTTCTGACCGGCTGTCAACCGCGTGTGGTTGAAAAGATCGTAACCCAGGAAGTTAAAGTCGAGGTTACTAAAGAAGTACCGGTCGAGGTCATCAAAACTGTAGAAGTGCCTGTAGAGGTGATCAAAACCGTCGAAGCGCCTCTACCAGACCCTAACAAAGAAGCATTAGCAGTGTTAGAAACTTCATTACATGGAACTACCTCCGGCAAGGCTTATTTCTATAGCAAAGATCAAGGCGGCATGGAGTTGCTGACAGGTATTCCCTATGAAGAACTTAAATGCCGAGAATGCCATACGCGCTACAACATGGGAGACAAAAAAGAACAAATTCGCTGTGAGGGCTGTCACATTACCGCTCCCGAAGCAGCCGCGCCCCCGATGGCTGCTCTTAAATTGCCCCAATACGCAGACACTGGCGCTTCAGGCTGTCTCTCCTGTCATCGTCGGCAGGGTTTCGAAATTGTTGCACAAAAGCCAAAAGTTGATCCCACAACGAACCAACCCGTAACCGACTCGCTGGGTAATCCGGTCATGGTTCCACTCACCACCGATGTTCACCGTAGCCCTGCTCCAGCGGGCAAGGCGATGCAGTGTGTAAACTGCCATTCACAAACGGAAATACACGGAGACGGCAATGAGTATCATTCTTTGATCGAATCGCCCAGTGTAAAATGCGTAGATTGCCACAAGATTGAAAACTTATCGGACAATCCTGCCCACACACAACACGGCGAAAATGTCTCTTGCGCTGCCTGTCATGTTCAAACGGTAACCAGTTGTTACGGCTGCCACTTTAATGTAGTTGTTCCAGATGAGAATGGCAAAGCCGGAAGTGAATTCCCCTACAAACGATTTACCGGCTGGAAATTCTTGGTCAAAAGAGACGGCAAGTACGATTTGGCAAACTTGATGGCTGTGACATACTCCGAGGGCGATGAAACAAAGACTTTTGCAGTCATTGCCCCGAACTTCGGTCATACTGTCAGCAACCTGAAGGGCGACATGAACAAGGCTTGCGCCCAGTGCCACGATAATGCCAACGTAAAAGCTTATAACGAGACAGGCAAGATTGTCCTAACCCGTTATAATCCAGAGACCAAGGCTCTCGAATTCCCCGCTGCGGCCGGGGTGGTTGTGCCAGTACCGCAAGATTACCAACAAGCTTTCCAGCTAGCCTTCATGAAGATCGTCAACCTGGCAGATGTAT
Source organism: Anaerolineales bacterium (assembly GCA_020060465.1). Taxonomy (GTDB): domain Bacteria; phylum Chloroflexota; class Anaerolineae; order Anaerolineales; family UBA4823; genus RBG-16-57-11. The sequence goes on from JAGVAD010000041.1 coordinate 50,353, forward strand.
TGGCAGCCGAACCAGCCAAGCAGGAGGCTACAGCAATCTGGGAATACGCAAAAGACGGCGTGGATCTCTGGCAAATGTTATTTGCAGAGCCGTTGGATAAGATGCCGCCGCAAATGCAATTCAACTTCCCCACCCCAACGCCAATGCCATAACTTCGCTACAACAACATCGAAGTATTCCAAAAAGTGTGGTTGTTCGCTTGAACAATCACACTTTTTTGTCTATGTTGCTTATGAACGCTTCCAGACCTTTATACCTTGCTGATATAATCAGGTTACGAAATTATTGCCAGAAGGAGCAACATCTTTGAGCAACCCTCAAAAGAGAAAAGTCTTATTTCTTTGCACAGGCAACTCTTGCCGCTCACAGATGGCGGAGGCCATCGTCAACACCCGCCTGGGAGAGACCTGGCAGGCTTTCAGCGCAGGCACCCAGCCAACCGGTTATGTACACCCGTTGGCGCTTCGCGCCCTGGCAGAAATCGGCATTGAACACCACGGAACTTCAAAATCCGCCGATCAATTCCGCGGCCAATCTTTTGACGTAGTCATCACGGTTTGCGACGACGCGGCTGAAAATTGCCCGGTGTGGTTAGGGCAAGGTCAGCGCGCACATCTTGGCTTCCCCGACCCAGCCAAAGCGGTTGGAACCGAAGATGAAGTCATGGCAATATTTCGCAAAGTCCGTGATGACATCTCTCAGCAAGTGATTGAATACCTGAAAGCTTTTTAAGATACCCTTGAGTATTCCTTCGTTTTATCTTGCACAGGAGCGTAACAAGTGAGGGTTAATTTTTATGCCACCTTACGGGATATTATAGGCAGCAAAACGTTGGAGATCGAGGTTCCGCCTGGCGCTACCATCGGTCAGCTTCTGGATGATATTATTCGGATGTATCCACGGATCAAACCTGAGCTCTTCGACGAGACGGGTAAACTCTACAGCCATGTGCACGTTTTCGTCAATGGCCGTGACGTCCCCTATCTCGAAAATGTGTTGGATACCCCATTGGATCCAAGCGACACCATTAACATTTTCCCAGCGGTGGGCGGCGGCTGTGAGTGAATCCAGCCACAACCTCAATCGCGTTATCCGTGGCATTCCATTATGGTTGATACGCGATTATCTGGTGGAATTGGGGGGGCATGAAGATACACCAGGTATGATCGCAGGTAACGGTTGGAAAGCCAGCCTGACCCAAATGGAAGACTTTCAGATCGGATCCGTTCGGGTTGGTCAGGTACAACTCAGTTTAACCGCCAGCGGCGAAACATTCGAAAACATTCGAGCAACGCTGGAGAAAAAGTTCTTACGAGCGGGCGGATAGTGAATAAATACCGACGCACCCCACAGCGGGATGCGTCGGTTACAAACAGGGTGGACAAATCTGGGTTAGATGATCTCCAGCTCTTTCAGCTTGGCTTCCGGCACCACGCCGTTCACCCAGCCGCGGGCTTTGTAGTACTCCTCCAGCATCAGATCCAGTTCACAGACATGCCCCTTCGAACCAGGAGCGGTGGAAGGCTCTCTCAAAAAGCGCTCCGGCAGATAGTCGCTGCCCTCGCGGAAACCGACCAGATTGTTGTAATAGCGCTCCAGGTTATAGATGCGCTCGCCGGCTCGGAGGACATCATCAGCAGTGAAGGGAATGCCGGTCATGGCGGCGTATTGAGCAGCGTACTCGTCGGCGCCTTCTGCAAATGCGCTAAATTTGCATAGATCCAGGCTATCCGAGAAAGCATGTAGATCTTGCAGCAATTTGAGCAACTCGCCTTTGCCCTTCCAGGCCAGTGGGTCGGTATGCAACGGTATTAAGCGAAGCTCCGAAGCCGGGCTGTAACCACGCAGGTGGCAGGCGCCGCGGTTGCTGGTGGCATACCCCAAGCCCATACCCTTCAGACCGCGCGGATCATAGGCAGGGATGCCCTGCCCCTTGACCGTCATAGAGATCTCCGGGTGACCAAAGTGCTTGGCGGCGCGTTCCGTGCCTTCAGCGAGGATGTCGCCGATGCCTTCGCGCTTGCCGATCTTGTGAATGGTCTCCACCATGCCCATATAGTCGCCCCATTGGAGGCCGCCGGACCCATTGGTGTAGCCCTTTTCACTGGCTTCCATGTACATCGCCAGCACATCGCCCATTTCGATGGCATCCAGACCATAATCATTGCACAGGTCAATCATCTTGGCAATCGAAGGGGCATAATCATTATCGCACATGGCGCCCAGCGACCAGGCCGGTTCATACTCAAAGCTCTCCATGTGCAGACCGGCAAAGGGGCCTTCCTTAATCTCAACCTCTTTCTTGCAGGCCACCGGGCAGGCATGACAGGTGGGGTCTTCCACCAGGATGTTTTCTTTGACCCACTCGCCGCTAATGCGCTCGGCTTTATCGCCAAACCAGGCCAACTGAGCGTTGCGAGTTGGAAAAGCGCCGATGTTGTTATCAATATTGGTCAAAACATTGGTGCCATACACAGAAAGAGCGCCCTTGCGAGGGCTGGTGATGTTCTTCTCATCCATGATGACCGCCAGAGCGCGCGTGTGAGCAGGCTTCCAGGCATCGCGATCGGCTGCCTTGGGCATCTTCTTGACGGCTTTGACTACAACGGCCTTCAGATTCTTGCTGCCGCCCACACAACCGGTGCCGCCGCGCCCGCTGGCGCGGTCATTTTCGTTCATCCAGTTGGCAAAACGCGCCAGCTTTTCTCCGCCTGGGCCAATGGCAATGACGGTTAAGTCCTTCTCGCCGTATTTCTCCTTGAAAAACTTCACCGTATCATGGACGCCCTTGCCCCAGACTTCAGAAGCATCCAATATTTCGACCTGTCCATCATGGACATAAGCATACACGGGTTTCTCAGCTTTGCCTTTGAAGATCAAACCATCAAAGCCAGCCCAGCGCAGACGAGCAGCCGACCAACCGCCATGATGGCTGTCGGTGACGGTGCCGGTGAGCGGGGATTTGGTGACGATCGCCATGCGGCCGCTCATGTTGGCTTCTGTGCCCGTCAGCGGCCCGTTCATGAAGCACAGAATGTTATCTGGAGAGAGGGGGTCCACCTGGGGGCCGTTTTCAAATACGTACTTAACCCCTAAACCACGGGCGCCGATATACTTGCGCGCCCACTCCTCAGGAATTGGTTCATAAGTAACCTTGCCATGAGTGAGATCTACGTGGCCGATCCGATTAGCATATCCTCCTAGCGCCATAGTTTTCTCCTTTTTCTCTTTCTCAACTGTTCTTTTTCAGGCCCAAAATTCATTGGTTAGATTTTGGCATGCAATCTTGTCCGTTCACCTCCTGATTTCTAAATTATCTTCCAGGGGGGAAGATGGCCATTTCGTCCTCTTTATGAATAACCTTTTGGAAACCGCCCTCAAAGACCAAATCCCTTCCGTTGAGCAGGATTCTCCAGCCGGGTAAGGGTACATACACCGGTTTAACTTCTAACCACAACGAATCTTCTTTCTCTTCGGAATGCCAGATTCGCTCCAATGTCTCCGCACGTGCTTGAGGAAAATAATTGAAGAATTTGCGCAATAGATCAACCACTTTCTCCCCCTTATCGGCGTGCAAGGTAAACTCCTTCCCATCCAGAATCGAGCGCATTCGTCCATAGACGGAGAGGCGCACCGGGATTTCGCCGCGTTCGAATTCCAGCGCGCATTGATATCCCGTCAGCATCTGATTTAACTGAACAGAAAGATACTTGCTCCATCCCGCCATTGCATCGGCGATTACGTCCGCTGAAAGACCCGCCTCGCCCAGGTAACGAGAAAAAGCCGCCAAAACCAGGCCAATCGAACTCGTAACATAAACAGGAGGCGTGTGGATATGGCGTGGACCGTGACCGGCGTGATACTTTCCGGCGCGGAAAAGATAATAGGCGAATTCATCGGAAGTATCAACGGCAATGGTGCGAGCCAACCAGATTGAGAAAAAACGTCGCCGCTCTTCCAGGTGCTCCTCGTCCACTCCGCTTTCCCATCCCAAGATGGCGGCTGTTTCAGGGAAAGTGCGTAAATATTCATACGTATTGATAACCAGCTCAGTGCTGTTCTTGAGCAATGCTTCCACAGAAGCCGCCATTGCAGCTTTATCACGCTGGCTGAGGCCGATGAAGCGAAGCGCGTTTTGCCAGCCTTCGACAGGATCGGGCGATAGTCCGGTTATCTCCAGGCTGTGCTCCATCCTTACCCTTAGAACTTTCTCACTTGACTATGGAAACGACGCTGTTAATGCATTACAAATATAGCATGGAGTGAATTTAATGGCAACATTAATTTTTTCCTATTTTTTAGGAATTATGGACATTGGATGATCCCCTGCGCCCACAAGCAACCGCCGCAGGTGGGGAAAACGTTGCCGTAGCAATCCTCTTCGTTTGCCTCCGAAAGATCGCATCCGCCGCAAACAGTGCAGGGAGAGAAATCAAACTCTTGAACTCTCTGGCGAAAAGCCACATATTCGGGCAAGTTCCACAACTCAACCAGCGAATGCTCTGCCAGGTTGCCAACCACATAACGCCGAGAGAATCGCTTGCGCCGTGTCTCAATATAACTTTCGTGGTCGTGCATGAGCGGCAAGCAAGGGCTTAATCCACCATCCCAGGCAATGGCTGTCGTCCCCCGGCTGATAAATGGGCAACGGTCATTCGCCCTACCGAGATTATCCCCATTGAGAATCAGGTTTTGCCCGCCGCGCAGCACCTGATAAAGCGCCTCACGCGTCGTCTCACTCACTTCAAACCGAGGCAAATCCAGGTTGGGCACCCATTTGGAAGTCACATAAGTGATCTGATGCAAAACGCGGTGATACAGCACCTCTGCGCACATGTCTTCGGTGTAAGGCAGAACATTCGTGACCAGATAACGGGAAACGCCCAGGCGCGAACTCCAGGAGAGCAATGTGGGCAACTCAGCAATGTTTCTGCGCATGGCCACAAAAGCAACACCCATCTCTGGTTTTGGGCGATGGCTGGGCCGACGCATTTTACGAAAGCCCTCGATGTTTTCCAACACTTGGGGAAGCTCTGCCCCCAAACGCACATCGGCATAACTTTCCGGCGTTGTTCCATCTAACGAGAGCCACAACACATCCAGACCAGCGTCAATTAACTGGCGTGAACGCTCTGCAGTGAGCAAAGTGCCGTTGGTGATCAGTTCCACCGACTGGGCGACTGACCTGGCTTCAATTACCATTTCTATAATCTTTGGATGGGCCAGCGGTTCTCCAAACCCGCCGAAGAATACTTGCGGTGGGGATGGCAGTTCTTTGATGCCGGCGATGATGCGGCGATAGACTGCCATATCCATGTGCCCCTGAGGCTCATGGAAGAGGTTGCGCAGGCACATACGGCATGCCAGGTTGCAATAGCCGGTGGGTTCGATATATATTTTCGCCAACTGCGTCACTGGGCGCCGTAAACTCAACCCGTTTCCTTGCTCGTCCAAATAAATCTGCGTCCCAGGACGAAGATTGTAACGGGCAATCATCTCGTCCGGCAACACCAATCGCCCTTCATCGTCCATTTGTAGCTGAAATTGAGGTCCCATATTGATTTATCCACACCAGGAGGCCCATTCACACTTTTGAATATTGTAGCCCTGGCGAATCAACCCGTCAATTATGCTCTTTATCACCTCCCCCGTATGACTTTTACTATTGATATCCACCGAAATTGGGTTTATCTCATCGGTGCAAAACGTCCCGCAGGTTCCCAAAAACGAGCTTGGGCGATCAGACCTGCGGGACGTTCATATACCAATAATCTGAAGGTCAATACAGTCCAATTGGCGGGCCGCTTCCGCGTTTCAAGCCATGCCCAACCCAGGCGCGCTAATTGCCCACGGCTTCTGCCGCCAGATTACATTTCGGGCAGAGACAACGCTCTTCTCTCAGATGAGTAGAGCGGGCAGCCAAAACAGGCTTTTGGCCGACCACCTCATTCATCGCATCAATCACATGATAAATATCCGGGCGGGTGACGCGATAATATATATTCCAGCCATCACGCCGATCTTCCACTAGACCAGCCTTTCGTAGCATCATCAATTGCTGTGAAATATAAGCCTGGCGATAACCTAACACCGCCTCCATGTGGCAAACGCACTCTTCTCCATGCCGCAAGATATCCAAAATCGCCAGCCGTGCCGGGTGCATCAAAGCTTTGAATAAACCGGCCTGTAGTTCATACGCCTCGGCAAACATTCTATTATCTCCCAATTAATATTATGCAGATATTTGAATGTTATTTTATCCTGATCTTCAAATCTGTCAACCACTGAACCCCAGACCGCGCTCCTTGAGCGATACCCAGCGCCCGCGCCCAATGACCAAATGATCTAACACCTCAATATCCAACAGTTTTCCCGCCTGGATGATGGCGCGGGTGAGGGCTACATCGTCCGGGCTGGGGGTCGGATCGCCGCTGGGGTGATTGTGAACTACGATCAAGTTGACAGCGTTACGCCGTACCGCGGATTTGAACAACTCCCCCACCCGCACCTGGGACGAATTGACCGAGCCGCGGTACTGGGCGACAATATCCAACACCCGGTTGCGCGCGTCCAACAGAATGACGCGTAATTCTTCCTGCTCTAAAGCGCTCATCTCGTACAGCAGGAGATTCGCAGCGTCAGCCGGGCTGTGAATAGCGGGGCGTTCTTCGGGCGCTTCCGCCATCAGGCGACGACCCAATTCCAGCGCGGCTTTGATTTGCGCCGCCTTAGCGACTCCCATGCCGTGCTGATTACACAATTCACTAAATTCGGCGCGGTGGATGCCTGCCAGGCCGCCCATTTCTTGCAACAAACGTTGTCCGACCTGCACAGCGTTCTCTCCGGGCACGCCCACTCGCAGCAAAATGGCCAACAATTCTGCGGCGCTGAGCGCCTGGGGACCATGTTTCGCCAGTCGCTCGCGCGGGCGTTCCGTTTCTTCCAGATCCGTGATGCGGTAAACAGCGTTTTGTTCTCTCAATGTTCACTCTCCGTGTAGCAATGGTTTCCAGGCATATCGAATATACAGCAGTTCAATCCACATGGCAAGGAACATTCTCTTCAAACCTCCATCCTACCGCAAGCCGCGGCGCCAATCGTGCTATAATCTGTCTGTTGGAGATGCCCATGCCATTCGATCCATCTTCCCTGAGCAATTTCATGTTATTCCTGGCTGCCTGGGGCGGCGCATTCATCGCTGCCTTATGGCTCAGTCTGATCATCTGGACGTACCGAGATATTCGCCAGCGGGCGCGCGACCCGTTGGCGCGCATCCTGGCGGTGTTAGTGACCGCGGTGTTGTTTCTGCCAGGGATCGTCATCTACCTGATTCTGCGGCCGCCGCGCACTCTGGAAGACGAGTACCAGCACACATTGGAAGAGGAAGCGTTGCTGCAAGCGATTGAAGAATCAACCGTGTGCCCTGGCTGCGGGCGGCGCATCAAAGAGAATTGGAAAATCTGCCCCAACTGCCACACCAAACTGCGCAAGGTTTGCCATCAGTGCGGAAAGCTGATGGAGTTGCCGTGGAATCTATGTCCATATTGCGGCACGCCTGAACCCGGTATGCGCCGCGAGAATTTGACATTGGACGAGGCTTTGCGTCCGATCCCAACCGACGGAAACGAACAAACAGAAAGCGAAGCAGAAGAGGCGCAGGAGAAATAACCCCGCCTCGATAAAAACAAAAAGGCCGGCGCATACGCCGGCTCTTTTGTTTCCATGATTCTTACTTCGGGTTAACGTCCCAGAATGCTCCAACCGGCATACTCCGCCGAATCGCCCAAGTTTTCTTCAATGCGCATCAGTTGATTGTATTTCGCCACCCGCTCGGAGCGTGCTGGCGCGCCGGTCTTAATCTGTCCGATGTTCAACGCCACCACCAGATCAGCAATGGTGGAGTCCTCCGTCTCGCCAGAGCGATGAGAAACCACCGCACGCCACCCAGCCCGGCGGCAAATATCCACAGCCTCAATGGTTTCGGTCAATGTGCCAATCTGGTTAAGCTTCACCAACAAGGCATTGGCGGATTTTTCTGCAATCGCGCGGCGGACGCGCTCGGGGTTGGTTACCAGCAGGTCATCTCCAACGATTTGGATGCGACCGCCCAATTCCTGGGTTAACATTTGCCAACCTTCCCAATCATCCTGCGCCAGGCCATCTTCCAGTGAAACAATCGGATATTGATCCACCCACGATTTCCAGAAGGCGACCATTTGTTCATTGGTGAGTTTTCGGCCCTCTCTGCGCAGGTTATACAGATGAGAATCTTCTTCATATAACTCTGAAGCTGCCGGGTCCAGGGCAATGGCTACCTGCTCGCCAGCCTTGTAGCCAGCCTTTTGGATGGCTTCCAGGATCACTTCCACGGCTTCGGCGTTGGCCTTTAAGGCCGGGGCATAGCCGCCTTCATCACCCACCAATGTCGTATAACCGCGGCCTTTCAGCACAGCTTTCAGCGCATGATAAATTTCCGCACCCCAGCGCAGCCCCTCAGCAAAGGACTCAGCCCCCAATGGCATAATCATAAATTCCTGCGCATCGGTGGACTGCCAGCCGGTATGCGCGCCGCCGTTGAGGATGTTCAACATGGGAACGGGTAGAACGTGCGCATATACCCCGCCAATGTAACGATACAATGGCAAACCCAAGGCGTTCGCCGCTGCCTTAGCCGTCGCCAGGCTCACTCCCAATATGGCGTTCGCGCCCAGCTTGGATTTATTAGGCGTTCCGTCTAATTCAATGAGCATTTCGTCAATCGCTTTTTGCTCCAGGGCATCCCAACCGATTAAGGCATCGGCAATATCGCTGTTCACATTTTCAACAGCCTGCAGGACCCCTTTGCCCAGATAGCGCGACTTATCGCCGTCGCGCAGTTCCAGGGCTTCATGCACACCGGTCGAAGCGCCAGATGGCACCGCTGCGCGTCCCATAGAGCCATCCATCAAAGTCACTTCAACTTCAACGGTGGGATTGCCGCGTGAATCCAGAATCTCGCGCCCGACTACATCTTCTATAATTGTTTCCATTTTTCACCTCTTTCAGGATATTGTTTTATTTTTAAACCCTATGAGAGGCAAGCCATCGCCTGTCTCTCGTTTCATCGAGCCGGAAAAAGCCAGAAGCAAGTATAATCCATTTCTGTTGTGAAAGGAGACTGGATTGGCGGCAGAATCTGAAAAACTGATTGAGGTGGAAGATCCTCGCGCGCAAAAAGTTTATTACACCCATATGACGCTCTTTCGGCGCACAGCCACGCCGTTGGTGTTAGGAATTTTCAAATTGCTGGCTCAAGTGAAAGTGGAAGGCAAAGAAAAAACGCCTGTCAAAGGCGCTCTTATTCTGGCCACCAATCACCTGACGAATTTCGATGTATTACCTCTACAAATTGCGTTAACCCGGCCAATCTTCTTCATGGGCAAGGAAGAGTTGTTCCGCAACCCACTGATGGATTGGGCCTTCCGCCAGCTTGGCGGTTTTCCAGTCTATCGCGGCGCGAGCGATGAATGGGCGTTACGTCATGCAGAGACGATTTTGCGTCGCGGCCAGGTGTTAGGCATATTTCCAGAAGGTACGCGCAGTCGGGGCAAAGGGTTAAAGCCCGCTAAAACCGGCGTCGCCCGTCTGGCAATGACGCTCAACTGCCCAATCCTGCCGGTTGCGCTGCACGGTACGCAAAACGTTTTGAAAAAATTTCCTCGACGTGCGGCGGTTTGGGTGAGCATCAGCGATCCAATTTACCCAAGAGCGCAGGATACCCATGCCAGCCTGACCGAACGCGTAATGTTCGCCATTGCAGAGAGGCTGCCGGAAGAGCTACGCGGCGCATATCAATACCACCCGCTAGGTTTTTAGCCGGCTCGAGTAATACAGTTACGAACCGCTGCCCACTGCCAACGTCTCTTGAATACCCGGCGTTATCTGCGATGTTGTCGCCTGCGGCGCAGATTCGCCTAAACCCAATCGGTTGCGAACAGCCTCAAGAAAAGCCACAAACAGTGGATGGGGGCGATTGGGGCGCGAGAGAAACTCTGGATGGAACTGAGTGCCTACCATAAACGGGTGGTCGGCGATCTCAGCAATCTCCACCAGTCGCCCATCCGGCGACAGGCCCGAAAACACCATGCCGCCCCGACTTAACATCTCACGATAGGCGTTGTTCAGTTCGAAACGGTGGCGGTGGCGTTCTTCCACCAGTGGTTTGCCATACGCCGCTGCAGCGCGTGTACCCGGTTGAAGCTGGCAGGGATACAAACCCAGACGCATTGTGCCGCCCATATCTGCGATGGAACGCTGGTCGGGCATCAAATCTATCACCGGATAGGATGTGCTGCGGTCGAATTCCGTCGAGTTGGGTTCGTCGTTGCCGATCAAATAACGCGCGAATTCAATCACCATCAACTGCATTCCCAGACAAAGCCCCAAATAAGGCACTTTGTTTTGCCGGGCATAACTGATGGCCTTAATCTTCCCTTCGATGCCTCGGCTGCCAAAGCCGCCCGGCACCAGAATGCCATCCGCGGCCCGCACAACATCCCAATGGCGGTCTTTTTCCAGGTCGGAGGAATGCACCCAATCAATCTTCACTTCCAGACCCAGGGAAAGTGCGGCATGCTCCAGGGCTTCGCGCACGCTGAAGTAGGCGTCGTGAAGTTCGACGTATTTCCCCACCAGGGCAATATGCGCCTTCGGTTTCGGTCGCTGGACTTCCCTGATTAAACGCTCCCAATCGGTCCAGTCAGGTTCACGTCGAGTTTGCAATCCTAATCGCTCTAACAAATAATTCGCCAGATCAAAACGCTCCAAGATGAGCGGCACTTCGTAAAGCACCGGCGCAGTGACTAATGGGATAACCGCCTGGCGTTCCACATCACAGAACAAGGCTATTTTCTCGCGCAAATCATCCTCCACCGGATAATCTGAGCGGGCGATGATAACGTCCGGCGATATGCCGATGGAACGCAATTCTCGCACCGAGTGTTGGGTGGGTTTGGTCTTCAGTTCAGCGGTAGCGCCGATATATGGCAGCCAGGTGACATGAATGTTCAGGGTGTTGGTGCGTCCCAAATCGCTGCGCATCTGGCGCAGCGCCTCTAAAAAGGGCAGCGATTCGATGTCGCCCACCGTTCCGCCGATTTCCACCAGGACAATCTCCGCGCCGGTGGTCTTTGCCACCAACCCAATGCGGCGCTTGATCTCGTTGGTGATGTGCGGGATCACCTGAATAGTGCCGCCCAGGTAATCGCCGCGCCGCTCCTTACTGATTACTTCTGCATAAACCTGGCCCGTGGTGACATTGCAAACTCGATTCAGGCTGATATCAATAAAACGCTCATAATGGCCCAGATCAAGATCGGTTTCCGCGCCGTCATCCAGCACATAGACCTCGCCATGTTGATAGGGGCTCATCGTACCTGGATCTACATTGATATAAGGATCTAACTTCTGTACTGCGACGGCGAAGCCACGCTCTTTGAGCAGCTTGCCGATCGCTGCTGCGGTAACCCCTTTTCCAACCGAACTCACCACGCCGCCGGTAAAGAAAATATACTTCGTATCCATCCACTCCTCCAAATCATGTTGGCTACAACAAAGGAAGTGGGGAGGGCCATCGCCTGGCAGCCTCCCCACGTTGTCTCTTCAAGTGCGATTCTGAATTTCTCGTCATCCCACCAAGCGCTCCAAATCTCCCGCCGCACGGCGCATTTCCAAAAAGATCAGCCCCAACTTGGCGTTTTCGCGCGCCAACGCGGTTAAAACTGCCTCTTGTCCAACAGCGGTTACCAATACATATCCGCCATTACCACGGATATACACCTGTTCCAACGCGCCGCGGCCGAGTTCGCCGGCAATGCGCTCTCCCAGGCTGAGCATCGCCGCCGACATCGCCGAGACGCGGTCTTCCTCTACCTCGGCAGGCAAAGCAGAGGCCATAATCAGCCCATCTACCGAAACCACCGCGGAGGCCTCGATATCCGGCGAGGCGATCTGCATCTCTCTTAAACGATTGACCATCAATTCCGTGCGTGAGCGAGTCATAGGTTAATCCTTACTGAACAGCAATTCACCGCCGCTCATTTTTTGAGTTTACCATAAATTGAAGAGTAAAAGTGAGCTAAAGACCTGACAGTTTGCAAAATGTCCTAGCGAAGGAGCGCAGCGACTGAAGCAATCCCCTGCCAAAGTCGTTTTCTGGCTGCTGAAAGATTGGATCCTCTCCCTGCGTAGCGTTGATGACCAATGGGATTAATATTTGAGCCACAGAGAGCACAGAGAGCCAGAGAGAATGGAAGGAAATCCCTGCGTGTGCTGCGTCTGAGAGGAAAATCGTCTCTCTGTGATCTCTGTGAACTCGGTGGCAACACTTTCATCCTTCGGGGCAAGAAACCCTCCTCGCATGTCATCGCTCCGTGGAGAGGTGAAACTGTCTGGTGGCTAGAAAGTGAGCTAAGTTATTTTTTACAACATCAACCGAAAACCCATTAACACCAGCAAAATCAAAACCAATCTTCGGAAGAACGATGGGTTAATGGATCGGCCCAAGCCAGAACCAGCCAGCACGCCCAACAGGATGGCTGGCAGCGCCAACCAGTATGTTTGCCACACGAACGGGGTCAAATTCCCGCTCAAACCGTGATTGAGGATCGTCAAGACATCGTTCACCAGGAAGAAACCCTGCAAATTGCCTTTGAATTCTTCCGGTTGCCAGCGGCGACAGTGGCCATAAATAATCACGGGAGGTCCACCTGTGCTATAGGCGCCGCTGAGCAAACCGGCAAAAAAGCCCAAAACAGGCGCCCAGAGAGGATGGTTCAAGTGAGGTAACTTGAAGTTAAAGAGCGCGTACATTGCATATCCAGCCATGATGGCGCCCAGCACGCCAAGCAGCAAATCCTCGTCAAGACCGCGCAACGCCCATACCCCCAAGGGTATACCCACAATAGAAGCCAACGTCAATGGCGCTACTGCGCGCAGATTGAATGCGTTGCGATAGCGGATGACAAGAATGAGCTCTAATGATCCGGTCACCAGAGCTATCAGCGGTGCGGCGCTGCGCACCGGCATCAAAATCGGTAGGAACGCCATAGAAACCAGACCGGAGCCAAAACCGGTCAGGCTTTGCGTGAAGACGCCCAAAAGGATGATGAGAAATTTGAGCAGATCAGACGACACAGCTCCGCCGTGCAAACGGACTGGATTATACTCTGATCTGGGCGGTTCCGCTCGATTGGTTTCATATCAACAGTTCTGAAACACACGGAGGGTTGAGGATGTTCAATCCAAAGCGGTTGATCTTCATTCATGGTTTAGAGGGCACCAGCCAGGGAGTGAAGGCCAGATTACTTCGTAATCTTTTCCCGGAGATGAAAATCCCGGATTTTAGCGGCTCGCTTGAAGAACGTATGCTCCAACTTTACTCGATTATCGGGAACACGGATAATTGGACAATCATCGGTTCAAGTTTAGGCGGATTGATGGCAGCGATGTTTGCTGTCCAGAGGCCAATGCAGGTGCGGCGGTTGGTGCTTCTTGCGCCTGCGCTGATCTGGCCGGACTTTGCCGCTTCGTTGACAGCGCCCATTGAAACCCCAACGATTCTCTATCACGGGCGGCATGATGAATTAATTCCTTTACTACGGGTCCGTGAAATCGCCCATCAAGCTTTCAGCCACCTCGAATTTATCGAAGTAGATGACGACCATGGACTGTATCAAACCGTTCAGAAAATTGATTGGCGGGAAATCCTGGAAAAGGGTACTTAAGTAACAGTCACAGATACGCCTCTCCTGCGTCATGTTAATCGGAAGTAACCGGTCTAAATTGATGGATTGCGACGCCCATTCGACGTCTGGTTTCTTCTCTAACAAGACGTAGTAATATGCAGGAGGCTTAACATGATCAAAATCTTAACCGCATTGTTCACCGGAGTGGTGGTTCTGGCGCTGGCTGCTGGCGTATTCGTGGGTGCAGCCAATGCCTCCGCTCCAGGAGATCCGTTGTACGGGGTGGATCGGGCGATGGAGTCAACCCGTCTAAACCTGACTCTTGCTCCCCAAAGCGTCTTTGAGTTGCAGGTGCAATACGCAGCCGAACGAATGGACGAACTGCAAAAGATCGCTGAGCGCGGCGATATCGCTCATTTTGACCAGGCGCTGGTCGCTCTGGAAGAGGCGTTGACGCCCTTGCAGAACATACCCCAGGATGTCAGCTTGCAACCGGGCTTGCTGGCCGTTTTATTTGACGAGTCACTCACCTCAACCCCCTCTCTGTCCACAGATGACAACGAGAACGAGAATGACAATGGCAACGAGAATGACAATGACAACGGGAATGACAACGACAACGAGAATGACAACGACAATGGCAACGAGAATGACAACGACAATGGCAACGAAAACGGCAACGAGAACGGTAACGAGAACGACGCCTTAAAGCATCCTCGCAGCGGTGGACGTTGCGCTGAAGGCGCTCAAGACCATCATCCTGCTGGAGACAAGCTGGCCGAAACCTATGGCGTTAGCTATGACGAAATTATGGGGTGGTTCTGCGGCGGCTACGGCTTTGGCGAAATCGCACTGGCTTATCAAATCAGCCAGGCAACCGGCGTTTCGGTAACCGATATCTTCACTCAGCGCGCCGGCGGAATGGGCTGGGGACAGATCATGCAGTCATATGGCTTGATCGGCGCTGGGGCTAAGTCTGGCGCAGGCAGCGGGCAGCCAGGTGGCGGCAATGGACAACCGCAGAATCAGGGCGCTGGCAATGGCAATAATGGAAATGGCAACAACGGCAATGGTAATGGCAACAATGGTAATGGTAAAGGGAATGGCAACGGGAACAACGGAAACGGCAAAGGGCATGGAAAAGGAGGCAACAAGAAACCTTAGCCCTGATTAGACGTTTAGAGACGAGCGGTCCGAGGCAAGGCCTCGGGCCGCTCGATTATTTGACCGTGTTGAAAGCGTCTCTTCCCCAGGCGGTTCCAAAGCGTTACACTGCCTTTACCTCTCACCTCACAAACATCGCGAAGTACGATGAACGCTGTATTGCCTTCAATGCCGAGCAATGTTTTATCGCGACGAATCAACAAACGAACCACCCATACCAATGCTGGGGATATTTCGTCGAAATGTGGGATTACAACCATTCCAGGTAACAAGTTAAAAGCGGTCTTCCAGCGCGGCAAGGCCGGGATCAAATCTCCCATAACCATTGCTCCGGCGCTGCAACCTGCAACAACGCCGCCGTTCTGATGTACATCAAGGATCGCCTGCCAGGCAGGCGTCCCTTGCAATGTGTTAAATAAATAAACCGGGTTACCGCCGGATAGATATACGAAGTTTGCCTGGCGGATCTTTTCGATGAAGTCATCGTTGCTGGCGCTGATGCGGTCAATCACCGGTAAAGCAGTCGCCTCCGCGCCGAGTTCAGAAAAATAGCTCACGCCAAGATTATTCCAGTAGGAAAGGCGCTGCTCGCCTTCCTGCCCTGCCGCAGTTGCCAGGCACACCAGTCGCGGTTGGTCTGGCAACAAATCCAGCAGATAACGATCCACCTCTTTCATGGGTGGTAAATATTCACCACTTCCAACCAGTGCCAACATCCTTCGGCTACCTCCCACAGCTAACATTTACAACAAGGGACGATTATCGAATGCAAAGATATTTGACATGAATACAAGGGCGTATCATTGGGTATCCATAACATCAATGGAGCTTTTCCGCTTTAGATTTTCATTTCCTCGCGCTTGAACTGCGTATCGTAGAGAGCAGCATATAAACCGCCTTGCGCCAGTAATTCATGGTGCGCGCCGCGCTCAACAATCTGGCCGCGGTTCATGACCAGGATTTGGTCCGCCGCCAGGATGGTGCTGAGGCGGTGAGCAATAACGATGCTGGTGCGTCCAGCCATCACCCGTTTGAGCGCTTCCTGGATCAGCGCCTCCGATTCGCTATCCAGATGACTGGTAGCCTCATCAAGAACCAGGATACGCGGATTCTTTAATATCACCCGCGCCAGGGCGATGCGCTGCTTCTCGCCGCCGCTCAACCGATAGCCGCGCTCGCCAACGATGGTGTCATAGCGATCCGGCAGCCCCTGGATAAAATCGTGAATATTAGCCGCCTGGCAAGCCGCCTCGAGATCCGCCTGGGTAGCATCCAGGCGTGCATAGAGCAAGTTGGTGCGGATCGTATCATGAAATAGATGCGTTTCCTGGGTCACCATGCCGATCTGAGCGCTAAGCGAATCCAGGGTAATATCACGCAAATCATAACCATCCAGCAGGATACGCCCGCTGGTGGGGTCATACAGGCGGGGGATCAAATACGTGAGCGTGGTCTTTCCCGCCCCACTTGGTCCAACCAGGGCGACTAATTGCCCCGGCTCGACGCGAAATGAGATATGATCTAGAGCATCCAGCCGCGCCTGGCTGCGATTGGGAAACTCGGGTTCATCTTCCTCACGAATATTATCCCCAACCGCAATATGCTGCGCTTCTCGGTCCCCCGCACCAAAGCGTCGCCCATCGTCCGCTTTGGAGCGCGGCGCTTCTCCCGATAACACAGCAGTAACGTTATGCA
>JAGVAD010000033.1 GCA_020060465.1 Anaerolineales bacterium
GCGCGCAAGCCAACCCGTTATGCGCCGCCACTGCCAGCGCGGTGCTGCCGCAACCCCAGCCGAGTTCTTCGATGGCGATTGCTGCGCTCACCGGGTCAACACCCGCGCCGCCATAAGCTTCGGGAATGTTCAAACCTAACAATCCCAGAGGCGCCATCTTGCGCACCGCGCCTTCGTTGAAGCGCGCCTCTTCGTCCACTTCGTGCGCCCAGGGTTTTACCTCGCGGGCGACGAAATCGTGCACCGCCTCGCGCCACATTCGTTGCTCATCGTTTAGGTCGAAATCCATTTTTTCCCTCCCACTTTAAGCTATTGTTTTCTTCGAGCGCAGCAATCCAAGACGGGAGTCGGGCTTCTCTTCGATCTCCTTTCGATTACTATCCTTTGTTGCCTGGATAAGCTTTTCTGAGCGCTCATGTTCCTCACTAAATACTTCAGGGTTGAAGCTCCAGCGAATCCTGATTCACCCAACCCGTGAGACCGGCAAAGTCTATTTTCCACCAATAATACCCTTTTGCCAGGACGCCGTTCATTGGATGTTCGACTATCACCCCCTGAGCGCCTGGCGACAACGTTGCTTGAACAGCGTAATTCGTCCCTGGCCCCAGGCGGATATTTACTTCGCCGCTGTCTCGAATTACAACGATATCGCCGCTCTTGAACGCATTCGATGATTCCTTTGGCTGAATGACGACCATCATCAGGCTGTTCGCTACAGCGCGCTCGATTTTGGTTGGACCGCTCGTAGGAAGCGGCTGACCCGGCGCGGCCGGCTGGGCGGTTTCAATCAGCTCTGCGTTTGGGTTGTTTTTGATCTGCCCATTAACCACCATCGTAGAGGAGCCTCCGCCGTCTAACGCAATCCCCCAATCTGCTCCCAGCCGCGTCTTAGCAAATATTGCCAGTTCCACCATGCTCATCCCCAGGCTGCGGAAACGGTCGCGGCCATCCACCACGATAAAGAAGACCGCCTCACTGTTCAACGCGATCGCGGTGCGCGGGTTGCGTAACACCGCGCCCAAATCATCCTCCGCCTGAATGACGCCGTCTGCAAGGAAGATATAGCTGCCAGCCACGCTGGCATAGGCGTTGCTCCAACTGGCCGGATTGGGCGTTCGACAATCGGACTTGAAATGGCTTAACTCTTGTGAAATGCCGATCTCATCGCCCACGGCGATCTTTCCCTTCAAGTCTGTTATTCTCTTACCGCGGGCGGATATAACAATATGATCAAATGGAATCGGCGTCGCGCCTTCACCTTCCATCACTGCCTGTACCAGCCCTTTGACCATCGCCGGTGTAGGCGTTATGGTGAGCGGCTGGTTCAACTCGACCAGAAACTCCAATGCCGTCTTCCCACTTGTCAGGGCTGGCGTTGCAGCGTCATATTGAGGTGTGTAGATTACCAGGTCATCCTCAGTAGAGATCGAGTTTATGTCGTCAAAGGGAAGCGATTCTTTCGCTTTGAGCAAATGCAGAAGTTGCTTGCCGGGGCGGTTAATCACACACTCGCCAACGAACGCCTGTTGATCCAGCGTCCAGACAAACCCACTGCTTCGCTGACGATCTTCGAAGCGCCTGGCGTACCAACCGGAATGTAACTGACCGCTCCAGGGGATACCCGTTTGCGTGTCAAAATAGGAACCATTAATGGCTACAACCACCTGATTGCGGCCCCCCCATTCTTTTCCCCAGTAGTTAATCGCCTGATCGTAACGTGCTGCCTGCTCACGCACCGTCTCTGCGCCGCCGCTCAGACGCCCCTGCCCAATGCCGCTTTCAATGGCAACGCCTGCCTGTCTGCGTGACATGCGCGCCACATACACATGGTTAGGTTCTTCTAAATAAAACTCGCGGTAAGAAATGCCCGGCGCTAACTCCTGCCAAAGAGAACCCTTCGCCGCCTCATACCTGATGGCCGGGAGTGTTGCCAAAAGGATGAACAGAAGACTGGAAATTCGAAACGCAAACATAAGGCCGCGGTTGAATCATAACATGAAACCCCTAATAACTCTCCTCAAATGCCTGGTAGAAGTTATGGTAAACTTCCGCTTATTCCACGCTCTTTTTACGTCAGGCGGACTATTACCAGGATTCCAGGCTCAAATACCAATGCCCCAAGGCTATTATCGCTACCCAACACTATATCGAGATATCGTTGTTTTCGTCAGCGAAGATGATTTATGGACTGTTTCTGCGGACGGCGGCGTTGCACGCCGGCTGACTTCTAATCTGGTTGAAGTCAGCCGTCCATCTTTATCGCCGGACAGGAAATTGCTGGCGTTTGTCGGGCGGGGAGAGTGGCCAAGGGAATGCTAATTAGCTGATCACATCGAAAAGAAACGTCAATCTAAGGAGTTGATAATTATGAAAATCTTAGTTGCCGCAGATATGGAAGGCATCACTGGCGTTGTACATTGGGATCAAGTGAGCAGCAACCATCCTGAGTACGCCCGTTTCCGACGTTTAATGACGCAAGATGTCAATGCCGCAATTCGTGGGGCGTTCGACGGCGGCGCGGACGAAGTGATTGTCACCGATGGACATGGATACAGCCGGAACATATTGATCGAAGAGCTGGATGAGCGAGCGCGACTGAACAGCGGCACGCCCGCTCCATTATCCATGGTGCAAGGGATAGATAACGGCGTGGACGGTGTATTGTTTATCGGTTATCACGCTCGCATCGGATCGCAAAATGCAATTTTAGAGCATACCTGGTCGGATGAGCGCGTGGCCAACCTGCGGCTCAATGACCAGCTCATTGGGGAAATCGGGTTAAATGCTGCCGTCTGTGGCCATTTTGGCGTGCCGGTATTGATGATCTCTGGCGATCAGACTGCATGCGCTGAAGCCAGGGCTCTGCTCGGTGAATTGGAGACGGTGGTGGTTAAAACCGCCCTGGGACGCATGGCTGCAGAATTGCTTCCGCCCGCGGTTACGGAGCAAAAAATCCGCGCCGCCGCCAGAAAGGCTGTCGAACGATTGAGAAATGGAGCTGCGCCGCAACCGTTTCGGCTCTCCCCGCCGATCAGTGTGGCGGTTGATTTTGTTCAGTCAGAGATGGCGGACAAAGCCGCTCTCCTGCCTGGCGCGCGACGCAGCGAGCGCCGTGTTGAATATACCGCTCAGGATATGGTAGAGGTTTACGCGGCTTTCCGCGCCCTGTTAGCTCTTGCCAGGGGGTAATTCTATGTCCAGCATCGTCATCAACGGCGCTGAAATCTACTACCAAACCTATGGGAAAGAGCGCCCTGGTCAGCCGCCGATTTTGCTCATTCATGGCGCTACCTCGACGGGTCAAGGCGATTGGGGAGCGGTCGCGCCGGCTTTGGCGCGCCGCTGGCGCGTCATTCTCCCCGATTGTCGTGGCCATGGGAGGAGCAGCAACCCGCAGCGCTCTTATTCATTCAAAGAGATGGCTTCCGATATGTCGGCTCTGGTGAGGGCCTTGGGATATTCGCGCGCCCACATCATAGGTCATAGCAACGGCGGAAACACCGCCCTGGTGATCTTAATTGAACACCCTGAAGTGGTGCAAACCGCGGTAATCCAGGCGGCAAATGCCTATGTCAGCCCAGATTTGCTGGAAAGAGAGCCGGTTGCTTTGGACGCCGAGCGCATCGCCCGTGAGTCGCCGGAGTGGATGGAGGAAATGATCGCTGCTCACGGCCCGACGCATGGCGAAGATTACTGGCGCGAGCTGCTGGCTATGACGTTGAGAGAGATCCTCAGCGAACCCAATTACACTCCTGAGGATTTACAGCGCGTCCAGCAGCCAACGTTGGTCATCCAGGGAGCGGAAGACCCGGTCAACGCCCCTGCCAAACATGCTCAATTCATTGCCAGGCATATCCCTTATGCGGAATTATGGCTGCCTGCTGGGGTTCGACACAATGTTCAAATTGAGGCGCTGAGCGAGTGGCTCCAGCGGGTCGAAAATTTTCTGGAACGTCGCGGCGATGACGCCAACGAAGCCCTGCACCGCCTGCGCCAGGACTTTTATGCCGACCAGCGGGCGTGGATCTTTGACCTGCGCGCAAGCCGTGAAAACGCGCCCAAACCCAGGATCGTTCTTTCCGGGCGGACGCTTTACTCCAGCCAGCGCCAGGCGGCTGTTGAACGGCTGGCGCAACTGGCAGAAGAAGACGAAGCAGCGCAAACCATAGACGCCGATTCGGTGCAGGTCTTACTGGACGAATCCGCGCCGTGGGCGTTGGTCAACCGCTGTGTGACAGATCTGCGCCGTGAGCCTCGTAACCTTTCGGAGCGGGTCAGCCAGGCTTTACTCGGCGAAGCGGTGCGCATCTTGGAGGAAAAGGATGGCTGGGCGCGCGTGCGTATGGAACATGACGGTTATTTGGGGTGGGTGCATCTTTCCGCCCTCTATTGCTGCGACCGCTCCCAGGCGCAGGCATATCAGGCAGCTTGCCAGAGCATTGTGCAGGTGGAGCTGTTGAACGCCGTCGCTGCCCCCGGCGATTCGGAGATTTGTGGAAAGCTCCCCTTCGGGGTGCGGGTTCAAGTGAAAGATCGGCTTTCCGGCTACGCGCAGATTTGCCTGCCCGATGGGCGCGTGTGGTGGGTGGAAGAGGCCGGTTTACTGCCGTCGGAGCGCTGGCCCAAACCAGATGCAAACGGCATAGCTTTTACATTGAAGTTGGTACAAAAGTTTATCGGCGTGCCCTATCTGTGGGGCGGGCGCACTCCCTATGGCTACGACTGCTCTGGCTTGGCGGGGATTTTCTGGCGTTTTCTAGGCGTCAATTTGCCGCGTGACGCCGATCAACAGTTTCGCGCCGGCTCGCCTGTGGAGGAAACGCCAGCGCCTGGCGATCTACTCTTCTTCGGCGAACGTCAAGAGGATGTCTCTGACTCCAGGTATGAAAGCATCACCCATGTGGCGATTTCGCTAGGCGGCGATCGCATGATCCATGCCAATGGGACTGCATGGGGGGTTTCCTATAACAGCCTCGATCCGAGCAGCCCAGAATATCGCGCCTGGCTGCGCGATCATCTGATGGGCGTCAGGAGGTATCTATGAGCTTGACCTGGGAACCTTATACGCTGCGAATGAAGACTACCTGGCGGATCGCCCATGGCGCAACGAACGAGCGCCATAACGTTTTTGTGCGCATTCATGAGGGGCTTGGCGAGGCGGCTGCTGTGCCACATCACGGCGAGTCTCAGGCTGGCATTATCGCCTATCTAAAAGACACAGCCGAGCGTGATTGGGACCCTTTCCTCATGGAAGATATGCTTAATCAGCTTCCTGCTGGTTCTGCGGCGGCGCGGGCAGCCATTGATCTGGCGCTGCATGATGAATTGGGCAAAAGGCTGGGTCAACCGCTGTATCGTCTGCTGGGGCTGGATCCCAATCGAGCGCCGCTGACTTCCTTCACCATCTCCATGGATGAGCCATCTGTGATGGCGGAGCGCGCTCACGCCTCAGGCTTGCCGATTTTAAAGATCAAGGTGGGTGGGGTGCAGGACGAGAAGGTTCTGGCGGCTATTCGGCAGGCGACCTCTGCTCGTCTGCGCGTGGACGCCAACGCGGGTTGGAGCCGAGAACAGGCTGCTAAGCTGATTCCACGCCTGGTGGAGTATGGCCTGGAATTTATCGAGCAGCCATTGCCGGTGGGCGACATCGAAGGTTTGCGTTGGCTGCGCGCAAAGAAATTAGGTGTACCCATTTTCGCGGACGAGAATGTAAAAACAGCTAAAGATGTGGCTGCGCATGCTGGCGCGGTGGATGGCGTGGTGATTAAGCTCATGAAGACCGGCGGTATACGTGAAGCCTTGCGCGCCATTCACGTTGCCCGCGCTCTGGATATGCAAGTGATGATCGGCTGCATGGTGGAGAGCACATTGGGCGTAACAGCCGCTGCCCATCTGGCGCCGCTCTGCGACTATGCTGATTTGGATGGCCCCTTGTTGATCGCAAATGATCCTTATGAGGGCGTTTGCTATCAGGGAGCGCGTCTGCTGCTACCCGACCGACCTGGGCTGGGCGTCACGCGTAAGAATAATTGATTCCTTGTAAACACCAAAATGCGCCGGGGATGGATGTCCGGCGCTTTTTATATCTTACAAAGACTGCTCATCGGCTGTATTTTTGTAATGACTGGCTGCGCGTGGTCGCCATTGCCGCGCTGGCCTGGGCAACTGCGCTGACCACCTGCGGATTCAATTGACGCAAGAACTCGGCTGGAGAGATCCGACCAACGAACATCTCTTGAGCGGCGTCAAAGGCATGTTTGAATTCGTCTGGGGAGAGACTCTTGTAGATGAACAGCGATAAAGGCGATGTGTTCAGATCAAAGCCGGGGTTATCGGTGCGCCCGCTTGCTAACAGGTGATAAAACTCTGAATTTGGCTCTACCCAAGAAGGATTGTCAATGGCAGGAAGATGTTTTTCCAGACGAGGAGCGCTCGCATCTGCTGATGTGTCGCCCATAAACAGAGACAGGGGCGCGTCGCCGCCCGATTCCATTGCTAATGCTTCAAGCAGGGCTTGCGCCAGGAGCTTTACATGCAAGTAGCGCCGGGCGGTTTCAATATTGCGGCGCGCTCGTTCGACCATCCGCTTGAACTCCTGCTGCTCTGGTTCGCCGCCGTACTGATGAAATACCCTCTGTGGGTCTAACAGGCTGAAGAAGGCGTCCATATTCTGGAGCGCTTCTCGATATTCACGGATGGTGTACACATTCCCGGCGCGCAATGGCACATTCATCTCCGGAAGCAAGCGCCAGGTGTTCGATAAGAAAATCGCTACATTTTGTTCGGCGAAACCGGACACATCTTTATTTGCTACCCGCAACGCCAGACGGATGGCGTCTTGGATTTCTTGATCTGTCATTCCAAAGTTCAATCGCTGGTTGATGGAACGCAAACGATCTTCCAGAGCCAGAAAGCAATCCTTCCCATCATCGGCTGGCCCGCGAAAAGGGATCGTCGCTTCGATGCACAAATCCATCAGCAACAAATCTTTCTGAGCAACCAGGTCTCCGAGGCGAACGTTCATCACCACCGCGCTGAGAAATTCATTTAAACCGGTTGTCACCGACACGCCGTCACCGCGTTGATAGCCAAACGCCTCCAACACGAGATTAAATTGGGGAACATCAGGGGCGTCCAGAGCAATGGCAAACCCCTCTTTGTGCTGGCGTATGAAGGGGGCGATGATTCGGTGGATGGTGGGCAAGAAACCCAAATCTACCTGATAATAAACGATATCGTGGAAAAGACCGGCTAATGTCTGGATGGGGTTGCCAGGTTCAATGAAAGTGAATATATGTTCCAGGGTGTGGTAATGCCTGGCTTGCACCGTCATTGCCTTGTGGATAAATACCGCCAGCTCTTCCAGTTTGCTCGCGCTGACCTCTGAACCAAGTTCCCTAAAAGCCTGGTCGAAGGTCACGATCAATCGGTGCAAAGCTCCTTCAGACATGGTGAATCATCTCTGAGTTCAGTGATATTATAATAAGCAACCCGTCAATGAATGGATTGCGCGCTGAAGTATTGACACAACATCGGTTGCAAGCTCACAATGAGGTCAAATTATATCCGAGATACTGAGGATTGTCTCGGTGAAGGCGATTTTTAGAATAGCCGCAGTTAATAAGATCAGGGAGCACTGAAAAGCTTGACCAGGGTCTGGTTGAATTCACTGATGGTAAAGGGTTTTTGCAACCAAACCACCCCACCTTGTTCTAACAGTTCCTGGTTGGTTTCGTCTAATGGGTGGCCGGTAATGAGCAATATCTTGACCAATGGATTTCTTTCCCGTATGGCGTGATAGAGTCCGATGCCCCCCATCTCTGGCATGACAATATCGCTGATCACCAGATCAATGCGTTGATTGGCGCGGATAAATTCTTGCAAGGCTTCGACGCCGTTTGCTGCAGAGATGACCGTACATTGAACCGCCTCAAGCAATGTGTTCAACGCCAGGCGGGTTGTGGGGTCGTCCTCAACGACCAAAACTGTGCTGCCGCGGCCATTGAAAAGAGGCGGGCTTGGCGTTTGACTCTCTGTTTGTTTCTTCACCTCCACCGCCGGCAAATAAATACGGAACGTTGTTCCTTGCCCGTTTTGGCTGTTGACTTCAATCGCTCCGCCGTGCTGAGTAACAATGCCATAGACCTGCGGCAAGCCTAATCCAGTGCCTTGACCGGCGGGTTTGGTGGTGTAGAAGGGTTCGAAAATGTGTTCCATCACCTCCGGGGGTATGCCGCATCCGCTGTCGCTCACGGTGATGCAGATCCAGGCTTGTGGCGTCGCATCTGGGGTGGGCTGGGCGCGGCTGGGAAGTTTAGAAACGCTGCTCAGCTCGAAGCGCAAGGTTCCACCCTGCGGCATGGCGTCGCGGGCGTTCAACGCCAGGTTCATGAACACTTGTTGTAGGCGAGCCGGATCGCCGTTGACCCAATAAGCGCCCGGTTGATAAGCCAATTCCAGGTGGATGGTCTCTGGAAGCACCCGCATCAGCATCTTATCGAATTCTTTGAGCATGGGCAGCAAATCCAGGGTGACATGTTCGATCACCGATTTGCGGCTGAAATCCAGAATCTGACGGATCAGGCTGGAGGCGCGTTGAATTTGCGCCTGGATGACGCGAAGTTTATCTTTACCTTCCGGGCTGATCGAATTATCGAACATCAGCAAGTCGGTGTAAACCAGGATGGTGGCCATGATATTGTTGAAATCATGGGCGATGCCCGCCGCCAATTGTCCCACCGAAGCCAGGCGATCCTGACCGTGGATACGCGCCAGGTTTTCCTTCTCTTGTGTGATGTCACTGACCATCAACACCCAGGGATGATGAATAGAAGCTGACCCATCGCCGACCGGGCGGATTTGAGCGTTATAGTATCTTCGCTCTTTCTCTTCCACAACAATTTCAATCGGTGAGAGTAGATCACTGCGTTCGGTTAGCTGTTGAAGCTCATAAGCGCCCAGCCGGGTGAGGCGGTGATCGGGAGGTAGGGGTTGGTTATTCATTGCCTGCAATATTTCACGCCCCAATGGGTTAGCCACCAGAATGCGAAATTCCTCGTCCAGCAGCAATACCCCCACCGGCAAATGTTCCACCAGGCGCTCCAATTGCTGTTGTTGCTCGGTAAGGATGTTATACAGGCGCGTCACCGCCGACGCGGCCTGATTGGCGAAGGTGGTGAGCAGCCGTGCCTGTTCTGCTCCGAGTGTTGTCGCGCCTTCGTCGGCAGCCAATAATACGCCAACAATTTGTTGACCAGCCATGATCGGCGCCTGGCGTATGGTGGATAGACTAACCAAGGGGGGCGCATCGCGAAGATAGTCTTCCGACAGGATGATCTTAAAAGATTCTTTTTCGATGTGTGCAGCCTCGGTGTCTGCCAGGTCTTTTTTGCAAAAGGCGCGTACTTGTTCTTCAATGAATGGCCCCAACGGGCGCTGAGTTTCAATAATGAAATAGTTGCGTTCATCCGTGATCAAATAGACGGCTGTCAGGTTACAACCAATCGCTCGTCGTAAATGACGCACCAGGCGTTGCAGTAGGTCCTGAAACGAGAGCAGGTAGCCGATCTCTTGACTCAAAGAATACAGTTCTGCCAGCTCTGCAGTGCGTTGAGCGACGATGGTTTCCAGATCGCGCGTCTGTTTTCGCACGCGCTCATAGAGGACGGCATTTTCCAGAGCGACTGAAATCTGCCCGGCGAGCACTTGCAATAGATTACTGTCCTGAATGGTGAGGGGGGCGAGTGCGTCGCCGCGCACGCTGATCACTCCGACGACTGTTTTGCCGATGTAAATAGGCACATCAATTTCGATGGCGGTCGTCTCGGCAGCCCTTCTTTTATCCTTAGATGAGGAGACAGGCGGTACGAATGCAACTTGACCCGTGCGTGCAACCAGATCGAGGATGCCCTCTTCTGGCGAAAAGACCTTTAAGCCGGTCATTTTTTCGTGCGAGGCTTTCAGTGTAAGTTGATCTTTTTCGATCAGGTAAATCAATATTTGTCGGTATCCCAATCGCTGGACGAGCTGTTTCACAACTTCATCCAGCAAATCCTGAACCTCCAGTTGTTGGCTGAAGACGTGCGTCAGACTTTGGATCAAAGTGATCTCAGCCAGGCGTCGCTGCACCTCTTGATAGGCGCGAGCGTTGCTGAGAGCCGGTGCGAGAGACTGACAAATGGCTTGTAGTAGCGTCAGATGCTCCTCGCTGAAGGAGGCCGGCTGCCGATGCAACACCGTGATGACCCCCAGCAATTGGTCGCCAAACAAAATTGGGCTGGAAATGGCCGAACGGGCGTTATCATCTATCCCTGGCGCCTGCATCCAGCGTTCGTCCTGAGCGACATCAGCCAGGTATAGTGGTTGCCAGTGTTCGGCGACCCAGCCGGCCAGGCCTTTGCCAGGCCGCATATCCAGTTCCCGATCCAGGCTTTCGATGGCTTCAGCGGGCAGCCCATATAAAGCGCACAAACGCAGACGATCTTCGTCTGGCAGATACATGTAACCCGCCCCACTCAGTCCGTTTAAAGCATTACAGGTCAGGTGTGTGGCACGTTTCAAAATCTCTTCAGGATCCAGGCTGGTGGATATTTCGCGGCTGATGTCGAAAAGCAGGCTCAAATGGCGACGTTCGGCAGCAGCCTGTTCAAACAAGCGAGCGTTTTCGATAGCCATTGCCGCATGATCGGCCAGCAGGCGTAAGGCGTATAAGGTCTCGTCTTTCACCTGGTGTGGCTCGACGAAGAGTATATCCATCACTCCCACGACTCGCTCGCCGATTTTTAGCGGTATCCCAATAGCAGAGCCGGTCCAACCTTCCGGCGCATCCTCGAAAAGCGGGTGTGTACGCATGTCTGGGACGACAATGATTTCACCGCTGCGGGCGACGGTGTAAGTCAGGCCATGTGGGCGCGGCTTGCCCACCGGCTGACCGATGACGCCATTGCTTGCCAGCGAGGTGCCGAAGATTAATTCGCTGCCATCTCTTGAAGTATAGAGAAACACCTGGCTGATCAATGCTTCTGGCACCAGGCTCATAGCGCTGCGCAGGATGGATTCGAGCACCTGCTTGAGATCCAGACTGGATACCAATCCCAGGCTGGCTTGTCGAACAGCTTCCAGTTCGGTAATACGGCGTCGTTCAGCTTCGAACAGACGTGCGTTTTCGATTGCAATAGCCGCTTGATGAGCGAAAAGATTCAATACTTCTAAGTCGTCGTCGGTGAAGGACCGTCCTTCGGTGTAATCCAGCACATGCAACACACCGGTCACCTGGCCTTGCCAGAAAACCGGGGCGCTGATTACTGCCCGAAAAGGCTTTTCGCTCTCAAACACTTCCGCTCGGCCAGCCCATTCCCGATAATCCTGAATAATAAATGGTTCACCGGTTTGCGCAACTTTGCCCGCCAGACCTTCGCCATAGCGCAAAGTTGTGCCCCGATAATCTTTCGGCGTTTGATAGCTGACTTCGCAGCGCACAATCTGATTCTCTGGGTCGGTCAGGTAAAAACCGCCGCCGGAAGCGCGCAATAGGCGGGTTGCTTGCTGAACGATGGTTTCAAGCAATTCGGATAAGTTTTGCGAGTGGGCGTATTGCTGGATGAGGGCAGAGGCTTCGTTGATGGCTTGCAGCGTTAGACCACTATTTTCTTTCGGATTGATTCGATCTGTATTCATAGGAGCGCTGCATGGCTGAATAACCTGGAGAACCAATGAGCTGATAACATTTTACTCCAATGTTTTGGATTGTGACTGTTTGGATCAGGAGCCCATTTTGTTAATTCTGCAGCAGGCAGAAAGATGTCAACATTAGAAACCATTTGAAGAATTCCCTACAAGGCTTTTCTTTGTGTATAATGCCATAAAACCTGTTGGCGGTGTTAAAAGAAATGGCCCTGGATCGCTACGGAAGAAGAATTCATTACCTACGCATCAGCCTTACCGATCATTGTAACCTGCGTTGCCTCTATTGCATGCCGGATGACATCACCTTTCGCCCCAATGCGGAGTTGATGCAAGATGACGAAATATTACGCCTGGTGCGAATATTTGCCCGGCTGGGATTCGATAAATTCCGCCTGACCGGTGGCGAGCCGACAGTGCGCGCCAATGTGGTGGAGTTGGTCAGAGGTATTGCGCAAACTCCAGGCGTCCGTACGCTTTCGATGACCTCCAACGGGGTGCTGTTTTCCCGCCTGGCAAAGGATCTGGCGGAGGCGGGGTTGCAACGGGTTAACTTCAGCCTGGACACCTTGAACCCAGAGAAATTTAAGCGTCTGACGCGGCGGGGAAAACTCGAAGATGTCTGGTCGGGTATTCAGGCTGCAGAGCAAACCGGCCTGACGCCGATCAAAATCAACGCAGTCGTGGTTCGCAATCACAACGAGCAAGATGTGGTAGATCTGGCTCGACTGACGTTGGAAAGACCCTGGCAGGTGCGATTTATCGAGATGATGCCATTTGCCGGCGCCACAGAATTTCAACGCATGCAAGGGGTAACTGCCGGAGAGATCAAAGCCTGGATTGAAGATGCATTTGGGCCATTAGAGATCTTGAATGACGGCAAGCTGGATGGAGAAGCTGTACTGTATCGCCTGCCTGGGGCGAAAGGGACGGTGGGTCTCATCGCCACAGTAACGCGCCCGTTCTGCGCCAATTGCACTCGCGCCCGTCTGACTGCGGATGGGCGTCTGAGGTTATGCTTGTTGCGAGAGAAAGAGGTGGATTTGCTCACCCCTCTCCGTCAGGGTGTTTCGGATCTGGCGCTGCGCGAGATTATTGTGAACGCCATTTGGGAAAAACCCTGGGGTCATCGTCTGGCGGAGGGAGAAATCCCGCTCAACCGTACGATGAGCGAGATCGGGGGCTAGTCCGCTGCCAGGCGCTCCAATTTCATTCCGATTTCGCGCCATTGGATCTTTGAAACCCCTAGTTTTTGCCGTATCCTGTCGTGTTCCATGCCCGATCGCCAATCGTTCAGGGCGCAAGTCCAACGGCACATATCAAAAGAGACGTGTTTTTCCAGCCCTGCCTCCAGGCTCAAGTCTTCAAGGATATATTCCAGACGACGCTGTGACCAGGGGAACAAGCGTTCCCCCAGCGCATATTGGGATTGGTATTCCTGATAGGCTTCGATCCAACTTTCTGGCAGAGGAATCTTGCGTTCTTTGTACCGGTTCTGTGGACTGGCATAGCGAACGAAAACAAACGGCCCGCTCGGCGACTCAAGCTCGATGTGATTGGGGCTGAGCGCCAGGCATTCTCCCTTCTTAATGCCGGTGCTTAATAGCAAATGCGCCAGAGCAAATGGGCGGGCGTCTGGCTTGACGCCGCGACGATGGCGATCGGCTGTCTCTAAAAATAGTTGGGTCTCTTCGGGGGTTAAAACCACTGGCAGAGGGCTAATTACTGTCCTTTGCGGCACTTTTTCCGCCGGGTCAAGCAGCAAAACGCCAAATTGATGCAGCCAGCGGAAGAATGCTTTGATGGAGGTAATGCGTCTGGCAAGGCTTTTGGGACTGCACGGCACGCCGCGGCCATTTTGCAGCCAATCGAGGAAATGGTTCAAATCTGCGGTGCTGATCTCTCCCAGTGCGCGGTCCGGCGGCAAATAGGCAGCCAACAAATTAAGGTCAGAAATGAAGGCTTTGATGGTGTGCGGCGAGACTCCCTGGTCGTCCAGATAGAAGCGCCAGGCGTTAATAGTGGGCGTCAGTAAACTTCGCGAAGTCAGGTGGGCGCTGGCGGGGGATGGATTCGGGTTATCGGCTGGCATCTCAGTTACTCCCAATTTGTTAATAATTCGCTGTTTGTTTCGTATAGTCGTTTAACAGTGTAGCGGAAAACCCGTCAGATGTCAACATATTTGCATAAGGTATAATAGGCGGGAACTCAATCCATGCAGTTTTTTGGAGGTAGAATGAGAAATCAACGGGTTTTGATAGCCCTTATCTTGTTCGTAGTGATTTTCAGCGCGGCCTGTCAAACGTCGCCTACCACGCCAACCCAACCTGCTTATCCGGCTTATCCTGGCTTTAACCCGGGCATTTACCCGGAGGCGGTTTCGGGTGGCGGGCTTTATCCGGGCTATGCAGATGGAGCAATCATCACCTGGGAGCACGCGATTGCGATGGTACTGAACGGCGAGGTGGCTTCGGTGACGCAAGATCACCAGCTAAACGTCATCCTGACCTTGAAAGATGGTCGGACGCTCACTACGACTGAGCCAGCGATTGACGAAATCATCAACGTCATCCGCTCTTGCGGCGATCCGTGTAAGGATATTACGATTGCTACGGAGTAGAGCGACGACCACACCTCGAACGGAAGAACGGCGAAGGTATGAACTCAGTTATCCTTCGCCGTTTCGATTTCCGACCAGGCGGCTTAGGCGGAATTATTGCTCTTGCAGCGGTTGACCTTCTAAACCAAGTTGTGGGGCGATGCGCCGCATAGCCTGTATGACGTTCTCTACATGTTCCCATAGCGGAACATTGAACTCAGCGGTGCATTTCTCTATCTCCTCGCGGCTGGCGCCGGCGGCAAAGGCGCGATCTTTCCACTTTTTCTTTACTGATGAGGCGGTCAAATCGTGCAGCGAGCGCGATGGACGCACCAACGCCACTGCAGTAATCAGTCCGGTGATTTCATCGCACGCTGCCAGCGCCTTTTCCATCAGAGATTGACGGGGCACGCCGGTGTGGTCGGCGTGGCTGAGAATAGCGCGCACGATCTCTTCAGGCGCGCCGCGTTCGCGCAAGATTTGCGCTCCATCCTGAGGGTGTTGCTCCAGGGTGGGATGAATTTCCCAATCGAAGTCGTGGAGCAACCCGACAACGCCCCAGGTTTCCACATCTTGCTGGAATTTTTCGGCGTAGAAGCGCATGGCAGCTTCTACTGCCAGCATATGGCGCACCAGGTTTTCGTTTTTTACATATTCATGTACGATGGCAAGAGCTTCCTCACGGTTCATTGCGCCTCCCACGGCGGAATTTGATCGGGTTTGCCCATGAGCGGTCGGGGGCGGGCGACATGGACATCCCAAAGCGCGGCTAATGTAGCCGGAATTTCACGCAGGTTCCAATAAAACCAGGATGCGCGGCGATATTGGCGCAAATCTGAGGCGACGCCAACGGCGGAGATGCCCAGGGCATGGCAGATATACCAGGCTCGCGGTAAGTGAAAACTCTGCGTCACCAGGATGGCTTTGGCAATGCCAAAAATGTGGCGAGCGCGAAAGCAGGTGTCGTAAGTTCGTTGCCCGGCGAAATCGAGCAAGATTGCTTCTTCCGGCACGCCCAGCGAACGCGCATAATCGCGCATGGCTTGCGGTTCGTTGTAATAAGCAGACGGGTTGCCGCCGCTCATCAGAATCTTTTCCACTTTACGGTCAAAATATAGCTGCGCCGCAGTCGCCACGCGGTCGCGCAGGACGGGCGTGGGGCTGCCATCGCGCCACAAGCCGGCGCCAAAGACGATGGCGACCGGTTGGCTGGGCGCCTCAGCGATGGTGTAAGTATTTGGGCGAGCGAACCATCCCATGATGAAGCGGGGTAGAACGAGGATGGCTGGCGCGAGAAACAGGATCAGCGCTGCAATGCGCAAGATCATTTTCAAAACTCTCCTTGACAACATAGCCGGAATTTTACCAGAAACTTTTGCAGAGCCAGTGACTCCCACCGGTCAAGAGTGTGCTCAAAAGTTGTTGGTTGCTCTCCCCCGGCATCGGTTGGAAGCCGACGCCTCAGGTTACGAAGCCCGCTTGAAGCAGGCTGGGGGTCTGCGTAGCCGACTTTGTGAACCTTCAGGCGGCGACTTCTAATCGCTGCCATCGCGGCAAGTAACAACCTTTGAGTGCTCCTCTGGTCATCTATTGAGCAATCCAACTCTTGTCTGGAATGCCTGGCAAGGGTACAATCCTGTGACCTATGAATATAGAACCTGGCTATCAACAAACCCTGGATTATCTTTACAGCTTTGTGGATTATAGCCTGACGCGAGGTTTTCGTAACCTGCCGGAGCAGTTTGATTTAGCCCGGATGGCGGCTTTTATGGAGCAATTGGGCAATCCGCATCGCTCCTATCCGGTGATTCACGTCGCCGGGACGAAGGGAAAAGGATCGGTGTGCGCATTCTGCACCAGCGCTCTGCGTCAGGCAGGCTATGCGGTGGGTCTTTATACTTCGCCGCATTTGGAAGATTATGCGGAGCGCATCCAGTTTGATGGGCAGCCGATCCCGCATGAGGACCTGATCGCGCTGGTAGATGAGATTCGCCCGATTTTGGAACAAGGGACGAAACTGACCACCTTTGAGATCACCACTGCGCTGGCTTTTCTATATTTCGCGCGGCGCGGCGCATCGGCGGTGATCGCCGAAGTTGGCTTGGGCGGGCGGCTGGACGCGACCAACATTGTCTTGCCAGTCACGGCGGTGATCACTTCACTATCATTCGATCACATGCAGGTTTTGGGGAACACGTTGGCTGAAATCGCGGCGGAGAAAGCTGGCATCATCAAACCCGGCATACCAGTCGTGCTTGCTCCGCAAGTGGAGGAGGCGCGTCAGGTAGTTGAGCGCGTGGCGCAAGAACGCGGCTCGCCGCTGATTCAGATAGGGCGCGACTATCAGTATTCGCTATTGGAGCATAACCTGGATCGGCAGAGCCTGTTGGTCTGGAAGACAGAGCCAGGAATGGCAAGCGATGATCCAGAGCGGCGAACCCTCGAAGCAAACTCAGCAGTGAAATTGACGATACCGCTTCTGGGCGAGCATCAGGTAGAAAACGCCGCTGTTGCCTACGCTGCTTTACAAACGGCTGCCTCGCGTGGCCTGCGGCTCGATCAGGAAGCGCTTCAGCGGGGTTTTGCTCAGGTTTCATGGCCTGGGCGGTTTGAGATCCTGCAACGCGAGCCGCCGGTTATCGTGGATTCAGCGCATAATCGCGACTCGGCGCGCAAACTTGCTAAAACTCTTGAAACCTACTTCCCGGATCGAGAGGTGATCCTGGTGTTTGGGGCGTCGGAAGATAAGGATATTTCAGGGATGCTGGCGGAATTAACCCCGCGCGTTCGGCAAGTGATTTTCACCCAGTCCTTCCATCCGCGCGCCATTCGACCCGAAGAATTGACCCAACTGGCGCTGCCGTTTGGGAAACCGACGCAAATTGTCCCGGCGGTTGAAGACGCGTTGCAGGTTGCGCTGGCACAGGCGGACGAAAAAAGCCTGGTGCTGGCTGCTGGAAGTATATTTGTCGCCGCGGGAATACGCCAGACCTGGTACAATCAAATAAAAGAGCGCTAAGCCCGTTGGGTTGTAGCAAGCGGGCTGGCTGAGGGAAAGCATGAGAGATAACGATTGGTATTTACAGGACGACGAAGAAAGCTTCAACGAGACCCTTCATCACCGAACAGAAGAACTTTACAGCGTCGCCGATGCAGTCCCAGATGAAGAGGGATTGATCGAGTGCCCGGTGTTGCCGCTGCGCGATTTAGTGGTCTATCCGCGCATGGTCTCGCCCATTTTTCTTTCACAGGACGCCGGCCTGTTGGCAGTAGAAGAAGCGCAACTCAATAACCAGACGGTGATTGCGCTGACGCAGCGCGATCCAGATCTGGATCAGCCTGGGCCAGACGATTTTTATCCCATTGGGGTGGAGATGGCGGTTGGGCGTCTGTTGAGTATGCCGGATCAATCCAGCTCTGCCCTGGTGCAGGGGCGCCGCCGGGTGGAGGTGATCGAATTTGTACAGGAAAAGCCATTTTTGATCGCTCGCGCCCGCCCGATCACGGAACGCATCGAGGTGGACCGCCAGATTGACGCTACCATGCGCACGGCGCTGGAGATGTTTCATAAGTGCGTTCAGCTTGATCGCAGCCTGCCCGAAGAGGCTTATCTTTACGCCATCAACATAGACGATCCCGGCTGGTTGGCGGATATGATCGTCACAGCTATTGCGCCGCCGCTGTCAACGCGCATCGAGTTATTGGGCGTGTTGGACCCGGTGGAGAGACTGAAGCAGGTCATTGGCTTATTGGCAAAAGAGGCCGATGTATTGGAATTGGAAGATGAAATCCACTCACGCGCCCAAAGCGAAGTGGATCGCACCCAGCGCGAGTTCTATTTGCGTGAGCAAATGAAGGTCATCCAATCGGAATTGGGAGAGGGCGACCCGTGGGCGCGTGAGATCTACGAATTGCAGACGCGCATTGAAAGCGCCGGATTGCCGGAAGAAGTCCTGACGCGCGCTTTGAAAGAGGTCGAGCGGTTGGGGCAAATGCCGCCCATGTCGCCTGAGGTGGGCATCATTCGCACGTATATCGAGTGGATCCTGGAACTGCCCTGGACGAACGCTACCGAGGACAACCTGGATGTGAACCACGCGGCCCAGATCCTGGAACGCGATCATTATGGTCTGCCGCGCGCCAAAGAGCGCATCCTGGAATATATCGCTGTGCGTAGCTTAAAACCCAAGCGGTTGCGTCAACCTATCTTGTGCTTCTTGGGTCCGCCAGGCACCGGGAAAACTTCGCTGGGGCGCTCGATTGCCGAAGCGCTAGGAAGAAAATTTGTGCGTCT
Source organism: Anaerolineales bacterium (assembly GCA_020060465.1). Lineage (GTDB taxonomy): Bacteria > Chloroflexota > Anaerolineae > Anaerolineales > UBA4823 > RBG-16-57-11. The sequence goes on from JAGVAD010000033.1 coordinate 18,576, forward strand.
GTCTTTGGGCGGTGTGCGGGATGAAGCGGAGATTCGCGGCCATCGCCGTACCTATATCGGCGCGCTACCCGGGCGCATTCTGCAAACCATGCGTCGCGCAGGCACAGTCAACCCGCTTTTTATGTTGGATGAGGTGGACAAACTCGGACAAGACTTTCGCGGCGATCCATCCTCAGCCCTCCTGGAAGTGCTGGATCCAGAGCAAAACTTCGCTTTTTCAGATCACTATCTGGAACTGCCTTACGATTTGTCGCGGGTGATGTTTATCACCACAGCTAATACAACCAGCTCAATCCCGGCTGCCCTATTGGATCGCATGGAGCTGATCGAGTTTCCGGGTTATATTGAGGAAGAAAAGCTGGAGATCGCGACCCGCTTTTTGATTCCGCGCCAATTAGAGGAAAACGGCCTGGAGGGCCAGGAACTGCGCTTCTCAGAACAGGCCTTGAAGCGCATCATCCGTGAATACACCTACGAAGCCGGGGTGCGCAACTTGGAGCGAGAAATTGGCCGTATTTGCCGCAAAACGGCGCGCTTGAAAGCCGAAGGCAAACGCCATCCCTCGCAGATTGGCGCAGAAGCCGTGGAGCGCTTCTTGGGTCCGCCGCAATTTTTCAACCTGGAAGCCGAATTGCAAAATGAGGTTGGCGTTGCAACAGCGGTCGCCTGGACGGAAAACGGGGGTGAGATCATGCCGGTGGAAGTGCTGCTGATGGAAGGCAAAGGCAATATGCAAATTACCGGCCAGATCGGCAATATCATGCAAGAATCGGCTCAGGCTGCGTTGTCTTTTCTCAAGTCCCGCGCCCGAACGTTCGGAATTGACCCGGAACTGTTCGAACAGGTGGACATCCATTTGCACATCCCAGAGGGCGCCATCCCGAAAGACGGCCCCAGCGCGGGGGTAACGATCTATACCGCGTTGGTTTCAGCCTTTACGGGGCGGCCAGTGAAGCGCGAGGTGGGCATGACCGGAGAGATCACGCTGCGCGGCAAGGTGTTGCCGGTGGGCGGAGTGCGCGAGAAGGTGCTGGCTGCCCATCGTGTGGGTTTGAAGACTGTTATCTTGCCTAAAAAGAACCTGAAAGATCTGGTGGATGTGCCGAAACGCGCTCGCAGCGAGCTGAATATTATCCCGGTGGAACATATAGATCAGGTGATTGAGGTGGCCTTGTTGCCTGCTCCACAGGAAGCCAAATCGCCGCGCCCGCGACGTAAGAAAGCGGCTGAGTCGTCACCTACAGATGCGCCTCGGACCGGAGCGCCGATTGAGCAAACCGCTTCGACTGGACAGGTGCATGTTGGATAATGAGGCGAGCCAGCGGTAAGTGTTTTCTGCTGGCTCGCTAAAAAATCTGCTCAGCGGGATGTAACTGTAGTCAATACGACACGATAGATATTCCCATCTCGATCCACAACGTAAAGCTCTCCGGCTTCGTCTTCGCCAAAACTAGAGACGTTGTATGGAGAATCCAGCAACAGGCTGCTTTGCCAGACGCCTGTTTCTTTCACCAATCCCCAGATCTTCCCGCTGCAATAATCGGCGAAGAAATAGATGCCTTGCAGGGCAGGATAGGTTGAACCGCGATACACAAAACCGCCCGTGATCGAACAACCATCGGCATGCGAATACTCCCAAACCGGCAGAGTCAGCCCGCTCTGATTGCAGCTTTGGCTGTTGTAGCAATGTTTCCCTTCCATGATGCGCCAGCCGTAATTTTCTCCGCCATTGCTGCTCCCCGGCTGGTGGTTGACCTCTTCCCAGGCGGATTGACCGACATCGGCAATATAGAGGTCGTCGTTGAGGCGGTCGAAAGAGAAACGCCAGGGATTGCGCAGGCCCAGCGCCCAGATCTCCTGGCGGTAACCGGACTGCCCTACAAATGGGTTATCAGATGGAATGCGATAGGCGAGCGGCGAAGGTCCGCCCTGGAGCATGAGGGGCAGGTAGGAACGGTGCGCCTGTGTAATCGCTGGCGGCTGACCCGGCTCAACATCAATACGCAGGATTTTCCCTAACAGTGTGTTTGGGTTCTGAGCATTGTTGGGAGGATCGCCGGCCCCTCCCCCATCTCCGGTGCCGATGTATAAATAACCATCTGGCCCAAACGCCAATTGTCCGCCGTTGTGATTATTTTGTGTTGGGTGGTTGAGCGACAGAATCAATTCCTCGCTGTTTGCGTTGGCTTGATTGGCGCCAGAGATATGAAAGCGGGAGATTTGATTGTTGCCGTTCAGGTTGGTGTAATAAACGTAGAAATACCCCTTACCGGTGTAGTTTGGCGGGAATGCCACGCTGAGCAACCCTTCTTCGCCGCCTCCGCCATTGCTGGGAGAAAGCACGCGATCGGAAATGTTTAGAAACGGCGTGGGCAGCAAAGCGCCGCTTTGATAAATTCTGATCCTGCCGGATTGCTCCACGATGAAGAGCCGCCCGCTGCCATCACCAGCGTGGGTGAGGTGGACAGGGGCGCTCAAACTTCCAGTGACGTGAACCAGGCCAATCGAAGGCCAATCGAAAGCCGGGCGGTTCTTCGCAGACTGGCTAATCGGCGCCCAGCCAAGTAAAAACGGCGCAGCGCCGAAGAAAATGACCACCACTTTTAAGAGATTCAACCAGTAAACCACGCGCTTCAAGATATACCTCCAGGATTTTCGAATACTACGTGGGCTGCAACCAGTTCCAAATTTGTCGAGCTTGTTCTTCGATTACGAGTGGGTCGCTGCGATGGGCGAATTTTTCGCCCACGCCGCCGTACTCAAAAGCGATCAGCCACGGACGCGGCCATGCGCCGGTCTGGATTTGATCCAGGGCGCTACGCAGCGCCGACCAGTCTTGCTCCACAGCCGGCATGTGATCTTGCAGCCAGCCATCCAGGTCGTTCACCCCGGAAAAATGCAGCTCGCGCAGACGGTCAACCGGCAAGCTGCACATATACTCATTCACGCTGATGCCCAGGTGAAAGGCAGAGATACGCGCGTGCGCAATATCCAGCAGCAGGCCGCAGCCGGCTGTCTGGATGACTTCGCAGATGATTTCGGGTTCAACGCATGGACGCAGCACGTTCCCCGCCGGCCGGTAAGGTACATTCTCTGCGATCACGCGGTCTGCGCCGAAACGGCGCGTTACCTGGTGCAGATCGGCCAGCATCCACTCGGCGATCTGTTCCCTGTACTGGGGTTTGGTAACGTCAATCGGCGCTTCCGGCAGGTCTTCTGCTCTGGTTTCCAGGTGTACGTTGACGTAGGGCGTATCGGTCTGCTCGAGTAATTCGGCAATCTGAACCCAATCCACATCGCGCAATTTACCGCGCCCAGCTTTTAGATTGAAATGCACTGCCGCCGGACGCTGCGACCGCGCCTCGGCGATGAGATCCGGCCACGGGGGGCATTTGAAGCGGTCAAGATTGAGTTGACCTGTAGAAAGCAGTCGGGCAGAAGGATGTGAGTAATTAATGGCAAATTGCATAAAGAATAACACTCTAGCCAGGAAAATCTGAAACGTTCAGCGTCCTCATATGTTTATGCTGGGAAGATTATTCGGATCATATCATGAAAGCGCGGCGCTTTCTCCGCAGCGAAAATGATAAAGCATTAACTTAAGAATGGCTCTGAAGCTTATACTCGCCGACGAGAGGGCGATGTTCAGGGGCAGGCGTTTTGCTGATGTTCTTCAAGGGTTTCAGAAAAGAGATGCTTGCCGGAGCCATCGCAGGCAGCGCGAAAGTAATAATACGGTGATTGGGCTGGGAAAGCCACCGCCCTCAGCGCTTCCAAGCCGGGGTTGCAGATCGGCCCCGGTGGAAGCCCTGGGCGCAGGTATGTGTTGTAGGGCGACTCGATCTGCAAATCCTTCAAAGTCAGCGGATTTTTCCACCAGGTGTTTTGATCGCTTTGGAACCCCAAGGCGTATTGAATGGTAGGGTCCGAGTCCAGACGCATACCCGCCGCAAGGCGGTTCAAAAAAACTGAGGCGATGAGCGACATTTCATTCACATCCACCGCCTCGCGCTGCACAATCGAAGCCAGCGTAACCGCTTGAACCAAATCCAGCCCCTGGCGCGCAAAGCCCTCTCGCAACTCTGCATCCACCCGACTGTTGAAGCGTTGCAACAGGATTTGGATGAACTCCTGGATACTGGTGTCGCGCGGCAGGCGATACCGATCGGGAAAGAGAAAACCCTCCAATGACGATCCCGGCGGCAGCTCGTGGATCATGGGCAGTGAAAGAGGCGGTGTGACAGCGTAGGATAGAAACGCTTCCGGCGTAAAAGTCAACCCCGAAGTTGGCAGCGCAGCGGCGATTTCCTCCAGTCGCCAGCCAGCCAGGATGCGGAATGTGACTTCGCTGGGGGTGGAGTCTTGTAAGGCGCGGGCAATCTCCACAGGCGACATGCGGGCGCTTAAGGTGTATTCGCCTGCCTGGATGCTGGTATCCAAACCCGCGTAAATCAGGTAAAGGCGAAACAGGTCTGCGTCCTGAATCAGCCCTTCTGCCTCCAGCCGTCGGGTAATCTCGTAAGTTGGTTCTCCCAATTCCACCGCAAAGGATTGTGGTTTTGCGGCGGGGTCGCGCGGAGAGAGCAGCGATTTTTCTCGCAAGATCAGTTGCCAGGAAATCAACCAACGCTGATAAGCACTTAAAGTTTTTGCTGGCGCACCGAATATCTGCTCGGCCTGCGCCGGCGCTTGCCAGGCCAGCCAGCCAAGCGCCCCTGCAACCAGACAGGCAAAAAGCGCCAGGAGTAGCAGAAGAGATGTGAAATTTGCGCGTTTCATTTTGAGCGGGCGTCCAAATAAGTTTGTAAGAGATACGTCGCCGCAATGTCATCCAGGTGACCGCGTCGTTTTCGCCGCGAGACGCCCATCGCCAGGCGAGACTGGCGAGCCGCCTGTGTGCTGCCCGATTCATCCCACAATTCTACCGGGATCGAAGTCTGCGTGCGGATGGCGGCGGCGAGCTTATAGGCGCGACGAGATTGCGGTGTAGGTCGGTTCTCCTCGTTCAGCGCCTGCCCGACGATAATGCGTTCAACGTTGTGTTCATGCGCCAATTGCGCGATTACAGCCGCGTCTGTCAGGCGTGAAACATGCGCGATCACGGTCAGTGGATTGGCGATGGTTCCCGTGGGATCGCTGATCGCCACGCCAATACGTTTTTCTCCGGGGTCAATTGCCAGAATGCGCACAGGTTTTATGCTTTAGCCTGGTCTCTTAACGGAGCGGCTTACGGTTGCTGCTCGACTTCTGCAATGCTTGTTCCGTCATCGAAAATCACGCTCACGCGGAATGGCAGCAACGGCAGGCGCGGCCACCAGGCTGGATTTAATCGAATTCGAACAGGCTCTTCCAGCGCCAGAGCAGTTTGCAAGCGCTCCTTCGCAATCTGCGGCGGCAAGCCCAATACAAGTTGAATGACCCTCGATGAAGGGTATTGGGCGCGGACCCGCCGGTAAGCGTGCATTTGCCAGGTGTACGCATCTGCGCCTGAAGATCTGGGCGCGGTGAGGGGTTCGATTTGAAGCGAGCCCTCGATGGGCGCAAAGCCAGGCTCAAGATTGGCGTCGAAGATTGCTTGCGCCAGATCAAATAAATCTTGAGCTGAGACAACGCGGGCTTGGTATTCCAGGCGCAGATTCAAAACCAGTTGATCGGCCGGCTGATTCTCCGCTGGCTGAAAGCTTTCTTCGATCACTTTAAGAAGATTCAAGCTTTCGGTGATTAAAAGGTCTCCTTCCGCCAAATCTTCGCGCATTTCTTGCAAAGCAGTTTCTTGCAGGGCATTGTACAGGTGTTCTTGAAGTGTTCGGCGGTCTTCTGCGGTTGGCGCTGGAGTCTGGCGGTCTGAGCCAGAATGCGTCGGCTCTGGGTTGGTCGCGCTGATCTGAGCGCCGAGCGTCCCTTCCACTGCGACCAGGCTGTTCGCCGGTAGATTGCCTTGCGAGCCAGGTGTGAGGGCGCGCACAGGCAAATTGATCGTGTTGCCCGAACCAGCGGGCAACACCCCGGCTTTTTGCACCGCAAAACGGATAGGATGCTCATCTATATTCAAGATCACTGTGCCGACCGGAATTTTGATTTCCTGATCGGTCAAATTCGTAAATTGCACTGTACCCTCAGCGGCCTGATCGGGAAGACGCATGGCGCCGCTGGCGGGCAGGGTGTCTCGCCCCTCGACGATGACGCGATGCCATTGGCTGGGGATTTCCCCGCGCAGGTTTAACGAGGTTGCATCAGCGCCTGTCCATACTTCCAGGGTCACATCTTGAATTTTTGTTTGCGGCGTGATGGCGACGACCGCGCTCGGCGAAAGCGCTGCCGCGATTGCCAGCAATGCCAGTACGCCTAAAGAGAAGAAGCCGAGGCGCGCCGCGGCCCCCATCGGTTTGGGGGCAATCTGCGGTTTTGCAGGTATTGAGCGCGGCGTGTCCAAAATCGTTTTTCGCATCTCTGCTTCTCGGTTTGCCGTCGTGCGAAAACGGCGCGGGACGCGCCAGTGCTCGTTTTGTGCTTTGCGCAAAGATTTATACACCGGGATGCCCAGGCGCGGGGCGTGATAGCGCACCTCAGCATCTTGACTGACGATTGCCAGTTGCGCGCCGAGTTCGACGCTGCGCCGTTGTAGGAGCGTCAGATCCAACCGACGGTTTAGCGCATCGCCTCGCTCTGGCCAGACCAGCAGGATCCTGCCCCCTTTCGCCCATCCCATCTTATCCCGCGCAGAGACGATATCATCGTGTCCTTGAAGCTGAATGATGTAAGTTTTCATTTTTTCTTCTTATATTCACCCGAAAAAGCGCCTTGCATGAACGTTTCAAGGGCAGCCTGGACGCTTATTCGGAATGATCGTGAAGTCGTAAGGCCGGCTGTAAACGGAAAAGTAGGCGGTATCCTCCAGAAGCTCGTAATTCCCGTCGAAATATTGATTGAAAATCAGGCGGAAGGTGTTGACCGGAGAGATGTTTGGATAGAGCGCCTCTTTCCCATCATTGGGCAGAAAGTAAGCGTTCAAAATATTAAGTCGTTTGTTGGGGGGAGCGTTGATCGCTCCATGATCCGCCTGGAGGATAATAATCGGCGGGGAAGGCGAGCGTTCGATCATCTCTTTAAGAAGCGGGATCAGAATGCGGTTCAGATAAGTAATTTGATCCTGGTAACCAGGATTATCTGGTTTATCATAATCCACAAAGGATCCGTCTGCCTCAAAAACATACGGCGGGTGGGGAATGACCAGATGCGCGAACACCAGTTTGGGGCTGGATTTACCGGGCATCTTCCGCAATTGATCCAGGACGAAGAGGACAAGGTCGCGGTGAATGCGCTTGGGGTTGCTGAGATCGGGTTGCAACATTTTCGGCAACGCCGATGCGCTATCTATCGCCGCCAGCCCGGCGGAAGTGCGGACTAACATTTCCTCGAATGAGGTCATACCTCCCAGCAATTGAGCGGCGGCCAGTTGGTTATTGGTTGGCGATAAATAAATATCGGCGTCTTCCCACTGTGTACCCTTGAAGCCGGTCTCGAAAGCGACGGAGGTATAACCGATGGATTCGAGCAAGCGGCGAACCGCGTTGTGATGGATCAATTCCCCGATGCGCACGCGGCTGGTGTTGCCGGGCTGAAATTCATCTCCTAAGGCGGGGAGATAATTCATGTTCAGAGAAGAAACCAACGAAAGTTGAGTTTGGGCATAGTTGCTCTGGCTGCAGCGCGCCACGTAAAAACCCAGCGATTCCAGTTCTTCCAGAAAAGGTCGGTTATCGAGGCGGTAGTTTTCAAGCAGCGTATCGTCGCGGGAATATGCGTCCAGGATGATGTAATAAATGTCTGGAGCGGGCTGATCCGACGGCAAGCTCAATTCAGACGCTGCGGCTGCTGCTGGCGCTTCGGCAACCGAGGCGGTCAAAGAACGAAACCCAAACAAGCCGATTTCTGCCAGGGGGAAAATCAGCAGAATTACTGCCGCCAGATTGAGCGCGCTGTGCAACTGGAAAAGGTCGCGCTTTTGTCGCAGCGCCCAAAGGACTCCCACAGCAAAGAGCAACAACCAGACTGGCAACAACAAGCGGTGCCGACCAAGCGTCAGACCTAGCGGTTGGGCAAGTTCCAGATAGTTGTAAACCTGTCCGTATGAAAAGAACAACACACACGTCAATGTTGTGATCAATGCTGCTTTGGAGCGGCTTTTCAGCAGCCTGCCTAGCAGCCAAAAGATCAACAGGCTGACCACCAACGAAATTGCCAGAGAGCGATAGGCGGCCTGGATTTTAATTTCTTCGATGTTATGGGCTAACAACGCCAGCGTTGGGTAGATGGCAAACAAATAAGGGTAAAAAATTTTCTTTTGCATGAAGGTGGTTTATTTGCCTTTCATGAGGAAGAGCACACGTTGCGAGTCCTGGATCTGTTCGCTGCGCAGAACGGTGAAATAGGACGAAAAAGAGCGCTGGAAACCATCCAAATCATATTCGGGGAATATATCTTGTCGCGCGGCGAGAAGTTTTTGCACCTGGCTATCGCTCTTGGGGACGAATTCGATGATCAACCATTTGCCGGCCTGATGCAGGAACTCTGCGATCCTGGAGAGTGGAACATTATTGGAAATCGCCAGGTGATGAATCAACGCCAGGGCGAGGATTACATCGGCGGGGCCTCGCTCTAGCAGACTCATTCGCTCTTGATTCTGCCAGCCAATTGGGGGACTGGGATTGGTTAAATCAGCGAGTAAAGGAAGCAAATGCTTCTCTTTCTCAATGCGACATTGTTGGTAGTTCAAATCAACCGCCGCCGGGTCGCTATCGAAGGCGAGCGTAAATATACTCCTCTGGCTGGCGAGGCGGCTAAAGCGACCAATATTGGCGCCCAAATCCCACACATTGGCTGGACATATTTGCTCGATAGAACTAGCGACGAAGCGCTCTTTTTGCTCCAGCCCGGCTATGGAATAATTGTGCTTTTCATAATAGTCGCCCCATTCGCTTCCACGAGGCGTCCATCGCAAAGCGTGAATACCGCTTTCCAGGTTGTCAATCAAGCCCAACAGGGCGGTTTTGGACATCTGCCCGCGAGTCGGCAGCGTTTTTTCGGCGTAACGGCGCTGGCTGGCGGCGTGTAGATGAACATGAATAAGAAGCGGCAGTTTGAAACGCGTGATAGCGGGCAGCAGTTTGCTGGTCAGGTCTAGCGGGACGCCGTCTATATAAACGCGCAACAACTGGCTCAGTCGCACATCGCAATATGCCATGAGACTGAGCGGCGCCAGAAAATGCTGGCAAAACTGACGATAGGCTACCCAAGGTTGTCCTTCTGGATAAATCTCGAAAGACAGCGTGTCAATTAATGCTGGTCGGCCATGCAAGAATTGAATGTTGTAGGCGCTGCTATCTTTCAGCCACATTCCAAATTCCAGCGCGATCTTCTGGATTTCCAGCGTCGTCAGCGCTGCGTCTTTTAGCTGGCTGAAACTCCATTCATAAGGATAGGAAATAAAAGGGACTCGATCCGGCTGGATCACGCGGTAAGCGACCTGCGGCAGCGGGGCGGATTGCGAGGTTTCGCGGTGCGGTATCAATAAACCGCGTTCTGTCAGTTTCTCATACAAGCCTGATGTCATCAGATGTTCATAGTTTGCCTGATAGACGCGGTTAACCTGACGGTAAAGAGCGCCGTCTTGATTAAAGAGAAATCCGCTGGGGTCCCTGAAGGACGCGCTTGAGGGCTGGATCGTGTCCGTGGTAGAACTCATGGATCTTTATCTGTGGGCGCGTCTTTCGAGTGATGTTCTTCGGGCTTTTCGGGTCGGCGAAAGACGCCGATCAGCCGGCGCCAGAAGCTTTTTAAGAAAAAGAGGCTGGCCAGCAGCGTGGCTAAGATCACTTGCAGAATAAAGCTGCCAGAGCCGGGATCGAGGTAAGCCAATTTTTCCGGTAAAGTAGAAATCAAGGGAGTAAAAAGCTGAAGCATTGAATTCACCTAAAGCTGATCTTTCCAGTCGTAGAATTTTATTCGAGCTGTCTCTTGATAACATTTGCCAAGCCGGCCACGCCTCCGAGGATCAGGCTCAGGCCGGTCGCCACTGCCCAAGGAGCGCTGCGCATAAACTCCTGCGTCGGCAGCGCCCCGGAGGGGTTTTGGCCGACCTGTAAGCCCAAAAGCGCATTTCCGAATGCGAATAACTCCTCCGCCCCTGCAATGGTGAGCAACAGGCCAGCCAGCAGCGCCATTAAAGAGAGTGGGATGATCACCATGTTCTGCCGAGCCATGATTTTACGGCGATGCTGCGCCGCGATGCGCGCTGCCAGTCGCTGTGCTTCTCGCCAATCCAGGCCGGTCTGCTCGCACACTTTCATAACAACATCGCTTTGCTTGGCGTTCTTGCCCAACTCTTTGAGGACGAGGTTTTGCAGACGAGGATCTTCCGCATAAGCGGCGAGGCTATCGGTGTGTGAAACGAGCGCTTCTGGCGGGTTGTGTGGCAAGGCGGTATATGGCGCAGGTGACGCAGGTCTTGCCTCTGCCTCCGATTTTTCCTCGGTCGTCTCCTGAATTGGCTCCGTTTCGGGCGGCGTGGGGCTCAGCCCGGTTGGCGGGAGGGGCGCTTCTGTTAGCGTATTGACCAGAGCCAGTCGCTGTTCCAGGGTCTTTTGCACAAAGCGCTGCACGATTTCAAGTGGAGCGTTCAGCTTTTTGCTCAACGCGGAAGCGATGTCCGTTGGGCTTAAGCCATTTTCGTATTCCTGAACGATGAAGTCAATTGCATCTTGTTTGTCCATCTATGCCTTCATCCTGAGATGAATATCAGGGTCGAAAAGATCGAACAGCCTCAAGAATATAATCCAAATCGTCCTCGCTCAGATCATTATACAATGGAAGGCGAACCAGCCGGTCGCTGATTTCTTCTGTAACCGGGCAATCGCCGGGTCGGCCGCCGTATCTCTGACCCATCTCGGAAACGTTCAGTGGCAGATAATGAAAAACGGCCAATATGCCCCGTTGTTTCATGTGTTCAATGAACGCCTGCCGTTGCGCCAGCCCGGGCAGCAACAAGTAAAACATGTGATGTGGCTGCTCACAATGCGGCGGTACATAGGGCAAGCAAATACGATTTTCCTCCGCCCATTCGCTCAAGCCGGTATAATACGTCTGCCAGATGCGGCGTCGTTTCTCTTGGATCGTCTGATGAGCTTCGAGCTGCGCGTAGAGGAAAGCTGCCAGGACATCGGAGGGAAGATAACTGGAGCCAAAGTCCACCCAGGTGTATTTATCCACCTGGCCGCGAAAGAAACGGCTGCGATTGGTGCCTTTCTCGCGTAAAATTTCGGCGCGCTCGATGTATTGAGGATCGTTAATCAACAATGCGCCGCCCTCGCCGCAGGTGATGTTCTTCGTTTCGTGAAAACTTTGCGTCGCCAGGCAGCCAAATGTGCCTAAGGCGCGTCCACGATACCGACCAAACAAGCCGTGGGCGTTGTCTTCAATTACTGGCAAATGGTGACGCTGAGCGATGTCCAGTATGGTGTCCATTTCGCAGCCGACGCCAGCGTAATGCACGACCAAAATGGCGCGGGTGCGCGGCGAGATCAGCTTTTCCAGTTGCTTTTCGTCCAGGTTCAGCGTATCGCGGCGAATATCGGCGAAAACCGGCCTCGCCCCACGGATCACGAAAGCGTTGATGGTGGAGACAAAGGTAAATGCGGGCGTGATCACCTCATCGCCGGGTTTCAGATCCAGCAGAAAGGCTGCCAATTCTAAGGCATGGGTGCAAGAAGTCGTCAGCAGGACTTTTGGAACGCCGAAAGCGTTCTCGAGCCAGGCGTGGCATTTCCGGCTGAATGGCCCATCGCCGGAGATGTGCCCGTTTTGCACAGCCTGGGCAATGTAGGTCATTTCCATGCCAGATAAACAGGGCTTGTTGAATGGAATGCGGTAATTGCTCATTTCGTAAGAATCAACTAAACCATTTATGATAGTACAACTGGCAGGCGCGAGTGATAAAACCATTGCGTTGCACCATGCGCTGGGTGGCGACGTTGCGGCCCTGGGTCGCCAGCCAGACGTATGAGATGCCCTGCTGGAAGTACCAATCCAGACCGCTGCGAAATAACGCTTGTCCTACGCCCAGCCGTCGCGCCGATTCCTTTACGCCAGTCAATTCATACATCGCTTCACCTTTGACTCGGTCCACCTGACCGGTGATATAGCCGACGATCTCGCCATTCATTTCAGCTACCAGAGCCAGCTCTGCCCCGCCTTCGCAGCTTTTTTTCACCCAAAACGCATAATATTCCTGCCATTTGCTCTCCGGGAAGCGCCAATCAAAATAGAACCGAGAGTCAATATAGCTGTTCTTGGCGATCTCTTGCAAGGCAGGGACATCCGCTGTCTGCGCTGGGCGGATGACGATGCCTTCGGCGGCGACGGGTCGAGATTGCGGCTGCCAGTCTTTTAAGGATCGTTCGAAGATCAGGCGCACCTCAACCAGATGAAAGCCCTCCTGTTCAGCCAGGGAGATGGTATCGCGGTCATCGGCGTTTGCCAGAAAATACAAACATCGGATTTGGTTCTCGCGTTGCCATTGATGAAGCAAAGCCAGGCTGGCGCTATCCAGGCGGTTGATGTTGGCTCGCCCAATGCGGAAGCCGAAGAAATTGGTATCCCAATCCAAAAACTGATAAGGCGGTGATTCAGTCACATTCATCGGATTCTTCACCCGTTTCGCCGATCATTTCGCGGATGACATAGGGGGGTTTTTCCATAATGCGGAAGTGCATCCGCGCCAGATATTCGCCAATAATACCCAATGAAAAGAGTTGCACGCCGGAAAATATGGCAATGATGGACGCCAGAAATGGGAAGCCCGGCACGCTGCCGCCCTGGATCAGGTATCGGCCAATTACATAGAATAATACGATAAAGCCAAAAATTCCGAATGCAAATCCCATCAGGCTGGCCAGTTGCAGCGGTAAGACTGTGAAGCCGGTCACCATGTTAACCGCGTGGATCATCAACATACGAAAGGTGTAATTCGAAGCGCCGCTCTGACGAGCTTGATGGTTCACCGGTACACTGGCAAAACGCACCGTTCCCCAGGAGAGAAGCACATCTAAGATAACAAATGGGCTGCGGTAGTAGGAGAACGCGTTGCGCAATTGTGTGCGGAAGGCGCGAAAAGCACTGACCTTGCGGGCGTTCTCCACGCCCATGGTGCTTTGCAATGCCAGGCGCGTGAAGTAAGAGGCCAGATTTCGCCACAAACTGTGACGCTGGCGGATGGGCGTGCCATAAACCACATCGTAGCCCTGGCGCAGCGGCGCGAGCAGCTTGCCAATCTCCTCTGGCGGGTGTTGTAGATCATCATCCAGGGTGACCACAGTATCATAACGGGCGGCGCGCACGCCGCATAACAGGGCATTATGCTGCCCATAATTGCGCATCAAGTGAATGCCGCGCAACCAATCCCGCCCCTGGCGCAGGCGCTCGATTATTTGCCAGCTTTCATCGCGGCTGCCGTCGTTGACCAGGATGACCTCGTATGCCGTACCCAGGCGCTCAAGTTCTCGCCAGAGGCGCGTCACGAGTTCATCCAGGCTTTTTGCGCTGTTATAGACTGGGACAACAACAGTGATCCCGGCGGGCAGAGGGGTAGGCGTGTTGACCATTCTTCAGGGTAAGTTACATTGTAAACTTTCTTTGATTTTTTGAATAGCCGTATGCTGATCGGGAGAGGCGATCGTATTTTCGGCGATGCGCGCCCAGTAATCGCATAACGGATATTGTGTTTTATCCCATATCTGATAAGCCTTGAGGCTTAGCTCAACAGCCTCTTGCCAACGGTCGGTGCGAGCGAAAGCTTCGATAAAGGGGAATAATTCGGAAACGTTTTTTTCGGTGAAGTGTTTGTTGATCTTCAGCGCTTGATCGGCTGCTTTAGCGGCGGCTTCCCATTCTCCAGACTGACCATATAATTCGGCTTTTTCGAAGTAGTAACACCAGGAGGGCGGCGGTTCGGGTCCCAGAACATGCTGCGGCGGCGCAGCAGACGGCTCAGCATAAGGCTGGATAAGGGAAGGCTGAGAGAGGGGGGTCATTTCGCGAATGTATAGCGGTTTGACGGGCAAAAAGCGATCCACCGCTGGGTCAATCACCTTGACGCAGCGCGGCGGATCGTAAAAGACGACGATCGCTTGAGAGGTGGAACCCTGGAACAGCGTGGCGCGGTAGCGTGTGCGGATCTCTTGATCGGCTTCGATTGCTGGCAGGTCGATTCCTAAGCGCGCTTCAACATCATAAAGAAGATATTGCATATCTTGGGAGCGATTTTCGGGCGCGTACATCCAGTTGAGCGGCGCGCTGAGAGAGTTATCGCTGTAAAACGTGAACGGCAGTTCGGAAGTTAGCAGAACCGAGCCGGGTTGAATGGCGGGCGCTCTCCAGGCGAGCTGCCAGAGGAAATTGCGTTGCGACAGCCATTCCTGCCGATAGACCAACCGATGTTGAAACTGTAACCCCGCAGCTAACCCGATGATCGTTGCCAGAAGCAGCGCGCTCTGCCAGCGCCGCCGTGTAAGCAACGCAATCAGTCCACTGGTCAACAGCGCGCTGCCCGGCATAAGAATCAGGGTGAAACGGTCCCATGGAAAGATCAACTCGATGTGGAGATTAGTAGCCCAGATTGTCCATCCAGAGACGAAAAAAGCATATCCGCCGATCAGGAGCGCCTGCATTGCCCAACGAATGGGATTGGGGCGCTCGCCCTTTCTCTGCGAGTTGGATGACTCATCCTGTTGTTTCATCAAGTAGATGAAGGTCAGCAATCCGCCGCCGACGACCACGGCGAGAAACCACGCCAGGATCGTTTGTTCGAAACCGAAGATGAAGCGCAAATCCAGACGACGAAACCAGGCAAGGAAGTTAACTTCAAAGAAATCTGTTATCAGGGTTTGTAACAAGTCCGAAAGCGCCGCGGCGGGATTTGCAAAGAACTGATTGAAGAGGGTGATTTCGCCGCGCGGCGTTTTATGGAAAAAGAGGCGGTCAATAAAAAAAGGCAAGCCAACCAGCAGATGAGGCGCCCAGCGCCAGAGCGTGTCGCGCGGCCGGGCGCGTGGTTTCTTTTCGTCGGTTGGGTGTTGCGCTAACCAGAGCAGGAGCGGGCGCAGCGCCTCCCAACCGTAGAAGTATTCCGTCATCGCCAGACTGGCCGCCTGGGCAAGCAGAGAGGCAGCCAACAGCGGCCATCTCCAGCGCGGCAAACGGAGCGCCCAGACCATGCTCCCCAGAGAAAATAAGGCCAGCGTCATTACCAGGAAGGCGTTGCTATAAGTAACGGCGATATATTGCTGGCTGAAGCCCGGGTAGACGGCGAATAAAGCCGCTGCTGCAAAAACCTGGGGTTTGTAATGCGGCCATACCCCAAGCAATAACCACCGGAACGTCAGACTAGCCAGCCAGCGGGTGAGCAGACCAAAAATCTGCCAGCCAACCGTTGATTCACCCAGCAGAGAAGTGGTCAGCATGAACACCCAGGCAAGCGAAGGACGGTCGGAGGCGAAGCTCTGTAGATAACCGTTTGGCCCCCAAAGATGATAAAACCAGATGGAGGGCCAGTCATCCCAATAAAACCCCAAGCGATAGATCAACGGCAGGTAACTCACCAGGCACAGCGCGAGCAGGGCCATGGGGGCCTGGCGAGAAGAAAAACCGGGCGGCTTATCGGTCATCGGTCAGCCTTAATGAGGATGACATTGGAATAATTGCATGGCTTGTTCAATGGCGGACTCGCGGGCTTTGGATTCAGTGGGCGCGTTGGCGGTTGGCGGCGAGGCAGCGAATTGGCTCCATAGGTCGCAAAGTACCTGTGGCATTTTATCTGAAATTTCAGCGCCGCGCCGGCTTAACGCCAAGGCTTTCTCCCAACGGTTGCTGTAGGCATAGCCGCGGATGAAGGTTACCAATTCATAAGCCTGGCCGCCCTCCAGTTTGGGCATGTTTGAAAGCGCCTGATCTGCCAGCGCAGCCGCTTTTGCCCAATCGCCCAATTGTCCGGCAAGCTCGGCTTTTTCAAAGTAATAGCACCATTCGCGCTCTGGCGGTGGACCAAATAATCGTTCGACCTCGCTGGAGAGTTCTCCATCCTGAATCAGATATGGGCGCGAAAGCGGCAGCGCTTCGGCGATGTCTTCTGGCTTGTTGAGCAGATCGCCATCCAGGATGGGGTCTATCACTTTCAGGCAGCGCGGCGGATCATAGAAAATCACCACGGCTTGAGAGGTTGAGCCTTCGAAATGCGTGGCGCGATAATCGTGGATGATGGGGATGCCCTCGGAAAGCGCAGGCAAGTCGCTTCCCAGACGAGCTTCCAGATCGAAGAATTGATAAGGCATGCGCGCCGAGTCTTGCTCAGGCGCATAAACCCAATTCAACGGCGCGCTGAGGGAATTATCGGTGACATACCTAAATGCGTCGGTGGAGATTAATACCAACGTATTGGGCTGGATGACCGGCGCTCTCCAGGCTAATTGCCAGAAGAATTCTTGCTGTTTGCTCCAGCTCAGGCGATAATCCAGGGCGCTGAAGAGGTGTACTCCGGATGACAGGCCAACGATCAAGCTGATCAAGAAAAATTTTGGGGATTGAGTCAACGGCAACTGATCGAAAAGAGCAGCGAAAATCAGAACCCCGCCAAACATCAGGGGCAGTGTGAAGCGATCCCAGGGAAAGCTCAGTTCCAGGTGCATGTTGGTTGCCCAAACCGGCCAACCGCCGATCAGCAAAGCGTATAGGCCGATCAGAATGGGTTGCCACAGATTGCCGTCGGAGAGGCGCGCCTCGCCACGCAATCGTCGCAGGATTGAGAAGGTCGTTGTTGCTCCTGAAGCGATCACAAGCAAATAAGCGATCAGGACAGCGGGTTTGACCTCGACAGGATTCAAGTGGGCAAAGATGCGCGCCCATGCCCCGACTGTGGATGCGAATGCATCCTGCAAGATTGTGACGCCTAATGTAAACGGAGTCTGCTGAGGAGCGCTGGATAATTCATTGAGGAGCGTGATATTACCACGGGGGGTGGTGTGCGTTACGCGCCAGGCCAGGAACAGGCCGGCAATAACCGCATAGGGCAGCCATTGTTTCAGCGCGTGGCGCAAGCGCTCAGCCGATTTTCCGGCGCTTCCCTGGCAGGCTGCCAAAAGCAGCGCCGGGCGGATCAATTCCAGGCCAAAGAAATATTCCAGAGCGAACATGCTCCATGCATCCAGCGCCAGCCCGCACAGGGTTAGCGGCCAATACCGCTCAGGATGTCGCGATGCCAGGAGCATACAGCTTAGCGAAACGAGAAATATGCTATATACGAGAAATTGGTGGCTGTACGTGATAGGGATGAATTGTTGCGAGAAGCCGGGATAAACAATAAACAGGGCAGCGGCGACCGCCGCCAGCAACTTGCGTTGCGGCCAGATCAGCCATATCATCCAGGCAAAAGCCAGGCTGCATAGCCACCGAGCCAATACGCCGAAAATCTGCCAGGCTAACATGGATTCGCCCACCAGGCTGGTAGTCAGCAAGAACAACCAGCCCTGCGCCGGGCGATCAATGGCGAAAGCTTTGGGAAAGATTGTTGGGCCAAAAAAGTGTAGGAACCAAAGCGAGGGCCAATCATCCCAATATATCCCTAAACTGGGCGCCAATGGCAAATAAGCGATCAGACTCAGAATGAATAACCCCAAGGGGATTGTCCAGTTGAAATGATTGACCCTCTTCGAAGTTTTTTCCATCATGAGGCGGGGTGTATCGGGGCGGCTATATCTCTATAGAATAGCCGCCCCTGTCAGAGTTATATAAACGCTATTTCAACTTTGCCTCGATCCAGGCTGGTACGCTATCGAGCGCTTCCTGCAAGCGACTGGCGTCTTTCCCGCCCGCCTGCGCCAGCGTTGGGCGCCCACCGCCGCCGCCGCCCAGAAAGCCAGCCACGTGCTTGACCAATTCGCCGGCATGCAGGCCGCGCTGGACCAGGTCCTCGGTCACGGAACCTACAATGAGAGGTTTGCCCTGTTGATCCACCGCAGCCAACACAGCCACGCCGCTGGGGAAACGCTGGCGAAATTGATCGCTCAGTGCACGCAAGGCGTCCGCATCGGCGTCAGGCACGCTGACGACCAATACCGGGATGCCTTGCACATGTGGGACGTTTGCCAGATGTTCCTGGAATGTGCGCATTGCCTGGCTGCGGCGCAGCTCTGCAATCTGCTTGCGCGCCTGAGCCAATGTCTCAAGAACGGCTTCTAATCGGGCGGGCGCATCTTCGGGAGTGGTTTCCAACAGGGCGGCGATGCGTTTGAGCAGACGGAAGCGCTCTTGCACCAGCTCGTACGCGGCGCGGCCGGTGACCGCCTCGATGCGCCGTATACCAGCCGCTGCGCTGCCTTCGCTGGTAATCAAGAATAAGCCAATGTCGCCTGTTTCGTCCACATGCGTACCACCGCACAGTTCGTTGGAAAACGTCTCCGGTTCGCCGATGGTGATGTTACGAACTGTCTCGCCGTATTTTTCGCCAAATAGAGCGGTGGCGCCTTCCTGAATGGCTTGCTGCAGCGGCTTGAAAGCGATGTGCAAGCGATAGT
Organism: Anaerolineales bacterium; assembly: GCA_020060465.1. Classification (GTDB taxonomy): domain Bacteria; phylum Chloroflexota; class Anaerolineae; order Anaerolineales; family UBA4823; genus RBG-16-57-11. Next base: position 37,196 of record JAGVAD010000033.1, read on the forward strand.
TTCCTAAGATGGCGCGATTCACGCCGGCTTCGATCTGCTCAATTTGTTCGGGCGTGACAGCGTGAGAGTGCGTGAAGTCAAACCGCAACCGGTCTGGAGCGACCAGCGAACCTGCCTGGCGGGCATGTTCGCCAAGCACAGTGCGCAGCTCTGCGTGTAGCAGGTGGGTGGCGGTGTGATTGCGCATGATGTCACGACGGCGCTGAGCATCCACCGCAGCGATCGCCGGATCACCGACTTTGGGCGTTCCTCGCGCCACCTCGCCGACATGGACGATCACTCCCGCCGCTGGTTTGCGCATATCGGATACGCGAATCTCCCAACGCGGCTCGGCGACGCTTACGATGATACCGGTGTCCGATACTTGACCGCCCGACTCAACGTAAAAGCCGGTTTTGGGCAGCAGCACCTCGACCTTCTCGCCAGGTTGAGCAGACTGGACGGGTTTCCCATCTACCAGCAGCGCCAAGACCGGTTCTTCTACTTCCAGCCATTCGTAAGGGTTGTGTTGCACGCCATCGCTGCCCAGTTTGCCCTGAGCCTGCAGGTCTTGCAACAGGGCACGATAGATGTCCACATCCTCACCGCCGAGCGGGCCAAACACCTCGCCTGCGCCAGACGCCAGACGATGCTTCTCCATAGATTGGCGGAAACCTGCCTCATCCACTTCCAGATTCTGTTCGCGGGCAATGTCTCGGGTGATCTCCAACGGCAGGCCATAGGTGGCGTACAGGTCGAAGGCCTGATCGCCGGGCAGCGTCCGTTCGCCGGAGGCGGAAAGCCGCGCCAATAAAGTTTCCAGCTTGGCGACGCCGCTTTCCACTGTGCGGGCAAAACGCTCTTCTTCATTGGTCAGGTTCGTCAGGATAGCTGAGCGGTTGCGCGTCAGCTCTGGATAGAAGTCGCCATAGTTTTCGATCACCACTTCGGCGACGCGGGCGAGAAAAGGCTCATGCAAACCGAGCTTGCTGCCAAATCGCGCCGCGCGGCGGATGATCATACGGCAAACATAATTGCGTCCGATATTGCCTGGCACGACCCCGTCTGCGATCAGAAAAGTCGCCGCCCGTGTATGATCGGCGATCACCCGGTAAGGGGTCAGGTTGGCATCCATCTGCTCATCGCTATCGCCGGTCATTTGCTGTACTGCGCGCATGAGCGGAAACAGCAGGTCGGTTTTGTAATTGGAGGGCGTATCTTGTAATACGGAGACGATCCTTTCCAGACCCATCCCCGTATCTACATGTTTGGCTGGCAGCGGCTCCAGCGAGCTGGGGCCGGTTCGATTATATTGAATGAAAACCAGGTTCCATAACTCAAGGAAGCGGGTGCAATCGCCGTTCACACGACAAATATGCCCCGGAACATCTTGTTTGTCACAGTAGCTTGGGCCTCGGTCGTAATGGATCTCACTGCATGGCCCGCATGGGCCGGTTTCAGCCATCTCCCAAAAGTTGTCCTTGCGCCCAAAGAATAACACATGGCCGGGGTCAAAGCCGGGCTGTAAGCGCCATTCGTTGGCGGCTTCATCGTCTGTTGGAATCTCGCCCTTTTCGTCTTTGAAGCAAGTCGCCCACAGGCGCTCTTTGGAAAGACCCCACACCTCTGTCAAAAGCTGCCAAGCCCAGGCAATGGCCTCTTTTTTGTAATAATCGCCAAAAGACCAGTTCCCCAGCATTTCAAAGAAGGTATGATGCGTGTCATCCCGCCCGACATCGTCTAAGTCGTTGTGTTTGCCGGCCACGCGCATACACTTTTGCGAGTTTGCGGCGCGAGTATAGGGACGCTTGTCAATACCCAGGAAAACGTCTTTGAACTGCACCATGCCGGCGTTGGTGAATAATAAGGTTTGGTCGCCGCCTGGCACAAGCGAGGAGGATGGCACGAATGTGTGCTGATGCTCAATGAAGAAGTCAATGAAGTCCTGGCGGATCTTTGCGCCGGTAAGTTTAGATGAAGTCATACACTCTCCAGACGGATGGAAATAGTTGTTCTGCGAGGCTCTTAGTCCCGGAATTATACCAATGGAGGTTAGAAGCTATATTATAATCCTTCAATTCATGAGAATACATTACTTTTGTGCCTGAGGAGGACGATATTGAAGAATTGTTTGCCACAGAGCACACAGAGTAATGGAGAATAAACAATCCTGCTCGGTGTTCTTGGTGGCTTTCGTGATGAGGCAAGAATTGTTTGCCACAGAGCACACAGAGTACATGGAGAAAAAAGCA
>JAGVAD010000029.1 GCA_020060465.1 Anaerolineales bacterium
CGGCAAACCGGTGCGTCCTGGCGCCAAGTTTTGCAGCAATTGCGGCAAAACGATAGATACCACGGGGGAGTTCCCCCGGCCAGCAGCCGCCGAGACGCCTGCGCAACCGTCCGCCGCAAGTGCAGCCATCGGCGCGACAGGTGAGCAGCCGCGGGCAAAGCCAGCCAGCGCTATTCCACCTTCGCCGCCGGCGGCAAAGCCAGCGCGACGCAAGGGCGTCCCTGTGCTGGTGCTGGCAATCCTGGTGGCAGGTTGCGGCGTGGTGGCTGTAGCAGGATATTTTGCCGCCAATCGCCTGGGTTTCTTAGGTAAAAAGACCCCCTCAGCCATCGTTTCGACCATCGCCGCGCCAACCACCACCGAAAGCCCTGCGCCTACGGACACCACCTCCCCCATCTCTACTGGAACGCCCATCACAACACAGGAAACCCCGCCGCCTACGCCCACAGTCGTTACTGAAACTGCGACGCAGCCTGCCGCGACGCAGCCTCTGCTGGCTAATACTCCTGAAACGACGCAGGTGATCTCTCCTACTGCCGCGCTCACAACCACCGCCGCGCCTCTTTCTAATCCAACCGTCGTCCTCTTATTTGAAGACACTTTCGATCAAGATCTGGCGACAAACTGGCGCACCTGGGGCAGCCAACGGCCGACCATAGACATTGGGCCGGGCGACCGCTGGCTAAGCCTGAAGGCAGAAGCTCCAACCTCCGCCGGCGCTACAACGCGGCGCGACCTTCCCATTGCGTTGGAAGTCGGCGCAGTCATCGAGTTTGAAGCCCAATTGAATAACCGTTTTCCGCGTTATGTTCTGGTCTTTGACTGGGATCCAGAGGGAAGGAATCGCGGACCGGAGCTTTTAGAGCCCGGCGTGATCCATCTGGAAATTCGACAGGAGCAATTGAGGCTCCAGACCCCAATCACCGAGGAGGTCTGTGTCCAGCCGATCAACGCCCTGGAAAAGCATGTTTATCGTTTACAGGTCGCCCTGAATCAGGGGCTGGATTTATACCTGGACGACGCTCCAGCGCCCGTTTGCCAGATCGCCTCTATCGGTCTGGGACCATTGCCGGGTAGCATCACTTTTTCTGGCCTGGGTTGGGTGACGCGGGTAAAGGTCCTTGCGCCGGTAAAACCATGAACACAAGGCGTTGTCCACATTGTAATCAGGAGCATCGGCAAGGCGCCCGCTTCTGCCCAACGACGGGGAAACCGCTCCAACTGGCAGGAAGTTCTCCCTCGCCAGTGGAAGGCTTTGCTGGCCTCACCGGTAAGCTGCCAGCCAATTACTTGCTCAAAGACCGTTATTTGATCGTGCGCAAAGTCGGTCAAGGAGGAATGGCCGCAGTTTATCAGGCGATAGACACCCAACAGCCTGGCGCTCACTGGGCGATCAAAGAGATGAGCGACGCCGCGCTGAGCGCCAAAGATCGCGACTTTGCCGTGCAGTCCTTCCTCACCGAAGCCAACCTGCTACGCTCTCTGCGCCATGCGAACCTGCCTGTCGTGGTAGATGTTTTCGCCGAGGGCGGCAAACATTATCTGGTGATGGAATTTGTGCAAGGCAAATCGCTGCAAGACCTGTTGCGTCAGCGGAGCGCGCCTTTTACGGAGATGGAAGTCCTTCCCTGGGCGATCCAGTTGTGCGAGGTGCTGGCTTACCTGCATAGCCGTTCGCCAAAGATCATCTTCCGCGATATCAAGCCCTCCAACATCATGTTGACCCTAGACGGAAGAATTAAGCTGATTGATTTCGGCATCGCTCGCTTCTTCAAGCCGGGGAAGACGACCGATACCATGGCGCTGGGTACGCCGGGCTACGCTTCGCCGGAGGCGGTGAGCGGCCAGACGGATGAGCGCAGCGATATTTATAGCCTGTGCATCACCCTGCATCAGCTTTTAACGTTGCACGACCCGTTGAACTCGCTCTTTAACCCGCCAGCGTTGCGCAGCTTGAATCCGGCTGTTAGCGTGCAAATGGAGCGGATTATCACCCGCGGCTTGCAAAATCAACGCGAACGCCGTTGGCAAAGCGCCAAAGAACTGCAAGCGGAATTTGCTCAATTGTTGCACATTGCCTATAGCTCCCCTTCTGGTCAACCGATGGTTTCGCCGATGATGGTTTCATCGGCCAGCGCCGCCTCTGCGGCAAGGGCAGGACAGATGCAAACCCCCTCTGCGATGCTGCCCGGCGAAGGACAGCCTGTTGCGCAGGCTGGCGGGGGACTTCATCCAACCCATGTGGTTACCTCTCGGCCAACGACTCGTCTGTTGGCCGCTGCCGCCCAGCTCAATGCCCGCCAATTGGCGTTGTTGTTGGGTGCGCTGGCAATGGCTCTTGTCTTTGGCGTTTGGGTTTTGACGCCGGTGTTGAATGCAGCCCCGGTGAACTGGAATAACTTTCCGTTGGTTGGAATGTTTGGCGCGTTGGCTTATGCCGCCTATCCACGGCGAGGTGTAGTATTTGCCAGCCATGTGATCTTAACCATCGCCCTGGTTGGCGCCATCTGGCTCAGATTGCCATACCAAAGCTATGGCGCGCTGTGGTTATTCCTGGCTGCATTCATCAGCGGCGCGGTGATGGAAGCCTGGGTTGCATTCTTGCCGCGCTTGAAGCGCGGTCAGGCAACAGAGGGATGGCGACGTGAGCTGATCTGGTTGAGTCTGATGGAAGCCATCGGCGCGCCGCTGTTTCTCATCGTGGTTAGCAGAGGAGTAATTGAGCCAAATCTAATGATGCTGCTCGTGGCGTTGATCCTGGGCGCTGCGGGGTGGTTCTTAGGCGATTTGACTCAGCAATATCTTCTTTATAAGCGAGCGGGCGCCAAGTTTTTGCATTGACGAAGTGTATTTTCAGGAATGATCGTCAACTGATAATTCGAGGAGTTCTAACATGCCATTGCAACCTGGTCAGGTGCTCAATAACCGCTATCGCATCGTCAGACTTTTGGGGCAAGGAGGTTTTGGCGCGGTCTATCGCGCCTGGGATACAAACCTGAACCGACCTTGCGCGGTGAAGGAAAATCTGGATACTTCGCCAGAGGCGCAGCGTCAGTTCACACGCGAGGCCACCATCCTGGCAAACCTGTCGCACCCCAACCTGCCGCGCGTCACCGACCACTTTATCTTACCTGGACAGGGGCAATACCTGGTGATGGACTTTGTCGAAGGCGAAGACCTGGCTTCGATGATGAAGCGACAGGGCTCAGCGCCAATAGAGCAGGCTTTGACCTGGGTTTATCAGGTTGCCGACGCCTTGAAATACCTGCATAGCCGCCAGCCGCCGGTGGTGCATCGAGACATAAAGCCGGCGAACATCCGCATCACCCCAGAGGGACGGGCAATGTTGGTGGATTTCGGCCTGGTTAAGTTGTACGATCCGCATCTGCATACGACTTTGGGCGCCCGGGCGGTTACGCCAGGTTATGCGCCGCCGGAGCAGTATGGACAGGGCAAAACAGACGCCCGCACCGATCAATATGCCCTGGCTGCCACCCTCTACAATCTGTTGACCGGCCAGGAGCCGATGGAAAGCGTTCAGCGCATGGCTGGTGGTCAGATGCGCCTGGCGCACCAAATTAACCCGCGCATTCCCATGCCCTTGAGTCTGGCGATTGACCGCGCCATGCGCCTGGAACCCAGCCAGCGCTTTCCCAACATTGCAGACTTTTCGGCGGCGCTCTCTGCTTCGACTGCGCCAGGCGTCGTCGCCCGGCAATCTCCGGAGGCCTATGTTCGGCCAATGTCGCCTGTACCAGCCACGCAGGTGGTCCCTTCCGCCGCAGCACCGGAAATACCAGGCTATGCGCCAGCTTCTTCGCCACGCAGTTCGGGGTTGCCGGTCAAAAGCATCGGCCTCGCTGTCGCCGTTTTTGTTGTTTTATGCCTGGGGATGTTCATCTTGATTGGAGCATTGATTGCCAATTCTCAGGCAAATGCCCAAAAGACCGCCGACGCCCAAATTCAAGCCACAATGGCGGAACGGGTGCGCGCTACCTCCACCGCCCAGGCTGTGGCAACCATGACCGCCCAGGTATACGCGCAACAAACCGCTCAAGTTCAGATGACCGCCGACGCGCTCTCAGCCTATCTGGCTTCTTTGCAGGGCAGCCGGGCGCTGGTTTATGGGCCGGCCAACGGCAGCCTGACCCATGAGGCGAGCGATACGTTGATTGAATCTTACGACGCCGGAGTAAATCTGCGCGACTTTATCGTTGAAGCGCGTTTCTACAATCCCTATTCCCTTGCCACCGGCAGTTGGGATTATGGTTTCATCCTGCGACATGAAACGAAAAATGTCCAATTTCGCTTTGTCATTCTATCCGATAAGACCTGGGTGCTGCTGAACAATTCCGGCGATCCCGATGGAACCCTGATCGCCGAGGGCGAGCTCCCTGGGCTGGACGTAAGCGAGAAAGGTTCGAATCTGGTGCGTCTTATCTTTCAAGGCGAGCGCGGCTTATTTTTCCTCAATGATGCGTTCATCGCTGAATTTGACCTCTCATCTCGGATGAATTCGGGTGGCATCTACATTGCCACTGGCGTTTACCAGGATGATGAAATTGACGGATACTCCACAGACTTCTCCGATTTTACGATCTGGTCAATTCCCTGAGCGCCGTATTACGGATGATAGAGACCCTGGCATGACGCCGAAAGTAGTGCGAAGTTCATTCTTTATCCCCAGGCTTGAAAGGCCGAATGGCGGAGGGGGCAGCAGACTCTGCTGAATCACGCCGGTTGGTCAATCGCTTAGACCAGAACGTATAGGAGCCTTGTCTATGGAAGCGCCACCCTCTTCTGAAAACAGCGAAAACGACATCAACCCTTCCTCTTCGCCGCCTTCGCAACCGACGAGCGGTTTGCGGCGGGATACCAGGCCCTTAGGGGGGCAACGTAGAAGTTGGATGCAACGCTTTGCCACGCCGCGCGGCATGATGGTGCTGCTGCTGGGTTCGCTGGCTTTGCTGGCGCTGGCGTTGGCAGGCGGCTTATATTGGCTGAGCGGACAGGCAGGCAATGGAAGCCCGATCGCGCCGCAGACCCCCCCGGTTTCCCTGGCCGAGCTGGCGACGGAATATCCGGAGTTGGCGAGTATTTTACAGGATCCAAAGCTGGACTCGGTGTACAAGGATTTTCTGGTCGCCTATCAGAACGGCGGCGAAGAGGCGGCGCTGGAGCTGGCGCAGAAACGCGGCCTGCTGAACGCGAACGGCGATTTACGTCTGACGCTGGAACTGGATACCACCGAAACGGCGGAGTTGCAAGCTGAGTTAGAGGCCAATGGGATCATTGTGACTGCGGTGAGCGGCAACCTGATGGATATTGCCATCCCAATGGACATGCTTCGGGAGATGGTGGATGCAGGTTCGCCGGGAGAACTACTCAGTCATATCTCGAACCTGCGGCATATCATTCGCATTCGCCTGCCCAAGGTGAGTGTTGAGGACGTAGGCAGCGTTGAAACCGAATCTCTGGGAAAGATCGGCGCTTATGACTGGCATAACATTGGCTATACAGGCAAAGGAGTAAAAGTAGGCGTCCTGGATATGGGGTTCGATAAATACAAGGAGCTGCTTGGCGATGATCTTCCGGCGCAGGTAACCGCCCGTTCTTTTATCGCTGGTGTGGAGATTGATCAAGTCGGGACGCCGCACGGAAGTGCGGTCGCGGAGATCATTCATGACATTGCTCCAGACGCGGAGTTGTTCTTTGCAGCTTATGAAACCGATGTGGAAGAGCGACAGGCGATTGATTGGCTGGTCTCGCAGGGCGTTCAAGTTATTTCTCACTCCGCGGGTTCGATTTATGGGCCAATGGATGGCTCGACCGACGAAGCCCGCTTCATCGATTCGGTGGTCGAAAACGGCGTATTATGGGTCAACTCGGCGGGCAACACTGGTTATCAGCATTATCGCGCCGCCTTCACGGATACAGACGGCGACGGGTATCACGAATTCAGCTCAGGCGATGAAATGATGGCTTTTATCCCGGATGGGCGTACGGTTCTGGTGCTCAATTGGGATGACTGGAAAAACGGCGTACAAGACCTCGATCTGTATATTTATGACCGCAACGGCAATGAACTGGCCAGCTCGACAAACATTCAGGACGGGCCGGGGGATGACACGGCGGAGGGTGTGGTTTATGTCTTTCCAGATAACGAGACCTATTACGCCGCGTTTTACGCCAAGCGTATTGACCGTCCTGTTACGATGGATTTTTTTATGCGCGATGGCGAGATCGAATATTACACGCCGGATCACAGCGTGACCACTCCCGGAGACGCGAAACGCGCCCTTACCGTGGGGGCGGTGAATTGGTCAGATGATGCTTTGGAAGATTACAGCTCGCGCGGTCCCACAAACGACGGGAGATTAAAACCGGAAATATCTGCGCCGGCGGGCATCAGCAGCGCCGCGTATGGGGAGACCTGGATTGGAACTTCCGCCGCCGCGCCGCACGTCTCAGGCGCGGCGGCGCTGGTGCTGCAAGTATATCCGAATTTCACGCCAGACCAGGTGCGTGAATTTCTGCTCAACCGTGCGCTGGACCTGGGGCCAGGCGGACCGGATAATGGTTTTGGTTATGGCAGGCTCTACCTGGGCGCGCCGCCGGACCCGGAATCCCTGATTGTCGCCACGCCAACCTCGATCCCACCCACCCCTGTTCCAACCGATACGCCAGCCTCGCTTGTCGCCTCTCCAACCCCAACTGCCACGCCGGAGCGGCGACCCTTGACCACGCCGGAACCTTCCAGCAACAATACGGATTCGTTGGCTCTGGTGCTGGGCATTCTGGCCTGTGTGGTGGCGCCGGGTTTGCTGGGGCTGGGCGGCATCGGCGTGTTGGGCGGGGTGTGGTATATGGCGCGTCAGCGCGCCCGTCGCGTTGCTCCGGCAGGGTCTGCATACGGAGGTCAACCGGCTGCGCGGCCCGGGGCGCCTGAGGCAATGAGACCCCGCCTCGAAAATCAAGGGATTTGCCCACGCTGCGGCAGTCCGCACCGCCCGGAAGCGAGGTTCTGCCCGGTATGTGGTTTGGGTCTGGCACCGGAGCTATACGCGCAAGAGGAAAAGATCTACTGTACGCGCTGCGGCAATCCGCTGCGTCCGGATAGCAAATTCTGCCCACGCTGCGGTAAGTCGCGTTATTGATATTCGCCGAAGTTGGTTTATCTCATCGGTGTAAAACGTGCCGCAGGCTGCCCTAGAAATAAGCCCGTGTGATCAGAAACCTGCGGGACGTTCGTACTCAAATTATCTGAAGGCAGTAGTCAAGTGATAGTGTAAGGGAGTTTTGTGGAATTGACGCATGGATAACCCGCGGCGAAAAGCTGCGCACCCGCAGAATAAGATTGAAATGCAGAGCAAACCCCATTTGAGGCGCTTTACCGCGCCGTATGTTGCTGTGTGGTATGGCGTGGTTACCTTATTGCTGGCGTTTGTGTTATTGATGAGTCTGACAGCCGGCGCCCCGACCGTCGCTTTTACGACCCTGCCCGCCCCTTCGCCTGCTTCGAGTCAGACGCCAACATTGCTGATTTCAGAGACAGCCGCGTTGAACACGCCTGCGCCAGTCCCTTTAAGAGCGTCGCCCAGCCGTTTGATGTTGGTTTTGGGCGCATTGTTGTGCATCGTCGCGCCGGCTATGCTCCTGTTGGGCGGTTTGATTTTCTTGGCAGGTCTGGGGATTTTTGATCGCAGCCGCCGTTCACCTGCGCCGCCTCAACGCCCCACAATGCAAAGGCCGACGATTTCGGCGAGTTCCACCCTCCTCGAGGAGAGGCCGCCAGTTCCATCCCAACCTGCTGCAAAGCCTTCTGCTCCTACGAAGCCTTCGTCTTTACCCGCCTCGGATAAAGCCCTGAACCTGGGAGTTGCGGCGGTCTGTCCCTATTGCGGCCATGCCAACCGTTCGCAGGCGCGCTATTGCGCGGCTTGCGGCAAATCGTTGCAGGCGGTTCCGCTGGCTGAGGAACGGCCTTCATTTTGCTGGAATTGTGGTTATCGGCTGAGACCCACGAGCCGTTATTGCCCGCGCTGCGGGGATAAGATCTGAATACCGGACAAGCTCCCGCCATGCAACTTTCAGCGATGGATTGGATATCCCCTTCAAGTTTTCCCCGCTTGGGTGAAAACGAAGCGCATATCTGGCGCATTGATTTTTCAGACTGGCAAGGCCGCGAAGATGCGTTCGTCTCGATCCTGCCGTCTGATGAATCGGAGCGCGCCAGTCGCTTTCGCCTGCTGCACGACCGCCAGCGGTTCATTTTGCGTCATGGGCTGCTGCGCACCATCTTGAGCGGTTACCTGGGGATGCCTCCGGCTTCGCTGCGCTTCGACTACAGTTCATACGGCAAACCCGATCTTCACACAGATTATCACAAAAACGCCCTGCATTTCAACATGTCGCACTCGCATCAGATGGCGCTGATCGCTGTCGCGTCGCATGAACATATTGGGGTTGACATTGAGTATGTGCGCTCGGACTTCGATCATCAGCGGATCGCGGCGCAATTCTTCTCTATAGACGAGCAAGAGCAATTGCGCAGAGTGGCGGCAGCCGAGCGCGCGCGGGCTTTTTTCATGTGTTGGACGCGCAAAGAAGCCTATATCAAGGCGCTGGGTATGGGTTTATCTCTGCCGCTCGACCAATTCGATGTTTCGTTGCATCCCGCCCAGCCGGCAAAATTACTGGCAGCTCGCAATGACCTGCCGGGGCCGGAACATTGGAGCTTATATCACCTGGAGCCAGCCAGAGACTACGCGGCTGCGTTGTGCCTCCCGCGTGGCGACTGGCGCTTACGCGGCTGGAAGGCTGAGCCCCATTGGCTTTATCCAGGAATACCCATCGGGTAAACAGGTCGGCGCATATTTGCTGAATCTAAACTCGGCGTAAGGAGCAATTATGCCCCAAGAAACTTTGGGTTATGTGAAATTAGAATGGACTTGCCCGAAATGCGGCAGCCGAAACCTGGGAACCGAAAAAACTTGCGTTAGCTGTGGCGCGCCGCAGCCCCAGGGGGTTCAATTCGAACAGACGCAGGGCCAGCAAGTTGTTCAAGATGAGGCGCTAAAAGCGATCGCTGAGGCCGGTCCAGATATCCACTGCGCCTTTTGCGGAGCGCGTAGCCCGGCCGGTGCGCAGGTCTGCTCTCAATGCGGAGCGGATCTCAAAGAAGGCATGCGCCGCGAGGCTGGGAAAGTCATCGGCGCTTACCGAGCCAGTGCAGTGAAACAAATTGCTTGCCCTCATTGCGGAACGATGAATCCAGAAAGCGCCATGAAATGTTCTGGCTGCGGCGCTTCTTTGCAACAGCGCGAAGCTGCTGCGCCGCCCTTAGTCGCGCCTCCTCTGGCGACAAGCCGCGCCTCTCGGCCAGCGTGGTGGGGGATAGCAATGGGCGCTTTGGCGACCATCTGTCTGGTAGCTGGCATTGGCTGGTTGATCAGCCGTTCCTTTTCCCGGCAAGACCTCACCGGCGTCGTCCAGGGTGTCGAATGGCAAACGGTCATTGAGATCGAACAACTCGCACCCATCACGCGCCAGGGCTGGGAGGACGAAATCCCTGCCGATGCGCAAGTGGGCGCGTGCCGGGATCAGGTGCGATCGGTTCAAGACAGCGAGCCGGTAGGCATGCCTTATAACAAAGTGTGTGGCACGGCGTATACCATTGACACCGGATCCGGCGTGGGCAAGGTTGTCCAGGATTGCCAATATGAAGTATTAGCGCCTTACTGTGAATATACGGTGCAGGATTGGCAGGTTGTAGAGCGCGTCACGAAAAGCGGCAGCGATTTTTCGCCTGTCTGGCCGCAGCCGCAGCAAAGCGCCAACCAGCGTTTAGGAACTCAATCTGCAAGTTTTGTGGTGATCCTCGAAACCGAGCAGGGGCAATATGAATATTCACCCGCCAGCCTGGATGAATTCGAGCGGTTCCTGCCCGGCAGCCGCTGGCTTCTTACGGTCAACGGTTTTAATCAGATTGTTAGGCTTGAGCCGGTAGATTAAGCCCTTGAAGCAATAAGCAGGGGCGCGTTTTTCCTTGTCCGCGCGCCCCTGCTTACCTGATTGGGCTACTCTAAACTGCCGACGATCTTTTCCACTTCATCGAGGATTTCGCAAGACTTGACCAATTCTTTCATCTTGTTGTGGTCTGAATAAAGAGGGCGATCCTCGTCGAGATGCTCAACGTACTTGCGGATCACCCGATGGGCAGCCTGCACGCCGCGGCCCGGTGTAAACTCGCGAAAATCCAGCGCTTGAGCCGCAGCCATGAATTCAATGCCCAAGACCCCATAAGCGTTATCCAGTATCTGGGCGTTTTTAATGGCTGTATTCATACCCATGGAGACAAAATCTTCCTGATCGGCGGCGGCGGGGATAGATTGGATGCTGGCAGGCATGGAGAGAATGCGCTGCTCAACGATCAGGCTATCGGCGGTGTACTGACTGAGCATGAGTCCGGAGAACATTCCCGCGCCTTTGGTCAAAAATGCTGGCAGTCCCACGCTTAAGGCCGGATTGGTCAGGCGGTTCAAGCGGCGTTCGGAAAGCACGCAAACCATTGTGATCGCCGCGCCAGCCATATCCATCGGCAGCGATACCGGTGAACCCTGGAAATTCGCTCCGGTAAGCGTCAGCTTATATTCTGGCAAGAAAATCGGATTATCGCCGACGCCGTTCAGCTCAGTTTCCACTTGACTGCGGGCGTAGGCGATGGCATCGTGCGCCGCGCCAATCACCTGCGGCGTCGAACGCATCGAATAAGCGTCTTGCACTTTGGTCTTGAACTTGCCGGTGACCAAATCGCTGCCGTCAATGCATTTCATGATGGCGCGCGCTGAACGAATGGCGCCGGGGAAACCGCGCAGTTGATGCAGGCGCACATCATAAGGCTTCATATTGGCGTAGAGCGCCTCCAGGCTCATGGCGCAGGCGATCTCAGCCTGCTTCAGCCAGCGGTTCATGTCATAGAGATGCAGGGCGCTCATGGCGGTGAGCAGGTTCGAGCCGTTGATTGCCGCCAGACCATCGCGGGCTTGCAAACCCGGAATCGAGATGCCGGCTTTCTCTAAAGCGACTCTGCCCGGCAACCGTTGACCTTGATAGAAGGCTTCCCCCTCGCCCATCAACAGCAAAGCAAGCTGCGCCATGGGCGCCAGATCGCCGCAGGCGCCGACCGAACCTTTCTGGCACACCACAGGCGTGACCCCACGGTTGAGCATTTCGATCAACGTCAAAGTGATTTCGGGACGGCAGCCAGAGTTGCCGTGCGCATGCACATTGACACGCCCAAGCATGGCGGCGCGTACATATTCAATCGGCGCTGGCTCTCCGATTCCAGCGGCATGGTTATAGATCAAATAACGCTGGAACTGCTGCACTTGTTCATCTGTCAGCACAACTTCAGAGAATTCGCCGATCCCGGTGTTGACTCCGTACATGATCTCATGGGCCTGGATCTTCTCTTCCAACATCGCCCGGCACACCTTGATGCGTTCCAGGGCGTCGGGATGCAATTCGACCTTCTCACCGCCGCGCGCCACCCGCACCAGCTTATCGAGGGTCAGTCCGGATCCGTCCACAACAATGGTCATACGTTTTCTCCTTATTTAGAGTGGGTTAGCGAGACGATATCGCAGAGCAAAGGGTTTTATGGCAGTTATTATTGACCTTCAGATAATTTGGTTATGAACATCCCGCAGGTTTTTGCTCACACAGGCTTGTTTATAGAAGGAACCTGCGAGACGTTTTGCACCGACAAGATAAACCATTTGCGGTGAATATCCATAGCTTAGCGTAAAATTTTGCCTGGCGCAAGTGATGAATATCAGACGATTTTCAACCGGAACGCGGAAACTGCGCCAATCCTTCAAAGGAAATGGTATGATTGACAAAACTTTCAAAAACGACATCGCACACGGAACGGAGTTGAATTGGAAACGGCGCTCGTTAAACAAAAATCGGTCGCCCGCCTGACGCGCGGGTATGGGATTTGTATGATCGCCACCGTCTTATGGTCCACAACGGCGATTTTTATCCGCTATCTTACCGAGACCTATCGAATGCCGCCGCTGGTGCTGGCGTTTTGGCGAGATTTAATTCTGGCGATAGCTTTGTTTCTCGTGTTCATTTTCTTTGCACCCAATCGGTTGCATTTGGAACGCGGTCGCCTGCCCTTTATGATCGCCTATGGATTGATCCTGGCGCTTTTCAACTCGCTATGGACGATCTCGGTGGCTTTGAATGGCGCAGCCGTCTCCACCGTTTTGGCGTACAGCTCGGCTGCCTTCACAGCGATCTTCGGCTGGAAGCTGTTCAACGAAAGCCTGGGGCGGCAAAAGATTGGGGCAGTTACGCTCAGCTTGCTCGGCTGCGTTTTCGTGTCCGGCGCTTATAATCCTGACGCCTGGTTGGTCAACCCTTTAGGTGTAATCACCGGGCTGGCTTCCGGCATGGCTTTCGCTGCCTATAGTCTGATGGGGAAAGCGGCGTTGGGGAAAGATATTAATCCCTGGACGGTCTTGTTCTACGCTTTTGGGATTGGCGCGATCTTCATTTTCTCTTTCAATTTATTCTACCCGGTGCTGCCTTCTGGGGTCGCTTCGCCCAATTTATTTTGGCTGGGCGGCGCGCTGGTGGGCTGGCTGGTGTTGATCTCGCTGGCGATTGGTCCTACGATCGGCGGCTATGGACTCTACACAGTTAGCCTGACCTATCTACCGGCCAGCGTGGCCAATGTGATTGCTACGTTAGAGCCGGCGATGACTGCTGCGCTGGCTTATGCTATTCTGGGCGAACGCTTTACCCCGCCGCAATGGGTTGGCAGCGCGCTGATCATATTGGGCGTCATTGTGTTGCGTCTGGGCGAACCAGGATAAGACCACCGACCTCAGATGTTCGCGAGCCATCGAAAGGACGCGGTCAAAAAATTTGTTTCATCTTTTCCTGGACGATTCCACAGGCTCTGTGATATACTTGCTTCCGCTCCCGCCCCAGGCGGGAGCAATGCTGCCCTGAAAAGGGCAAAAATTTCACACGCTCCCTGATCAGACGGGGCGTGCCGCAGCGACGGCGCCGGGCTGAGACGAAGGAAGCGGAGGATTAACGCAAAGGAGTATGGTATGACAATTATTTCGATGAAAGCGCTTCTGGAAAGCGGCGTGCACTTTGGGCACCGCACCCATAAGTGGCACCCTGCCATGAAGCCATATATCTTCACCGAGCGTAACGGCATCCACATCATTGACTTGCAAAAGACGGTTAAGGCGCTTCAACAGGCCTACAATGTGGTGCGCGATACCGTCGCCGATGGCGGCACCGTGCTGTTTGTAGGCACCAAACGCCAGGCGCAAGAGACAGTGCAGGACGAAGCCGTCCGCGCCGGAATGCCTTATGTCACTGCGCGCTGGCTGGGCGGCATGTTGACCAACTGGCGCACCATCCGCGCCCGCATCAATGAACTGGAGCGCCTGGAACGCATGCGCGATAAAGGCGATTTTGCCCGCCTGACCAAGAAGGAAGCTTTGATTCTTACGCGCGAGATCGAGCGCCTGGAGATGTTGCTCGGCGGCATTCGTCAGATGACCCGTCCGCCCGAACTGGTGTTCGTGGTAGATGTACGCCGCGAAGCGACCGCCATCCACGAGGCAAACCTGCTGAACATCCCTGTCATTGCGCTGGTGGATACGAACTGCGACCCGCGGAATGTGGATTATGTCATTCCGTCCAACGATGATGCCATCCGCGCCATCAAACTGCTGGTTGCCAAAATCGCCGACGCCGCGTTGGAAGGCAAGGCGATGCGCAAAGATGTCGTTGAAGAAGAAATCCTCCCGCAGCGGGTCATTGCGCCGGGCATTGAAGAACCCGAACTCTCCGATGAGGAACTGCTTGGGGCGGCCACTCTAGCCAAGATCTCCTCGCGCCTGATCGTCCCCGAAGATGTGGTAGAGGAACTGGAATTGGAAGAAGAAGTGGATCTGGATGAAGAGGAGCTGGAAGAAGAACTCCTCGAAGATGAAGTTTTCGAAGTTGAAGATGAAGACGTAGAGGAAGAGGAATAATTATGGCGATCACCACCGAGCAGATCAAAGAACTGCGTGGAGCAACCGGAGCCGGCATTCTGGATTGCCGCGCTGCTTTAGAGCATGCCAACGGCGATTTCGACAAAGCCGTGGATTATCTGCGCGAAAAGGGTTTGGCCATGGCCGCCAAGCGCGCAGACCGCGAAGCCTCCGAAGGCGTTGTGGAACTTTATTCGCACGGGCAGGGTCGTGTGGGTGTGATGGTGGAAGTCAACTGCGAGACGGATTTCGTTGCTCGCTCCGAAGCTTTCCGCACTTTTGCCCATGAGATCGCCTTGCAAATTGCCGCCGGCGCGCCGCGCTACTTGCGCCCTGAAGATATTCCAGAAGAGGTTTTTGAACACGAGCGCGAAATCGCCCGCGCCCGCGCACGAGAGGAAGGCAAACCCGAAGCAGTGTTGGAGCGCATCGTCGAAGGGCGGATTGAAAAATTTAAGGACGAAGTCTGCTTGCTGCGACAAGCCTATATTCGAGACGAGAGCATCACTGTTGAAAAGCTCTTGCATCAGAACATCGCAGCCATCGGCGAAAACATCGTCATCCGGCGTTTTGCCCGCTGGGAACTGGGTGAAAGTTTGCAAAACTGAACGATCTTCGAGGCCAACCAAACGGTTGGCCTTTTTTATATAAACGAGAACGTTCGGAAACCATCCTTCTTATCACTTCCCTCTTTTCCCGCCACTTGGGTGGGGGTGGGGGAAAAAGATCGTCCCCCGTGCAGTGTTGATGGCCGATGGGATTGATATTTGAACCACGGAGAGCACAGAGAAATGCTGAACCTTATCAGCCGAAAATGGCAATTGGATTGATGAAATCGAAAAATATGGCTCAACGTCACGCGAAATTCATTTCGCCGCTGGATCATGTGGGATGAACCCTGCGTTACAGTTAGCCAAAATAGTTGTTCAAACTTCACCAATCCAGGATTGGAGGAAAACCCAATGGGTGCGCAATTAAAATATCACCGAATTTTGCTCAAATTGAGCGGAGAATCGCTTGCTGGCGAAAGCGGTTTTGGCATAGACCCTGAACGCGCCGAGGATATTGCCCAGCGAGTCAAAGATGTGCATGACCTGGGCGTGGATGTGGCAATTGTGATCGGCGCAGGCAACCTGTGGCGCGGTCGCAGCGGGCTGGATCGGGGAATGGATCGCGCTACCGCCGACTATATGGGCATGTTGGCCACCGTCATGAACGCCCTGGCGCTGATGGATGCGATGGAACGCATGGGATTGGTGACTCGCGTTCAATCGGCGATTGAAATGCACTCCGTGGCTGAACCCTACATTCGTCGCCGCGCCATCCGCCACCTGGAAAAAGGGCGCGTGGTGATCTTAGGAGGCGGGACCGGCAACCCTTACTTCTCCACCGACACCGCGGCCGCGTTGCGTGCCATGGAGATCGGCGCGGATGTGTTGATCAAGGCGACCAAAGTGGATGGGGTATATAACATGGATCCGCTGACTCATCCAAACGCAGAGCGATTTGAGCGCCTGACGTATATCGAGACGTTGAACCGCCGTCTGGAGGTGATGGATAGCACTGCGATCTCTCTCTGCATGGATAACAATTTGCCCATCCTGGTACTGAACCTGTGGAACCGCGATGCCCTGCGATTGGCGTTGTATGGCGAAAAGGTCGGCACATTGGTGACTGCATAAAGTAGAGAGGGCCAACCCCCCTTCCCTTTAGGATTTGCCCCTTTTCTATCAACACATTTTCGGGTATCCTATAGGCGCGATACCTTCACTGATCTTGCATGACGGAGGCGTTGATGCTCAAAGAAGTATATAAAGAAGCCGAAGAGCGCATGAAGGGCGCCGTCCAGTCTCTTGAAGAAGATCTGGCGGGCATCCGCACTGGGCGAGCGCATCCGGCGCTGGTGGAAAAGCTGCCCATCGAATATTACGGAATAGCAACGCCGCTGGTGCAACTCGCCAGCGTCAGCGTACCCGAACCGCGCACCTTGCTGATCCGACCTTTCGACGCCAGCACCCTGAAAGCTATTGAGCGCAGCATTCTGGCCTCGGATCTGGGGCTGAATCCGAATAATGATGGAAAGCAGATCCGCCTGAATCTGCCTCCATTGACCGAAGAAAGGCGCCGGGATCTGGTCAAGTTGGTGCATAACCGTGTGGAGGAAAGCCGCGTGGCGGTGCGCAATGTGCGTCGCGACATGATTAAAGATTTGCGTGAGTTCGAACAGGAAAAGATGATCTCTGAAGACGAATTGAAGAAAGGCGAAGAGGAGCTTCAGAAGATCACCGATCGGTATATCGAAATAGTCAACGCGATTGGCGAGCGTAAAGAAAAGGAAATTATGGAAGTCTGAGCTTAGCTCAGACGCCATGAACTAGTTTATGGAACAAACAACAAACATGGCTTCGCCCGAAGTTGAGAACCTTCAGGCAGTGCCAGCCCATGTGGCGATCATTATGGACGGCAATGGCCGGTGGGCGCTGGCGCGTGGTTTGCCGCGTCTGGCGGGGCATCGCGCCGGCACCGAGAACCTACGCCGCGTGATCGAGGCTTGCATCGAATTTGGCATCCAATATCTGACGATTTATGCTTTCTCCACGGAAAACTGGGGGCGACCAGAAGAGGAAGTGCAAGGTTTAATGAAAATCTTTGAAGACGTCATTGATCGTGAATTGCAAGAGTTGCACGATCAAGGTGTGCAAATGCGCCACATTGGCCGTTTGGATCGTCTCTCGCCCGAATTTCGCCAAAAAGTTCTTCACGCCCTGGAATATACCAAGCACAACACACGTTTGATCCTCAATGTAGCCTTTAATTACGGCGGGCGGGACGAAATTGTGAACGCCATTCAATGTATGATTCGGGATGGGCTGCAGCCGGAGGAGATTACCGTCGAGGTGGTGAACCGCTATCTGTTCACCGCTGGCGTTCCAGACCCTGATTTGATCATTCGCACCTCTGGCGAATTGCGCGGCAGCAATTTCTTGATCTGGCAAGGGGCGTATTCCGAGTGGTATTTTCCACCTGTCTATTGGCCGGATTTTGACAAAGAGCAGTTGCGGTTAGCTTTGGAGGAGTACAGCCATCGCGAACGCCGTTATGGGCGGGTCTCTCCTGTCAGTAATACTACTTCCACCTGATTCCATCATTTCTGGGCTGTTCATCACATCATGCTTCTAAAGCGCATCCTGGTTTCGTTTGGCCTGCTGCCGGTGGGTTTGATTTTGATTGCCGTCGGCGGGTGGGTCTATGTCGCCGGGGTGGCTTTGATCTTAAGCCTGGCAGGGATAGAGTATGCACGGCTTTTTCGCGCCGCCAACCTTCAGCCTTCTGAACATTTGATCGTGGGCGGGATTTTGCTGATCGCCGTTGGCCGTGAGATGGATGGTTTTGCCAGCGCGCATTGGATCGTCAGTTTCATCATCCTGGCGGGCATGACATATCACTTATGGAAGTACGAGCGCGGGCGAGAGCTGGCTGCCAGCGACTTTTCCGTCAGTATGAGCGGCGTTTTTTACATTGGCTGGTTAGGCGCATATTTGATCTCATTGCGCAATCTGCCCAACGGCGTCTGGTGGATTTTAATCGTGCTGCCGGCTGTTTGGCTGGCAGATTCTGCGGCTTATTTTGTCGGCACGCGTTGGGGGCGGCACAAATTAGCCCCTCGTCTGAGCCCCAAGAAATCTTGGGAGGGTTACATCGGAGGCATCTTGGCGGCGATTCCAGGAGGGGCGCTATTGGCTGTCGCCTGTCAGTATCTTGCAGGCGCCAACTCTGGAATAACTCCCCTCAGCGGCGCAGTGCTGGGACTGGCGATGGCGGCGCTGCCCACTTTGGGCGACCTGGGCGAGAGTATGATCAAACGTCAGGTGGGCGTTAAAGATTCGGGGAACTTGCTCCCCGGCCACGGCGGTGTCTTCGACCGCATTGATTCCTGGTTGTGGAGCGCGGTGATCGGTTATTACATCATCGTATGGTTCTATCAATAGCTGCGAGCCGAAGATTGGCGCACGCTTTCAAGCGATTTCGGTTTGACAGACGATTTCACTCGTGGTATCATCGCTGACACAATTCAATAGCCCCTGATCGGCACTCTTATCCAGAGAGGTGGAGGGACCGGCCCTATGAAACCTCGGCAACCCCTGCCCGGAGCTACTCCGGCGGAAGGTGCCAAGTCCGGCAGACGGAGATTCTGGAAGATGAGAGGGCGACCGAGCTTAGATGCCTGTGTTTTGCCCTTTCGCTGTATTGAAGGGGCAAAACTTTTTATCTATGGAGGTAAAACCCGAAATGAGCACAACATTTATGAACTCGCCGCGTCTGTTGTTCACCTCAGAATCGGTGACGGAAGGTCACCCAGACAAAATCTGCGATCAGATCAGCGATGCGGTGCTGGATGCCTGCCTGGAACAGGATCCCAATTCTCGTGTGGCGTGCGAAGCGGCGGCCAAAACCGGTTTTGTGATCCTCTTGGGCGAGATCACCACCCGAGCGCATATTAATTTTGACGAGTTGACGCGGCGGGTGATCACCGAAATTGGTTACGATGCCAGCGAAAAAGGTTTAGACGGAAACATTTGCGGTGTGTTGGTGGCTATCGCCAAGCAGTCGGGCGATATTGCTCTGGGCGTCAATAAGGCGCTGGAGGCGAAAACCGGCGAGATGAGCGAATCTGAAGTGGAGGCGATTGGCGCTGGAGATCAGGGCATGATGTTCGGCTTTGCCTGCGACGAAACCCCGGCGCTGATGCCTATGCCCATCTATTTGGCGCATAAGCTGGCGCGACGTTTAAGCGAAGTGCGTAAAAACGGTGTGCTGCCCTGGCTGCGGCCCGATGGCAAGACACAGGTGACCGTTGAGTACAGCTATGGACGCCCAAAACGTATTGACACCGTCTTGGTTAGCACACAACATGCTCCCGAAATTTCTCAGGAGGAGATCCGCCGCGCAGTCATTCAGCATGTGATTTTGCCAACTTTGCCCACGGATATGGTAGATGATCAGTTGAAGATTTATGTTAACCCAACTGGTCGTTTTGTTATCGGCGGACCGCAAGGGGACGCCGGCTTGACCGGGCGCAAAATCATCGTCGATTCGTACGGCGGCATGGGGCGGCACGGCGGCGGCGCGTTCAGCGGCAAAGATCCAACCAAGGTGGATCGTTCGGCTGCGTATGCGGCGCGTTGGGCGGCGAAGAATATCGTCGCCGCTGGCCTGGCGCGGCGCTGCGAGATCCAGGTAGCCTATGCTATCGGCGTGGCACGCCCGTTGAGCATCAACGTGGAGACCTTTGGCACCGGCGTGATCCCAGATGAGAAGATCGCCGCGCTCATCGAGCAGAACTTCGATCTGCGACCAGGAGCGATTATTCGGGATTTGGGTCTGCGCCGCCCGATTTACCGACAGGTGGCGGCTTACGGGCATTTCGGGCGCGACGACCTGGATCTGCCCTGGGAGCGAACCGACAAAGCCGAAATTCTGCGTCAGGCTGCTGGGTTGGAAGTGGGTCTGCCCGTGGCGGCGGATTAATGCAAGGCGCGCTTCAGCCTTCTTTATAGCTTCATGAAAAGTGGTCGCACGACATGTGTCGTGCGACCACTTTTTCTACTGGTTCAGGGTTTCTCCAGCCCATGCGCGTTAAGCAGCGCCTCATCCGCCATCAATTCTTGGGTGGGGCCGTCGGCGACGATGCAGCCGTCATCCATAATGACCATGCGCGGAAATAACTCGCGCACCATTAACATGTCATGGCTGGATACCAGCATGGTGATGTCCAGGTTTTCCAACAATTTCATCAGCGAGCGGCGAGCGCGCGGGTCCAACCCTGCGGTCGGTTCGTCCAGTATCAGTATCTCAGGGTCCATGGATAACACCGTAGCAATCGCAATGCGCTTTTTCTCTCCAACGCTCAGATGGTGCGAAACTCGCTGAAGATAATCACTCATATTGACCACCGCCAGGGCTTTTTCCACCCGCTGGCGAACTTCCTCCTGCGGCAAACCCTGATAAATGGGGCCAAAGGCCACATCATCATAAACGGTTGGAGAGAAGAGCTGGTCATCGGGGTTTTGAAACACCATACCTACACGGGCGCGAATTTTCCCCAGGTTTTCTTTGACCACCGGCAAACCAGCCACTCGCACCTGGCCGCGGCCGTTGAGTATGCCGTTGAGATGCAAAATCAGCGTGGATTTTCCTGCGCCGTTTGGCCCCACCAAAGCCACCTTTTCACAAGGTTCGACATGCAGAGAGACGCCGCGCAGCGCCTGATGCCCATCCGGATAAGAATAATAGAGTTGCTCTATCTCAATCGAGTGATGCATACCAGTCCAATCATCTTTAGAATAGCGCGGCGCTGGTCAGCAAAGCGAGCAGCAACCCCAGGCATAGCCATAGCGTCAGCCAATCGCGCCTGCTCAAGCGCGGCAGAGGCGCAGCGCGCACTTCTCCATCGTAGCCGCGTGCGACCATAGCCATATAGATGCGGTCGCTGCGCTCGATGGCGCGCAAGAACAAACTGCCGGCCATTCCGCCAGCGACCTTTGCCCTCCAGATGAGCGCGCCGCCGGCTTTGAGATCTGGGCGGTCGCTCTCGCCGCTGCGCGATAAGCGGGCGCGCATCAGGCGCAGCGCTTCATCCACCAGAACAAACAAGTAACGCCACATCAACCCGAAAATGGCGACCAATAATCGGGGGACTTTGATCGCCCGCATGGCGGTAAGTAAATCCGGGAAGGAAGTCGTCGCTGCCAGCACAATCGCCATTTGCACGGAGATCCACGACTTGAGGGCAATGCTGATAAATCGTTCAACGCCCGGCAAGGTGATGGTCAGCATCCAGGGTCCGATCGGTAGGTGGATTAGAGCCGCGCCTGGAGCAGTAAAAATCACCGGCAATGCTGCCAGCACAAAGGGCAATGCCAGCGCGGCCCGCCGCAAAACAAAGCCGACCCCCAGCTCCGACAGGATTTCTATCGTAACCGCCCAGGCCAATAGCAGGATATAAACCGGCCAGGCGCCGATGGGGGTCAGCGCGGCGGTCAGGATATACGCCAGCGTCAAAATCAACTTAACCCGTGCATCAAGCTGATGGATCGGGCTGCTACCTGGCCGATAGGGGTCAAGGAAATGAACGTGCATGCAAAGCGATTGGCTTAAGTTATTGGGTCTGGCGAACTTCGCCGAGGCGGCGTTTTCGCCGGCTATAGGCAACTGCCAGCGCCACCCCAAACACGATCAGCGTGCCAAAGACGCCAGCCAGGATCGTGGCCGCAACCTGGTTTGAAATCCCTGGGAAGACATAGTCTGGAATGATCTGATACAAGGGTCCTCGGGCTGTGTTCAAAAACCCCTGTTGTTCGGCCACCCACTCCAGCCCATCTGGATGAGAAGATGCCAATGGAGAAGCAATCGCTAAAGCCAATGCAATTGCCAGCCCGCCAACCCAAAGCGCATTCCCGCCGGTTACGCCCTGTTTGCTGCTTCTTAGCAGGTCGGGGCGCGCGGCGTAGATCAAAGCCAAAGCGCCTATGGTAATCAGACCTTCCCCAACGCCGATGAGAGCGTGAATGCCGGCCATGGCGGGAATGGCAATATTGGCTGGAGAAGTGCGCGAAAGCGCAAGCTGCAACGCCACAGCCAGAGCGGCGACGACGATGGAAATCCAGGCAGCCAGAAAGCCGCCCAAGAACACCCCCCAGGATTTTTCGCCGGCGATGCGGCGGATGCTTCGATACACAAAATAGGACGTCGCCACGCCAATGACGCCCATATTGAAGATGTTGGCGCCCAGGGCCAGCAAGCCGCCGTCCTGGAAGATCAGCGCCTGCACACCTACGACAGTGGTCATCATCAGGATAGCCGCCCAGGGACCGAGCAGGATGGTGGCAATCGCCGCGCCCATCAGGTGACCGGATGTGCCGCCCGCCACGGTGAAGTTGAGCATCTGCCCGGCAAAGATTGCGGCGGCCAACACGCCCATCAGAGGTACCTGACGTTCTCCTAAGTCCTCGTTCACCCGTTTCAGCGAATAGGCGATCACCAGGATGCTAAAAACCCATAAAATAATGGAGACCAGCGGAGATAAAAAGCCGTCTGGGATATGCATTGGCTGCGGAGATAAAAATGGGGCCAGTAACATTACAACCTCCTTAATAGAATAAAACAAATCGGCTCAATTTTTCTGACAATCGGGGCATAGACCGAAGAACGTGACGTGCAGGCTGTCAATTTGATAGCCGGTTTTGGAGCGGAATTGCTGGTAAAGAGATTCCAGGAATTGATGATCTATCTGTTGCGTTGCGCCGCATGCCCGGCAAATCAAGTGATGGTGATTGTGACCGGCGATTTCATACACCAATTGACCATTGCCAATATGGGCTGCCAGGATAAAGCCCTGTTCCGTCAAAAAGCTGAGAGTGCGATACACCGTCGCCTCGGTCATTGCGGGAAGAATGCGTTGAGTCTGCCCGAAGATTTCCTGCGGCGTGAGATGACGGCCGGCGTCTTGTAAGATCTGCAAGACGAGCAGCCGTTGAGGGGTCATGCGAAAGCCTCTTTGGTGCAGCGTTTCAATAATTTGATCGAACATTGATTGCCTGCTATTGCAAGTAGTTACAATAATGAATTATAACAAAAGAACCAGACTTGTAAACAGTTCTTCGGTTAAGATTTATTAAAAAAGATGGCGATTGAGGAAACTCAATCGCCGGTTTGAAAGCAATTTAATGCCGCTCGCTGATATTATCCGCACCAGCCGCTGCGATCTGGGTAAAATCTGCCGCCCACATAGCCGGGCGGATTACTTGGGTAGCCGGAATTGTTGGGCGGATAGTAGTACCGCTGGCATTGATCAATTTTGGCCTGCATAGCCAACGCTTTCTGCATATAATATTGAGCTTCGGGGCTGCAACCGTCGCGGCCAGCATGTAGAGATGTCCGTGTTTTCATTATCGTCTCCTTGAGCATTTATGCGATCATTCCAAATCTAGTTACAGCCCAGCGTTTCAGCATATTGCTTCAAGCGGTTGTATTCTTTTCTCCAATAGCTCAGCCCCAGCGTGCAATCTTCAACCACGCCGGCGCGCAAATCGCTGCGCACATGCATCTGCGGAGCGCCGGGGGTTTGCCTTTGAGCTTTGTTGACATCGGTTCGGGGATTGATTTGCATTTTTGTTATCTCCTGAAACTGGGTCGCATGCGCCATGTTTTGATCTTAGCAGAAAGCGGCGAATTGTGGAATCGGCATTTTGACGTATTTTTCGTCTGCGCCGCTCAAAGTTGGGTTCTCTTCTAATTGAGATGGGGTGAAAATTTCTTCTCTAGCCGGTCTTTCGGTTGAAAACCGGTCACGCGTTCCACGGGCTGACCCTGCTTGAACAGCATCAGGGTCGGGACGCCCATGACGGTGTAATCCATGGCGATCTGCGGATTTTCGTCCACATCCAGTTTGACGACCTTCACTTTTCCTTCCCACTGATCGGCTAATTGCTTTACCACCGGATCCAACATCTTACAAGGTTGACACCACACCGCTGTAAAATCTACCAGAACGGGCATTCCCGCTTCCAAAACTTCTTTCTGGAAGGTCGCCTCGCTCAACTTTGAAATTTCCGCCATAAAAAATGCTCCTTATTGCCCATGCTATAGGTGATCTGCGTCATGGTAACAAGCCTGCATTGAAAAGTCAAGGGCGATCCATTGGGCAACTTTGCGCGGATTGAAACTTTTTAAAGGTTGCGATGACGTTGACGGAAGCATCTACGCGTGATAGAATGCACGTGCTTTTCAGGGCGTGTAGCTCAATGGCAGAGCAGTGGCCTTTTAAGCCATTGGTTGAAGGTTCGAGTCCTTCCACGCTCACTAAAATTCCACGTAGATCCCTGAAGTGGGCTAAAAATGATCTGTTCTTCCACCAAGACTTGCCGGATGGCAGGTTTTTGTCTTTAAATCCCTCGCTCTATCCTGCCGTTGTTTCAAGAGACTGTCATTGGCAATGAACGTCTCAACTCGATAAAGCAGGCTGACGCCGATTTGTAAAGCATCCGGCGGATGGATGCGATAGTGGATTTCAAATCAACCCTTCGATCACCATCTCCATAGTCCACTTGGGTTGTGCATGCGGCGCTGTGTTCGTTAACAATATCCCCTCGCGCAAACGCGATGCACGTTCTTTCACATAGTATGTGGTAGCAGGGTGATTCATGACTGACGTCAGCCATTCAGCCGTACGATCGGGATGATGGTGCATTTCCAGGGAAGCCAGACCCGTTATGGCTTCCAGCATAAGCGGGGGGGAGTGGGTGTCACGCGCCAGTAGCAGAGCATCCAGCAGAATCGTTTTGGCTTCCGAGGGATCGCCTGACAGGATATACGTCTCGCCGAGATAAATCAGCGTTCGGGCGATATCCCAGCCTATGAAATATTCGCCGAAAACTTCAAGGCTTTTTCGGAAATGACTTTGCGCTTCGGCATATTGACCTACCGCCATCGTCGCCAAACCGAGATAACGATACGCGGTTCCCATTCCCCAGCGATTCTTCGTCCGCTCGCACAGTGCAATACTCTCGTGCATGGAGGCGATGGCTTCGTCGTAACGTTTGAGGGCAATCTGGGTTTCGACGAGAAAGTTCAAGCCCAGCGAAATGGAATGCGGGTCGCCAAGTTCGCGCAAAAGTTTTAGACCCGCCTGCATTTGTTCATAGCCCTTTTGGTATTCGCCCATCAGGCTGTCCACGTGACCCAGGTTATAGATTCCATACGCGGTAAACCATGGGTCATTTGCCGCCTGCGCATACTGTATGCCTTCCTCTAACAATGTCTTTGCTTCGAGGTAATCGCCGTTCAGGTGCTTGATGGTTCCGCTAAAGATGAGCGCATCGGCGAGGGGCGCCTGTGCGTGCACCGAACGAAGGATGGCAATGCTTTGATTGTAAAGTTCCTGAGCGCGGTCGAATTGACCGCTACGGAAGTACAACAATCCCTGGTGGACAAGGGCGGAACCTAACGCCTTATTCATGCGGACATCGCGTGGCGTATCACGCAACGTCTGTACAAGCAGTTCTAATTGCTCGATGCCATCGTGAATCATGCCCCCGACTTCGTAGAACCAGCCAAAAGCGCGGACAGAACCGCCAAGCATTTCAGATTTTTTGCGTTGGATGCCCCAATCCCAGGCGGAGCGCAGGTTGTCCAGTTCAACAGTCATCACCTGCATGGCTGTCTGCTGCAAGCCGCTCTTTAATTTTCTTTCATACCTCGATGCAAAATGGAGATAGTATTCGCAATGACGATCGCGGGTCTCGACAAAGCAGGATTCGTCTTCGCCGAGCCGCGCCAGCGCATACTGGCGGATGATTTCATGCAGGTCGTAACGTCCGCCCGCTGTGCGCCTCACCAGGGACTTGGCGACGAGCGACGCCAAAATCGGTAGATTCGCCCCCGCGACCTTTTCCGCCGCCGCGCGGTCGAAGCCGCCGTGAAAAGCCGAGAGACGGCTAAGCGCGCCGCGTTCCGCCTCGGACAGCAATTTCCACGAGTGGTCGAAGGTCGCCTTGAGCGAGCGATGACGTTCAGGGATGCCGCGCATGGAAGTCGTGAGAAAATCAATGTTGGTCTCGATTTCCTGCGCGATTTCCGCGCACGAAAGCGCGCCCACCCAGGCGGCGGCAAGTTCGATGGCGAGCGGAATCCCCTCCACCAGGCGGCAGATGCGCACCAGCGCGGGTCTTTCGGCTTCGGTCAATTCAAATTCGGCGTTGATTTGCCGCGCACGCTGCAGGAACAACTCTGCCGCGCTATAGTCTTCCAGTCGGTCAATAAATTCGGAAGACGGCACAGCCAGACCGTGCAATTCGTACGTCCATTCGCCTTGCAGGTTCAGGCGTTCGCGGGAGGTGCAGAGGAGTTTGATATTGGCAAACCGCTGGAGAATCTCCGCAACCAACTCCGCCGCGAGGGAGGATTGCGCCAGCAGGTGTTCGAGATTGTCGAGAACCAACAGGGTGGGTTGTTTGACTCCATGCGCCAGGTAATTGAACAACTGCTCCTGCGGGTCCACGGGACCCGAAAACGAGAACTCAAGCGCCTCCGCAATGGCAGGGACAATCAATTCCGCAGAGTTGACCGAAGCCAGCGGGACGTAATGAACGCCGTCCGGGAATTTGCCGCATTGACGCGAGGCGAATTCAATCGCCAGCCTTGTCTTGCCGATTCCGCCCATGCCCGTCAGGGTGAGCAAGCGACATTGCGGGTCGCGGAATATTTTTTCCATCGCCGCGAGTTCGGAGTCGCGTCCCAGAAGCGGGGTGGGCGACAAAGGCAGATGGTGAGGAGCAGACTGGAGGTCCGAAGGGGAAGCGGGTTGTGAGTTGGGCTTAGAAGCGCGTAAACGTTCCAGGGTTAAATCCCCGCGCGCAACACGGATAAAGGTCGGTTTGTCTTCTGCTGAAATATCGAGCGCGGCGGCTAATAATCCCGCGAGTTGTTTGGATGGTCGCCTTTCCCCCGCTTCGATCTTCCGCAAGGCGAAGATGGAGCACCCCGCTCGTTCCGCAAGTTCCTCCTGGGTGAGATCAAGCGTTTTACGGCGCCTCTTCAACCATTCTCCAAATGAAACCGGAGTGTCCAACTCATCAAACCTTTTCTGCCGTTTTATGTACAGAAAGATTTTTATCGGTTGCTTGATCCACCAATAAGAGTAATTTGCCCTTTTTGGATAAATTGTACCACATTTTGGGCGAGTCGCTGGGTGAGCAGGTGATACCTCAAGGCTTGTATCTTGTTGTTTAATGACAGCATCAAACATTCGTAAAAGGAGTTGAACATGACCATCTATCTTTTAAACCTGCTTCGCCTCGTCCACGTGGTGGCTGGCATTTTATGGGCGGGCGCGGCAATCAGTTATCTGTTTTTCGTCAAGCCGTCGGTGCAGTCCATCGGCGCCGCAGGACCGCAGTTCATGCAAAGCCTGATGGAACGGCGCAAGTACCCACTCTTCATGGTCAGCATGAGCCTGCTGACCGTGCTGGCGGGCGGCGCGTTGTATTGGATCTTTTCGGGCGGCTTCAGCCTCGCCTATTTAACGACGGGCATGGGCTTGGGCATCACCATCGGTTCGCTCACGGCCCTGGTTGCCTTCTTCCTGGGGAATTTCGGCATTGGTCCCACCTCGGGGCAGATTGCCGCGCTGGGTAAGCAGATTGCCGCTTCGGGGAAAGGTCCCACGCCCGAACAGGCAAAGCAACTGCACGCGCTGGAGACGAAGGTCAGCCGCATCGAGCAGGTGGAATTTGTCCTGCTGGTCATCTCCATGGTGACGATGGCAACGGCTCGCTATTGGAACTTCTAGTTGACGCTCAGGGTTGGCGGTGGGGCGTTTCACCTCCAGCCCTGTGAGCGATTCATCTCGAACGGAAAAGGAGAAAATTTTGAAAATTATGCGTTTCTTGCAACTACCAGTCAGTCAATTGGCGCTGGCTTTGATTCTCTCGTTTGCAGTGTTGGCAATCTTCACTGTCATGGATTTGTCAACCAACCCGCAATTCTCATCCATCCTGACGCGCATTGTTGGCGCCCTGCTGGCGGCGGGAGTCATCCTCCTGCTGGGCAGGGCGCTTCAAGGCAAAGCATTGGACAAGATCGGTATTTCCCCGCGCGGCGCATTGTCGCAGATCATGCAGGGTGTATTAATCGGCGCGCTCATGATGGGATTGGTCACTGGGCTGATGGTGCTGATGGGTTGGTACAAAGTTGTGGATGTCAATTTCGATATGTTTGCGCTTTGGCGCATTCTGATCCTGTATCTTTTTGCCGCGCTCTTAGAAGAGTTGCTCTTTCGCGGAATCCTCTTCTGGCAGTTGGACAATGTATTCGGCTCATGGCTGGCTTTGATTGTTAGTGGCGCGCTATTTGGCGCGACTCATTTGGGCAACCCTGGCGCCACCATCTGGACGACACTGGCTTTAGCGATCAGCGCAGGGGTGGGACTCGGCGCGGCGTACCTGGTCACGCGGAATGTCTGGCTGGCTGTGGGCATTCATTGGGCTTGGAATTTCCTGTTGGCAATGTTTGGCTTTGCTGTATCCGGGCTGGAGCCCTATAGTCTGCTGACAGCGACCATCAGCGCTCCTACACTTTGGTCGGGTGGCGAGTTTGGAATGGAAGTCGGTTTGCCGGCGTTGATTACGGCGGCGTTTGCCAGTGTGGGGATGTTGTGGGTCGCCGTGCGGCGCAAACATCTTTCGCCGCCTTCCTGGTCGCGCTACAAAGAAGGCGTTACATAGCGCAAATTCATTTTGAGGAACCTCACATGCGCTTCATCCTCCAATACGTCTTCAAACAATACCGCAGCGACGATACGTACTGCGATATTCATGTCACTTTGGGGCAAGATGAATATCGCGGTACTGAGCAGGAGTTGCCATGAAAATTTTTCTCAAACGTCATTCGCTGATCGTCGGTCTCGCCCTGATGTTCCTTTACACCTGGACGATTGACCTGTCCAATTCGGGCGTCCTGCCGTTCAAAGTTCCATTCTTTGTTTACATCACTCTCGGCTGGGGGTTCATCTTCGTTTCGCTGTTGATGACGGGCTTGACTCTCGGTAAAGATGCAGTCATTGAGTTACTGAAGCGCTTCCTGCTCTGGCGGGTGAATTGGAGATGGTATCTCGCCGCCATCCTGCTTTTGCCCGCCCTGCAAATCGCTTCGATTCTTCTGACCTCGTGGCTGACTCGCGTCCCTGTGGATTTTTCCCATCCGATGATTCGCGAGGTTGTCCCGCTCGACGCGCCGTTGCTCGCGCTCGTCTTTCCCTGGCTGGTTTTTGAAATCCTGACCAACGGCGAAGAATGGGGCTGGCGCGGATACGTCCTGCCGAGATTGCAGGCGAAGTACAGCGCGCTGAATGCCAGTCTTATTGTGGGCGTGATTTGGGGAATCTGGCATTTGCCGAAGTTTCTGGGAGCTGGCTTGAGCGGTGAACGTTCTTTTCTCTGGTTTGTGATTGCTCACGTTGCTTTGTCGGTTTTCTACACCTGGCTCTACAACAACACGCGCGGTAGCCTTTTGCTCGTCACGCTCTTTCACGCCAGCGGCAACACGGCAGGGATGTTCCTGCCCGTCTCGTTCGCGGCGGTGGGCGGAATCATGTCGAACTTGCTAATCGTGTTGTACATTATCGCGGCTATCGTTTTGACCGTCGCCGCAGGTCCCGCAAATCTCTCGCGCACGGAAGAGAAGCAAATACTGGAGTAACGATGAAGAACAAAAATCAGTCCGCGGCTCCACAAAAGGTTCATATTCTGGCGCTTTTGACGGCGCTGCTGTTGTCGTTTGCCGCGCCTGCCGCGGTGCAGACAGGCGGAGTTGCGGCGGGGGAGGAACTGCCCGTTTCGCCGAATCAGGCGCAGGGTCCGACCGACGCGGCGGAGATGGAAGCGTTTATGGACGATCTGTTCGCGCGTCACATGGATGAGTATCACATCGCGGGCGCGGCGGTCGCAGTTGTCAAAGACGGTCAGTTGTTCTTTGCCAAAGGGTACGGCTACGCCAACCTTGAGAACGGCATCCCCGTTGACCCGGAGCAGACGATCTTCCGCATTGGTTCCACCACCAAGCTGGTCACCTGGACGGCGGTGATGCAACTCGTCGAGCAAGGGAAACTGGACCTGGACGCGGATGTCAACACGTATCTCGATTTTCAAATTCCAGATACGTATCCACAGCCGATTACCCTCAGACACCTGATGACCCATACGGCAGGTTTCGAAGACCTGTTTTTGGATTTCGTTTCGCTGGAGGAGATCGAAGACGCGCTACCTCCAGGGGCATTTCTGGCTTCCCATATCCCAGCGCGGGTTTTTCCACCCGGCGAGGTCGCGGCGTATTCGAATTACGGCGCGGCGCTGGCGGGATACATCGTGGCGCGGGTATCGGGACAATCGTACGATCAGTACATCCAAGAACATATCTTCGATCCGCTGGGCATGGCGCACTCCTCAGCCCTTGCGACATTGCACCCGGATGTAATATCTCTTGTCTCCGTGGGGTATATGTATGAAGATGACGCCTTCGAGATATTCCCGAAATTTTACGGTCCATCGGATCTCGCGCCGATGGGCTTCATGGCTGCCAGCGCCACAGACATGGCGCGTTTCATGATCGCACACTTGCAGGGCGGTTTCTACGGCGACCCTGCCGCCGAGGTGCGCATTTTGGAAGAAGCCACTGCGCGGCAAATGCACAGCACGCTTTATACTTCCGACCCGCGGCTCTTGGGAACGGCTTATGGCTTCTTCGATTTCAGCGACAACGGACAGCGAACGATCGGGCATAGCGGTACGGCAGAGCCGATGCATTCGCTGTTACTGCTTTTGCCCGACCAGAACCTGGGCGTTTTTGTAGCCTACAACACCCTGGGCGCTGGGGATTTGACCATTCAGCACCTTGGATTCCAGAGAGCGTTCTTCGATCATTACTATCCCGCCCCTGTGGTCGAGCCGATTCAACCGCCGACAGACTTCGCGGAACAAGCCAGTCACTTCGTGGGCAGTTATCGAATGACCCGGAGCGCCTATACCACCCTCGAGAAGTTCAGGGGGGCATTAGGTATGACCGTAATCCAAATCAGCGATCCCGGCGACGGCACGCTCGCCATGATTTCGCCGTGGGGGGAGTGGCGGTTTGTCGAGGTCGAGCCGCTCTATTTCCGCCAGGTGGACGCACCGTTTTACATCGTCTTTCGCGAGGATGATCGGGGTCGTATCACTCACCTGTTTACTGACTACACACCCCAGTTCGGATTTGAGAGGTTGAACTGGTACGAAACGCCCGGCTTCAACATGGCATTGTTCATAGGCTGCGTCCTGGTATTCCTCTCCATGATCATCATCGCATTGATCCGCGCGATTCGGAACCGCCGACAGACCGGAGTCCAGGAGCGCAACCCGAAGGGCGCCCGAACTGCCAGCTGGATCATCCTGGTGATCTGTATCCTCAATCTCCTGTTCGTGGCTGGTTTGTTCCTGTGGAACAATCCCTATCCGTCTCTTGGCATTCCATTGCAATTTCAGGTTGTGCTGGGATTGGGCGTTTTGTCTGCCGTGCTGACAGTCGGCGCGCTGGTCTACATGGTGCTTGCTTGGAAGGATCGCTATTGGGGCGTCGCCTACCGAGTCTATTACACGCTGGTAACAATCGCGGCGGTTGCGTTCGTCTGGTTTCTGAATTTCTGGAATCTGTTGGGCTGGCGGTATTAGCCGGCGGGCTGTTGAAGCTCTGCGTTAGCCCTGCGAAGCACAACATTGAAAAAAGGAGAAACATGATGACAACTCAAGATATAACAACCAACAAAGGTCAATACACCCTCTGGCAGATTTTGGGAATCTGGCTGGCGGCTGCAGCGCCAATGGGACTGCTGGGCTGGGTGGCATACCCTGCCCTGAGCGCGGGCCTCCCGCCGCTGGACGCTGGTCTGTTGCGCATGAAATTGTTCATCGTCGGAATGGTCTGGCAGTTTGTGCTGTCCATGATCATTCTCTACCGCGAAGAGGGGAACATCCGTCTGAGTACAATCAGCCGTCGCTTTTGGTTGAACCATCCAAAGTCCGCGCGAAGCGGAGAGACGAAGAAAGCCTTGTGGTGGTGGCTCATCCCGTTGATCGTCATCGTCGCCGTGCTGGAGATCGGTTTGCGCTCCACGCTTGTGGACGTGTGGACGGGAATCTTCCCCTTCCTTGCCGAGCCTGAAGGCTACGATATGTCGGCGATGTTCACGCCCGAGTTGCGCGCGCAATTGGTCGGCGCGTGGGGACTGCTTGCGCTGTTCGTCGTGAGCGCGCTGTTCAACTCGTTTCTGGGCGAAGAATTTCTCTTCCGCGGCGTGTTGCTTCCCAAAATGGAAGGCGTGTTCGGCAAATGGGACTGGGTGGCGAATGGCGTCCTGTTTTCCTTTTATCACCTTCACCAACCCTGGGGTATTCTGGCAACGCTTCCGGCAGATTTGATTTTTGCGTATTCAGGCAGACACTTCCGTTCCAACTGGTTCCCCATCATCCTTCATTCCGGGCAGATCGTGTTTTTCCTGTTCATCATCCTCGGCGTCGTATTGGGTTTGGCATAGGTGCGTCGTGTGAGAAATATTCGCGTTGGCGCGCGCCAATTTTCAATAGAGAAGCACCCATGAAACATGAACCCTTGACGCATGAAACTTTTGACCGCTGGATGACCGCCTATGGTCGCGCCAGCGCGGAGAACGACCCGCAAGCCTCCGCGAATCTCTTCGCACAGAACGCCCGTTATTACGAAAATCCCTTCGATGAACCCATGGTCGGGCGCGACGCCATTTTCGAATATTGGAACAAAGGCGCGCAAAACTTGAAGGACAAAGAATCGGCTTATGAAATTCTGGCAGTCAAAGATACTCTCGGCGTTGCCCGCTGGCAATCGAAATTTATCGTCATCGAATCAGGTAAACACCTCGCGCTGGATTGTCTGTTCGTGGTCGAGTTCGATGAAGCAGGCTTGTGTCAAACCTTCCGCGAATGGTGGCATCTGATTGAGATAACATTAGAAAGCGTAACGGACATTCTTTAACGTCATCGAGAATAAAAATGAAAATTCTGGAATACAACGACGTTGACCCATTGCAGGTCTTGCACCTGACCTTGCTGGCGCTGGACTTTTCGCTCACGCCCGAGCGCGCCGCGCACATCCGCCGCACCGACCCGCGCCCATTTCCCTGCTTCACAGTCAATGCGGTGGAAGACGACATGGTTTTGGGACAGGTGGGGGTCTTTCGCCTGCCGATGATTTCCACAGAAGGACGAGAAGACGTGGGCGGAGTCTGGGCGGTGTCCACCCACCCGCAGCACGCGGGACGTGGAGTTGCCTCCATTTTATTGGAGGAGGCTCACACCCGAATGCGGGACGCAGGTCTGCGCTTCTCTACGCTTGGGACGAGCCGCTCTGGCGTGGCGTACCGCCTCTATCAAAAATTCGGCTACGTGGACATGAACGTCTGGGCGACGGCGCTGGCGCGCTGGGAGGTGGCGCACCAGCCCACTCGTCTGCGCGCCCAGCCCACAGATCAAGGAGGATTCGATTTCGTCGAGACGATATTCCAAAATCTCGCGGGCGATTATCTCGGTTTTGCCTGGCGGCATACGCCCTTCATCCGCCTGCGGGATAAAGTTAAAGTGGAGGATATTTGGGTGGTGTGGGAAAACCGCGCGCCTGTTGGCTTCGTTTTTGCGTACAAGAACGAATTGCTATTGAAGGTCAACATCCAGATTTTGCGCGCGGATATTGACGCGGCGGAGGTAGTTGCCGCGGTGGCTTCCCAAATAAAGGCATCTTACGTGCAGGTCACGCTGAGCCGCCCAGCAGACATCGCCAGTCTTCGGTGCGCCGGCTGGCAGGTGGCGCATCCAAACTGGGAGGCGTTCATGGTCAAGCCTCTGCTCCCCGAACTGACCGGCGACGACGCCCGCCGTCTCTTCGGCAT
Source organism: Anaerolineales bacterium (assembly GCA_020060465.1). GTDB lineage: Bacteria > Chloroflexota > Anaerolineae > Anaerolineales > UBA4823 > RBG-16-57-11. The sequence goes on from JAGVAD010000029.1 coordinate 33,577, forward strand.
CGGCACGGATCGGTTTCTCGTCTCGTGGCTGGATGTGACGTGAGTAGATTGTGAGATCAGGCGGGTCAACTCGCCGCGCCTGGCAAATGTGGCTGCGATGGAGTGGATACCAGGCATTTGACGACACATCTCGTTATCTATCCATCCACCTGAAAGCGGTACCCAAATCCGCGTTCGTTGTGAATGTAACGCGCGTTCTCAGGATCCACTTCCACTTTCTTGCGCAAGTGCCAGATGTCGTGCGCGTGTGTTCCCCCTCCCTTATAGAGCGATTTGACAAATAATCCACGGATGCAGTGCGAGTTCATGTTTCACTGCCAGGTATGACTTTTCTCACCCGCTCACCCATTCCTCGGTCAGCAGGGCGGCCTGCTCCAGGACGGTTTGGGTGGCTTTTTCCTGTTTGTCGGGCGGGTAGCCGTATTTACGCAGGATGCGCTTGACGATGACGCGCAGTTGGGCGCGGACGGTCTCGCGCAAGGTCCAATCTATGCTGACGTTATTGCGCACCGCCTGCACCAGTTCGCGGGCAATCGTCCGCAGCGTTTCGTCGCCCAGCACGGCGACGGCGCTATCGTTGGTTTCCAGGGCATCGTAGAAAGCCAGTTCCTCTTCCGAGAGGCCGAGTTGCTCGCCGCGGGCGTTGGCAGCGCGCATCTCTCGCGCCAGGGCGATCAGTTCCTCGATGACCTGGGCGGCCTCGATGGCGCGATTCTGGTAGCGGCGCAGGGTTTGCTCCAACAATTCCGAAAAAGCCCGGCTCTGCACCAGGTTCTTGCGGCGCAGGCGGTTGACCTCGCCCTTGAGCAGGCGCTGTAATGCTTCTACTGCCAGATTCTTGTGCGGCAGGCCGCGCATCTCAGCCAGGAAACCCTCCGAAAGGATGGAAATATCGGGTCGAGAGAGACCGGCGGCGGTGAAAATGTCCAGCACGCCCCGGGGGGTGATGGCTTGAGCCAGGATTTGACGCACGGCGTGGTCGAGGTCTTCGGGTGGATGACCTTCGGACGGGGTGCGCTTGGTGAGGGCAGCCTGAGCGCTCTGGAAGAAGGCGACTTCATCGCGGATGCGCAGCGCCGCCTCGTGCGGGACAGCCAGGGCGAAAGCCCGCGATAGGTCACGCGCCGCCTCCACCAGGCGTTCCTTGCCGTTTTCCTGCGCCAGGATGTGCTCCAGCGCGGCGGGAAGCAGCATCAGGCGGTCCTGCGGCTTGCCCCTCAGCCAGAGCGAATAATCGAAGCCATGAAATAAATCGCGGCAGACCTCGTATTTTTCCAGCATCAGGCGCACGGCTTCGTCTTGCGGCAAGGCGGTGAGGCCGCGCCCGCCGCTTTCGGTGTAGGTTGCCAGGGCGTCCTTGAGTTCGTGCGCCAGACCGAGGTAATCCACCACCAGGCCGCCGGGCTTGTCGCGGAAGACACGGTTGACGCGGGCGATGGCCTGCATCAGCCCGTGACCGCGCATGGGCTTATCCAGGTAGAGGGTGTGCAGGCTGGGGGCGTCAAAGCCGGTCAGCCACATGTCGCGGACGATGACCAGTTTGAAGGGGTCGTTGGGGTCGCGGAAGCGGTTGGCGAGGGCTTCACGGCGGCGCTTGTCGCGGATGTGGGGCTGCCAGTCTGCGGGGTCGGCGGCGGAACCGGTCATCACCACTTTGAGTTGGCCGCGCTCATCGTCCGGGTTTTCCCATTGAGGGCGCAGGCGGACAATTTCGCGGTAGAGTTCCACCGCGATGCGGCGGCTCATGCAGACAATCATCCCCTTGCCTTCCAGCACCTCCAGACGCTGCTCGAAATGCGCGACGATGTCTTGGGCAAGCAATTCTAATCGCCGCGGCGCGCCGACGATGGCTTCCAGTTGCGCCCATTTGGTCTTGAGTTTTTCCTTGCGCTCGATTTCCTCTCCTTCGGTGACTTCCTCGAATTCCTCGTCAATCTTCGGCTTGAGTTCTTCGGGCAGGCTGAGTTGCGCCAGGCGGCTTTCGTAGTAAATCGGCACGGTGGCGCCATCTTCCACGGCGCGCTGGATGTCGTAAATGCTGATGTAATCGCCGAAGACGGCGCGGGTGTTCTTATCGGTCAGTTCGATGGGCGTACCGGTGAAGGCGATGAACGAAGCATTGGGCAGGGCGTCGCGCATGTGGCGGGCGAAGCCGTCAATGAAATCGTACTGGCTGCGGTGCGCTTCGTCGGCGATAACCACGATGTTGCGCCGCGCCGAAAGCAGGGGATGGTGGTCGCCCTTTTCGTCGGGGAAAAATTTTTGGATGGTGGTGAAGACCACCCCGCCTGCCTGCACGTTGAGCAACTGCCGCAGGTGAGCGCGGCTTTCAGCCTGCACCGGCGGCTGGCGGAGCAAATCCTGACAGCGCGCAAACGTGCCAAACAGTTGATCGTCCAGGTCGTTGCGGTCGGTCAGGACGACGACGGTGGGGTTTTGCATGGCTGCTTCGCGGATGATGCGCCCGGCGTAGAAGACCATCGTCAGGCTCTTGCCGCTGCCCTGGGTGTGCCAGATGACGCCGACGCGCCGGTCGCCGGTTTTGCCGCCCGGCTGGCGGCGGGTCAGATAGCCCGCAGGCTCTTCGCGCACGACCTGCCCCAGGTCGGCCGCGCGCAGCGTCTCTTCCACCGCAACCCGCACGGCGTGGAACTGGTGGTATCCGGCGACCTTTTTGGTAAGGCGGGAGCGCTCCTCTTCAAAGACGATGAAGTGACGCAGCAAATCCAAAAAGCGCCCCGGTTCGAAGACGCCATCCAGCAAGACCTGCAACTCCGGCAGGCTTCCCTCACCCCCGGCCCCTCTCCCAAGGGGAGAGAGGAGACTCTCACCCCCGGACCCTCTCCCAGCGGAAGAGGGGGGAAGAGGCGGGGAAAAGTCTCCGCCGGTGATGGTGCGCCAGGGTTTGAACCATTCCCGCCCGGCGTCCAGCACGCCCAGGCGCGCCTCCAGCCCATCGGAGATGACCAGCATTTCGTTGAATGCAAACAGACCGGGTAGTTCAGCGCGGTAGGTCTGGAGTTGCTGGTAGGCTTTCCAGATGTCGGCGTTCTCATCGGCGGGGTTTTTGAGCTCGATGAGGACCAGCGGCAGACCGTTGACGAATAGAACCATATCGAGGCGGCGCGAGTGGCGGTTTTCCACCACCGCGAACTGGTTGACGGCCAGGAAGTCGTTGCTGGCGGGATTCTCGAAATCAATCACCTGCGCCTGTGCGCCGCGGATGCTGCCATCGGGGGTGCGATATTCGACTGACACGCCCTCGGTGAGCATGTGGTGGAAGGCGCGGTTGCGGGCGGGCAGGTCGGCGCCTTCGGGCTGGGTGAGGCGGCGGA
>JAGVAD010000039.1 GCA_020060465.1 Anaerolineales bacterium
ACCTGCGTTGGGGGTGTTTGCTCAGCCGCCTGGGTGAGTTCAACGATGGGCGGCTGAGGGGTTGCAGTATGGATTGCTCCCCGCGTGCCCTGAACCTGTTGCGCTTGCATGGTGGCGCGTTGCGCCTGAAGCGTCAGCGCCGGGATTTGCTGTGTAGATTGCAGCGCCACCAGAGTCTGCTCGACATGCAGTTGCAATTCAGTAGCGCGTACTTCCGTCAGCCGGGCTGATTGACTGAGGTTTAGTTGTTGCAGGTTGCAGCCCGCAGTTCCCATGCTGAAGACAACGCAGCTCAGAAGAAGTTGAAAAACGATTCGCCGGTAATTCATAGATAGAGAACGGAAATCAATCGGCTTCATGCCGCACCTGTAAGGATGGTTTCAATGCTGTAATCAGGTCGGCGGTTATCCTCCGCCTGAAAAGCGCACTTTTAATGCATTATAGATGTAGTTTTCCCAAAGCGGGTACATGACCTGGTAGGGGAATGAGTGACTGCTAAAGGTTTGCAGAATAAGCTGGCCGCCCATGCAGACCGCCAAAACCCCGTCCTGGTACGGCTCTGTGGCGTTGGTTCCCAACAACAACACCGCGTCTCCTTGCCCGGTGAGCGCCATTTGCGATCCCAGGTCGAACGACCACAGCCAGGTATCCCGCGCTTTGGTAAACGTCATCCCGCTGTTCGGTTCCAGCAGCACCGGATGCCGTACCCCGGATATGGGCCAGATCACCACATCATTGACTGTGCCGGTTTTGGGCACATAAGGATAGACCATCACGCCGCATTTAGCCAAAATGGGGCTGATTGCGCCTTCGGATATGTCATCCAGATGCCAGGCTTCCAAAATCACCGAGGTACCCTGGTTGAGTACATCGTTCAAATACTCGAAATATTCGCCGGAGACGTCGCCGCGCGCTTCAATCGCCAGGATCACCAAATCCCAGGGTTGGCCGTTGGGCCCTCCAGCCAGCATGTCGCTTTTCAACCAACCTACGGCGTTGCCATCCCACTTATATCGCAGCCCCATCGAATCCAGTGTCTTTTTCACGTATTGCGTCTCGGTTGGATCTACCACGATATCTTCATAGACCAGGATGGAAGCGGTCTTCATACGGGCTTCGAGATCCGCCGGCGGAGGCGGCGGCTCGGTGGAAAGCGGGGTTTCCATCATAACCGGCGCGGTTTGCATCGCAGCCGCAGTCTCAGCCACAGCCAGAGCCATCTGCGTCGCGGCCAGGTCGGACGGCGGTTCTTGCTGCCCGGCCATGACCGTGGCTTGCGCCGCAGCCGCGGCATCAATCGTAGCTTGTTGGGCAGTGATGGTCGCATTGACGCCGCCGCTCTGATTTGCCAGGGCGGTCTGCTGCGAGGCGATGGCGGTTTGCGTCTGATTGAGGGTGTCGTCTTTGCTGTTTAAATCAATGGTACAGCTCAGGCTGGCAAGGATCAGGGCAATAATGGAGAATAAGGGGATTAGTTTTTTCGCTGCCTTGCGGTTCATGGGTATCCTCCTCGTGATACAAGAACCAGACCTCGATGTCCGTGTCGGCTGAGCGGATTCCCCCGAGGCTCAGAACCATGATGTTTTACCAATTATAAAACAATTATTGTGACGGCGCTGATGTATCTGACATCGAGCGCGTGAATTTCCTCACCCGAAACCGGCAATAGCTGGCGCCGCGCTCATCTCGCGCCAGTCGTTGGGTATGCTCAACGCCCTCTCCAAGCAGCGCTTCAATGAGCAGTGCGTCCACCTTGCAAAATTCAGGATGGTGGCCGATGATCGCCGTGTATGGGCAATGACCCAGGATCAGGCGTGGCGCGTCGGAGCGCGCCTCCCAGCGCGCCTGATAATGAGCCGCGTTGAGCTGTTGCACGGTTTCGTACAGGCGGCGCGTCAGATGGTCGCCGCCTTTTCCCGTTGGGTGAGGCGCGGCTGCCGTGCGGATTTTTTGCGCCATACGTTCGGCCAGGCGCTGGTAAAATTTCTGACGCTCGTTCTCAGCCAGATTCGACAGAGTTTCTTCCAGTAGGGCGCTGGTCAGCAAATCCAGGTTGTTGCCCAGGTATCTCTCTGCCAGGGCGAACACCTTCATCGGCCGGCCTTTCCCATCCGCCGGGCGTTCTCCAATCACTTCGATGGCCCCCTGTTCTTGCAAGATCGAAAGATGATGACGGATATTCGACGGGCTGGTTTGCAGCACCAGACTCAGTTCAGCCACGGTGGCGGCGCGGTGATTGCGGATGTATTCCAAGATACGTTGGCGGGCGGTTTTCACCGCGCCATTATACTCCCGAAAGACAATTTCGCAAATATATATCGCGCTTAATAGCCGTTGACCAAATCCAGAAAGGCGGTATAATATCCCTGTTATGCTTACATGGGATGATTCGTATGCCATTGCCCGAGAGCTGATCGCGCGGCATCCGGGCGTCAATCTGGAAGAGGTCTCGTTGAACACCGTTTACCATTGGACGATCAGCCTGCCTGAGTTTGATGACGATCCCGCTCTTGCAAATGAAGCGATTCTATCGGCGATCATTCAGGAATGGCTTGAGGAGGCAAATCCATTATGAGTGACATGAAACAGGAAAATATCAATTCAACCCATTATGACATCCCCCTGGAACTACAAAATCAGGTGGCCATCACCACACTGGACAAAATCTATAACTGGGGGCGGCGCTCTTCCGTCTGGCCGCTGATGTTTGGCCTGGCGTGCTGCGCCATTGAAATGATCTGCACCGCGGCCAGCCGCTATGACCTTGCTCGCTTCGGCATGGAGATCATGCGTCCCAGCCCGCGCCAGGCGGATCTGATGATTGTGTCTGGCACGGTCACCAAGAAAATGATCCCGCAGATTGTTCGCCTGTACAACCAGATGCCCGAACCCAAATACGTGCTGGCGATGGGCGCTTGCGCTTCTGGCGGAGGCCCCTTCAAAGAAGGGTATAATGTCGTCTCCGGCGTGGATCGGTACGTCCCGGTAGACGTTTACGTGCCGGGCTGCCCGCCGACCCCTCAGGCGTTGTTGCATGGTCTGATCACCTTGCAGCGCAAGATTGACGCTCAGTCTATCAAGGACGTCCGTTGGTATCGCAAGGGAGAGATCGCCGAAATCCCTATCCCTGTTTACGGACCAGATCTCATTGATCCTCGACAGATTGAGATCATCAAACAGCAGACCCGGCAGCAGCCAGCCGCCGAGCAAATGGAAGCCGCCTCAGCGGAAGCGCAGGCTTAATTGGGAGGTAGTGCATGACTGAACAGTTGGCACCATCGGTTGAAGAACTCGCCCGCGTGGATGAACTGACCACCCGCTTCCCAGAGGTGGTCACGCCGGATACCCGCAAAGGCTATGAAGGTTACATCGTCCGGCCCGAAAACCTGATCGAAGTCGCCACGTATATTCGCGATGAGATGGGATATGACTTCCTGGCCAATCTTTGTGGGGTAGATTACCTGCCCGAAAACAAGATGGAAGTAGTCTATAACGTGTTCCGCACCACCGGCGGGCGCGGATTGACTTTCAAAGTGCAAACGCCGCGCGACTCTTCGAGTGTACCATCGCTGACCCCGGTGTATCCTGGGGCAGATTTTCAGGAACGGGAAACCTGGGACCTGCTGGGTATTCGCTTTGAAGGGCACCCAGATCTGCGCCGCATCTTGATGTGGGAGGGCTTTAACGGCCACCCGCTGCGCAAAGACTGGCGCGAACCATTCTTCGAAGAAGAAGGTAAACCATTCAAGAGCCGCTGGCCGGAGGGTCATGTATATCGCATTGAAGATAAAAACCCCTTCGCCAACAACGTCGCCTACCCTGAAGGTTTTGACCCAGATCAGTGGGAGCCGGAAAACGACGCCAGGTTGTATGAGAGCTTGCGGCGTTCGGTCAAGGAACTCTACTCGGATCTGGATACAGAGATCATCATGGTCAATATGGGACCGCAGCATCCCTCCACGCATGGCGTCTTCCGCATCGCTGTGGCGCTGGATGGAGAGACCGTGTTGGCGCTCAAGCCGGTGATGGGTTACTTGCACCGTAACCACGAGAAGATTGGCGAGCGAAACACCTTCTTGCAAAACATGCCCTTCACCGATCGCCTGGATTACCTGTCTTCAATGAGCAACAATTTCGGCTACGCCCTGGCGGTCGAGAAATTGATGGGCGTCAAGCCGCCGGAGAGGGCTGAATATCTGCGTGTCATCATGGCGGAGCTGACCCGAATCAGCAACCATATCTTCGCCATCGGCATGTTCTTGAACGATCTGGGGGCTTACTTTACCCCTGCCTTGTATGCGATTGAAGAACGAGAGTTGATCCTGGACATCTTTGAAGCCGTCAGTGGCTCGCGTATGATGTGCAACTATTTCCGTTTTGGTGGTGTCGCGCGTGATTTGCCCGAGGGTGTGTACGATAAGATCTACAAACTGGTGTACGACCGCCTGCCGCGGCGGATTGATGAACTCGACCTGTACCTGACCAATAACGAGATCGTGCGCAGTCGCACCGAGGGCGTCGGCGTGCTCACGCCGGAGCAGGCGATTGCCTTCTCCGAAGCCGGCCCGGTGCTGCGGGCTTCTGGCGTGCCGTATGATATCCGTCGCGCCGATCCCTACAGTATCTATGACCGCTTCGACTTTGATGTGGCTGTGCGCTACCACGGAGATACCTACGACCGCTATCTAATCCGCATTGACGAGATGCGTCAGAGCATCCGCATCCTACAGCAGGCGGTGAGGGATTTGCCCGAAGGCCCAATCCAGGAAGGCAAGCCGCAGTACCAGGTGCGCGTGCCCGCCGGCGAGGCTTACGGCCGGGTGGAAGGTCCCAAAGGCGAGTTGGGTTATTACGTCGTTTCCAATGGCAAGCCCAACCCCTGGCGTTATCATGTACGCGCCCCTTCTTTTATCAACCTCAACGCCTACGAGACCATGTGTGTGGGCAACAAGATCGCCGATGTGGTGGCGATCCTGGGTTCGATTGATATTGTGCTCGGCGAGACAGACCGCTAAACATAGATAGGGAGTTATGCAATGGATGGATTTGGCATCTTAAAAGGCATGGGCGTCACCCTCAAACGGTTCATTGACACCTATCTCGATGACCTTCGCTGGTTTGGGAAACGCTATTACACCAAAGAAGGCGTCGCGCGGCGCATGAGCACAGAAACGCGGGGCATCTTCACCATTCAATACCCCGAAGAAAAATTGCCGGTGCCGGAAGAGTTCAGGTTTATCCCCTTCTTGCTGTACGAAGAAGGAGAGAACGGAGAGATCAAGGAACGCTGCACTTCTTGCGGCATTTGCGCCAAGGTCTGCCCGCCGCAATGCATCTGGATTGTGCGCACCACCGATCCCAACACCGGGCGCCCAGTACCGGAGCCGAAAGAGTTTTACATTGATGTAGATATCTGTATGAACTGCGGCTTCTGCGCTGAATACTGCCCCTTCGACGCCATCAAGATGGATCATGATTACGAGCTTTCGGTTTATGACAGGCACGCTAAGAACATCTATGATAAAGATAAGCTGATGAAGCCCGTATCTTACTATGCCAGCATCCGCCCTGCGAACTATGCCCGCGAGGAAGCAGCGCGAGCCGAGGCGGAAGCAGCGAAAGCGGCCAGGCGCGCTCAGGCTGGTTAGGTTCTGTGCTTTTCAGGAGATTGGTATCTGATGAATATTACAGAAGAAGCAGTTCTGGCTGCATTGAGCAAGGTTCAAGAGCCAGAGTTGCATAAAGATCTGGTAACTCTAAACATGGTGCGCGACATCCGCATCACAGATGATAAAGTTAGCTTTACCATCGTATTGACCACCCCTGCTTGTCCGTTGCGGAATCGCATCGAGAGCGAAGCGCGGCAGGCTGTGGCCGCTATCCCAGGCGTTGCCCAGGTGGAGATTAAAATGGACGCCAATGTGCCAAGCGATGGACGGGCGCGGGGTTTGCTTTCCTTGCCCATCCGCAATGCGGTAGCCATCGCCTCCGGGAAAGGCGGCGTGGGCAAAAGCACCGTGGCTGTTAACGTGGCCGTGGAGTTGGCGCGCAGCGGCGCTCGCGTAGGCTTGCTGGACGCGGATATTTATGGGCCCAATGTGCCTACCATGATGGGCGTGGATCGTCTGCCGCCCGTCGTCGGCGAGAAGCTGATCCCAGCCGAAGCCTATGGCGTGAAGGTCATGTCTATTGGCTTTTTGGTCAAACCCAACCAGCCGCTCATCTGGCGCGGGCCAATGCTCCACTCCGCCATTCGCCAGTTTCTCACCGATGTGGACTGGGGCGAGTTGGATTATCTGATCGTTGACCTGCCGCCGGGCACCGGCGATGCCGCCCTCAGCCTGGCTCAGTCTCTGCCCCTCAGCGGCGGGGTGATTGTCACATTGCCGCAGCAGGTCTCCCTGGATGACGCCCGGCGCGGGCTGGAGATGTTCCGTCAACTGGATGTGCCGATCTTCGGCGTGGTTGAAAACATGAGCTATCTCGAACTTCCCGATGGCTCCCGCATGGATATCTTCGGCGCCGGCGGCGGCGAAAAATTAGCGCGCGAAGCAGGCGTGTCGTTCATCGGCGCTATCCCCATGGATCCCGCTGTGCGTGAAGGCGGCGACGAGGGGCGCCCGGTGGTCATTACAAACCCCGATTCGCCCGTCTCTCGCGCCCTGGCAGAAATCGCCCGCAATATTGCCGCCCGTATCAGTGTGGCGGCGGTTCAGCAGGCGAACTTCATCCCGATCAATATTGTAGGTTAGCGCTCCACCGAGCTGCGCAGGTCGCCTGCGCAGCTCGGCATGATCGGAATCTGTTTATGCATCCTTTAATTGTCGGTATCCGTTTTCATCGAGTAGGCAAGATATATCATTTCGATGCCAGCGACTGCCCGGATATTCTCGTGGGCGATTTTGCAGTGGTAGAAACGACCCGCGGCCGGCAGCTTGGCGAAGTAGTACAGATCATCGAAAATCCCAGTCCACCTCCCGAAGGGGTATGGAAACCCATCCATCACAAAGCCACGCCGCGTGACCTGGTGTTGCGTCAACTTTGGCAAAAAAAAGAACTGGAAGCCATGATCAACTGCCGCGCCCGGCTGGCGGAGATGAACATCCCCGGCGTGAAGATCGTCGCCGCCGAATATGCCTTTGATGGCTCGCGCCTCTCGTTTTTATATAGCACAGAAGCCGAAGGCAAGGTTGATCTGCGCCGTCTTCAAACCGCCATGCAGCGCATGTATCCGCGCAGCCGCGTCGAAATGCGCCAGTTAGGGCCTCGCGATGTGGCGAAACTTCTGGGCGGCATGGGTGCTTGCGGCCTGGAGAACCGCTGCTGTTCGATGTTTCTGACCGAATTCAGCCCCATTTCGATCAAAATGGCAAAAGAGCAAGGCATCTCGCTTACGCCGACCGAGATCACCGGCATGTGTGGACGTTTACGCTGTTGCCTGATCTACGAATACGAAAATTATGTCGAGGCGCGTAAAAACCTGCCCAAGCGCAACAAGCGGGTGGTCACTCCGCAAGGGGAGGGAAAGGTAATAGACGTTTATCCGCTTAAGGGCACGGTCATCGTTGAACTGGACAACGGCGCTCGCGCCGAGGTGGCGCAGAACGATCTTCAGCCCTGGGACGAATTGGAGGCTTTGCGTAGAAAGGCTCAGGAACCCTGCGCTAGACACGAAGGCGGCGAATGTACCTGTGGCAAGTCAGCCGCCCCTCAAACGCCTGGTGAAGAGGTAGAAGCAACCTATTCAGAAGCTGTACCGGCGCCCAGTGAAATGGAAATGTTGCCCGACATCGAAACCACTTCCGCCGATATGCACGAAATGCCCCCCGCCCAAAAGGCGCGTAAAAAGTCGCGCAAGAGCCGCCGAAAAAAGTTCACCGCCCCAAAAGACCAGTCCGGTCAAACAAAATCGTCTCAGCCTGGGCCGCAATCCAGCCGTCCGGGCAAACTGCGACCGACCGGCAAGGGCGCGGCGAAAAAACGATCTGAACCGCCGAAACCCTCTGGCGCGTCAACGCAGAAATAATCTGCGCCACCCAAAAATAACCGCTTTTCGACCCAACCCAGATACAAACAACGAATTTGTTGACCTTCAGATTGTTATGAACGTCTCGCAGGTTTCTGATCACACAGGCTTGTTTTTAAGGGAACCGGCAAGACGTTTTGCACCGAGGAGATATACCAATTTCGATGAATATCAAAATTAGGAGGGCAGATGCAAAGCGTTCTCGAATCTTGGAAGGAACCCAAACGTATCCTCGTCATTCTGGCTCATCCAGACGATCCCGAATTTTTCTGTGGCGCAACCATCGCTCGTTGGACGGACGCCGGTCATACGGTTGTCTATTGGCTGCTCACCTGCGGGGATAAGGGTGCAGCCGATCCAGATGTTGTTCCTTCTGAGCTGTGCGGCGACCGCCGCCAGGAACAGCGCAACGCCGCTGCTGTACTGGGTGTGCACGAAATTTATTTTTTGGACTACCCGGATGGTTATCTGGTTCCAGACCTGGCGTTGCGCAAGGATATCACACGCATCATTCGCAAAGAACGCCCGGATGTGTTGGTGACATGCGATCCAAAGACTTTATACGTTGGTGGTGAACGTATCAATCACCCCGATCACCGCGCTGCCGGTCAAGCTGTCCTGGATGCTGTCTTTCCCGCGGCGGGCAACCCTCTTTACTTCCCGGAATTGATGCGCGACGAAGGATTGCAGCCGCATACCCCGGCGGAGGTATGGATTTGCGGCACGCTGGATCCAAATTTCACCCATGTAGTCACCGATCTCTGGGAGCGCAAGATCCGCGCCGTTCAACAGCACGCCAGCCAGATCAGCGATCCGGAGAATCTGGCGAAGCGTTTGCGCTCTCGCCACACCCCCGATACCACACTGGAAAACCCGCGCTATGAAGAGGTTTTCCGGCGCATCATTTTTTCTTGATCCAATCCTGCTTATCTTGGGAGGCTTTAAATGTCTCATCCATTTCTGAAAGAAGCCGAGAGTTTATTCGATTACGTTGTCTCGATCCGTCGCGATCTGCACCGCCATCCAGAACTGGGTTTCAAAGAAACGCGCACTGCCGGAGTCGTCGCCAGTGAGTTGCGCAGCCTGGGACTGGAAATCGCCACGGGCGTTGCTGAAACGGGCGTTGTGGCTTTGCTGGAAGGCGCTCGTCCTGGCCCGGCGATTCTGTTGCGTTTCGATATGGATGCCCTGCCCATTCAGGAAGAGACCGGCGCAGAGTATGCTTCCCAAAATCCGGGCGTGATGCACGCCTGCGGCCATGATGGTCATACTGCCATTGGGCTGACCGTCGCCCGCTTGCTGCACGCCCATCGCCAGGACCTGGCCGGGGTGGTCAAGCTGGTTTTTCAGCCAGCGGAAGAAGGATTGGGCGGCGCCAAACGCATGATAGATGAAGGAGTGTTGCAAGCGCCCGAACCGGCGATGGCTCTGGGGGTGCATTTGTGGAACCACAAACCGCTGGGCTGGTTGGGGGTGACCGCAGGTCCCGCCATGGCTGCCGCAGATATCTTCACGATACGGATTGTCGGTAAGGGCGGGCATGGCGCGATGCCGCATGAAACGGTTGACCCGGTCGTGGCCGCGGCGCAAATCGTATCTGCCTTGCAAACCATCGTGGGACGGAATGTGCCGCCCATGGAAACCGCGGTGGTTACCGTGGCGATGATCCACGGCGGCGATGCCTTCAACGTCATCCCCTCGCAAGTGGAGATGAAGGGCACCCTGCGCGCGTTTGACCCACAAGTGCGCCAACTTCTCATTGAGCGCTTGAACGCCATTGTTCACAATATCGCCCTGGCGATGGGCTGTCGGGCGACGATAGAGATCGAAAGTCTGACACCGGCGTTGGTCAATGACCCTCAATCCGCCTCACGCCTGCAAAACGTCGTCCGGCGGGTGTTGCCGGATTGCAACCTGGAGACTGATTACCGCGTGATGGGATCGGAAGACATGGCTTATTTCCTCCAGGAGGCGCCGGGCTGCTTTATTTTTGTCGGTTCGGCGAATGCAGAAAAAGATTTGAACGCTGCTCATCATCACCCGCGCTTCGATTTTGACGAACGCGCCCTGCCGATTGCCGCGGCGATCATCGCCGAAGCCGTCGCCGACTTTCTCGGCGCGGGGCAAAACGGAGCTTGAAGATGGAGAACGACTCGAACGGCCATAAGCGCGCCCTGCACTTTGATCGCCCTCCGCAGCGGGTGGTCTCTCTGGTGCCCTCCCTTACCGAAAGCCTGTTCGATCTGGGGGTGGGTGAGGCTCTGGTAGGAGTGACGGATTACTGCATTCATCCTGCCGAAAAGCTTGCCCATTTGCCCCGTCTGGGCGGAACGAAGAATCCAAGAGTGGCTGAGATCATCGCCTTACAACCCGATCTGGTCTTGGCGAATTGGGAAGAGAACACCCGCCGCACGGTCGAAGAGCTGGAAGCGGCTGGCGCGCCGGTTTGGGTGACGCTGCCCTTGACGGTGCGCGAAACGTTGGAAATGCTGCATACCCTGGCGGCGCTCTTTCGCAGTACAACCGCCGATCTACGCGTCCAGATGTTGGATTTGACCCTGGATTGGGCGATTTCGGCTGCTCAGGGAAGCCGTGGCATGCGCTACTTTTGCCCAATCTGGCAGGATACCACCCAAAGCGGTCAGCTTTGGTGGATGACATTCAATCAACAAACCTATTGTCACGATTTGTTGGAGATCAGCGGCGGGGTGAACGTCTTTGCTGAGCGCCAGCGCCGTTACCCCCTGGCAGCCGATTTAGGTCTCGCCCCCGCGCAGCCCGCCCCTGGGCGCGACCTGCGTTATCCTCGCGTGACATTGGACGAGATTCTCTCTGCCCAACCCGAGGTCATCCTCCTGCCGGATGAGCCGTACCCATTTACACAACAGGATGTTGAGCAAATGGCGCGCCTCTTCGATGCCACGCCGGCTGCCCGTGAGAACAGGATCCACCTGGTGGAGGGTAGTCTGATCACCTGGGCTGGTACGCGACTGGCGCGCGCCTTGCGTGAACTGCCAACTCTGCTTGAACGCCATAGCAACTGAGCGATTTCGCCTTAAGACAATAAGGTTGCTCTTTCTCAAGTCAACGCGCCGTGTTTCTCGGCGCGTTGTTGACATTTCTCCTGGCGTGTGATAGAATGGGATCAAACATCTGATTTATCAGATTAATTGAGTGTTTGATATGCCCCAAAATCAGCTCTCCTCGATCTTTTTACAATATCTGGCGCAGCATTCTTCGCTGGATCAAGCGACGAATGGAGAAACCCCTGCTACAGATCGTCTGCCATCTTTGAATGATGTCAGCAAAGAATTGGGCGTCAGCGTCGCCCTGCTGCGCGAGCAGGTTGAGGTGGCCAAAGCCATCGGCCTGGTCGAAGTAAGACCGCGCACGGGCATCCGCCGCCTGCCTTACTCTTTTCTGCCCGCCGTTCGCCAGAGCCTTTCTTATGCAATTGCGGTTGATCAATCCCATTTTATGGAATTTTCCGATCTGCGCAATCATATCGAGGCTGCCTATTGGAACGAGGCGACTCAACTGTTGACGTCCGAAGATCATCAGCGCCTGATGAGCCTGGTGAACCGCGCCTGGGAGAAGCTGAACGGTCAGCCGATTCAGATTCCGCATGAAGAGCATCGTCAATTGCATCTGCGCATCTACACACGGCTGAAGAACCCATTTGTCCTTGGCTTGCTGGAAGCCTATTGGGAAGCTTATGAGGCGGTTGGTTTGAATTTATATGCCGATTACCGCTATTTGCAACAAGTTTGGGCTTACCATCAGGAAATGGTGGAAGCGATATGCACCGGCGATTTTGACCGCGGCTATCGCGCCCTACTACAACACAAAGATCTGATCTTTCACCGTCCAGATCTGCACGCGGTGAAATAATTTATAGCTAAACCTGAAGGAGTTATAGATGAGCGAAAGCTCACCGTCGGCGGATGAAAATGAGTAGACTCAGGGAGTTCCAGCACAGACGTCGGATGGTTATCTGGTGCCACGA